>JAEXYH010000010.1 GCA_023451735.1 Pseudomonadota bacterium | reverse complement strand
GGGGCGGGTGATGAAGCTCCCCTTCGGCTTTAGCTTTCTCAGTAGCAATTGTTCCGTCACCCGTTGATACTCGCTCATGCCTGCATAGGGCAGGTAGGGATCAAAGCCGCACGATGCTTCCGGAAATCAAATTGCAGGCCAACGTCGACATCGCCGCGCTGTCACCACTTGTTCGCGGCATGCTTCTAGCCGTTGCCTATGCCGACGGCGAGCGTGGTATAGGATTGACTGCGACCGGCGCCATGAACCGCAAATTCGTGCATTGGGCCGCGGTAAACTTCCTCTGGCCAGAGTTCACCGCCGAAGACCTCTACAGCATGCACAAAGTGCTCAATGAGAGCGACATGCCGCCGCTCTGGGTCGTGCGCGACATGACCCGCCATCTAAAACTGCTTCGCCGGAAAAAGAATGTTCTGCTGCCAACCAAACGAGGTCGCGAGTTTCTGCTGAACCCGCAAGCCTTCTTCGATCTGGTTGCCACGGACTATCTCTATTCGTATGTCCACGTGACCGATCGGCAAGAGGACGTTCAGGCTCGATTGCGCTGGTGGCGCATGTTCCTCAACCTTCTCAATATAAAGGCCAGAGAAGGTTGCACGCCATTGGATGTTGTAAAAATCCTCAATCCAGACTTCGCGCCCCTGTCAGACACCGAAATGACACTGGAGGCCTGGGAGCTGAAATCCGATGTCCAATATGGCGTGCTGAGGCGCCTGTGCTGGCTCGGCCTGCTCTACGAGGCACGAGAAGGGCTCACGCTTTTCCAGGATGGATCCTTCCACAAGACGCCACTTTGGTCCGCCTGCCTGCAGCTGGAATCGGATACACAAAGCGACATCGGGGTGCATTGAAACGTCTTATTCCGCCGCCGGCTGCTTCGATAATGCTTTCTCGCGCTTCGCAATCACCGCTGGATCGTTCATGAAATCCGTCCGCTGACCCGGCTTGCGGCCACGCTTCTGATACCCGTTCGCCGTGCTGCCGTCGCGAATACCGAACATATGATCTTTCTGCCCGGTGCGCCGTGGTCCGCCCTTGCTGCGCTGCTGTTCTCTGCCGGTCTGCATCTCGGCGACGATCGACAACATGTCGTCCAGCCGCTTGTTGTCGACGACCTCGGCACGATGCACCGAGCGTAACATATCGAAGGTTCTATAGGGCAGGGCATAGCTCTCGTGCATGATCTCGAGCCGTCCGTCCGGATAGTCGCAGACAATCACCTTCTTACCTGCCAAAGGCGTGGAAATCTCGGTCGGATCGAGGATGAACAGCACCTTGTCGTATCGCAGCGTCAAAGCCTGCGACAGCGTGCGAACTTCCTTGCGACACATGGCGCCATCGAGGTTCTCGTGATCGGCCAACGGCCTGTGCATGTCCTTCGGATTGCGCGGTTCCTTGCCGAAACGCGCGTTGAAATCTAAAATGAACTCAGGTGCATAGGCGTTGGCTTCCTCGATAGTGTCAATACCGCGAAGCCGCATCTCCTTGACCAACCGATCCTGCAATGTCTGGTTGGCACGTTCCACCCGGCCCTTGGCCTGCGGGGTGTTGGCGCAGATGATGTCAATGTTCAGCTCATAAAGCGCCCGGCCGAACTGCGTTAGGCCGCTCGTTCGGTCTTTCTTCGACGCATGCAGCGAGCGGAAAACGCCGTGCTTGTCGCTGTAAAAAGCCAGCGGCTTGCCCCATTGCTGCAGATAGGCTTTCGTCGCATGCAGATAGTCGAATGTATTCTCCGAACCAGCAAAGCGTAGATGCAGCAGCTTGCCAGTCGCGTCATCGATATAGACGAGCAGGGCGCATTTGGGGCCACGGTTCTCGAACATGGAGTAATCGCGGCGCGACCGTCTCTGGCGTTTGGCTTGTGAGGGTGGTTGCCCCCGATAGGATGGAAAAACGGGCTCTCGATTGGAACCGGGCTCAAACATCGGATGGAGGCAACCGTGAACCAATATATTGGCCTTGATGTTTCATTGAAAGACACCGCAATTTCGATCCGGGAAGATGGGAAACGGATCTGGCGGGGGAAATGTCCTTCAGATCCCAAACTTCTCGTGCAGATAATCCGCAAAAAAGCTCCTCGCGCGCAGCGCGTCGTATTCGAAACGGGACCGCTGTCAACGTGGTTCTATCACGCGCTGACGGGCGAGGGGTTGCCGGCGATCTGCATTGAAGCGCGGCACGCGCAGAAGGTATTGAACGAAACGCTCAACAAGACCGATGCCAACGATGCGGATGGTTTAGCGCAACTCGCCGAAGCAGGCTTTTACAAAGCGGTTCGCGTCAAGTCGTTTGACGCTATGAGGACCCGCACATTGGTGGCTGCCCGGGAACAGCTCTTGTACATCTCAACGCAACTTGGCAATCAAATCCGCGGCCTTATGAAGACCTTCGGTCTGATCATCCCGAAAGCGAAGGGTCGAGTGTTTGATGGCGATGTGCGGAAGCTTTTGGATGGGAACAGCGAGCTTGCGAAGATTATCTTGCCTCTTTTGGAGGCGTGGCACGATATCCGCAAGCGCGCAGCCGATCTTAGTCGCCAGTTGCTGATAGCGGCACGTGCGAGCCAAGCCGCGAAGCTCTTGATGACAATTCCGGGAGTCGGCGCGGTCACAGCGGTGTCCTACGTTACGGCAATTGAAAATCCAGAAAACTTTCGAACGTCGCGCTCGGTTGGCGCTTGGCTTGGGCTGACAACGCGGCGTTATCAGTCAGGCGAGGTCGACTATGACGGCCATATCTCGCGGAGGGGTGACAATCGTTTACGGGGGCTGCTTTATGAAGCGGCGACGGTGCTTTTGACGCGAACCAGTGCCAGGACCGAGAGCAGACTCAAGAGTTGGGGACTTAAGCTGCGCGAGCGACTTGGCTTCAAGCGGGCCGCTGTGGCCGTCGCCCGGAAACTCGCGGTTATCATGCACAGCATGCTCAGGACTGGAGAAGTGTTCAACGCATCGGCTGGCGCGACCATATAGGCGACGCCTTCATCCCTCAGCGCGCCATCTAACTTTGGTGCTGAGCGTCCCTGCTGCGGACGTGGGTTGGATCATTCCGCTTCTGGTGGCTGCAGCTCGTTGAGACTGCGCCTCGAACATTAGGAAGATCCACCTGCGAAAACCATAGTGCGGCGACATTTGTCGACCGCGGAGACAACCCTGCTCCCAGCACTGGATAGCTCAGAAAGACCCGGCCGGTGAGGGTAGATTCCATCCAATCAGTTCAGCCGGGTTGCCTGTCCCGCAAGCCGGCAAGGTCGCTGAATGCTCAAATCCGCTTGACGGATGGAAAGCGATTAGACAACCACCAGTGATGCGAGCCATCGATCTGCACCAGTTCGCCAAAGCAATCACGTCGGCCGCGTGGCTGGAAAACCCGCTTCTTGCGTTCCCGACGCGAGATCCAGATGCCAGCCTCGGTCATCCATTGCCGCAGCGTCTCCTTGGCGACAGAAATCCGGTGCAGCTCTATCAACTTCTCACGCGCCAGCGTCGGACCGAAATCTAGATAGCGTTCGCGGATCAGATCCAGCGCCGCATTGCGAAACTCCTCGCTGTGGCGCCGGTTGCTCGGACGAGATCGCTTCCTGGAAACGAGCCCGGCCGGACCATCCCGGTCATAGGCTTGCAGCAGCCGATGGACCTGACTTCGACTGAGGTCGAGCCGTTCGGCAGCCTGGACAACGCTCAGGCGTTCGTCACGGATCTTCTGGATAAGCTCGAGGCGATGCAATTCTTTCTGCGACATGGTGATCAAACAGGACATGACGACTCCGACCGCTCATGGTCTCGACCAGGCTGAAGATCGTCATCCTTGCTCCCAACGTTGGCTTTGACCAGTGCGTCGAGAGGCGAGACTGTCGCATCTCTAACTGGCCCAACTGTCGCATTACTAAATAGCCGCTACATATATCATGCCGATAAGCTCTGTTATGGAACTAGGTTAGTGTAATCGTGAGCTGACACGCTTATGGTGTCGACAAAGTGAAAAGCCCCGCATCGCTGCGAGGCCTTGGATTTTTGTTGATCCGTTCAGATCCGGGTTGCGATCAAGTCTTCTTCTTCGTCCCGTTGACGCCCACCAAAGGCAGCAGCGGCGCAGGATATGAAAGCGCCGACGAGAAGCGAGATTGCGCCAACAAGCGCCGTTGTTGCTGCAGCCTTGCGAGCTTTGTCAGCAGCTTCCTGCGTGGCGACCTTCGCAGCTTCGATGCGTTGAAGCACGGCATCGACACGACCACGGGCGTGTTCCGGCTCCAAACCGGTGCGGGCGGAAACGATGGCGGCGAGATAGGCCTTGTCGTCTTCCGGCACGCCACCAGCAACAACGCCGTTGACGAGGATGCGAGAAACTTCCGCAGTCGCGGCTGTATCATCCCCCTGCGCACGTGCCGAAACCTGTTCCGGACGCAAGAGCGCATCGGTGAAATAGGCGGTGGCCGCGGAGGCGGAACCGTTGTCGGGACCGTCCGATGTCGAGGCGGCAGCAACCGTTGCCGTAGTTGCGGCGCTGCCAACAGCCTGCGCCCCTGCACCAGCGAGGGAGGACAGCGAGGAAGCGAGGAAACCGGCCACGAAAAGCGTGGCGACGGCCCAGGAAACTAGGCCATGTGCAGTATCGCGGAAAAACACTTCGTCCGTGTGGACGGAAGCCCACTTGGTGCGTAGCCTGCCGGTTAGGTAACCGCCAAGCGCGGCCGACAGCCACTGTACGACGACTAGCCAGATGGCGGCGGTGATGCCGACTGTGGCCGCCGAACTGCTTTCACCCGACCATGGAGAAACCATGGTGAGGCCGAGCCCGGAACCGAACGTGATGAGGATGAGACTGACGCCGGTGGCAGCGACAGCGCCGCCGATGATCGGACCCCAAGAGATGCCCGACTTCGAGGATTCGACCGATGTCAGCGCAGCTGATCCAGGTGAGGTAAAGGCCATGGCTTTTACCTCAACGCACGAAGAGAACGAGCAGGATGATGATCGGCAACGGAATGCCAAGAAGCCAGAGAAGAATACCGCGTCCCATGATAAGCCTCGTCAGTTAGTAGGTGATGACACATTGTCGCCCTGTCAAAGCCCTGATTTGGACAGAGTTCCGATTTTCTTTCAGTGAGTTCAGACCCCGTCATGTCAAGATTTACGCTCCCCAGTGCCGCAAGCCTGTAAAGGGCAAGCGGACGATGAAACGGCGCGGTTCAACGTGGAACTGCAGCGCATAACGGCACTTGGATCAAAAGGTTCAGAATGGGATAAATACTTATGTTTTTCCCGGTGAGATCTTTTTGGCTCGTTGATCGTTCTACACTCGCCAAATGTTTTTAGCGTAGGAGAGAACGCAATGGAGCACGATAAAGCAGCCTGCAACGAGTGCGCATTTTTTGAAGACCATGGCACCGAGCGCCAGCACACCGATGACGGCGGTCTCTGTCGATTTAATCCTCCAGTCACGCAGCCTGACGCCAATGAGCGCGGCTTGTGGCCGGTGGTTGCCACCAACGACTGGTGCGGGCATTTCGCCCCCGAGCATCGGGCGATGTGATGAGGAGGGCGGCCGCAAAGCCGCCCTTTTCTTTAGCGCTTGAGGCCGAAGATGAACCTCGGCCGGTGAAACCGTTATGGAATATAATTCAGGAAAAGATATTTCGACAACTCAATCATCAGTATACCTACCAAAAAGAAGGCCCGCCAAAGGCGGGCCAGTTGTGTGCTCGCGCACGGGGATTACTTAGGTTTTATCGACAACCTTTTTTACGGCGTCTTTGGCTTCGCCCTTCGCCTGCTGGGCATCGCCCTTGGCTTCCTGGGCTGCGCCCTTCGCCTGCATGCTGCGATTGTCGGTTGCGTCGCCTACGGCCTGCTTGGCTTTGCCAGTCAGTTCGTTGGCCTTGCCGGAAATTTTGTCAGAGGTGGAACCCATGGTTGGATCTCCTGATATCGAGCGGTGACGCACGGTTCTCCCAAATCGCCATCCGGTCAATGCCAGGTAGGTCCATCAGTCGGCCGTTTAACGATCCGCTTGATGATCAAACACGCGGTGCTACCATTCGTTCCGAAAACATGACGGTATGTCATGCCAGGTAGGGCGATATTCTCCGTCGGCCTATACGCTTCTGACGAGCCGCTTCTTGCGCCTCGGTGAGCCGACCTACCGGCATTGGCCCAAGGCTCTCGAGCGTCTGCAACATTGCGATAACGGCTGGCGAGTCCGAGGAATAGAAGATTTGCTGCGCCGCTCGTCGTGTTTTGACCATTTTCGCATCACGTAGTTTGGTCAGATGCTGTGACAAGGCTGACTGCCCCATCGCTAGATCGGCGGCAAGCGCAGCAACATCCCATTCTCTCGTGGTGACGCGCTGTAGAACGCCGATCCGCGCGGGGCTAGACATCATTTCGAGCAAGGCGGCCGCTTGACCGAGGTCGAACGTGAAAGGCTCATTGGCTTCGTCTTGCACGTCTGATCTCCAGCGATGTAGCGATCACTGGTTGATGCGCTCAATTTTAATCTAAGTCTACAGGGAACAATTGCCTATCTCGCCCATTCATGACGCGAATTTCCGTGAGGGCACCATGACCATATCCGCTGAAACCTTCTTCAAGCCTGAGCGCGTCTCGGCTGAGGACAAGCTTGCGCTAACGACGCTGACCGCCAAGAACATTCTCGCGAGAGAAGCCGCTGAACGTGCTGATAAGAACGAGCGTCTGCGCGCGCTTCGTTTGGCTCAAGCACAGGTAATGTAACGAAAACGAGAGCGCCGCTAAATCCCCGGAACTTAACAATGATCAAGCCATTGTGGACCGGGCGATATCAAAGGATTTAGAAAAATGCGCGCACTCAACCTCGTTACCCTGCTTCTGATCATTGTCGGCGGCATCAACTGGCTGCTCGTTGGCATTGCTAACTTCGACCTCGTTGCCGCTCTGTTCGGTGGCCAGCAGGCCATGCTCTCGAAGGTCGTCTACGTTCTGGTTGGCCTGTCAGCTCTTTACCAGCTCGTACCGTTCTCCAAGGCACTCTCTATCGGCGAGCCGATGGCTGAAGGCCGCGTCGTTCGCTAACGGCGCAAACCGCTTCGCTTTAGCCTGGTCGTGGATGACAGGCAGAGGTTGGCAGAAAGGGTCGGGTATCGCCTCGGCCCTTTTCGATTCAAAATTTAGGAACAGACGATGACGCAGAAGACACTTGTGGAAGTTTCCGTGCCTCAAGCTGACGGAACCAACCTCCCGTACGGTATTATGAACGCCGACCAGGCGGCAGAGCTTTGTGATGAAACGTTCCAGAAAATTATTGCGCATGAGCCGAAGCTTATGTTGGCAGCCGATAGCTTTCAGGAACTGTAGGTAGGGTTCACCTGTTTATCTATGAGAAGGAGCTCGCACGATGCAGGTAGTTGCAAATTCTCGCGTCAAATCATTGATGGTCGCAATTCTGATCATCGCGGCCGTGCTGGCGTTAGGGGCGCTGTATCTCTCCAGTCGACCGGAAACCACGGTTGTTGGGCCGTCTGCGCCACAAAATACCGAAACGCCGACAAGATAGTAACTCGGTACTAGGGAACGTTCGAACGGTTCGCGGCTTCTAGCGACATGGAAAACCTGAAGCCCTGTCAAAAAATACTTATCGTTGAAGATCAGTACCTCATCGCAATGATGATCGAGGACGCCGTGATTGCGGCCGGCTTCGATGTTTGCGGCATGGCTGCGTGCCGGCAAGACGCAATCGATCTGTTTGATGAGGCCGATATTGCTCTCGTCGATGTCAACCTGCGAGACGGCAAGACCGGGCCAGATAACGGAGCGGAACTGGCGGCTGCAGGCAAGACCGTGATCTTTATGACAGGCAATCCGGAAGAAGTTGCTTCCGGCGTCTCGGGCGCTTTGGGCGTTATCTCAAAGCCCGTCCTCGACGCCGAACTTGCCGAGCTCGTTTCATACGCCGCTGTACGCTGTGCTGGTGGTGACAACTCTGCCCTGCCTCCCCGTAATCTCCATCTGTTTGCATGATGTAAATCAAGGATATCAGCATGACCGACGACACTACGCCACACGCACTTGTCGTCGATGACGATGCACTGATCCGTATGGATGCTGCCGGCATCATTGAGGAGGCGGGTTTCCGGCCACTCGAGGCTTATGACGTCGATAGTGCCATAGTGGTGCTCGAGACATCCGCGGAAGATATCCAACTCCTGTTCACTGACGTGCAAATGCCAGGTGTTCGTGACGGCTTTGCGCTTGCGCGCGAATGTGCAGAGCGCTGGCCGCACATCAAGATCCTCGTTGCATCGGGCCAGGCAAAGCCAGGACAGGATGACTTGCCCGAGGGTGCGGTTTTTATCGGCAAGCCGTTCAGCTCCGAGGTCGTACATACGCGTCTGGTCGAGCTGCTGCCTGACGGCCAAAAGCCAGAGCCTCTAAAACGCAAAGCCCGTTAACCTTGTAATTGCTGCAGCCTTGTCGAAACTCGCCAGAGCGGTAAATGCGCCTCGCTTTTACATGGGGTACGCATGCGCAACGATTATTGTTTCAAGGAAACCCAAAGGTCAGGTGGCGGGCTAGGTTTCATCATTCTTCTGATGATTGCCGGGCTTGTGGCGGCATTTGTCGCCATTCAGCCAAAGCCAGTCGCAGCGTCTCGAGTTTATGTCACGGAAACTGTACCCATGGCAAAAAACACCAGGCAGGAGCGCGACTACCTTGCTCGTGGCAAATAGGTGCGCCATGCATCAGTCGCCCAAAACCCACCGATTTTTCCCGGCTGCTTTGGCCTCGTAAAGATTAGTATCTGCTCGGCATTGTGCGTCGCCAAAGTCGCTCCACTTCGCAGCACTCCATATGCCGCCGACCGATGCGCTAACTGAGACGCTCTGCGGGATTGAATCGATCGGAGCTCCCAGACACTCAATAATGCGGCCGGCAACATCCTGTGCCTGATTGTGATTGGCGGCAATGATGACAACGAATTCGTCGCCGCCCGTGCGACACACGAGATCGGTCTCGCGCACTGTGGCCAGCAATCTTGCGGCAGTTTCCACGAGGACAGCATCGCCGGTAGCATGGCCCAGTGTATCGTTGATCTGCTTGAAGCCATCGAGATCAATCGTGAAAAGAGCATAACCTGAGTACGAGGACATGTTCGGGTAGCGAGCCTGAAGACCTCTACGGTTTAGGAGGCCGGTCAAGGTGTCCGTCTGTGATGAGCGCTCGAGTTCGTCCAGCCGTCTGTGTTCCTCGGTAAAATCCATGGCAACGCCTACGATGCGCATTGGCTT
This sequence comes from Pseudomonadota bacterium, assembly GCA_023451735.1. Classification (GTDB taxonomy): domain Bacteria; phylum Pseudomonadota; class Alphaproteobacteria; order Rhizobiales; family Rhizobiaceae; genus Neorhizobium. The sequence continues at coordinate 26,225 of JAEXYH010000010.1, read as the reverse complement.
GCCTTGGTCGTCGCGCAGCAACCTTCGGTCACACCGGATCCAGCGTTCACCGTCGAATGTGTCGAGGCGGTACTGTGCGACAGATTTATCGATGTCGCCACAAAGCAAAGCTGAAAGGTCGGCCTGATCCTCATCGCCGACATGAACACGTTTAAGGTAGGCCTCGAGATTAAGCGGCATGGCGCCCTCTCCGGCGATAAACTCGGCCAATCGCTCAGATGTCTGGAAGTTGGAGGCTCTGACGTCCATGTGCCAGAAGCCGCCGTTGACCGCCTGCATGGCAAGTTCGAGCTGCGCCGCGCGTTCTTTGAGCTGGCGATCGGCTTCCTTCTCGTTCGAGATATCTTCTATCTGCGAAACATACTGGTATCCGCGGCCCTCGCCTTCCAGCATAGCGATGACCGTCGTGCGTGCATGGAGCATTGTACCATCACCCCGGACATACCGTTTCTCGACGGTGTAGCTTTCCCGCGCCCCGCTCAGAATTTCGTCTCGTAGGTTAAGATCACGCTGGAGGTCATCGGGATGTGTCAGGTCGCGCACGGAGACACCGCGCACCTGATCCTCGGGAAGGCCAAACATCTCGGCAAACTTCCGATTGGCTCGCTCGACTATGCCGTCGCTGTTGACGATCGCAATGCCGATGGGGGCATGCGCAAAAGCGTGCTCCAACAATCGGATAAGCGATTTGCCACTAACGGGCTGTTTCGAAGCAGAGTTGTCCATGTGAGTATATTAGCCTGCAATCATATAGAAGTCGTTACGGGTGAGATTGCAAACCACGCGATAAGCCAAAAAGTTCAATCCGTGGTCCGTAGCGCCGGCTGGAAGGTGCAAGTAGTTAATCAAAAGATCGTGCCGGCCTTTAAATACTGCTCAAAAGCCGCATATGGTGCGGCAACATAACGTTTCATCGGAAATCGCATGCCAGAAATCGAAATCGAGCCGGCGCTCACGGAATTCTTCGCAAATTCTTCCATCGCCCTGGCCTTGGCCAGCACAGAACATGATAACCCGTTGGTTTTAGCTAACGATCAGTTCTACGCCCTGACCGGATACAACAGCTCTGATGTCATTGGCCGAAATTGCAGATTTCTTCAACAAAGGTCGGACGGAGAGCACGCATCGAATGACGACGCGAGGCGTAAGCTGCATGCCTTTATCCATGGAGATGATGCGAACGTCCGTGCGCCGATCGTCAATTTTCGCAAGGATGGGCGCCCCTTCGTCAACCTGCTGTTTATGTCGAAGTTGAAAGCCGCGAACGGTAAGGTTCGATACATCATTGCCTCGCAATTCGATGTGAGCCGAACCCATCCAGATCTCCTGCAGGCATACGATGATGCTCTCGGCGATACACTTGCGCGACTGAAACCGCTTCTGGATGGCCACAACGTGATGGTTGAGGGGACGCTTGCGACGATCGCGAACTCGACGACCACGATCGCACAGGCCAAACTGACATTGGCCGAATTGGAAACCAATTCGCCGTATTAGACAGAAAGGCTTCGCTGTAGAGGCCAGAAACGTGGCTTTACTGGATAGGCCGAGGAATAGTGTTGACCGATAATCTTGAACCCGAGCAGTCTGTTCCCGTTGTGGGCATAGGCTCGTCAGCTGGTGGTCTTGAAGCCCTTCGCGAGATGGTTGCTGCAGCCGAGGTTCCGACAGGCCTTGCATTCGTGGTCGTCCAGCATCTTGATCCTCACCATCAGAGCATGCTTGCCGAGCTGCTGGACCGGCATACACAGCTATCTGTCAGGCAATGCGAGGGTGGCGAAGCGATCGAGGCCGATACCGTCTTCATTATTCCACCCGGCAAGAGCCTCAGCATCGAGCGCGGAAGGCTTGCGCTGCAGGATTTCGAAGAGCCGCGCGGCCTGCGGCGGCCGATCGACGACTTTTTCATCTCACTTGCGAACGACCAGAACGCAAATTCCGCTTGTGTGATTCTGTCAGGAACGGGTGCCGACGGATCGACGGGCCTTCGCGCGGTCAAGGAGAACGGCGGCCTTTGTGTCGTGCAGGAGCCGTCGACTGCAAAGTATGATGGAATGCCGGTCGCCGCGACCGGGACAGGGCTGGTGGATTTCGTCCAGCCACCCGAGCAAATTCTAAGCTGCATCGGCGGATTCTTTTTCCGCAAGAGCCAGGGCGCTGACAAAAAGGAAGCCTCGAAAGTCGCCGACCATGTCGACGATCTCTGCACATCATTGCAGAGCGTCGTTGGCCATGACTTCGCTGGCTACAAACGCACGACGTTCGTTCGTCGGGTCGAGCGCCGCATGCATGTCCTGGGCATCAACAGGGGCGCCGACTATCTGGAGCGCGTCCAGAACGATCATAACGAGTGCGAAGCGCTGTTTCGTGACCTGCTGATCAACGTCACCCGCTTTTTCCGTGATAAGCCATCGTTTGACGTGCTTGCGGAACAGGCCATCGAGCCGCTTTTGCGCGAAGGCGCGCACTCCGAGGATGGTGTCCGTGTCTGGATCCCTGGCTGCTCAAGCGGCGAGGAAGCCTATACGATCGCCATCCTGTTTGCCGAAGCAGCCCGCACGCTCAACCTGCCTTGCAACGTACAGATATTTGCTACCGATATCGACGAAAGCATGCTGAAGATTGCGCGGGAGGGATCCTACCCGATCGCATCGCTTGCCGACATCCCGCACGATTTACAGGAACACTACGTCATACCGCATAAGGAGCGGTTTAATTTTGTCGGCCAGATCCGCGATATGATCCGGTTCTCAGGTCACAGCTTGATTAAAGATCCGCCATTTTCGAAGGTCGATCTGATCTCCTGCCGCAACTTGTTGATCTATTTCGACGACAAACTGCAGAAACGGGTCATGCCGCTCATGCATTACGCCATCCGGCCGGGCGGTTTCCTGTTTCTGGGATCGTCCGAGAGTGTTGGCCGGTTTGACAACGTATTCTCGGTCATCGACCAGAAGGCTCGGCTGTTCGAACGGTTGCCTGGCTCTCCGACATATCCTATTCCGCTTCCCGGCGAGGGGAAGGATATTCGGCGCCCGCCGGTATCGTCATCAGCGCCAGCTTCGAGCGAAAGCGTCGAGCAACTGGCGACAGCAAGGCTGATGGAAAAATATGTTCCTGCCAGTGTCGTTCTCGACAGTGATGGCCAGATCGTCGCAGCTTATGGACGACTGGGTCGCTTTTTTGAATTCCCGGTCACCGGCATCAACGAGTCTAGCGCCGCCAGTTTGGCTCGACCAGGTGTCCGTGAGCAGCTTGGGCCATTGGTTCGGCAGGTGGCGTCAGTCAAGAAGCGAGTGGTCGCACGGGGCATTGAGGTGGTTACCGATTTCGGCACGCTCAAAACCGACATTATTTGCGATCCTCTCGAAGGAAACTCGTTCCTCGTCGTGTTCCAAGAAGTCGCGCAGTTCACCCAACTTGATGCAGGCGATCTGATCGATCTCGAGCCCAATAACGGCCACGTCGAGGGTCTAGAGCGCGAACTGCGCTCGGCCAAACATCGCCTGCGATCGGCGACCGAAGAGCTTGAGACGGCGAATGAGGAGCTGAAAAGCTCCAACGAAGAAATGATGTCGATGAACGAGGAGCTTCAGTCGACAAACGAAGAGCTGACCACTGTCAACGACGAACTTAAGACCAAGGTCGACGAGGTTACCGTCGCCAATACCGATCTTCGCAATTTTTTCGAGTCCACCAGCCTGGCAGTGATTGTTCTCGACAGGGAACGCCGGCTTCGATCCTATACGAAGGCCGCGACAACAGTCTTTCCGCTGCAGCCCTCAGATCGCGGCCGGCCACTGTCGGATGTGACTAGCCGCCTTGTCAGCTTCGACCTGACAGCACGTGTCGAGAGCGTCATGGAGGATGGGGCTGAATATCAAGACATAGTGTCGGACCGCGACAGCGATCGGACATTCTCGCTCAGGATCTTACCCTACCGCACGATCGATGGCACGATCGACGGTGCCACGATTGTCCTGACCGATATCAGTCACGCAATCAGCGTGGAGAGCAAGCTGGCTGCCGAGCAGGATCGTCACGACCTGGCGGTCGAGGCTTCCGGTATTGGCGTCTGGGAATATGTGCCGCGCGACAAAAAGTTCGCGTTTGGCGGCGCTGCAATGGCACTACTGCAGACAGATGACGAACGGCCGTCTCTGGACAGCTTTCTCGCGAAACTGTCTGAAGCGGATAGCGACCGCATGCGATCTGCTTTAGCGGACGCGGAGGCCGAGGGGCATGAAGCGTTCGAGATTACGACGCGGCTGGAAGGCAATGGCCGCTTCAGCTGGATAAAGACATTCGGCCGCTTTGTCGAAGATAGCGACCCGCCGCGCATCATCGGCGTCAGCGTCGACGTGACGGCCGAGAATGAGCTCGCCGAAGCGCGTGAACTGATGCTGAGCGAGATGAACCATCGGGTGAAGAACCTGTTCGCCATGATAGGCGGTATTTTGCGGATTGCAGCGCGCAAGCATGAAACGACAAAGGCGCTTGTTGATGACGTCGAGGGCCGTGTCCTGGCACTTGGAAATGCCCACACGCTTGCATCCAATCAGCGGCGGTCCAAGCCTGTGGAAATGCATGAGCTGGTCGAGACCATGGTCGCCCCGCATACACGAGCCGCCAAGATCGATATCTCCAGTGCACCATTCCCCGTCTCAGCCAGCTGCATCACACCCCTGTCTCTCATTCTGCATGAGTGGGCGACCAACGCCGTTAAGCATGGCGTGCTTGGAACAGAAGCTGGCCGCCTCTCAGTAGAGTGGGAGAAAACTGACAAAAGTATGATTTTAATTTGGAACGAGATTGGTGATTCGGACGTTAGGGCGGCCGGGGATGCGGGTTTCGGGACAGTTCTGCTTTCGACCTCTGCACGGCAGCTGGGTGCCAAGATCGAGACCCATATCGAAGGGCCGGTCCTCTCGCATGTGTTGACAATGCCAAGCCGGGTGAGACATGACGCATAAAACTGTTCTGTTGGTCGAAGACGAAATGTTCGTCGCTCTCGATATCCAAATGACTCTCGAGGATGAGGGCTGGCAGGTTTCCGGACCGTTCGCCAGCACGCACGAAGCATTGGAGTTCCTGGAAACCAACACCGTTGATTGCGCAATTCTCGATGTGCGCCTGACGGACGGCGAGGTCTTTCCTGTTGCCGATCGTCTCACGAGATCAGGGATACCGTTCGTGTTCCACTCCGGCCACGCCAACCCCAGCAAGCTTGAACAGGACTATCCACAGTCTTTGGTCTGTCAGAAGCCCTGCCACCCGACCGCGCTCGTCGAAAAACTCACTGGCTTCACCGCTACTGGCCAAGCGGCGTAGCCCTAGTTTCCTGACTGCAGCTCGCTCGTCGATGTGTTGACTTCGAACACCACGCCTTCCGGCCGGTAGTCGATGTTTGCTTCGCCCTTAAGGCTCGACCCAAGCATCCTGATCAGCCGAGTTCCAAATCCGGACCGTGTCGGCGGTGATACCTCGGGTCCACCGCTCTCTCTCCACAGGAATGCGAATTGGTCTTTCGTTTGGGACCACTCGATCCTCACCCGACCGGCCTCGTTCGACAAGGCCCCATACTTGACGGCGTTCGTCGCCAGCTCGTGTAGCGCCAGCGCAAGGCTCGTGCCACCCTGATGCGAAACGTGTATGTCCGGTCCGAAATAATGGATACGTTTGGTGGTGTTGAACGGCTCGATCGCTTTCTCGACAGTCTCTCGCACGCTCGCGGTGTCGAAGTCGTTGCCCCGGAGCACGTCGTGCGAACGGCCTAGCGCCTCCAGGCGCTCGCCGATCGTCTGGCGCATGACAGCGGTTGGTTGATCGCCCTTCATCGACTGCTGAATGATGGCCTGGACCGTTGCAAGCATATTCTTCATGCGGTGGCTCATTTCCTGAGCCATCATTGCACGGTAACTTTCGGCCTCTTTGCGCTCGGTGATGTCGATCGAAACACCGCTCATCAAAAGCGGTCGGCCTTCAGCATCAAAGCGGGTCTCGGCGCGAACTTCCATCCAAGCGATCTCGCCATCCGGGCGGATCGCACGATATTCGACCTGTAGCTGACCGTCAGACTGCAGGGCAGACACTACAGCCTCCTGCCATCGCGCAAAGTCGTCCGGATGGACAGCCGCCTTGAGATCTTCATACGAAAAATTGTCGGCCGGGTTGCGGCCAAAATTAATCTTGCAAAGCGCCGAGCAAACCAGCCGTTCTGTCGGGATGTCGAGCGTCCACGTTCCAAGCCCGCCGGCTTTCAGCGTAAAGTTGAGGCGGTCTTCGCTGGCCGTCAAGTCGGCAATCCGCCGCTGCATCTCGGCTTCGTGCTCTTCCTGGTCCTCGATCGCCTTGATCGTCCGCTCACGGGTCACGTCGAACTGCGAGGCGAAGAAGTAGGTCAGCTCACCATTGTCGAAGACCGGTGAGACAAGAAGCCGGTTCCAGAACAGGCCGCCGTCCTTTTTGTAGTTCAGGAGGTCTATCTCGATCGGTTCTCGGGCCGCGATCGCATCCCGAACCTTAGCAACGTCATCCGTATTCGTCCCTGGACCCTGCAAGAAACGGCAGTTGCGCCCCATGCACTCGTCGCGGCTGTACCCTGTGAGCTTCGCAAAGGCATCATTCACAAAAACGATCGGATTGTCGTGCTGCCGTGGATCCGTGATAATCATCGGCATGCGCGTTGCGCGCATGGCGGCTGCAAACGGGTCGGACCCCGATGTGGTTTTGTGGATCTCTCTGTTGATCCGGCGATCTTCCGATGAGCTCATGAAAAGGTGTTTAGCCACCTTTTGTTCTCGTGTCGTGCATTCATTTTGCGAATGTCTAATACCGTACTAATAAAGGTGATCAGGAGGGCTCTCCACTACGGCGGGGGGACGGGGTGTGGAGCTGACGGAGAGGGCTCTTCATGGCCCTCCTGATGCTCAAATAATTCCCGAAACACAGACTTGTTCCGCGCAAGGCTCGCCCTATCTGCCGGCGCATCACGGCCGCTACCTAGTTCCGCTTCACGCTTCACGACAGAGCACCGTTTCTTGCTCTCCCGCCTATGGATAGCGAATGCGCCCACGCCTGCCTGCTCAATCCTCTAAGTTTTGTAAAAACTCCGGATCCGTCTGTGAAACCCATCCCAATCGCCCGCATCAAGGCTGATTCGCCTGTGGCTGCGGCGCTTTTTTGGCCTGCCGTGCCCTAAATGTAGCGAGGATGGGTGGGATAGCCCGCCGAAGGGTACGCCGGGCTATCGCTGTATCGCTGCCTCTGCCTGACGGTTCAGTTTGGCCGGACACCGCCACGAGCTGCAAGGTCACGAGCGTTCATTGTGTCGGCCATATTCTCGGCCTCTCCCCCGCTCATGCAGTCCGTGATGTAGCCGCCGATCTCACCCAGATTGCCTGTGAAAACGTCGACCACGGACCACATGCCGGGAAACAGTCGACTGTACTCCGTCCTATATCTGAGTGTCGGTCGAATACTTGTCATGGCATCTACCACCGTTTCGGTTTCAATCCGTATGCTCTAGCTTCAAGACAGATCGTAAGGGCACTTTGAAAACTACCGTTCCGTCATCTGTGGTGACCTCGAACTCATCGCCATCGACGACGTCGCCCAGTCTTACCTTATTTGCGAGCAGTTCCCGAGCGCCTTCTTCAGCCTCTTTCCGAGCTGCATCGTCAGACGGGAGATCCATGCCTTCCGGATCGTTTTCCAGCACACCGTTAACGCGGTAGTTGAAAAAATAGAGTGGCATCTTTTACCTCCATTGCATCGCTTTATCTGAACCAGATGCGATAAAGGTTGTTCCGGGAGAAATCTGATGTGTGGTCGCTTTACCAACGAAATGACCTGGGGCGAGATTCACGCGCTCTACAGCATCCATGATCACGGGCCACCCCCGTCCAACATGCCGCCACGCTATAATATCGCACCGACCCAGAGCGTGAACTTCGCCCACCTGAACGAAGCAGGGAAAATGGAGCTCGACTACGGGCGCTGGTGGCTTGTGCCGTTCTTTGCCAAACAGCTGCCGAAAGCTGCGATGTTCAATGCACGGATCGAGACAGTCGATACATCGGGTGCGTTTCGGGAGCCGTTCAAAAACAAGCGCTGTCTCATCCCGGCTGACGGGTATTTCGAATGGACGGTCAGCGAAACAGATCGCAAGAAAGACCCATGGTTGCTGCAGCTTCCTGAAGGCCGAGGCTTCTCGTTCGCCGGCCTGTGGGCCTACAACGACAAGCTCGATGTTACCAGTTGCACCATCATTACAGCGCCTGCCGTCGGTCATATCGCCCATATCCATACCAGAATGCCAGTCATCCTCGACCAGAGCAGCTACAGCGACTGGCTCGACACCGAGATACAGGGGAAGGACGCCAAGGCGCTGCTGCTTGATCAGCAGATCGATGACGACCTCGTGTTTCATCGCGTCGGCCGCGAGGTCAACTCGTCGCGCTACGAGGGTACGGATACGAAGAAGCCTATAGTGAATTCCACGTAGGTCTACTGCTAGGGTGGTCTGTTCGCATTTTAGCGCTGAGTCATCCCAAACGGAGGGACGAACCATGCCATACAGCACCACGCGTACTGAGAAAGCCGAGCTGACGCACAGAGCATCTGCCAAGATCATGGCGGCCGAGAAAAAGGCACGGCTTGAGAAAACGGATCGCTTGCGGCAGGCGCGCCTCGCTACTCTTGCTGGGGTTGTGGCTGCCGTCGACAAGGCCTAATCCGTTTACGGACCCGGCTTTAGCTTACCTCGCTTATCGAGGTCTTCATGTTTAAGTGTCATCGACAAGCTTATCGGCCTGTACCCACGGGCAGGATGAGGCAGGAGCCTGCTTCCACGTTAAACCCGCGGCCGCCAGGGCCGCCGATGAGCAAGGTTGCGGTACCGGCGGCGACCAACGGCAGTTCATGGGCACCGGAATGGTAATACTGGTAAGTCATGAGGCCGTTCGTCCAGATGGCCGCCTTATCCATTTCTTGCAAACAGGCTTTCGAAGCCACCACTAGTTGTTGGGAGCCCAGTCGCTCGCGTGGAAGGTGACGGCTTCGACGTTCATGGACTGCATCCCCTAGTTCGCAGGTTCATCACTTTCGTCATTCAACGACGGAAGGAAGGTCTCGACATCTCGCCGCTCTCGGTCGGACAATGAGGCAATTTTTGCCCTCCAGAATGCGTCGGCTTCAGGTGGATCCCCGTCCCAGTCGCGCGAGGATCCAAGATGTCGTCAATCACCGCGACACGGCGCCCACCAAGGCGCCTGTACTCATCGGCGAGTTCTTTTGATGCGTTTCCCATTTAGTTTTCTCCCTATGTTCGGTCCTCGTCGAATTGTTCAGCTCCCGTCAGTGCGGGCAACCATGGCTCACGGCGCTTGATCCAAAGCTCGTAGGTGGGCGCAAGACCGGTTGGCGCATCCTGTAGGCTTCCGAGCTTGATTTCGGCTTCCTCGGCATCATAGGCAAACAGCCGAGAGCCGCAGGATCGGCAGTATTTGCGCCCGGCGTATTGATCGGTCTCACCGGACGTCTCAAATGCGGAAGCGGGCCAGATGCCGAAATAGGTGAACGCCGAACCGCTTTCCTGCCGGCAGTCAGTGCAATGGCAAATTCCAACACGTATCGGCTTGCCTTCGACACTGTATGTCACCTTGCCGCAAAGGCATCCGCCTAGTCGTTTGACCATCACTGCTCTCCTAAGAATTGCCTCGGGATGCTGACAACCATCTCCCGTAAGTGTTGGTTTCGTGGCCGGCAGCGAAAAGGGCAGACAATGATTGCCGGCGTATAACCTCAAGGGTCCTCGTCGATTTTCCGCTGGAGCTCGACGTCGGTCATCGCATTTTGCTGATCAAGCAGATATCGTTCGACATCTCCTCCGCAAGCGTCCTTGATCTGGGCAACCGTAAAACCTTCAGCCTCGCCGCTCTCGACCAGGATTTTTGCCTGATCGCGAAACTCTGCCTTGTTCTCATGAAACCCCGGTGCGTTGATGATCTCTTGGATGCGATCATCCAACCAGTCGTTGACTTCGGCCATCCCAGTACTCCTTACATCGAATGGGATCTGGCGCGGATGAGCGTCATGACAAGCGGGCAGACGCTTTTATCCGCTGGTAGACCGACCCTTTAATCGTGATCGGGTGAAAGTACTGGCGATTGGAAGCAGGGAAAGCATGTGTGACATTGATCGCCGTCGGCGCTGATCAGACGATCGCACCCCATTGCAGCCATCCGCCGCAGCCGGGCAAAAGTCATCCCCGCGCCATGCTTGCGGACAAGGACTTTCCGCTCGAGCGCGTCTGACCGTCCACATGTCCGGCACTCGACCCTGATCATTGGTTCCTTTACCTGCCTCAGCGTCGTGGCTAGATCGAAGACCGAGACGTGATTACGTTTCAAATGTATGCCCTGTCGGATTTTGGATGTGGACGCAGTCGTCTAAAATTTTCTTTCTGATTGCCGTGTGCCACACCGCTGGCCGTAGCCGCCTGATTCAAAACCGGAATCTGCGGAATCTCTAAAATCATGAGACTGTATTCCTATTTTTCACCCGCTGGACTCCTCCTCCGTAACGGAACAGATACAGAACATCAAGTATTATGGCGGCATGATGCCGTCCTTTCAAACCACCGCGAACCGGAAGGATTTCCGCGAACGATGTCGGCTGTCCGCGCACAAGTTTTGGCAGATCTGCGTGACCGCATCTCTTCTATCGAAGGCGTGGGGGTGAAGAAAGCGGGCTGTCTGCCGTTCGGCGTCGCGGACATCGACGCCATTCTTCCAAGTGGTGGTCTGGCCAATGGCGCACTGCACGAGTTCGCGGGCGGCGGCTCGGGAACGGTGGATGGTGCCGCGGCTGCATTATTTGCCGCGGGGATTGCTGCCAGGACCAAGGCACCGATCGTCTGGTGCCTGACGCGCCCGGATTTGTTCTTTCCGGCGTTGGCGCAAGTGGGACTGCATCCAAAGCGGGTGATCTTTGTGGAGGGTGACAGGGAAGAGGAGTTGCCGCCAACATGGAAGAGGCGCTCTCCTATGGCGGGCTGGGTGCTGTCGTCGGGGAGCTGGTCAGGCTGCCTATGGTCGTCAGCCGGCGTCTGCAGCTTGTGGCCGAACGAAGCGGGACCATTGCTTTGGCGGTCCGGCGATGGCGGCGACAGACGGAGGCAAACGACTTTGGGCAGCCGACGGCATCCACCACGCGATGGCGGGTGAGCGTGCTTCCATCGCAAGAGCTCCTGGTTCCCGGGATCGGGCGGCCTCAATGGTTTCTTGAGTTGATGAGATCGCGTGCGGGCGAGTGTGCTGAGTTCTACGTCGGAGCGTGTGATGACAAGGGTCGTATCCATCTATCTTCCGGATCTGGCCACGGACAGGATCAGGCGGGACGATCCCGCTATTCCGGATGAGCGCCCGATCGCCGTCATTGCCAGTAGTGGAGCCAAGCGGTGGGTGTCTGCCGCAGACAACGCCGCCAGACAGATCGGTGTCAGGGTGGGGATGCCGGCCGCCAAGGCGCAGGCAATTTTTCGCGGACTTATGCTGGTTGATGCGGATCCCACGGCTGATGCCATGGCGCTGGATCGCCTTGGCCTCTGGGCGCTCGGCCACTATTCCCCCATCGTTGCGGTCGATGGCGTCGATGGCCTCGTCCTCGATACGGAGGGCGCCGATCATCTCCAGGGCGGCGAGCAACCGATGATCACTAGTATCGTGAACATGTTCCGTGCCAGAAAGCTCACCGCCAGGGTCGCAATTGCAGACACCTGGGGTGCGGCGCATGCCTGCGGGCGGGCAATCAAGCGCGATACCGTTATCGTGCCGCGCGGCGAGGTCATCCGTGCCGTCGAGAAGCTGCCGCTCTCCTTGCTCAGGCTTCCGGAAAAGGTCGTGGCCGATCTGCGGGTGCTGGGCTTCCAATCGATCGGAGAATTGGCGAATACGGCAAGAGCGCCGCTGGCGCTTCGTTTCGGGCCGGAAGTCGGCCGTCGTCTCGATCAGATGTTCGGACGCATGAACGAACCGATCGATCCCATCCGAACCGCCGACGTGGTCGAGGTCTCGCGATCCTTCCAGGAGCCGATTGGCGCCGCCGAAACGATCAACAAGTATGTCGGCAGGCTGGTCGTACAGCTCGTTGCCGAACTCGAACGACGCGGTCTCGGTGCCCGACGGACCGACCTCATCGTCCACAAGGTCGACAACACGATCCAGGCGATACGGGCCGGAACGGCCAAGCCGGCGTGCGACGTGGCCTGGCTGACCAAGCTTTTCCGCGACCGAACCGAAAAGATTGAACCCGGCTTCGGCATCGAGAAGCTGACGCTGGTGGCCGTTTCGGCCGAGCCTTTGGCGCAACAGCAGAAGGTTTCCTCGCTTGTCGAGGAGGAGAACGGCAACATCACGCCATTGATCGATGTGTTTGCCAATCGCGGCCAGCGGGTCTACCGGGTCGCTCCCTTTGCCTCCGATGTCCCCGAGCGCAGTGTTCAGCGGGTTTCAGCGGTTGCGGAAGCAGTCGAAGAAGGCTGGGTCGGTCATTGGCGACGCCCGGTTCGCCTGTTCAGCCGACCCGAACAGATCCAGGCGATCGCCATGATGCCGGACTATCCGCCCGCCACCATCACCTGGCGCGGCAAACGCCACCGTGTCAAACGCGCCGATGGCCCGGAGCGCATTTTTGGTGAGTGGTGGATGCGGCCAAACGAGCTGGACGCGGTCCGCGATTATTTCGTTATCGAAAACGATGGCGGCGAACGCTTCTGGATATTCCGGTCCGGCGACGGCGTGGACCCCGAGACCGGCTCGCATAACTGGTCCATGCACGGGATCTTCGCATGAATTACGCCGAACTCCAGGTGACGACGCATTTCAGTTTCCTGCGAGGGGCATCTTCCGCGCAGGAGCTGTTTGCGGCCGCGAAGGCTCTGGGCATTGAGGCGTTGGGTGTGGTCGACCGCAATTCGCTGGCGGGGATCGTGCGTGCGCTCGAGGCGTCGCGGGACACGGGGCTTCGTCTCGTAGTAGGATGTCGCCTGGATTTGCAGGATGGCATGTCGATCCTCGTCTATCCGACCGACAAGGCAGCCTATTCGCGGCTGACGCGGCTGATTACACTGGGCAAGGGCAGGGGTGGCAAGGACAACTGCATCCTGCATCTCGATGATGTCGCACTATACGCGGAGGGGATGATCGGCATCCTTGTGCCGGATCTCCCGGATGAGATCTGCGCGGTGCAGTTGCGCAAGATAGCGGACATCTTCGGCAGGCGGGCTTATGTCTCGCTCTGTCTCAGACGCCGGCCGAACGATCAGATGCGGCTCCACGAGCTAGCGAACATGGCGGCGAAATTCCGCGTCAAAACCGTCGTCACCAACGATGTTCTCTTCCATGAACCGTCGCGCCGGCAACTTCAGGACATTGTCACCTGCATCCGCGAAGGCACCACGATCGACACGGTCGGCTTTGACCGGGAGCGGTTTGCCGACCGCTATCTGAAGCCTCCAGAGGAAATGGAGCGGCTCTTCCCCCGGTATCCTGAAGCACTGGCGCGGACGATGGAAATCGTCGAGCAGTGTCGGTTTTCGCTGGAAGAGCTCACTTACGAATATCCCGAGGAGGCGCTGATCGATGGGATGAATGCGCAGCAGTCCTTGGAACAGTGTGTTCGTGACTGTATTCCGATCCGCTACCCGGAAGGCCTTCCCCAGAAGGTGTTGCGCTCGGTCAGCCATGAGCTCGATCTCATCAAGGAGATGGACTACGCACCGTATTTCCTCACGGTGTATAGCATTGTCCGTTTCGCCCGATCACAAGGCATTCTTTGCCAGGGCAGGGGATCTGCCGCAAACTCGGCGATCTGCTACATCCTCGGAATCACCAGCATCGATCCGGAGACCAACGACCTGCTGTTCGAGCGCTTCGTCTCCAAGGAGCGCAACGAGCCGCCGGACATCGATGTCGATTTCGAGCACCAACGGCGCGAAGAAGTGATCCAGTGGATCTACAAGACCTATGGCCGCGACCGAGCGGCACTGGTCTGCACAGTCACGCGATATCGGGCCAAGGGTGCCATCAAGGATGTCGGAAAGGCCATGGGCCTGCCGGAGGATGTCACCAAGGCATTATCATCCGGTCTTTGGTCCTGGTCTGAAGAGATTACCGAGCGCAATGTCCGCGAGCTGAACCTGAACCCAGACGACTACCGCCTGGTGATGACCCTCCGCCTTGCCCGCGAGCTGATGGGTGCCCCACGGCATCTCGGTCAGCATGTCGGCGGCTTCGTGCTGACGCGCTTGCGCCTCGACGACCTCGTGCCGATCGAGCCGGCCGCCATGGAAGATCGTCAAGTGATCGAATGGGACAAGGACGATGTCGAGGCCCTGAAAATGATGAAGGTCGACGTGCTGGCGCTCGGCATGTTGACCTGCATGCAAAAGGCCTTCGACCTGATCCGCGAGCATAAGGGAGAGGATCTTGATCTCGCGAGGGTCAAGCAGGAGGACAGCGCCACATACGCGATGATCCGCAAGGCCGATACGCTCGGGACGTTCCAGGTCGAGAGCCGGGCGCAAATGTCTATGCTGCCACGCCTGAAGCCCAGGACGTTTTACGATCTCGTGGTTCAGGTGGCGATCGTCCGGCCCGGGCCGATCCAGGGCGACATGGTTCATCCCTATCTTCGACGCCGCGAGGGCAAGGAGCCGGTTGAATACCCGACGCCTGAACTCGAGGCTGTGCTTGGCAAGACCTTGGGCGTGCCGCTGTTTCAGGAATCGGCGATGAAGGTCGCCATGGTTTGCGCAGGCTTCACCGCCGGCGAGGCCGACCAGCTGCGCAAGTCGATGGCGACGTTCAAATTCACCGGCGGTGTATCCCGGTTTCAGGCCAAGCTGATCGACGGTATGATCAACAACGGCTATACGCGCGAATTCGCCGAACGGACGTTCAAGCAGCTCGAAGGGGTTTGGCTCCTACGGCTTTCCGGAGAGCCACGCGGCGTCCTTCGCTCTCATCGCCTACGCATCCTGCTTCATCAAGTGTCACTTCCCGGATGCCTTCGCCGCCGCACTGATGAACTCGCTTCCGATGGGCTTTTACGCGCCCGCCCAGATCATTGGTGATGCGCGGAAGCATGGCGTCGAAGTGCGGCCCATCTCTGTTCAGCACTCACGATGGGACTGCACGCTTGAGGAAATCCCCGGCTCTGACCGCCATGCCATCCGACTTGGCATGCGACAGGTCGATGGATTGGCGGTCGCTGATGCGGCGCGGATTGTTGCCGCGCGCATGGAGCGGCCGTTCGAAACTGTCGATGATGTCTGGCGACGATCGGACGTGCCGGCCGAAGCGCTCGTCCAGCTTGCCGAAGCCGACGCGTTCCGGCCGGCGTTTGGACTGGAACGGAGAGATGCGCTCTGGGCGATCAAGGCCCTTCGCGATGAGCCGCTTCCGCTGTTCGCGGCGGCCGCCGCCCGGGAGGAGAGAGCGGTGGCCGAGCAACAGGAACCGGAGGTCACGCTCAGGCAGATGACTGAAGGCCACAACGTCGTCGAGGACTATGCGCATATCGGGCTCACGCTGAGAGAGCATCCGATATCGTTCCTCCGCAGGGATCTCACGGCTCGCCGGATCGTCACCTGTGCAGACGCGATGAATGCCCGCGACAAGAGTTTTGTCTGCGCCGCCGGTCTCGTGCTGGTCCGCCAGAAGCCGGGCAGCGCCAAGGGCGTGATGTTCATCACGATCGAGGATGAGACCGGCATCGCCAATATCGTCGTCTGGCCGAGCCTGTTCGAAAAGCGGCGACGGGTCGTGCTTGGGGCGAGCATAATGGCCATCCATGGAAAAATCCAGCGCGAGGGCGAGGTCGTTCATCTGATTGCGCGGCAGCTTGAGGACCTCTCCGGAGATCTCGCAGCCCTTTCCGATCGTGATACCGAATTCAGGCATCCGACCGGACGCGGCGACGAGTTCGCGCATGGTTCACCCGGGGGTGGAGATGCTCGGGATCGGCCGAAGCCAAACAAGGTTCGCGACATTTTCATACCGGATTTGCATATCGATACGCTGAAGGTGAAGAGCAGGAACTTCCACTGAAACTGGGGCCATGGTCACAGCGGGTTCACCTCGGGCTTTCCGGTAAACCTCGACGAGTTCACATCTCTGGAGACCCGGTGAAATTCCAGCACTCCGTCGAGGTTCTGCTTTTCCAGGAGTTCTTTCGCGCGTGCCCCGCTCGTTGATGGATCAAGCCACTCCTTGTAGGCGGCTGGGCCAAGAATGGCGGGCTGCCTGTCGTGCAGCTTCGTCATCGGATCTGCTGCCGGCATTGTGACGATCGTACAGCTTGTGATGCCAAGCTTCTCGTTATGCGCCCAAAGCCCGGCAAAGGAGAAGGGGCTACCGCCCGGTTGATAGATGAGCCATGGGTCCTTTTTGCCGTCATCCTGATTGACGGTCCATTCGTAGAAGCCGTCGGCCGGGATCAAACACCGCTTCGACTTGAACGCGT
The DNA here is from genome assembly GCA_023451735.1 of Pseudomonadota bacterium. Classification (GTDB taxonomy): domain Bacteria; phylum Pseudomonadota; class Alphaproteobacteria; order Rhizobiales; family Rhizobiaceae; genus Neorhizobium. The sequence goes on along the minus strand of JAEXYH010000010.1, from coordinate 9,698 downwards.
CGCGAAACGCAGGCGAGGTCCCGATCGTTTCAATGCGGGCATTGAACATGGCGCCCTTCGGGAGCTCCTTTGCCCAGAATGGCACCAACCACCAACGAGCGGTTTCGGCCATCTGATGTCCCCCAGCATCATTGTGAATGATCAGGACATCTTGTGTTGGAGAAATGTTGAAGCGAGCCTGGGTGTTTCGGCCACGCTCCTGATCCCCCGGCAGCTCGTAAAGATCGGCAAAGGCCGGCCATTCGTGTTCAAACGTGAATCGTCCGCACATCTGTTCATCGTCTCCTGAGGATCGAGAGGTCCTGGGCAAGGTCGCGGTTGGCGATCATACCCAGCATCATATGATCGCCCAGTTGTACCATGGCTGAGGCTACCTCTTCGGGGGTCCAGCCCGCTTTGACAGCCTCAGTTGCGACATCCGCAAACGCGCCGGCCATCGCTTCCTGACATTGCAGAAATCGATCGGGATGCTTGTCGGTCACAGGCGGCAATACGCGTTTCATAACCATGAGATGTCGTCTGCCAGTCATCAGTCAAGGCACTGACGAAGCCGAATTCGCCGCGCGTCCTGTGGCGGAACTTTTCCGCCGTGACAGGGGTTTGGCAGGATAGAGGAGATACGACAATGACCGACCTAAAAGACCACCCTGAACAGGATCCGGTGGAAGGATCGCGTGAGACGATCGAGCGCGATCTGCAGCGGCACAATGAGAAAGCTGGCGAAGCCAATACGGCACCCCGCGAGGACAAGCCAAAAAACGGACAGGCCGGCGCAGAGGCGGCAGAGCCATCACCGGGCAGTTGAGGGCGTGCCGTCACAATCGGGAGAGATCAGTTTGCGCGACGAAGATCGGTCGAACAGCAGAGTAATTCGTATTGCGGCGATCGCCATGACGGTTGTTGTCGCAGCGGTGGCGGCGGGCTACCTGCTTGGCCCGGCATCAGGTCCTCGGACGACCGCATCCGTATCGGCATCTGCACAAGGCGAGCCAGACAACCTTGCGGCACCACCGAGCCCGTTGGGCGGATCAAAACCCTAAGTCGAACGCGATAGTTTCTCGAACCATTCTCGATAGGGTGTGTTGTTGGCAAGGTTTCGATTGTAGTCTGGCTCACCGTGGCTCCACCAGACCGGACCACGTTCCCCAAGGCCGATTTTCGCAGCGTCCACGCGCTGGCGGGCAAGCTTCATTCCTTCAACGCCCTTCGCGTCCTTGACTGACCTGCGTGCATCCATAAGCTCCATGACCAGGGCTTGTCGTTCAGAGGCTGCAAGCTGGGGATTGCTGAGTCTCCAGAGCCGACCCCGCACCACCATGTAGCGGCCATCCGGCGTCTGAGGGAATGGCTTGGCTTCGCCCCTCAAACGCGATCCAGAGTATGAATAGTCGGGCCTGGCACACCACGTGACCCGTGAGTTGCGATCACATCGCTTTCGCGCACCCAGATTTTGCGGTCCAAATCCTCGCCGCGTCGAATGGCTGCAGCCGCGCCAATCGTCCCTTGACAAGAGCGTACCTTGAAGTGTTCGGCGCGAAAATAGGTATGGCGCTGTATCGGGAATACGTCGGCGTCGCCCTGCCACTAGAGAGTGAGGTGCTAGTCACATGGTCGTTGAACGTCGGCTTCCGGTCCGAGGTCGAAGAGCGCATGCTCAATTCTCTGCCGGGGCTTGGGCGGATCGAGCAAGGCAAAAAAACTCTCAGGGCCAGTTCAAATATCGCTTCCGAACCGACCGGAAATAAACACTTGTCGCGCTAAGCGTCTTTCATACTGGTCTGAACATTCTGACGTTAGCATCCGCCGTCCCGGGACGGTTCCCGATCGCACACGACCTTCAAAGGGGCGGGCGCATTTGTCCCGGAGGACTTGTCGACGCGATGCCCGTAAGCTCCATCGCTATAGAATGAAGTCTATCTCGACCTTAGCGGAACTGTTCAACGCGCTCACTGCGGGGAATCTATGTGTTGCTTCCCGCTAGTCAATGAGCTGCCTGAAAGCTGCTGACTTAGTGGCCAAGTATATGTTCTGTTGGAAAAATTGCGCTACGGGCAGTTGAATTTAGTGGGTCGCCAGTTCGAACCGGTTCAAGACCTTAAAAATAACCTCTTCTCGAATAGCCCTATGCTTGGGCGTGACCATCGCGCCAATACGATACCGCGAGATGGTCGCTCTTTGCCAGCCGTTTGGAGGAGCGCCAGTCTGACCGGATCTTGCGAAACGTCGTATATTCGGTGCCGGCCCAAGCGAACACCGATCTGTCAGACGGCAGTTCGATGGCCTCCACATGCTCTGCGAGCGCGTTGGTTCCGATCGAGCGATTGCGATGCAGCCAGGTGATCTCGATATCGGCTGCCTGGAGGATCGTCTGCTCGTCTCGCGGGTCTGCCACTTCGATGACAGCCATGCCGCGGGCACCAGCTGGCAATGCTTCGATAAGCCTCGCGATCGCCGGCAGCGCCGTCTCGTCCCCAGCAAAGAGGTTCCAGTCGGCGGGCCTTGCGCTGCCGCCGCCGGGGCCGATCATGCCGATGACATCGCCGACCCTTGCATTGGCCGCAAAAAGGCTGCCCGGCCCGCCATGGTCATGCAGCACGAAATCGATATCGAGCGTGCCGGCCTCCGGATCGATGCGGCGGATCGTGTACTTTCGGATGATCGCCCGCTCCGCATCTGATCCCCATTCAATCGTTCCGCGTGGTGCAAGCCTGGGAAGACAGAGTTGACCACCGTTGCGCGGAAGAAGGAGTTTGGCGTGCAGCGCCGACAGGGTATCGAAGCGCTTCAGCTTTGACGAGCCGAACGTGATCCTTCGCATATTCGGTGAAAGATCGCTGACGGCGAGGACTTTCAAGCGACGGAGATTGGGCAGTGAAGCGATTTCTTCGCCATCGCCTTGCCAGAGAATGTCGGCGCCATTTCCCGGGTTGAATTCGCCCACGTGGCTGGCCAGCAGATATTTCATCTCCATCAGCCGATCGGCGTCAGGCGCAAAGGTTTCAATGCGCAGGTAGCCGCCATCGGCGATGATGCGGGCATCGCCATTGCTCGAGGCAAGCGTCCAGAGGGTTTCGCTTACCGGGATGATCTGGTTGCCATGCTCGATGAGATGATCTGTCATGACGCGTCCGAGACGTGTGGCATCGGGACAGCTCACACGCGTCGTCGCCGATAGTTGCGTCATCCGATTTCCTTTCTGAGCGTATCCCGTGATGGGCCGAGCACGTCGATAATGAGCGAACCGCGCTCGTTGAACGTCACCTCGGCATCAATTCCCCAGACCCTTGCAAGAATCTCGTGGTTTAAAACCTCTGCCGGCGGTCCGTCGGCGGCAATCCGGCCCTTCGACAGAACGGCGATGCGGTCGGACATACGTGCTGCCAGAGCAAGCTCGTGCAAGATGACGACGACGATTGTTCCTGATGATGCGACACTGCGGATCACCCGCATGAATTCATCCTGGTGGCGAAGATCAAGTGCGCTCGTCGGCTCATCGAGCAGCAAAACCGAAGGGTTGCCAACCAAGGCCTGGGCCAGCGCTGCCATCTGCTTCTGGCCGCCGGAGAGCGTGTCTATGTTCGACAGGGCAATTTCGCCAAGCTCGAGTCTCTGGATCAGGGCAGCCGCCTGACGTTCGAGTGACAGGCCCGAGTCCACTGTGCCGTGCTTGCTGGCGATCCGAAGCGCACTCAGAACGCTTTCGAATACACTGAGGCCCACACCTCGGGGCAAGGCCTGCGGCATGTAGGAGATTTTCCCGGTCCGCTGGAACGGCTTGAGCTCGGTTATCTCTTCCATTCCCAGCATGATCCTGCCCCTGACCGGCAAAAAACCCGCTATCGCCTTCAAGACGGTCGATTTGCCTGCCGCGTTTGGGCCCGTTAGCGCAAGGATCTGGCCGGGAGCAATATCGCTCAAGCTGACACCTTCCAGCACGGATTTGCCGGCATAGCCTGCGTGAATGTCCTGCAGCGAGAGTGCGCTCATCGAGGCGTCCCCTGTCGCAGTATGAGTGCGACGAAGACCGGTACGCCGACGAGGGCAGCGACGATGCCGACGGGCAGATTGGCGTCCGGAACCAGCAGCTTAGAGGCTATCGATGCCGCGAGCAGCAGGATACCGCCCGACAGCGCACTGGCGGGGATGAGAAAACGATGGTCCTCGCCGATGATCATGCGGGCGATGTGAGGACCGACAAGGCCGATGAAGCCGATCGTGCCGACAAAGGCAACGGCGGTCGCCGTCAGAAGGCTGATGCGGATCAGCGACATCAGTCTCAGCCGCTTGACGTCAACCCCGAAAGACATGGCGCGTTCTTCGCCAAGATGCAGGGCTGTCAGTTGCGGCGATGCCATCCATGACAGCGGCAAAACGACTGCCGCGACCGCCGCCAGCACGGAGACATTCGTCCAGTCGGCCCGCTGCAGGTTGCCCATCATCCAGAACACCACCTGCTGCACCGATTGGGCCGAGGCGTAGAACTGCAGGAGCGAGATGGCGGCGTTGAAGGAGAACACCATGGCAATGCCGAAAAGAACAAGGTGCTGGCTGCCGCCGCCCCTTAGACTTGTCAGCAGTTGCAACAGGGCGACCGAACCGATGGCAAACAGAAAGGCATTGGCGGAAACGAACCAGCTAGCGCCGAGAAACGGTATGCTTGCGCCGGTGACAATGGCCACCGCCGCCCCAAGCGCTGCCGCCGACGAGACCCCGAGTGTAAAAGGCGAGGCAAGCGGATTGTCGAGCACGGTCTGCATCTCGACGCCTGCGGTTGAAAGTGCGGCCCCCACCAGAAGCGCCATCAAAGCCGCCGGCAGCCGGAGGTCATGAAGGATCACGGTGTCGATCCGGTCGAGCGAGGCAGGGTCGATAAGACCCGTCAGCACATCTATCGCGCTCAGGCCGGATGGGCCGGTGATGATATCCGCAAACAGCAAAACCATGGCGGCTGCCAGAAGGCAGATCAGCAGGGCAGTGCGGCGAACGGACAGTCGGCGATGGCTGGCGACGATGCGCTCGCCGTGTTCGCCCAACATTTCGGCAGGCTGTGTGAAATGGCCGTTCATGCAGGGAGATCCACCGAGTATGTGCCCTCAAGAGGCACGGCCAGAAAGTCCCGGTTGATGCTGGCCATGGTCACCGCCGGATCCATGTCGGCAAACAGTTGTGGATGCAATCGCCTTGCTATCGACTGGGCGGCGAGGAGATTGAAAGGCGTCGCATGCAGCAGATGCCAGATGCCGCTGACGCGTTTTTCCTGAAACGCCGTGAGCGGTGCTGTATCGGGCCCCATGGCAACGGTCTGGAGGCTCGATGCTGCTGCGTCCGTCGTTACGCCCGGACCGATCACCAGCCCACCGCGACCGGCAAGATACCCGCCCCCGGTGACGAAAACGAACTCTGGATCGGATGTCAGCACGAATTCCCGCCGTGCCTGTATCCAGGGAAGGGGGCTGAGCGGCGCACTGATATTGTCGCCACCGGCAAGCGCGATGTAGGCGCCCAAGCCCCCGGTGCCCGGCATCCAGCAACAGTCCCAGCCGGGCGCTCCGGCATTCGCCTGCAGCATCACCGTCGGCCGCTCGGGTTTTTCTGCGGCAAGCCGGTCGCGGATGGTGGCGATCGATGCCTCGTGCCAGCGGGCGAAGCTTTCTGCTTTTTCCTCGGCTGCTCCGCCAAGGAGCTTGCCGATCAGGCGCATGCTGGGCGCGGTATTTGCGATCGGATCTTCGTAGAAGTCGACGAAAGCAACCGGTATTCCGGCGGCCTCCAGCCGCTTGACCACGGTTTCGTCTTCCGGGCCGGGGCCGTAGCATCCGCCGAGAAGGACGACATCGGGACGGCTGGCGAGGGCCGCCTCCACCGAAAAGGTCTGCGGGCTCGCCTGTCCGACGACGGGCACGGTCGCAAGGCCGGGATAAGCTGCTTTGTAGGTGGCGAAAATCTCCTTGCTGTGCCGCACCAGATCACCCTGCCAGGCACAGACGAGTTCGCCCGGTGAAGCATGCACCAGAGAAAGCGCCAGGAGCAGGTGCCCGTCACCGAGCAGGATCCGCTTTGGAGCGGACGGCAGCTCAGGCAGGGAAGCCGAGACGAGCGCAGGCTTTTCGGCCTGCGCGGGTCCGGCGGCCAGCGCCATTGCGCCCGCCATCAGGCCCAGCATGTCCCGTCGTCTCAACATCATGCCCTTGCCACCATTGCCTTGCCTACCAGCGATGCGTCAGCGTCGCACGGATCGTGCGGCCCGTCCCCCAATAGCACTGGGTGACCGTGTTGCACGATGCCACATATTCCTTGTCGAACACGTTGGCGACATTGACCGCAAGCTCCGTGCCCTTCAGGCTTTCATTGATGGCGCTGAGATCGAGACGTGCCGCCACGTCAAACAATGTGTAGGACGGCGCCTCGAGAGCGTTGGCCGTATCGCCGAAGCTTGCACCGGTATAACGCACGCCGGCGCCGGCGCTGAAACCTTCCAGATTGCCGGAGAAGGTGTGGTTCACCCACAGCGCTGCCTGATGGTTCGGCACATAAATGACGCGCTTGCCCGTCGCCGTGACGTTCGAGTCGAGATAGGCATAGGATGCGATCATGTCCCAGCCGTCCCACATGCTGATCTTGGCTTCCGCCTCGATGCCGCGCATTTCGACGCGACCGATCTGTTGGGAAACACCACCGCTTGTGACAACGAGATTGCTCTGTTCGAGATCAAAGGCTGCCAGCGTGAACAGGTGGTCGGTTCCCAGCGGCTGATACTTGACGCCGACCTCAAGCTGTTTGCCTTCGTTCGGATCCCAGGGCTGGCCGGAGGTGCTCAGACCCTGCGTCGGCTCAAACGAGGTGCCATAGCTGACATAAGGCGCGATACCGTTGTCGAAGGCGTAGAGCAGGCCGGCACGACCGGTGAAGGCGCCGTCGTCGTTGACCGTGCGGGTCGAATTGAGACGGTTATACGTGTCCATCTCGGCTGTGTCATAGCGGCCGGTCAGTGTCAGGCGCCAGTTATCGAGCGACATCTCGTCCTGGAGGTAGACGCCGACCTGATTGATGTTCTGCTTGGCATTAGCGGTATTGGTAATCGCGCCGATCGTCGCCTGACCGTAGACTGGGTTGTAGATGTTGATCGGCGAGGCGGTGCCGGTACCGAACTGGTAGTCATAGTTCTGTACAAGCACGTCGACGCCGGCCAGCAGGTTGTGCGTGACAGGTCCGGTTTCGACTGTGCCGGAGACGTTGTTGTCCATGGTGAAGGTCCGGGCAACGTCGTGAATCTCGACCGCGAGGCGGTTGACCATTGGCGGAACCGCCACTGCGGCGGGATGGCCGCGCACGACGCTCAGGTCGTAGTCTACTTCCATCAGTCGCGCTGAGGAATTGAAGGTGATGCCGTTGTCGAACTGGTGCTCGAATTGATAACCGATCGCCGACTGGCGTCTTTGGAAATCATCATAGCCCGGTTCTCCGATATAGGTGCTGCGATCGTAATAACCGTAGGCGCTGGGGTAAAGCATGCCCGGCGCAGGCAGGAACTGCAGGGAGCCGCCATCGTCGCGGATGTGATGGCCCGAAATCGTCAATTCCGTGCCTTCCTCCGGTTTGAAGGTGATCGACGGCGCGATGAAGATGCGGTTGTCGTCGACATGATCGACCTGCGTTTCCGCGTCACGCACCATGCCTGTCACGCGATAGAGAAATTTGCCTTCCTCATCGATCGGGCCGCTGAAGTCGAAAGCCGCCTGCTTGCGCCATGGCTCGCCGAGCGTGAACTGAACTTCACGCAGCGGTTCATCCGTTGGCTTCTTGCTGACGAAATTGATAAGCCCGCCGGGCGGCGTCTGGCCGTAAAGGGCTGCTGCCGGGCCACGCAGAGCCTCGATGCGTTCGACCATGTAAGGGTCGATCCGCGGCCAAGCATAGGTGGCACGCGGCATGCGAGTTCCATCCAGCAATTCCGGAACGATGAAGCCGCGCATGCGAACCCAATCGGCGCGCGGATCGGCCCCAAAGATTTCGGCATTGGTGGACGGCGTGTAGCGCATCGCTTCGCTGGTCGTCGTCACCTGTTGCTGACGGATCTGATCGGCTGTGGCGATCGAAATCGATTGCGGCGTTTCTGCCACCGCGCGTGCGGACTTGGTGGCGGTTGCGCTCTGCTTGGCAACGATACCCCGAACCGGTCCCTTGGCGTTTTCGCCATTCGCCTGCACCACGATCGGCGCAAGCTGCGTGCCGGCATCCTGCGCATGCGCTTGTGTGAGCATCAGGGTGATTGTCGCAGCGCTGGCGGCCAACATCATGCTCTGGCGCTTCACTTGGCCGGAATGGCGAGAAAATATCATAGATTGCCCCCACGAAATAGATGGTGGCCTTTTAGCGTCTGCATAGAATGGTGAGCAATGAGCTCCACTTTCGCGATCCTGAGAAATGCTTTCGTGATCCTGTCACGAGAGCCGATTGATTTCACCGGATGACGCGTGCGGGACCAGAGTGTTGGGCGCGACGCCGAAGCGGCGTCGGAACAGTGTCGAAAAGTGCGCCGGTGTATAACCGGCTTCGGAGGCGACTTGGCTCACTGTGAAATGCCCGCTGGCCAACATCTTGTAGGCACGGTTGAGGCGATATTCCTGAATGTAGCGATACGGGGCCATGCCGTAGATTGCCCGAAAACCACGGTTGAGTTTCGAAAGATTTATTCCGCACTGGCGTGCCACATCCGTCAGATCGGGCGGATCAACTGCGTGAGTTATAAGGAGATCGCAGGCAGCGCGCACCCGATCGCGGTCCGACGGTGTCAGGTAACCCGAAAAGGCCTGATCCGATGCAGGAGAGAAGCCTTCTAAAACCAGCGAGGCCAGTTCCAGCGCTTTTGCGCACCGGTAAAAGCCATGGTTTGGGTCGCGATGACCAAGCAATTGCGCTCCGAGAGCGCTGATTGCGGTGTCAGCCTTTCTGGATCGAAGCACAAGGCTGCCGCCTGAACGATCCCGCATGCCACATAGCAATGACGCAGGGTTACGTTGGTATTCGGTCTCGATCAATTCACGATCAATCTGCAGAAGAACGACACTGAAAGGCGCATCGTGCGAGAACACCTGCTGCCGCCGGTTTTCTCCTTCGCTCAGAACAGCAAATGTGGTCGGTGTGCGAATGTCCAGAAGAGGGGCATCGCCGGCCTCAAGCTGCATGCGGCCCTGCAATACGACGATAATGCGCAGTCCATCTCTGATGGGTGAGGATACGTGGAGCGGCTCGGAGAAAATCTTGGTACTTGTCTCCACCAGCAACTGACCCTGAAGGTGGGTCGTCACAAGTTGCGAAGGCGATGAAGAGATGCTCATTCAAGAAATTTATAAAATATGAGTATGAAAATCAATATTAACTTCGGTCGATCTTCCTCATTTCGCGTTGGATGGCCAGATAGAGGGGTCGACGGTTCAGATCCTTTCATATCAACAGATTTGATTTCGTCGAATTTGGTCTGGATTTTCAAAAGATTGGAGCGGAGTGCGGGCGCGGACTGCGATACGCCCCCATGCCGTCATTTACGCGAGTTGGCGAATATCGGATCGGACTTTCTGGTTTTGGCTCTACGGTCGAAATGGCGATGAAATTGCCGACGCGCAGATCGTCGAGCTTGCTCTGCAGGCGTATTCGGGCGGGCATTCTGGCCATAACGCTCAGGGAGTAATGCCGGTCAC
>JAEXYH010000098.1 GCA_023451735.1 Pseudomonadota bacterium | reverse complement strand
TCATGAGGGTGGGCTTACCTGTATCCAGGTCTTCTTTTTCCGCACCGGGCAGAACTGGGGTAACCGCGCCTATTTCCCGAAAGCCGACCCGCAGATGCCGGGCGCGGAAGTGCTCAACGCCTTCCTCGCGCAGTTTTATGACGACAAGCCGGTGCCAAAACAGATCTTGCTGTCGGAAGCCGTCGAGGAGCAGGATCTGCTTGCACTCGCCTTTTCCGAAAAGGCCGGCCACAAGGTTTCGATCCTGGTGCCGCAACGGGGTGAAAAGCGGGATCTCGTCGATCATGTCGCAGCGAATGCACGCGAGGCGCATGGAAGAAAGCTGGCCGAAACATCTTCACAGGCAAGACTGCTGGCAGGCCTCGCCGAGACATTCAAGCTACCTTACCAGCCACGTCGCATAGAGATTTACGACAACTCCCACATCATGGGCACCAATGCCGTGGGCGGCATGGTGGTGGCCGGACCGGAAGGGTTCGTCAAAGGCCAGTACCGGAAGTTCAACATCAAATCGACAGACATCACGCCCGGCGACGATTTTGGCATGATGAAGGAAGTGATGACGCGACGCTTCTCCCGCCTCATCAAGGAGGAAGGCATTCCCAACCGCAGCATTTCGGCGGAAGCGAATGCCGAAGCCGCATCGGAAACCACCAGCGACGACATCAATGACGCAGCCTTCCCGGCATGGCCGGACGTCATCCTGATCGACGGCGGCCAGGGGCAGATGACCGCCGTGCGCGCCATTCTCGATGAACTCGGCATTCGCGACGTTGTCACCGCGATCGGCGTTGCCAAAGGTGTCGATCGTGACGCCGGCCGCGAACGGTTCTTCGCCGACGGGAAAAGCGATTTCTCGCTGCCTCCGCGCGATCCGGTCCTCTACTTCGTCCAGCGCATGCGCGACGAGGCGCATCGATTCGCCATCGGCTCACACCGGGCACGCCGCAAGAAAGAGATGATCAAGAACCCGCTGGACGAAATCTCCGGCATCGGTCCGGGCCGAAAGCGCAAGCTCCTTCAACACTTTGGCACGGCAAAGGCCGTATCGCGCGCAGGCCTGAACGACCTGATGGCCGTCGAAGGCATTTCGGAGGCTGTGGCCAAGCAGGTTTATAACCATTTCCATGAAACCAGAACCAATTGAGTTGCCGGGTTTTGCCCTCATCCGCCTATCGGCATCCCTCCCTCCGTTACGACGGGAGAAGGACTCAAGCCGCGGCCTCGGCATTTTGCCCGGACGCCAGGTGCGGCACGTCCCCTCGCCCAGTTCACGGGATAAGGGATCGTTGATCAGGTGAGATTTGATCGCTTGTCACAATCGTCTGTAAAAAAGCCGCGAAACCGGTTGACGCTGAGCCTTGGACGCATCAACTAGGGGCAAACCGCAAGCATAGGTCCGATATGGCTTCCCGCGCATACAATATCCCCAACCTTCTCACCTATGCGCGCATCGTTGCCGTACCGGTGATCGTTCTGTGCTTCTTCGTCGAGGGCAAGCTGGAAAGCTCGGATACGGCTCGCTGGACAGCGCTATGGCTGTTCGTGATCGCCTCGCTCACCGACTATCTGGATGGCTATCTCGCTCGTATCTGGAACCAGACGTCGAATATCGGCCGAATGCTCGATCCGATTGCCGACAAGCTGCTGGTCGCCTCCGTGCTGCTGTTAATGGCGGCTGATGGCACGATCGCCGGCTGGTCACTCTGGGCAGCGATTACCATCCTGTGTCGTGAAATTCTCGTCTCGGGCCTGCGAGAATATCTTGCGGCGCTGAAAGTCTCTGTGCCGGTCACGCGTGTCGCCAAGTGGAAGACGACGATCCAGATGGTGTCGATCGCCTTCCTGCTCGCCGGGCCTGCCGGCGACAAGGTCGTGCCTTACATCACCGAAATGGGTATCGCGCTTCTCTGGGTCGCTGCGATCCTTACCTTCTACACGGGCTATGACTACTTCAAAGCCGGTGTGAAGCATCTGGTGGATGCGGATTGAGGATTTGGGAATGAAAGCCAACCTCGTTTATTTCGCCTGGGTCCGCGAGCGTATCGGCAAGACGGAAGAAGAGATCGAGCTTCCCGAGACTGTCGTGACCGTCGGTGATTTACTGAATCATCTGAAAGGCTTGGGCGAGGAATACGAGACCGCGCTTGAATATCCCGACGTGATCCGCGTGGCGATCAATCAGGAACATGTGGACCTTGACGAGAAAATTGCCGGCGCCCGCGAGATCGGCATTTTTCCGCCGATGACGGGTGGGTGAGATGCGATCCGGCAAAGCCGGAGAAATCGATCCGGCGAATCGATTTCAGCGTCGAACGCCCTGAGCCGAAGCGAAGGGCCGGGATAGGGTTCGGCAAATTCGACTCAAGTCCTCGGAGACCACGATGACCACTCCAACAATCCGCGTTCAATCCGGCGACTTCGACCTTCAGGCGGAAGTCTCTGCCCTAACCGGTGGCCGCACCGATGTCGGTGCCGTCGTTTCCTTCGTCGGGCTCTGCCGTGGTGAACAGGGCAAGCTGTCAGCGCTGGAACTGGAGCATTATCCCGGTATGGCGGAAACCGAGATGCGGCGGATCGCCGATCTGGCGATCGAGCGCTTTTCGCTGATGGGGGCGACCGCCATCCACCGTTTTGGGCGGATCGAGCCGGGCCAGAATATCGTGCTCGTCATTGCCGCAGCCCCGCATCGCCAGGCCGCCTTCGACGGCGCCAATTTCATCATGGATTACCTCAAAACATCGGCACCCTTCTGGAAGAAGGAACATGCGGCCGACGGCACCGCCGGAGAATGGATCCAAGCCAAGGGCACCGACGACAAGGCAAAGGACAAGTGGGGCTGACTCGCACTCGCTAGATGGTCATGCGCTCCCTGCGACTGAGAACCAGAACCAGAACCAGGCCCGAGATCACCACCAGATCACGCCAGAAGATCGGCCCGTACCCACCCCATAAGGTTTCGGCAAGCCCGACCAAGGCCGCTCCGCCAGCCGATTTTATCGGGCTCGAATGCCCGCCTGCCGCGGCGATCAGCACAACCTTCAGCCCGAACAGCAGGCCAGCACCGAAATCCATCGTGCCGTAATAGGATGTCGCGAGCACGCCGCAGACAGATGCGTAGAACGTCGCAACGGCATAGCTCGAAACGAACACCTTAGCCGAGTTGACACCGGACAGTTCTGCCGCGAGAGGATCGTCGGAAACCGCCCGCCAACTGCGGCCGAAACGGCTGTGACCGAGTGCAATATGCCCGGCAAGAACCATAAGCAGCATCAGGGCCGTATTGATCAGTTGAAGCACTGTCAGCGCTACGGAAAAACCTGCGCCCTGCCAGAAAACCACACCATGATTGAGAAATGGTGGCAGCCACAGTTCTCGCGTATCGGAAGCAAGCCGTGCGCCTTCCATCAGCGCCATCACCAGACCGAGTGAGGCGACGATCATCGCATTCGGAGACACAGCCGAAAGCGGCCTCATGACGAACTGTCCGATTGCCACACCCGCCCCTACCCCACCTGTCAGTCCGGCAACGGCCCCAAGCGCCAGAGAGGCGGGTAGAATAAGCCACAACCGATTCCAGCCGATATGAGCGAAGAGAAGATAGATATGGCCGGAAAACGCGAAGATCGCACCATAAGTGATATCGGCACGCCGGGTGACGGCAAAGGCGATCGCATAGCCGAAGGCAAGTGTTGCATAGAGCGATGCGATCGGCAGGGCATTGGCGATCTGCTGCAGGAAATAGGCCATCCGGCGCTCCAATCCAGAATATCGAATATAACTGGTAAAAGTCACTTTGAAAGTTATAATTGCCCATGACATTTTCATGGACCCGACACCGTTTTGCCGGAGGTGCGTTGGCGCTGGACGTCGCCAACAGTGTCATCCTGCGCTTCGATCCCTCCCGCAGCATCGATCGTTTCAATGATCCGGCCCAGTTGGATGCGTTTCCGAAGGCTGCCGAGGAATTTTCGGCGGAGCGCTCTCTGTTCGGCACGCTTGCGCCTGTGCCGAAACGGAACCGTGCCCCCTTCATCTCTCTGCGCGAGGCAATCGACGGCTATTTTCGGGCCTGTGTGAACGGCATCGACACACCGACACTTCTCGCCTCACTGCTGGAGGCGACGGCCGCCATGCTGCGGCGCGGAGAAAGCGGATCCCTTGGATCAGAAGCGGCCTATTCGGCTCTAAGACTGTTGTCGGAAAACGAGGTAAAACGGATCAGGGTTTGCGGCAATTGCGGCTGGCTGTTCCTCGACCGCAGCAAGAACCGCAGCCGTGTGTGGTGCGACATGTCCGTCTGCGGCAACCGGGTAAAGGCCGCGCGCCATTACAACGCCAAGAAGGACCGATCGCAATGAAGGGCAAGGCGTTCGCGATCGGTCTTGCATTCCTTCTGCTTGCTTCCTGCCAACGGGAAACCGAGGGAAAGCTGGTCGAGCTTTCGGGACGCCTCTTCGTTTTCAACTATCGCGTCGCCACTGCCAATTATCTCGTCACGCTCCGAAAACTTCGCCCTTTGCCGAATGGCAGCATCGTTTCGGCGGAATTCGAAAATCCGAAAGGCGGCGATGTGCTGACCACCCGGGAAAAGATTTTTTCCGTCGACAACAAGATCGTCATCCAGAGCCCGCATCTGCAATGCGTGCGCAAGGACCATCCCTATACTGTCAACATCCGCATCCTGTCGGCTTCCGGCGACGTGCTGCAGAAGATCGAAACAAGCATCACTTCGGATGTCGACCAAAACGTGCTGCCCGCCAAACCGCTTGTGGTCGGGCCGGGTTACACGCCCAATCCGGAAGTCTTTCGCGCGGATGGAACCCAAAACATGGCGGCTGAGGATAGCGACTGCCCCAAATGAAAAAGCCGGAGCGTCAGCCCCGGCTTTTTCATTCATCAATCGTATATGGCAATTAGCCGACGATTTCGGTTTCTGCGAACCAGTAGGCAATTTCCTGAACAGCGGTTTCCGGAGCGTCCGAGCCGTGAACCGAGTTTTCGCCGATCGACAGGGCGAACTGCTTGCGGATCGTGCCTTCGTCGGCGTTTGCCGGGTTGGTGGCGCCCATGATTTCGCGGTTCTTCAGGATGGCACCTTCGCCTTCGAGAACCTGAACGATGGTCGGGCCGGAGGTCATGCCCTCAACCAGTTCGCCGAAGAACGGACGTTCCTTGTGAACGGCGTAAAAGCCTTCAGCTTCGCGCTTCGACATCCAGACGCGCTTGGATGCGATGATGCGCAGGCCGTTGTCTTCGAATACCTTGGTGATAGCGCCGGTCAGGTTGCGCTTGGTGGCATCCGGCTTGATCATCGAGAAGGTGCGTTCAATCGCCATCTTGTCTATCCTTTGTTTCCAGGGGCACTTTGCCAGGGGAAAGTTGGCGGTGTTTACCCGCCTTAATCGCCGGAAACAAGGGGGTTTTGGCTATTGTCACGCCGCAAACCTGAATTTCACGCAGCCGTCACACTGCGCCCGACACCCTCATGGAGGTCGAGGCAACGCTCGAACCACTGCCCGACCGGGTCATCGGCGGCAAAAACCGCCGCCCCCGTGGTAACCCGCATCCATTGCAAGGCCCCAAACAGGATATAGTCGGCAAACAGCGGGCCATCGCCGCCAAAGAAATCCTGATAGCCGAGCATCTGGCGCACCGGTTCCAGCTTCGCCGCAAAGCCGGCCACCGCAGCCTCGCGCCCGGCACGCAGATCCTCCAGCGACTGGCCCAGCATCTTTTCCCGTGTTGTCCTGAAATAGATCCGATCGGTCTCGCCGAGCATGTCATGAATATCGCCAACCGCGATGCCGGTGATCGCGGGATGGATGATGGCCTGCGAAAAACGCTCGATGAACCGCGACAGCGTCTTTCCGCCCTCCCCGCCGAAAAGCGTCGGCCGGTTCGGATAGCGTTCCTCCAGATAGAGCGCGATATCGAAACTGTCGCGGATCAGTTCGTTGCCATCCCGCAGGATCGGCACGGTTTTCGAAAATCCGTTTTCCAGCTCCGGTATAAGGGTGAATGGCGTCGGCTTTTCGACGAAATCCAACCCTTTGTGCTTCAGCGCCAGCACCACCTTCCAGCAATGAGGGGAAAAGGGGCGGCTCTCGTCGGCACCGCAGAGGGAATAGAGGATACGGGTGGTCATGCGGAACTCCAAATCATCCGTGCGAGGTTTGATAATGATCAGGAATCTCGCTCCAATCCAATCAGAAGATTTCATACATTGCATAAGGGCCGCGTGATGCGGTTTGCTGTCCATGAAAACTGTCGAAACGGATCGCGGGAGGAACATATGCAGCGCCATTTCCAGATGCTTGCCGATTACAATCGCTGGGCCAACAACCGCATCTACGACGCCTGCGCCACTCTCTCCGACGACGATTACCGCGCTGACCGCGGCGCCTTTTTCGGTTCGGCGCACCGCACGCTCAACCATCTTCTCGTCGCCGACCGGATCTGGCTGAGGCGTATCACCGGCATCGGCACGGCACCGATGGAACTGAACGTCATTCTTTACGAAAATCTTGCCGAACTGCGCAAAGCACGCGCGTCCGAAGACGAGCGATTTATAGAGGTCACCGGCTCGTTAGCACCGAATGCCTACGCAAGCACGGTTACCTACACGCCGGTCACTAATCCCGTCCCGGTGACCGAGCCGCTCGGCGCAATGCTGGCGCATGTCTTCAACCACCAGACCCATCATCGCGGACAGGTGCATGCGATCCTGACCTCGCTCGGCCAGCAATCCGTCGTACTCGACATGATCGCATTCCTCCGCAAAGACGGGAAACAGTGGATAGCGTGAACCTGGCCTTAACCCTTTTTCGCACGAATTCCGCTCCGCATTGCAATCCATGGCGGTATTTCAGCGGATGTTAACGCGCGCCGGCAAACACTCGTCTTCACGTACGAACGATCAGGAGACGACGGATGCCGACCCAGGCCCGCAAGACAGCTCAGGACAGGACATTGCAGGCGGTCAGCCAACATATGGCCCGCATCGAGGTGAGCGGCCTGCCACGCAATTACGAGCTGTTTTACGAGGCCCATTGCAGCACGGATGTCGCCCTGTCCCGAGAGATCTTGGCTCTGCCGGTCGCCCCCAATCAGACGGTTCTGGACGAAATCGGGATCCGCTATCAGTTGCCGGGCTTCGTTGCGAGCGGCCTGCCGAAATCGCGTGATCCGGATATACAGCTGCTTGGCAACCTGCGCGAGAAAATGGCGTGCGGCGCCGAGCAGAAGCGTGGCTTCAGCCGGGCGCTGGAAGCCGTTGCAAAAAGCCTGCGGGAGGATAACGGCGCAGGTCCTGGCGATATTCTGGCCGAAATCGAATATCTCAGCGTCTCGCTTTCCGATGCGGTCGTGGCCGAAACGGAACTGGAAGCTGCCCTGCGTTCCGGTGCAAATCTTCTGATGGTGGCGGAACAAGGCGTATCCAGCGCCCGCGCAGTGATGCTGCGCGACCGGATGACCGGATTGCCGAACCATGCCGCTTTCACCGAAAAGCTGGAGGCGCTTTATGCGGATGACGCCGAGAGCCGCGACACCGCGCTTTTCCTCGTCGCCATCAATGACATTTCCGACATTGCCGATACCTATGGAGAGGCCGCGGCGACCCGGATTATCAAGAAGGCTGCAGCAACCTTCCGTAAGACGATCAAGAAGGACGACTTCCTCGCCCGCATCGGCAAGGCCGAATTCGCCTTCCTGTTCCGCCATGTCGGCCGTGATGCGATCAAGCCGATCGCAACCCGGCTGACGGCGTCGATCAACGACAATCTCGTCTTCGCGACTTCAGAGGGCACACCTGCCATCCGGCTTTCCATGGGAGCAGCCATGGCAACCGAAGCGTTTTCACCGCAGCAATTGCGCCAGCAGGCCGTGCTTGCGGCCGAGGCCTCGCGGGCCAATCCGCGTATGAACGTGATCATTCACGGGGACACGAGCCGGCCGGGCGTCTAATCTGCGAACACGCCGAGCTGTTTTGTGCGTATCCGGCGTTCAATAGTCTCCATCCCCGTTTGAACAGCCGGATACTTGTCCGTCAGGCTACGCGGCGGAAAGTGCCCTCTGTTTTCGTATCAGGAGCCACCTTTTCTCCAGAGATCTGGAAGCGGACCATCAGCCTTTCCAACGCATTGGCCTCGTTGGCGAGTTGCTGGATGGAAGCGGAGCTTTCTTCGACCATTGCAGCGTTCTGCTGAGTGCCTCTGTCGATCTCGGAGATCGCACCCTCGATTTCAGTCAGACCGCTCGCCTGCTGTCGGGCGCCCGCGACAATCTTTTCGATCTCAAGGCTGATCGCGGTCACCTCGCTGGCGATGACGCGCAGTGCATCGCCAGCCTGACCGACGAGGGCGACACCCGTTGAAACCTGCTGTCCGGAGGCAGTGATCAACGCCTTGATATCCTTCGCCGCGCTGGCCGAGCGTTGTGCAAGTTCCCTTACTTCCTGAGCAACGACAGCAAACCCCTTGCCCGCCTCCCCTGCACGCGCGGCTTCCACTCCGGCATTCAAGGCGAGAAGGTTGGTCTGGAAGGCGATCTCGTCGATCACGCCGATGATCTGGCCAATCTCGCGCGAGGAGGTTTCAATACGGCCCATCGCATCGACCGCGTCTGTGACGATGACACCGGAACGTTCCGCCCCGCCGCGCGCCTGCTCGACCATGTGGCCCACAACATCCGCCACCTGCGCCGTCTGCCTCACGGTGCCGGTCAGCAGGCCAAGGGCGCTTGCAGTCTGCGTCACAGAAACGGCCTGACGTTCGGTCCGGGTTGAAAGATCATGGGTAGCGCTGTTTATTTCGGCTGTACCACCGCGAATGGTCTTAACGACATGACCAGCCTGGGAGAGCACGGCGTCCAGATTTTCAACGGAGGCATTGAATGAGCCTCTGAGCGTGTCGAGCGCGCCGTGAAAAGGCTGAACAATACGGTGGGCAATATTGCCGGACGACAGCTGTTCGAGTGCCTCACCCAAACGATCGACGGCATTGCGCACGGTCTCTGCCTCAAGCGCCTTCTCGTCCTCGTGCCGTAACCGTTCATCCGCAGCCTGGCGGTCGGAAGCACTTGCCCGTTCGGACATTTCGATTGCGTTGCGTTGGGCCTTGTTTGCGGCAAGTACAGCTGCATCTGAGGCTTCAAAAGCGTTGACGACTGCCCGGGTGAGCGCCACCAGAACACAGGCCTGGAGGACAAGAATGGCCGCATGCAAGCCGACCCGCAGCAAATCTGTCTTGCCGGGAAAAGCAGCGAGTGGCATGATCAGAAAAAGCAGCAGGTGATGGGCTGCCACCAGTGCCGAGTAACCGGCAATTGCCCGCCAGTCGATCCAGGCGGCACAGATCGCCAGCGAGGCGAAGAAATACATATGCAGATCGATCTGCAGCGGAGAACCGGAGAAATCATAAACCAGAATTGCAACGGTTGCCGCTTGAGCCATGGACGTTACGATTCTGGTCGCTTCCCCCGTGCGTTCCCGCCACCAGAGCACAGTAGCCGATGCGACGATGAGCAGCCCGGCCGCAATCGACAGGACATCAAACTCACCTGCATCGAAGAGATTGCGGACGACGATGAAAATCAGATTGACCCAGAGCAAACCGACAATTCCGATCGACGCCGTGCTGCGAAGTTGCGCGAGCGAGTTCATTCCTCATTTCCTTTAAGACAGCCGAGGGCGAGTTGATGATTGAGGACGAGCATCGCGCCCGCCGCCATGAGTTTTTTCGGGAAATCTCTGTCCTCCGAATAACCGACTGTCATCCAGTCATAGCGTCCGGTTGCCACGAACACGCCGCCAGCACGGCCGATCACCGAAATCCCGTAGCCGAGTTCCTGCGCGGGGTCTGTCAGAACCAGGACAAAATGCCCGGAAGGTGTTGCCCACACGGCCAGAACGAGCATCAGATAGATGACGAAATTCAAGCCTACGACAGCGCGCGTTATCTTCATGCTATTCCTCAGCATTAAGCGACTTCCGACGGCACGCGCCGCCTGCCACCATAAGCAGGTGCACGAAGAAGAGCCTCATCCCGGCAGCAACTTACGCAAACACAACTAATACGCGATAAATTGCAATTGCCAGTTCACCAGCCCGGTTTCCCGGGCCTGCCATTTGTCGAGGCGTGGCTGCCGTCTTGCTTTGGCTGCGTGTTTCGGCCAAAACCGCCGCCATGATCACGATCACAGACCTCTCCGCCCGCATCGCCGGACGCCTTCTCCTCGACCATGCCAGCGTGACGCTTCCGGCGGGCACAAAGGCTGGCCTAGTCGGCCGCAACGGTGCCGGCAAATCGACGCTGTTCCGGGTGATTACCGGCGACCTGGCAGCGGAAAGCGGATCGGTCTCCATCCCGAAAAACGCCCGTATCGGCCAAGTGGCACAGGAAGCGCCGGGTACGGAAGAGTCACTGATCTCCATCGTCATGGCCGCCGACAAAGAGCGCACCGCGCTTCTGGCGGAAGCCGAGACGGCAACCGATCCCAACCGCATCGCCGAAATCCAGATGCGGCTTGTCGATATCGACGCCCATTCGGCAGAAGCCCGTGCGGCCAGTATCCTTGCAGGCCTCGGTTTCGATGCCGCGGCGCAGTTGCGCCCGGCTTCGTCTTTCTCCGGCGGCTGGCGCATGCGCGTGGCGCTTGCAGCCGTGCTGTTTGCCCAGCCGGACCTGCTTTTGCTCGACGAACCGACCAACTATCTCGATCTCGAAGGCACGATGTGGCTGGAGGATTACGTGCGGCGTTATCCACACACCGTCATCGTGATTTCCCACGACCGCGACATGTTGAACAACGCGGTCAACTCGATCGTGCATCTCGACCAGCAGAAGCTGACTTTTTACCGCGGCGGCTACGACCAGTTCGAACGTCAGAAAGCTGAAGCCGACGAATTGCAGATGAAGGCGAAGGCGAAAAGCGACGCCGCCAGAAAGCATATCCAGAGCTACATCGACCGCTTCCGCTACAAGGCCTCGAAAGCCCGGCAGGCCCAAAGCCGCATCAAGGCGCTGGAGCGCATGGGGACGGTTGCCGCCGTGGTCGAGGACCATGTACAGCCGATCACGTTTCCCGCGCCGGAAAAGCAGCCTGCTTCGCCAATCGTGGCGATTTCAAAGGGCGGCGTCGGTTACACGCCAGGCCAGCCGATCTTGAAGAATATCAGTCTCAGGATCGACAATGATGACCGCATCGCGCTGCTCGGTTCGAACGGCAACGGCAAGTCCACCTTCGCCAAGCTGATTTCCGGCCGCCTCGGACTTGACGGCGGCGAGATGAAGCTCGCCTCTTCGCTCTCCATCGGCTTCTTCGCCCAGCATCAGCTGGACGACCTGATCCCGAACGAATCTCCCGTCGACCATGTCCGCCGCCTGATGCCGGAGGCACCGGAAGCCAAGGTGCGCGCCCGTGTGGCGCAGATGGGGCTTGCGACCGAAAAGATGAACACCGCCGCCAAGGATCTCTCCGGTGGTGAAAAGGCACGGCTGTTGATGGGCCTTGCCGCCTTCCACGCGCCGAACCTTTTGATCCTCGACGAACCGACCAACCACCTCGACATCGACAGCCGCCGCGCGCTGATCGAGGCGCTGAACGATTATGATGGTGCCGTCATCCTGATTTCGCACGACCGCCATCTGATCGAGGCAACCGTCGACCGGCTGTGGCTGGTCAACGAAGGCACCGTCAAGCCGTTTGAAGGCGACCTGGAAGAATATCGCGACCTGATCGTTGCATCCGGCCGCAAGAAGGACGACAAGCCGCAGGCATCTTCGGATGAGCCAGCCTCGAAGGCGGATCAGCGTAAGGCGAATGCCGAAAAGCGAGCCTCGCTCGCGCCGCTGAAGAAAAAGATCAATGAAATTGAATCCTTGACCGGCAAGCTTGAGAAGCTGATTCAGGCACTTGATAAAGAACTTGCGGATCCCGCCCTTTACGAGAAGGCACCCGCCAAGGCTGCGAGCAAGGCCAAGGAGCGTGGCGAAGCTGCCGCAAAACTTTCCGCTGCGGAAGAAGAGTGGCTGATGTTGTCTTCGGAATATGAAGAGGCAATGGCAGGGTAGTCCTCGTCGCAGGCATCATCCTGGGGTCTGTTCACATTGCAGCCAGCCGAAGTGGCAATAGTTCCTCGGGACAAGTTCAGGATGACGGAACAATACAATTGCCTCTCGGCCGGTTGCCACCGCGCTTCGTGATGCATAGGTAAAGGCTTCCCGAGTGCATGAGGAGGCCATGATGAACCTGTTTCTCGAAGCAGACGACGACCAGAACACGATCGCTTTCGTTACCGAGCAGAACAGCAAGTCGGACCACCAGTTCAGGACACCGGAATTCAAAAAAGATCGCGACGCGCTGAAGGCAATGATCGAGCGCGAGGACCGGCTGATCGTGCCGGTACGGCGCGGCAGATGGCTGTTCGATTTCCATCGTTCGAAGGACAATCCGCTCGGCATCTGGCGCCGTTTGCCGGCAGACCAGCAACCCCGTCACGATGCGGCATGGGAAACGGTCTTCGATTTCGACTCCTTCTGTCTTAAGGAAGGCAAACGCTGGATCTATTCGGGCGCGATCACCAGCCCCTATGAGCCGACGCGTGTGCTTCTGATCCTTTCCGACGGCGGTTCCGACCAGTTGCGGCTGCTGGAATTCGACACGGAGACGAAGGTGATCGTCGAAGGCGGTTTCGATACGCCGCCGGCACGCGCCCATGCCGCATGGCTGAGCCCTGACGAGATCGCCTATTTCGGTTCGGTGGACGAGTTTTCTGCCACCCGCTCCGGCTGGCCGCGCGTCGGGCGTATCCTCAAGCGCGGCGTCGATCCGAAGGATGCGCCGGTCCTGTTCGAAGCTGGCAAGGACGACATCTACGGCGCCGCGAGCGTTATCGATCCACTGTTCTGGGGTGGCACGGCGGATGAACGGAAGATCGAATTCTTCACCGTCGGCCATGAGATCGGCAAGTCGAGTGTCCATATCCGCAATGCGGACGGCGACATCCAGCGCCTCGATCTGCCGGTCGAAAGCGACAGCGATTTCAATCATACCCATGCGATCTGGCGGGCGAAAACCGGCGAGCGTTATCCGACCGGCACCCTGATCCTGCAGGATTTTCACCCTTTCGGCACGGAGCCGCTGACGACACCGCGCGTGCTGTTTTCGCCGAAGGACGGCCAATCGGTTTCGCAGTTTGCGCTGCTCAAGACCTGGGCGGTGTTCATCGTCGTCGATCGCATGGTGCCGAAACTCTATCTGGTCGATCTGACGATGCCGAACCCGGAACCTGAAGAACTGCCTTTGCCGGAAGAGCTGCAGACGGTCAGCTTCCGGATGTTCGATGCCGACCTGACGCTCGGCGAGGAAATCCTGACCGTCGTCGGCCAGGGTTTTCTCCTGCCCGCCAGCAGCTTCCGGCTTGATCTGACTGATCATGCGGCAAAACGCGAACTCGTGCAGACCGGCACGTCACCGGCCTATTTCGACGCAGATGGCATGACTTCGGAACTGCTTGAGGCGATCTCCGAAGATGGCACCAGGATTCCCTACCATATCACCTTGCCAAGGAACTGGACCAAGGGCGAGCTGCCGGTACTGATGTATGCCTATGGCGGCTTCGGGGTGTCTTTGTCACCCGTCTATTCCGGCGCATACGGCCTGCTGCTCGAACAGGGTGGCGCCATCGTTCAGGCCTATATCCGCGGCGGTGGAGAGCTCGGGCCTGACTGGCACACGGTTGCCAAGGGCAAGGGTCGCCACAAGGCATTCGAGGACTTCGTTGCGGTTGCCCGCGATCTCGTCAGGCGCGGCTATACCAAGCCATCTCGTATCGCATGCAATGGCGGCAGCAATGGCGGGCTTCTGACAGCCGTCATGGCGACCCGATACCCGAATGACTTCGGCGCGGTCTGGACCTCGGTGCCGGTGATCGACATGTCACGCTTCCATCTCTTTCCGTCCGGCCGAGCCTGGATGGATGAATATGGCAATCCCGACATTCCCGAAGAGCTGAACCATATGCTCACCTATTCGCCACTGCATCAGGTCAAGCCGAAAAGCGAGATCACCTACCCGGCGATCTATGTCGACAGCTCGACCAACGACGACCGCGTGCACCCGTCCCATGCACGACGCTTCGCCAAGCGGCTGATCGATGCAGACCATCAGCCCTTCTTCCGGGAATACGGCTCGGGTGGTCATGGCGGGGCCGGCGACACGCTGGAAATGGCCGAGCGCCATGCCATGGGCTACAGCTTTTTGCGCCAGACTATCATGAAGGATTGAGAGGGCGGCATGTGGTGGCCTGTCTCGAAGCCCCACAATCCCTTGGTTGTCTGCCACGGTACTTGCCGGGAAGCGCGAGATAGAAGTGCGTGAGGCAACCTCACTGCTCAACTATTTTCTGGAAGAACTGAAGGTGGAATGCGTACCTGCAATACGCGAAACCGCCGCCATCGCTCTCCACACCTTCGCCCTCTACGGCAAGGGGCGGCACCGGCAAAGCTCAATTCCGTTGATTGCGTTTCCTATGCAGGCGTCCGCACGGCCAATATGCCGCCTCTTTATATCGCCAATTTCGCTTAGACGGATCTCACCTGACATTTCCCTGCCCGTGGCCAAACATTCGGAAATAACCACCCGTTAACCATGTTCGACGAAAGATCGCGCGCCATCGATTCACGCGTCAATTTTCATCGAGAACCATTTCATGCCGGTCCGTGCCGCCTGTGCTGCTGCTGTTGTCGTCAGCCTTCTTTCATCCTGCGCGGGCAAGCCACCGTCTGAAGGCGGCTCGCTCAGATCAGCCTTTGCCGCCGGAGATGCCGCCGGTTCACTGAGGCCCAAGGATGATGCAAGGTCGCCGGTGGCGCTTACGCCCGCAGCCTGGGGCCGGCTCAACAAGATGGGCGGCCTTGCCGGACGTGAACTGACGATCAGTTCGATCTCCGACATTAAACTGCGCGACAAGGAAGTGGTGCTGACCTTCGACGACGGCCCGATGCCGAAAAAGACGGAGGGCATTCTTGCCACGCTCGACCAGTTTGGGGTGAAGGCTTCATTCATGATGGTCGGCCAAATGGCGAAGGCGCATCCGGATCTCGCCCGCGAGGTCGTTGCTGAAGGACACACAATCGGCAGTCATACCTATCGCCACCCGGATCTTTCGCATATGCCGTTCGACGATGCGGTGGCCGAAATCGTGAAAGGTCGCAAGGCCGTCGAAGCCGCAACGGGCACAGACGCCGACTTCTTCCGCTTCCCCTATCTCGCAGATTCGAGAAAACTGAGGCAGTGGATGGGCAATCACAAGATGGTTGTGATGGATGTCCAGGTCGATTCGAAGGACTATTTCAGCGATACGCCAGCCGCGGTCGCGACGCGGACGATGGAGGCGCTGCGCGCACATCGCAGGGGCGTCATCCTGATGCATGACATCCATCCGCGCACCGCCGCCATGCTGCCGGCGCTGCTGACCCAACTCAGGGCCGAAGGCTATAAAGTGGTGCAACTGAAATACGGCAAGCCGTCATCAGACATGCTGGTCGCCTCGGTCAGCAGACCGATGTTTGCCGGCAATTGATTGTAGAGCAGGAAGGCCGGTCAGGCCTTCTTCACCCAGCGGCCTTCCGGTGATTGCTGCCAATAGGTCAGCGGATGCCCCTCGCCCTTCAGGCGCTTCCATTCGGCACGGGCGCCTTCGAGCTGGGTCTGGTCGTAGCCGTCGAACATGAAAACGACGCGCTCGTAAGGGTCAAGCGGTGGCGAGGCGGCGCCGTCCACCATGAAGCGGACGGTCGCGCCGTTGGCGTTTTCGGCCACCGCAGTCAAAAGCACCGGCTGCGCCTCTGCCATCGGCGCAACATCGGTGCCATGCGGCAGAAAGCTCTCATCGCGAAAGGTCCAGAGGTGCGCGTCGAGCATGTCCCGACGCGCCTCGTCATTGGTCTGGACAACCACCTTCCAGCCGCGTTCGACGCTTTTTTCGAGGAGCGCCGGCAGCGCATCCTCGAGCTTCGATTCGGTCAGGTGGTAGAAAAGAACTTCGGTCATCAGTCCTCGTAATTCGCCCGAACGAGTTCGTCCAGCAGGCGCACACCGTAACCCGACGCCCACGACTGGTTGATCTCGCTCGCCGGCGAATTCATCGCGGTGGCAGCGATGTCGAGATGCGCCCACGGCGTGTCGCCGACATAGCGCTTAAGGAACTGCGCCGCAGTGATCGACCCCGCCGGACGACCGCCGCTGTTCTTCATGTCTGCAAAGCGACTATCGATGATCTTGTCGTATTCCTTGGCGAGCGGCATGCGCCACAGCTTTTCGGAGGTCACTTCGCCAGCCGCCGTCAGCTGACCGGCAAGCGTGTCGTCGTTTGAAAACAGGCCGGCATGCACATTGCCGAGCGCCACCACGATGGCGCCGGTCAAGGTTGCGAGATTGACCATGAAGCGCGGCTTGAAACGCTCCTTGGTGTAGAACAGCGCATCGGCCAGAACCAGACGGCCTTCAGCATCGGTATTGATGATCTCGATCGTCTGACCGGACATGGAGGTGACGATGTCGCCAGGGCGCTGCGCATTGCCATCCGGCATGTTTTCAACAAGACCCAGAATGCCGACGGCATTGACCTTCGCCTTGCGGGCGGCAAGCGCATGCATCAGGCCGATGACGGCCGCGGCACCGCCCATATCGCCCTTCATGTCCTCCATGCCCGCACCCGGCTTGATGGAGATTCCGCCCGTATCGAAGACGACGCCCTTGCCGACAAAGGCGACCGGCTTGTCCTTTGCCTTGCCGCCGTTCCAGTGCATGACGGCCAGACGCGGAGGACGGACGGAGCCCTGCGCGACGCCGAGCAGAGCGCCCATGCCGAGCTTCTTCATCTCCTTCTCGGTAAGGACTTCCACCTCGACGCCAAGCGCCGCCAGTTCTTTCGCCTTTTCAGCAAATTCCACGGGACCAAGCACGTTCGGCGGAAGGTTGACGAGATCACGGGCGAGAATCACACCGCCGGCAATCGCCTGGGATGTCGCAAATGCCTTCTTTGCGGCAGCATGCCCGGCCATCACGATCTTCACGTCGACCGAGACAGGCTTGTCGTCATCCTTCTTGCTCGTCTTGTAGGTATCGAATGAGTAGGAGCGCAGCAGCATGCCCAGAGCGAAATCCGCGGCGTGCGCCGCAGTCACGCCAAGGCCTGGTACATCGAGGAAGACGGCGGCCTTCTTTGCTGTCTTCAGATTTGCGGCGGCAACCCCGCCTGCCCGCAGCCAGTCATAGGCGGTCAGCGCATCCGGCTTGCCGAGGCCGATGACCGTGAGCCGATCCGCTTCGGATCCATGCGGTGCGATCACGTCGAGCACAGTCATCGCCTTTGCGGAGAACTTGGCGATCCCGGCTGCTCGCGCCCCGACACCCTGCGGATCAGCCTCGGGTGAGCCGGAAGCGGGCTGATCGCCGGAAAGCTTGAGCTGGATGGCCAGGGAAGCAGCCAAGGAAGAAGATTTTGCAAAGGAGATATTCAGTTGGACGGACATTGGCACTCCACGTCTTTTTATTCAGAACATGGCCCGATCTTCACCCTTTCCGCCGCGAAGGCAACCCCGGCAACGGAACGCATGGTTGCCTGCGGGCGAATGTCACCCGTTTTGAAATGTCACAACAAAAAATAAAAGTCGGGTAGCCAACATTTTTGTGACGTGGCATCTGTCGCAAAGACCACTTCAATCACATAGATAGGCTCGGCGTCATCATGAGATGGCGCAGCAGCAAGATGTCGGACGGGAATGAAGCTTCTCGAAACTTACATATTGCGCCGGATATTCCAGATGTTCCTGGTGGCACTCATTCCGGTGCTGACCATCATCTGGACCATCCAGGTGCTCGGGCGCATCAACCTGGTCACGGATACGGGCCAGTCGATGGGCTCGTTCATGCTGCTTGCGAGTTACATCCTGCCGACGATCCTGCCGGTCGTCATGCCCTTTGCCTTCGTCATCGGCATCACCCAGACGCTGACGGCGATGAACAACGATTCGGAGCTGCCGGTCATCGACGCGGCGGGCGCCAGCCGCAGCATCATCTATAAGCCGGTCATCGGGCTCGCCGTCGCACTCAGCATCGTCTCCTTTTCGGTGACAAACTTCCTTGAGCCTGCGTCGCGACTCGGCGTGCGCCAGATGATAGCCGCGGCCTATGCCGACCTGCTCTCTTCCGTCATCGAAGAAAAGACGTTCCGAAGCATCGAAGACGGTCTCTACGTCCAGATTTCCGAACGGAATTCAGGCCGTCTGCTGAAGGGTTTGTTCGTCGTCGACTATCGTGACCCGAATTTCGACCTCATCTATTATGCGAAGGAAGGCTCGGTCGATCCGGGCGGCACCTCGCTCACCATGCGCGACGGCGAAGTGCACCGTAAGGCACCTGACGGCCGAATCTCGATTGTCCGCTTCGATTCCTATGCCTTCGATCTCTCGGCCATGACCAAGTCGGACGGCGAGACATTACCGATGTCTTCAGGCGACCGCGGCCTCGGCTTCCTGCTTAATCCCGATACCAATGATCCGGCTTATCAACGATCCCCGGGCAAGTTCTTCTCGGAACTGCACCGCAGGCTTTCAGACTGGCTGTATCCCATCTCGTTCGCGCTGGTCTCATTGGTGGTTGCCGGCAGCAGCCGTTCACATCGCCAGGCGCGCGTTCATCCGATGATATATGCGCTGATCATCGCCTTCGGTCTGCGCTGGCTCGGCTTTTCGGTCACCAACCTGACGGAGCGCAGCCCGTCCTATGTGCCGTTCGTCTACGCGGTACCGCTGGTCACCATGGCAGTTTCAGCCTACATGCTGGCGACCAATCGCCAGCTTCAGATGCCGCGCACCATTACCCGTAGCGTCGGCCGGATAAACAGAATGCTGCTGCGCCGCCTGAAGATATCGTCCAGTTCCGGTGGGGGTGCATCATGATCTTCTCCACGCTTGGCCGGTATTTTTTCCAGCGTTATATCGTGACTGCATTCTGGTTCCTTCTGGGGGTCAGCGCGATCATCATCCTGGCCGATTTCAGCGAGACGACACGCAAGCTTTCAGGCCTGGCGGAATACAACGTCATCGGCGCCCTTGCGATAACGCTCATGCGCCTGCCGCTCATCCTGCAGCAAACAATACCGACGCTAAGCCTGTTCATCGGCATGACGGTACTGATCGCGCTCAACCGCCGTTACGAGTTGGTGGTTACGAGAGCGGCTGGCATATCCGTGTGGCAGTTCATCTTCCCCTTTGTCGTCGGCTCATTCCTGCTCGGCCTGTTCACGATCTTCGTCATCAATCCAGTCGGCGCCTGGGGCCAACGCGAATCGGTTTCCCTAGAGGCCAACTGGCGACAGGCGAGCAATCGTGCCAAGGCCAGCAAGTTCGTGCCGTGGATTCGACAGATCAGCGACGATGAAGACGTTATCATCGGCGCCAAGAGCTACAAAGACCAGGGAGCAGAGCTGATTGACGTGGTGGTTTTCCACTTCGACAAGGGCGGTGCTGTGAGCATGCGACAGGATGCGCGCACGGCAAAACTCGAAGATGGTTACTGGCTTCTTACCGACGTCCTAGAGAATCGGCCCGGTGAGATTCCGTCCCGCAAGGCGACGGAACAGGTGCGTACCAACCTGAAACAGGAGTATCTTCAGGAGAGCCTGGAGCGACCAGAAAACGTTGCATTCCTTGACCTTTCCCGAAAGATCGAGATCAGCCGCTCGTTCGGCATCTCAACCAAAGCGCTGGAAACGCAATTCCACTCGCTTCTGTCACTGCCTATCCTGCTTGTGGCCATGACTCTCATTGCTGCAACAGTCTCGTTAAAATTCAGTCGCTTCGCCCAGTCCCGCTCTATGATTCTGGGTGGAATAGTTTCCGGCTTCGTGCTTTATGTCGTCAGCGTGCTTGTAAAAGCGTTCGGAAGCAGCGGAGCGATTCCTCCGTTTGTGGCGGTCTGGATACCAGTCGTCGTCGCAACGGCAGTGGGGGCTACGATCTTGCTTCATCAGGAGGACGGCTAGTGGCGGTCAGTAACCGCAGAAATATAAGACGGCTTGCCGCCGCTCTGCTGACAGGTGTGTCTGCGTTCGTATGCGGTGTCACGACGGATGTCGTGCATGCACAAGGGCTTGCGCCTGTCCAATCGGACGACGCGAAGATGCTTCTGCGCGCCAATGAGCTCACCTATAATCAGGACGCTCAGCGCGTCACCGCTCGTGGCGGTGTGCAGATTTATTACAATCGTTACCGCATGGTCGCCCAGCGGGTCGAATACGATCAGAAGAGTGGACGCGTCATGGCGTCCGGCAATATCGAGCTCATTGAGCCGGCCGGAACGCGTGTCTATGCCGAAGAGCTCGACGTGACCGATGATTTCGGCCAGGGCTTCCTCAATACATTGCGTGTCGAGACGACCGACAATACTCGCCTTGCTGCAGAAAGCGCCGAGCGCCAGGCAGGCGATCTGATGGTTCTCAACAATACCGTCTATACGGCCTGCCTTCCTTGCGCGGCGACACCGGGCAAGGCTCCCCTGTGGCAGGTCAAGGCGCAGCGCGTGATTCGCAACGGCCAGGCCCATACGATCCGGCTCGAGAACGCACAGTTCGAGCTGTTTGGCATGTCACTCGGCCGGTTACCTTTCCCGATTACCGTCCCCGACGAAACCGTCGAGCGGAAATCAGGCCTGCTGTTCCCGCGGTTCAGCGCCGATGATAATCTTGGTTTCGGCGTCAGCGTCCCTTATTACCATGTCTTTTCACCGAGCATGGATGCCACGCTCACGCCGACCTATTACAGCAACCAGGGTCTTCTGGTTGAAGGCGAGATCCGCAACAAGTTCGAAACCGGCGAGCACACATTCCGCTTCGCCGGTATCAACCAGCAGAATTCGGATTCATTCGAAGCTGGAACTGCCGACCGGGAAGACGACACCCGCTTCATGGGCGCCTCCAAGGGCGAGTTCCACATCAATCCGCGCTGGACGTTCGGCTGGGATGTCATGGTGCAGAGCGACAACAACTTCTCGCGCACTTACAACCTCGAAGACTTCGACAAAGAAACGTTTACGAACGATGTCTACCTGACGGGTCTCGGGACGCGGAATTATTTCGACCTGCATGGCTACTATTTCGATGAACAGGACGATGCAGAGACAAGCCTGCTCGAACGTCAGCAGGCGGTCGTCTATCCGGTTCTCGACTATAGCTGGTATGCACCGGAACCCCTTTTCGGCGGCCAGCTCTCGATCAACGCCAACCTGACGAACCTGTCGCGACGCGCCGACGATAACTATCTCGTCGGCGGCGACAGCTATCGTTTCCCGGGATTGGAAGGCAGTTACACCCGCTTCACCGCCGAGGCGGAGTGGAAGCGCACCATCACGACGGAACAGGGACTGCAATTGACTCCGTTGCTGGCGTTGCGCGGCGATGGCCTGCGCAGCACCTCGTCCAGTGCGGGCGGCCCGTATGACGGTTCCCTGGAAAACGATCCGAGCGGGCGCTACATGGCTACCGCTGGTCTGGAAGCCCGCTATCCGTTCCTGATCACGGCCGGCAACAGCAGCCATATCATCGAACCGATTGCACAGATTTACGCACGTCCCGACGAGCAGATGGCCGGCGGCTTGCCGAACGAAGATGCACAGAGCTTCGTCTTCGATGCGACCAGCCTGTTCGAGCGTGACAAGTTCTCCGGTTACGACCGGATCGAGGGCGGCACGCGCGCCAATGTCGGCATCCGCTATACCGGATCGTTCGACAACGGCGTCGGCCTGCGCGGTATTTTCGGTCAATCCTATCAGATCGCCGGCGAAAATTCCTTCGCCAGCGCCGATCTCGTCAATGCGGGTGCCAATTCCGGTCTCGAAAATGATGTTTCGGACTTTGTCGCGATGGCGGCGATCGACCTGCCGCAAGGCTTCAGCCTGTCCACGAACACCCGGTTCGACAAGGATACGTTCGATGTCCGCCGCACTGACGTCGGATTCGACTACAAGACGCCGCGCGTGACCGGTAAGCTCGTCTACACCAAGGTCGAGGCCCAGCCGGACTATGGTTCGACCAGTTCGACCAATATACTGGAAAAGTCGATGAGCTTCCGGGTCAACGAGAATTGGTCAATTGCCGGCAAGGCGACCTGGGATCTTGATGAAAACGAAGTCACGCGCCGCGGGCTCGGCTTCAGCTATGCCGACGAGTGCACGATCTTCACGATCGCCTATACCGAGAAGACGGACTCGAGCAAGGCAAACGACTGGAGCATTGGCGCACGCCTGAGCTTCAGGACGCTCGGCGACGTCAATATCGGCTCGACGAGCGATTACGACGAACAGCAGACTTTCCGTTATTGATCGCGCAGAATTGACGGTGCCCCTCTGGCGCCGTCATGGTTTTGCCGCAACGATTGCGCATGCGGGCACGCTTATAGTAAAAGGCGGCCCGCAAGTCGCATGACACGTCCCGAGCGCAAGAGGAGTGGACTGATGTTTGGAGTGATCGGAACGCGCAGGCTGGCGATCGCCATGACCGCATTGGCGGCGTCGCTCGTCATCAATCCCGTCGTGGCGGCAGCCCAAAGCAGTGGCGTGGCCGCGGTGGTCAACCGCACGCCGATCACCACCGCCGACGTCGCGCGTCGTGTCGCCTTCCTT
This sequence comes from Pseudomonadota bacterium, assembly GCA_023451735.1. Taxonomy (GTDB): domain Bacteria; phylum Pseudomonadota; class Alphaproteobacteria; order Rhizobiales; family Rhizobiaceae; genus Neorhizobium. Next base: position 61,991 of record JAEXYH010000098.1, on the reverse strand, counting down.
CGCCTGCAGCGCCAGAAGGCGGATACCAAGACCGCCCGCGAGCAGCTGATCGACGAGACGCTCAAGCGTCAGGAAATCGCCCGCGTCAAGATGTCGGTCAGCACCGACGACGTCGATGCCTCCTTCGCGCGCTTCGCTGCCAGCAACAAGATGACACCCGCCCAGATGGGCAAGATTCTGGACCAGGCCGGCGTTACAGCGGAGCATTTCAAAAGTTTCATTGCCGTACAGATGAGCTGGCCTCGCCTGCTCAACGCGCGTTATGGCGGTGGTGGTAGCCGCATGTCGAGCCAGGAGCTCGTCACTCGCATGAAGGAAAGCAAAGAAAAGCCGGTTACGACCGAATATTTCCTCAAACAGATCATCTTCGTCGTGCCGGCCGCAAAGCGTAACGCGATCATCAACAAGCGCAAGGCGCAGGCGGAAGCGTCCCGCTCCAAGTTCCCGGGCTGCGACCAGGCCAAGGATTTTGCGGCAACGATGATGGACGTCTCCGTCCGTGATCTCGGCCGCGTCATGACGCCGAACCTGCCGGATGACTGGAAGCCGCTGATCGAGAACGCCAAGAACGGTACGACCGCGACCAAGATTACCGAACGTGGTGTCGAATTCCTCGCCATATGCGACCAGCGTCAGGTTTCCGACGACGTTGCCGCAGAAGCTGTTTTCCGCGCCGAAGACCTTGGCAAGACGGAAAAGAGCGGCGAAAACCCGAACGACAAGAAATATCTCAACGAATTGCGCGAGAAGGCGCAGATCGACCTTCGCTGACTACAGCATTCCGGAGTATCCATGGCGCCCGACCGCCCGCTTGCATTGACCCAGGGCGATCCCGCAGGGATCGGCCCGGATATTACCCTGGCTGCGTGGGCGGCACGGCGGGAAACCGGCCTGCCGCCTTTCCTTTTCATCGGGGATCCGATCGTCTTGAGGTCGCGTGCCGCGTTGCTCGACCTCGACGTGCCGATCCGCGAGGCCACTCCGGAAACGTCGGCATCGCTCTTTGATCATGCCATCCCTGTGCTTACGATTTCGTCGGGTGTCGAGGTCGCTGCCGGCGAACCGCATGTGTCAACGGCGCGGGGTACGATTGCATCGATCGAGATGGCGGTCGACCTCTGCTTTTCCGGCCGCGCCTCCGCAATCGTGACCAATCCGATCGCGAAATCGGTCCTTTATCAGTCAGGCTTCAAGTTTCCCGGTCATACTGAATTCCTTGCCGACCTCGCTTCGAAAGTAACGAAACGGCCTTACCTGCCAGTGATGATGCTCGCAGGCCCGAAGCTGCGCGCCATCCCTGTGACAATCCATATCCCGCTCAAGGATGTCCCGGCCGCACTGACGGAAGACCTGATCGTCGACACTTGCCGCGTCACCAACGAGGACCTGAAGAACCGCTTCGGGATCGCGAAGCCCCGTATAGCGGTGGCGGGCCTCAATCCGCATGCGGGTGAAGACGGTGCGATCGGCCTTGAAGATCAGCAGATCATCCATCCCGCGATCGTCAGACTGCGCGAAGAGGGCCTGCACGTCTTCGGGCCGCTTCCGGCGGACACGATGTTCCATGATGAAGCACGAACGCGTTATGACGTAGCGATCTGCATGTATCACGATCAGGCGCTGATTCCAGCAAAGGCACTCGGCTTTGATACGTCCGTCAATGTGACCTTGGGTCTTCCCTTCATACGCACATCCCCCGATCACGGTACTGCCTTCGGCATCGCGGGTCAGGGCGTGGCACGCGAAACGAGCCTCGTCGAGGCACTGAAGCTTGCCGCAGAGCTGGCGACGAACATAGAAGCAGATACCCCAGCATTCGGTGTAATCGTCTGATGGCGACACTTGACGGACTCCCGCCGCTTCGCGACGTCATCCAGCGCCACGGCCTGGATGCGAAAAAATCGCTTGGCCAGAATTTTCTCTTCGATCTCAACCTGACCCAGAAGATCGCCCGCTCATCCGGTTCGCTCGAAGGCGTGACGGTGTTCGAGGTCGGACCGGGTCCAGGTGGCCTTACCCGCTCCATCCTGGCGCTCGGGGCCAAGAAGGTGGTCGCGGTCGAGCGCGATGCGCGCGCGCTCCCCGTTCTTGCGGAGGTCTCTGACCACTATCCGGGAAAGCTCGAAGTCATCGAGGGTGATGCGCTGAAGACCGATTTCGCCGCTCTCGCCGCCGAGAAGGCCGATGGCGGACCGGTCAGAATTATTGCCAACCTTCCCTATAATGTCGGCACACAGCTGCTTCTCAACTGGCTTTTGCCGGAAGATGGCAAATGGCCTCCCTTCTGGGAAAGCCTGACACTGATGTTCCAGAAGGAAGTCGGCATGCGCATCGTCGCCGATCAGGACGACGACCATTACGGCCGCCTCGGCGTCATCTGCGGCTGGCGGACGGATGCCCATATGGTGTTCGACGTGCCGCCTCAGGCCTTTTCGCCGCCACCCAAGGTAACGTCCACCGTCGTGCATCTGACGCCGCGTGCCAATCCTCTGCCCTGTGATGTAGCTAAACTTGAGCGCATCACCCACGCCGCCTTCGGCCAGCGCCGCAAGATGCTGCGCCAGAGCCTGAAGCCTGTCGGCGGCGAAACCCTGCTCAACAAGGTGGGCATCGATCCGCAACGCCGCGCGGAAACGCTTTCCGTCGAGGAATTTGTTGCACTGGCCAACGCGCTGTAAGAGCGCCAGCCAGAACATCTCCACATTTCAGCTTATGAAGCCTGCCGTTCCCAGCTGACGAAGGGGTCCGGCAGGTTCTTCCATAGTTCGGGCGCGAAAGCCGGTGCATCTACTAGACAGTTATCCAGCTCGGCCCGGATACTCTGCTCGTTCATCGGGTCGGCGCCGATGAAAACGATCTCCTGTCGACGATCCCCCCAGACAGGGTCGAGATAAGGCTTCATCATCTCGGCAAATTCCGGCGTCTGTGGCCAGCGCTCCTGCGGCACGGCCGACCACCACAACCCTGTTCGGCCGGTGCGGACCAAGGCACCCGCTTGGCTGATCTCGCCGACGAAATGCGGTCGTGTCGCCAGCCAGAAGAAGCCTTTTGCGCGCACCACTCCCGGCCACGAACGATCGATAAAGCGCTGAAACAGCATCGGATCTAACGGTTTTCTGGCGCGATAGACGAAAGAGCGGATACCGTATTCCTCCGTCTCCGGCACGTGATCCTTGAAACCGTGCAGTTCCTTGAACCAGAGCGGATGTTCTTCCGCCTTATCGATATCGAACCGGCCCGTGCCCAGCACATCCTTGAGATCCACCTGGCCGAAGTCGGTTTCGATCAGCTTCGCATCCGGATTGAGCGCAACGATGATTTTCCGCGCCGCGTCGCGCTCGGCAGGCGTTGCCGTGCCGATCTTGTTCAAGACCACGACATCGGCGAACTCGATCTGCTCGACCAGAAGATCGACAATGGTGCGATTGTCACCCTCGCCTGCCGTCTCGCCGCGATCGGCGAGGAAATCGCCGGAGCCGTAATCCTTCAGGAGGTTCGCGGCATCGACCACCGTCACCATCGTGTCCAGTCTCGACACGTCCGACAGGCTTCTGCCATTTTCATCGCGAAAATCGAAGGTGGCGGCAACGGGCAGCGGCTCGGCTATGCCGGTAGATTCGATCAGCAGATAATCGAACCGCCCCTGCTCGGCGAGCGCGCGCACCTCCTTCAGCAGGTCGTCACGCAGCGTGCAGCAGATGCAGCCATTGGTCATCTCCACCATTTGCTCTTCGGTGCGCGACAGGTTGGCACCGCCATCCCGCACAAGGGCTGCATCGATATTCACCTCGCTCATGTCGTTGACGATCAGGGCCACGCGCATGCCCTGCCGGTTGGCGAGAATATGGTTGAGCATGGTCGTCTTGCCGGCACCCAGGAAGCCGGAAAGCACGGTGACGGGAAGCTTGTCCTTCATTTCAGATGTCCGTTGCGTTAGTCGTTACGTTATACTATTACGTCAACATGTGATCGAAGCGCTGTCAAGCCACCTTGGTAGAGGCGCCTCATCACGCAAGTTCACTGGACAAGCTTCGGCATGTCTCCTATCAAGGGCGCGCTACGGTTCTGCATTCGCAGATGAAAAGGGAACGCGGTGGGGTCTTCTGGACCGATCCCGCGACTGCCCTCGCAACTGTAAGCGGCGAGCCTTTCGTCATATCCACTGGTCTTGTGGCCGGGAAGGAGACGAAAAGGCATTCGAGCCGCAAGTCAGGAGACCTGCCGTAGCTAAGGCTAGACCAATACCGGACGAGGTGTTCCGGCAGGGAGATGTTATGACGCCAGCGACGCCGTCGCCCGCCATTTTGATGCAGACCGCAATTGCGGTCGTGCTTCGTCCTGCCTTTCATCCCGGCTCAGCCATCTTCTTTGAAAGGACAGGACATGAAATTCGGCCTGATCGCCGCTCTCTTTGCGGTCTCCACCGCAGCACTTCCCGCAACGGCATTAGCAGCCTCGACCAGCTATCCGCTGACGCTTGAGAACTGCGGACAGAAGGTGACCTTCGACAAGGCGCCGGCAAAGATTGTCTCCATCGGTCAGGGCATGACCGAAGTGCTCTATTCGCTCGGTCTTGCCGACAAGATCGCCGGTACCGCCGTTTGGGTCGGTCCCGTCCTGCCGCGATATGCCGAGGCGAATGCAAAGATCAAACGGCTTGCCGACAACGATCCAAGCTTCGAATCGATCGTCGGGCTCGAGCCGGACCTGGTCGCTGCCGAGTTCGAATGGCATGTCGGTCCGATGGGTTCCGTCGCCAAGCGCGAACAGTTTTCCGACATCGGCGTCAATACCTATCTCTCGCCGGCTGATTGCGTCGCCAAGACCAATCTTGAAGGCGGTGACGGGGTACGCAAGGAACTGTTCACGATGGACCTGATCTATCGCGAGATCGCCGAACTCGCCGAAATTTTCGACATTCAGGACCGTGGCGAGAAGCTGATTTCCGATCTCAAGGCGCGTGAAGCGGCGGCGGTTGCCTCGATTAAGGGTGCAGAGGCCAAGAACCTGCCGATCGTCTTCTGGTTCTCCAGCAAGGGGACCAAGGGCGACGCCTTCATCGCCGGCAAGAACAGTGCCCCAGCCTATATCCTGAAAACGATCGGCGCCAAGAACGTGGTGACGACGGAAGAGGAATGGCCGCTGGTCGGTTGGGAAACGATCGCTCAGGCCGATCCGGCGGTGATCGTCATCGCCACCATGGATCGCCGCCGTTATGCCGCCGACGATCCGGCGGTGAAAGTCTCGTTCCTCGAAAGCGATCCCGTCGTCAGCCAGCTCGATGCGGTGAAGAACAAGCGCTTCGTGATGATGGATGCCCAGTCGATGAACCCGACGATCCGCACGATCGACGGGATCGAGACGCTGGCCAAGGGCATTCAGTCCTTCGGGTTGGCAAACTAGGCCACGACGTAGTCACCGCCCGCCATGTGGCCGGGCGGTGTTTCGCTCGTCTCTTATCCGTCATCCGAAAGGACTGGACATGAAATACGGCCTGATCGCCGCTCTTGCTGCGCTTCCCCTCACCGCTTTGCCTTCTATCGCATTCGCCGCCCCGACCAGCTATCCGCTGACGATCGAGAACTGCGGTTCCGACGTCGTCATCGATAAAGCTCCGCAACGGGCTGTCGGCCTCGGCCAGAACAGTACCGAGATCCTGCTGATGCTGGGATTGGCCGATCGCATGGCCGGCAGCGCCATCTGGGTCTCGCCGGTTCTGCCGGAGCTTGCCGCCGACAATAAGAAGGTCCATCGCATCGCTGCCAATACGCCGAACTTTGAGGCTGTGGTGGCAAGAGAACCGGATTTCATAGCGGCTCAGTTCCTCACCTCTGTCGGACCGCAGGGTCGCGTCGGCACACGCCAGCAGTTCGCCGACCTCGACGTACCGAGCTATGTCTCGCCGACCGATTGCGTAGTGACCGACAACAGCGTCTCCGACGGCGCCCGCAAGAAGATGTTCTCGATGGATCTGCTTTACCAGGAGATCGACGAACTATCCCGCATCTTCGACGTAGCTAATCGCGGCGAGAAGCTGATTGCGGAGATCAAGTCACGCGAAGCGACTGTGCGCACACGCGTTGCCGACAAGGCGAAAGATGTCAGTTTCGTCTACTGGTTTTCCTCGCCGGAAGTCGCAGGTGATGCCTGGGTTGCCGGGAAGAACGGCGCATCCGGTTACATCACCCAGGTCCTCGGCGCGAAAAATGTCGTAGCCTCTGAACAGGAATGGCCGCTCATAGGCTGGGAAGCGATTGCCACCGAAAACCCGACGGTGATCGTCATCGGCACGATGGACCGGCGCAACCAGAGTGCCGACGACCCGGCCGTAAAGAAGAAATTCCTCACCACCGATCCTGTCGTCGGCAAGCTCGACGCCGTCGAAAAAGGCCATATCGTCGAAATGGACGCGCAGGCGATGAACCCGACGATCCGCACGATATCTGGCCTTGAAACCGTCGCCGCATCCCTCGAACGTTTTGGACTGCTGAAGTGACGCCATCCCGCATCAGGCTCTGGGCCGCCGGAACTGTCGGCGTCCTCATCGTCCTTACCGCACTCCTCGTCGCGATGATCGCAGGCGTGGCGATCGGCGAGATGACCATTCCGATGGAAACGACGGTCGCGGCAGTCACCAATCGTCTCGGCCTCACCGCCATCCCGGTGCCCCGTATCCAGGAAGCGGTGATATGGGATTACCGCCTGTCGCGCTCGCTGGTTGCCGCCTTCTGCGGTGCGGGCCTGGCGCTTTCCGGCGCGATCCTGCAGTCATTGCTGCGCAATCCGCTGGCGGAACCCTATGTGCTCGGGATATCGGCCGGCGCCTCGACCGGTGCCGTCTCGGTCATGCTGCTCGGTTTTGGCGCAGGCGCGATCTCGCTGTCGGCGGGAGCCTTCGCCGGTGCGCTGCTCGCCTTCGCCTTCGTCGTCATGCTCGCCAGCGGACGGCAGACAGCGGATCGCACGATCCTTGCAGGCGTCGCCGCCTCGCAGCTATTCAATGCACTCACCTCCTATATCGTCTCGACCTCGGCCAATGCCGAACAGGCGCGCAGCGTGATGTTCTGGCTGCTTGGCAGTTTCGCCGGCGTGCGCTGGCCGGATGTGGCGCTTGCCGCCTCCGTCGTCAGCATCGGCCTCGTCGTCTGCATCTGGCATTCCCGCGCGCTCGATGCCTTCACCTTCGGCGAGGATGCCGCCCGTTCGCTCGGCATCGCAGTCCAGCGCGTGCGTGTCGTGCTGCTTCTCGTCACGGCGCTGATGACCGCCACCATGGTCAGCATGGTCGGCGCGATCGGCTTTGTCGGGCTGGTCATCCCGCATGCCGCCCGCTTCATCGTCGGGCCGGGCCACATGCGCCTGCTGCCCGCCTGCGCGCTGGTCGGTGCCCTGTTCATGGTCATTGCCGACATCGTCTCGCGCATCATCATAGCGCCGCAGGTGCTTCCCATCGGCGTCGTCACGGCGCTGGTCGGCGTACCGTTCTTTTCGGTCATTCTCTACCGGGCAAGGAGGGCCGCATGACGCTCGCTGCAAATGCCGTCCGCTGGCTCGCCGGTCGCAAGGTCATCGTCGATGGCGTTTCCGTGTCGGTGAAGCCCGGCCAGACGCTTGGGCTGATTGGCCCGAACGGCTCGGGAAAATCGTCTCTCATCCGCCTCCTGGCGGGCCTGAGAGCACCCGCCGAAGGAGATGTCCTGCTCGACGATCGCAAGATTTCCGGTTTCGGCCGCCGCGAGCTTGCACGGCGTGTTGCCGTCGTCGAACAGCATTCGATGACCGAGGCGAATGTCACGGTTCTGGATGTGGTGAAACTCGGACGCACACCGCACCGCTCTGCCCTTTCCCCCTGGACCGGCGCCGACGATGACATCGTCGAGAATGCACTTGTCCGTGTCGGACTGACGGACCGCCGCGAGCAGTTTTGGCATACGCTGTCGGGCGGTGAGCGGCAGCGTGTTCAGCTCGCCCGCGCGCTGGCGCAATCGCCCTCCGTCCTCATTCTCGACGAGCCGACCAATCATCTCGATATCCAGCACCAGATCGACATCCTGCGGCTGGTCGAGGATCTTTCGGTGACGACCGTCGTGGCGATCCATGATCTCAACCTTGCCGCCCGTTTCTGCGATCGCATCGCCGTGCTGTCGGAAGGAAAGCTTGTTACCTGTGGCACACCGGCCGAGATCCTTACCGAAGAAATGATAGCCGAGGTGTTCGGGGTCGAGGCGCATGTCTCTACCTCGGCCCATCACGGCCGGCTCCATATTCAATTCCTAATGTAGGCAAAACATGCAGAACTGGTCCATCAAGGACGATATCCGCGAATACTGGAGCGAGCGCGCGCAGACCTATGACGCAAGCCCAGGCCACGGCATCGCCAAACATACGGAGATCGAGGCATGGAGCCGGCTGATCAGCCGTCATCTTGGCGATGGCGCCGGAAAAAAGGCACTCGACCTTGCCTGCGGCACAGGCGTGATGACGATGCTGATGCATGGCCTCGGCTTCAACGTCACAGGCCTCGACTTCACCGAGCCGATGATGGCCCGTGCGCACCGCAAAGCGGATGATGCAAAAGCTTCGATCCGGTTTCTGACGCGCGACGCGGAGGAGACGATGGAACCGGACGATACTTATGATGTCATCATCGCCCGGCATCTCGTCTGGACGCTTACCGATCCCGAAAAGGCATTTGCCGACTGGCTACGCACCCTGAAGCCCGGGGGACGTCTGCTGATTATCGACGGCGATTTCGTCCGCAAACACTGGCTGGAGAGATTGCTCCCCCTGCTCGATCGCGTGTTCGGCAAACAGCAGGATGGTCACAGCCTGCTGACGCCGGAACAATGGCAGCACCATGAGCGTATCATTGGCCAAGTGCATTTCAAGAACGGCATTCGGGCTGAAGAGGCCACGAAGCTTTTCGAATGTGCCGGGTTCGATGGACTGAGGATAGACACGGGCCTGGAAGATATCCGCAAGGCTTGCGGTATCCCGCTGCTTTCACGCAAAGGCTTCACCTCGACGCTGCAGCACCGTTTTGCGATATCGGGCAGAAAGCCGCTTTGATTAGAGCTTCGGCTCTTCGGTCAACAGCGTGCCGACAAAATCGAACAGGCCATGACGGCGGTCGCGGCGCACCCGCTCGGCGTTGACGATGCAGTTGACGTGGCCGAAGGCCTCGTCGAGGTCGTCGTTGACGATGACATAGTCGTATTCCCGCCAATGTTCGATCTCGGCGCGGGAATTGAGCAGCCGCGTGCGGATGACATCCTCCGAATCTTCCGCGCGGCGGTGCAGGCGGGACTGCAGCTCGGTCATGGTCGGCGGCAGGACGAAGATCGAGACGATGTCGGCCTTCATCTTTTCCTGCAGCTGAAGTGCGCCCTGCCAATCGATGTCGAACAACATGTCACGGCCCTCGGCCATGGCCTGCTCCACCGGCTCGCGCGGCGTGCCGTAAAAATTGCCGTGGACTTCGGCCCATTCCAGCAGCTCGCCATTGTCGCGCATGCGCTCGAATTGCGGGATGGTGATGAAGTGATAGTGCTTTCCGGCAATTTCGCTCGGACGCTTCGCACGGGTCGTGACGCTGATCGAGATTTCCAGGCTATGATCGTCTCTGAGCAGATTGCCGGCGATCGTCGACTTTCCGGCACCGGAGGGAGACGACAGTACGAGCATGAGCCCGCGTCGGGCAATTTTCGTATCTGCCTTGTCTGACGATGTCGGGGCCGGGCTCATCTCTTACTCCAGATTCTGGACCTGTTCGCGGAACTGGTCGATGACGACTTTCAGTTCGATGCCTGCAGCCGTTACAGCAGCGGAATTGGATTTGGAACAGATGGTATTCGATTCCCGGTTAAATTCCTGTGCAAGGAAGTCGAGCTTGCGGCCGATCGGCCCACCCTTTTCCAGAAGCTCACCAACCGCGGCCACATGCGCCTTCAGCCGGTCGACCTCTTCGCGCAGGTCAGCCTTGGTCGCAAGCAGCGCCACTTCGGCATAAAGCCGGTCGCGATCCAGGCCTGCCTTGTCCTGCATGATCTGGTCTAGCTGCAGGTTCAGGCGGCGTGCAATCTCTTCCGGCGAACGGGACGGATCGGTCTCGACGATATGGGTCAGTTCCGCGATGCGGGCCACATGCGCCGCCAGTACGGCACGCAGTGCCGCCCCTTCCGTCTCGCGCATGCGCTTGAGGTTCGCGAGAGCCGTCGACAGGCCGGACAGGATCGCGGCGTCGCGGGCGAGAAGTGCGTCCTCGCCATCCTCCTGCTCGCGGATATCGACAAGGCCGCGGATCGAGATCAGCGTATCGAGGCGGAGCGGCGACGGGTCGATGACGTCACCAAGCTCGTGACGGAGCGCGAGAACGGCCGCCAATGCATCACGATTGACCACTGCTTCCATGCGCGTTTCGTCCACGGAGAGAGACAGAGAGGCCTGGATATTACCACGCGACAGGTTTTCGCCCGCCAGCTTGCGGACATCCTGCTCCAGCCGTTCAAGGCCAGGCGGCAGGCGCAGGCGTACATCCAGTCCCTTGCCGTTGACCGACCGCAGCTCCCAGACGAAGCGGCTGCGCCCGCTGACACCTTCGCTGCGGGCGAAACCGGTCATCGACTGCAATGTCATTCAAGTTACTCCATATGCGTGCCGCCGCATGGCGCGGCGGCGAGAACATTCGTCAGTTGCCGGTCGGTTTCTCGGCGTCGGCGCCGTCGGGCTGGCCATCAACGACCTCGTCTGCTTGGTTTGCAGCAGCTGTACCCGCCTTGCGCTCGGCCTCGATCCTGCGCCAGCGCTTGACGTTGGCATTATGCTCTTCCAGCGTCGGTGCAAAGACGTGACCGCCTGTGCCGTCGGCGACGAAATAGAGATCCTTTGTCCGCCACGGATTGGCGACGGCTTCAAGCGCCGCACGGCCCGGATTGGAAATCGGAGTCGGCGGCAGGCCCTTGATCTTGTAGGTATTGTAAGGCGTCTCTTTCTGCAGGTCGGACCGGTAGATCGGGCGGTCCGACGGTTTTCCATCGCCGCCGAAAATGCCGTAAACGATCGTCGGGTCGGACTGAAGGCGCATGCCCTTCTGCAACCGGTTGAAGAAGACCGAGGCGACATGCGCGCGCTCGTCATCCTTGCCGGTCTCGCGCTCGACAATCGAAGCCAGAACGACGAATTCTTCCTTCGTCTTGATCGGCAGATCGGGGTCGCGCCTCTCCCAGATCTGATCGACCAGCTTCTGTTGGGCCGCATTCATCTGCGACAGGATTTCGGCGCGATTGGTTCCGCGGGAGAACTTGTAGGTATCCGGCCGCAGACTGCCTTCCCCGGGAAGATCGGCAGGCAGGTCACCTTCCAGTATCGTGTCTTCCCTCAGTCTCAGCGCCATCTGACGGACCGTCAGGCCCTCCGGCATGGAGATCGAGTAAAGGATCGACTTGCCCGATTCCAGCAGGTCAGCGATCTCCTGCATCGTGGCATGGGCCTTGATCTCGTATTCGCCGGCCTTGAGGCTACGGCGATTTTCGGCCGAGCCGGCGTAACCGAGGTTAACCGACGTCACGTAGCGGAATACACGTGCGTCCTCGATAATCTCGTTGCGCTCCAGGCTCGAGGCAATCTCGGCAATGCCAGCGCCTTCGCGCACGACGAAATTGGTATTGGCCTGAAGCGGGCCAGGGCCGTGATAGGTGGACAGAGCATAATAGAAGATCGCAGCGCCGGCGAGGCACACGAGCACGATCATCGTCATCACGAAATTGAAGAAGATGATGACCTGGCTGCGCGCCTTCTTCGAACGCCGTGGCGGATCCGGGACACGCTCCGGCTTCAGAGCTTCATTTGGCGACTTCGGAATGATGGGACCGCGGCTGCTGCCGTTGTTGGCTGCGTTACCACCAGCATTGCCACCGCCGGGAGGAAGCTCGCTACCATTATCGGAATTGCTCAACCGCACCCCCATTTGCACTAATCAGAATCATTGCCCGCTGTTTGGCCAAGCAATACGGCAAAAAGCAGGTTCAGAACATGGTGCCGGCCGGACAGTGACGTCTAGCCGACGATGGAGGCGATCACATTTACGCGTCGTAGCGCTTCAGAACGAGCGATGCGTTGGTGCCGCCGAAGCCAAAGGAGTTCGACAGCGCTACGTTGACGTCGCGCTTGCGTGCCTGATGCGGCACGAGATCGATTGCCGTCTCGACGTCGGGATTGTCGAGATTGAGGGTCGGCGGCACGACATTGTCGCGGATCGCCAGCGTCGCGAAAATCGCCTCGACGGCACCGGCGGCGCCGAGAAGATGGCCGATCGCCGACTTGGTCGACGACATGGAAACCTTGGAAGCCGCATTGCCGACCAGACGCTCGACAGCGCCGAGTTCGATCGTGTCGGCCATTGTCGAAGTGCCATGGGCGTTGATGTAGTCGATGTCGGAGGCCGACAGACCGGCGCGCTTCAGCGCCATGGTCATGCAGCGGAAGGCACCTTCGCCGTCTTCCGACGGTGCAGTGATGTGGAAAGCGTCGCCCGAGAGACCATAACCGACGACTTCGGCATAGATCTTGGCGCCGCGCGCCTTGGCGTGTTCGAGTTCTTCCAGAACCACGACGCCGGCGCCCTCGCCCATGACGAAACCGTCGCGGTCGCGGTCATATGGGCGCGAGGCTTTTTGCGGATCGTCGTTGTGCTGTGTCGACAGCGCCTTGCACGCGGCAAAACCGGCGAGACCGATACGGCTGATCGGCGATTCAGCGCCGCCGGCAACCATTACATCGGCATCGCCGAAGATGATCAGCCGGGCTGCGTCACCGATAGCGTGCGCGCCGGTGGAACAAGCCGTGACGACCGCGTGGTTGGGACCACGAAGCTTGTGCTTGATCGAGACCTGCCCGGAGACGAGGTTGATCAGGCGGCCGGGAATAAAGAAGGGAGAGATACGGCGCGGTCCCTTGTCGCGCAGCGTATAGCCCGCCTCGACAATGCCTTCGAGACCACCAATGCCGGAGCCGATCATCACGCCGGTCATGATCTGGTCTTCATCCGTCTGAGGATGCCAGCCGGCGTCTTCCAGTGCCATATCGGCGGCGGCCATGCCGTAGAGGATGTAGGGATCGACCTTGCGCTGTTCTTTCGGCTCCATCCACTGATCGGCATTGAATGTGCCGTCGGAGCCATCGCCGACCGGGATACGGCAGGCAATCTTTGCCGGCAGATCGTCGACTTCGAATTCGGTGACCAGTCTTGCACCGCTCTGGCCGCCGAGAATACGCTGCCAAGTAACTTCCGTTCCGCATCCAAGCGGTGATACCATGCCGGTACCGGTGATAACGACACGCCTCATCGCCAGCGCCCCACCCCGTATTATCATGATCTATTTGCTGAAACGGCCCGAACTAGCGGGCCGTCGTGAGAGATCGATGCCCGCGAAACGCGGGCGATCGTCCCAAATATGCGTCGATTAGGCCTGAGCCTTTTCGATGAACTTGACAGCGTCGCCGACAGTCAGGATCGAGTCAGCAGCGTCGTCCGGAATTTCAACGCCGAACTCTTCTTCGAACGCCATGACCAGTTCGACGGTGTCGAGCGAATCCGCACCCAGATCGTCGATGAAGCTTGCGCCTTCAACAACCTTGTCGGCATCGACGCCGAGATGATCAATAACAATTTTCTTAACGCGTTCTGCGATATCGCTCATGTCGGTTTCCTCGACCTTTATCTTTCACCGGATGCCGGTAGGGCACCCTCGTCCTGTTAAACCTTCAACTGCACCTTTCGGGTGCCGATGTCGGCAAACCCCGCCACCCCTTTTCCGGTTCCGTACAGCATTGCTCACGCAATGTGACGACCTGAATTTCAGGGTGACTTTTCACAGTCATGGCCCGATTAACACGGTTTGACTGTTCCGAAAAGCCAGAATTTGTTCCATCCCACAGCGCAGAACCCTTGTTCTCCACTGGTTTTACGAACAAATCCGACAATCAGATCATTGCCATGCCACCATTGACGTGCAGCGTCTGGCCCGTGACATAGCCCGCCTCGTCCGAAGCAAGGTAGAGAACAGCCGCTGCAATGTCCGATCCGGCGCCCATGCGCTTCATCGGGATAGCCCCCATGATCGCTTCTTTCTGCTTGTCGTTCAGCTTGCCGGTCATGGCGCTTTCAATAAATCCGGGAGCCACGCAGTTGACCGTCACGTTGCGGGTGGCGATTTCCTGGGCGAGCGACTTGGAGAAGCCGATCATGCCAGCCTTGGAGGCACAGTAGTTGGCCTGGCCCGGATTACCGGTCACGCCGACGATCGATGTAATGTTAATGATACGGCCATGGCGGCGACGCATCATAGGGTGCGTCAGTTCGCGCGTCAGGCGGAAGACCGACGTCAGATTCACTTCCAGAACAGCATCCCAGTCTTCGTCCGACATGCGCACGAACAGACCGTCCTTGGTGATGCCGGCATTGTTGACGAGGATGTCGATGCCGCCGAGTTCTGCCTCAGCCTTCTCGCCCAGCGCCTTGACCTCAGTGCGGTCGGAAAGATTGGCCGGGAAGATATGGACGCGTTCGCCCAGTTCGGCGGCCAACGCTTCCAGCTTCTCGACGCGCGTGCCGTGCAGGCCGACGGTGGCGCCCTGCTTATGGAGAAGGCGGGCGATCTCTTCGCCGAGGCCACCGGTGGCACCAGTGACGAGAGCCTTACGGCCGGTCAGATCAAACATAATGGGTTCCTCTTTCAAGAGCGAATAGGGAGTAGCGAATAGCGAGTAGAAAGAGGCGGCAGCGAGGCGACTAAAGTCTGTTCGCTATTCGCCACTCAAGACGCGCGACCCGAAATCAGCCGAGAATGGCGGCAATCGCCGCATCGATATCGGCCGGGGTGTTGACGGCTACACCGGAAATATTCTTGTCGATGCGGCGGGCAAGACCCGTCAGGACCTTTCCGGAGCCGATTTCATAAAGCGTGGTCACGCCGTTCTGGCCGAACCATTCCACCGTTTCGCGCCAGCGGACCTGACCGGTGACCTGGGTAACCAGCAGGCCTGCAATCTCCTCGGCATCGGAAACCGGGGCGGCACGAACATTGGCCACGACCGGCACGACCGGGCTCTTTTTTTCAACCTTGGCCAGCGCGTGACGCATGGCGTCGGCGGCCGGTGCCATCAGGTCGGAATGGAAGGGAGCGGAGACCGGCAGCATGATGGCACGCTTGGCGCCCTTTTCGGTCGCAAGGGCCGCTGCCTTTTCGACGGCGGTCTTGGAGCCGGAGATGACAAGCTGACCGCCGCCATTGTCGTTGGCGATCTGGCAGACGCCTTCAGCCTTGGCTTCCGCGCAGATAGCGTCTACGTCACCATGCTCAAGGCCGATGATCGCGGCCATGGCGCCCTGGCCTACCGGAACAGCCGACTGCATGGCATCACCGCGGATGCGCAGCAGCTTTGCCGTGTCGGACAGCGAGAAGGTGCCGGCCGCACAGAGAGCCGAATATTCGCCGAGCGAATGGCCGGCGACATAGGCGACCTTGTCGGCGAGGTTCAGGCCACGCGCTTCAAGCACGCGCATCGTGGCGATGGAAACCGCCATCAGCGCCGGCTGGGCGTTGGCGGTCAGCGTCAGCGTTTCTTCCGGGCCGTTCCACATGATATCAGAGAGTTTCTGGCCGAGCGCCTCGTCGACTTCCTCGAAAACCGCACGGGCTTCCGGATAGGTTTCCGCGAGATCCTTGCCCATGCCGACGGCCTGGCTGCCCTGACCGGGAAAGGTGAATGCTATGCTAGATGAAGTGCCCATGGGGGACGATCCTTCCCTTATGTTTGCCTCTCCATTCACATTTGAACCTTGAGAGTCAAGGGCGACACCCCGGACCTGCCTCGCCATTCCAAAGCAAATCGGCCCGCGTGGCGGTTTGTCGAAGCCCTTCGAGACGAATTAGCGACCGGCGATCAAGTTGATCGAGCGATGGCCTTGCGATTCATCAACCGGGCGCTAAAGTCCCCCACCTTGCCTCCCATTCCGGCCCCTCCCACCCGGCCTCCTCATCCAGGACTGCATTGATGAAATACAACAAACTCGGCCGCACGGATCTCTCCGTATCGGAAATCTGCCTCGGCACCATGACCTGGGGTACACAGAACACCGAAGCCGAAGCCCATGCCCAAATGGATTATGCTGTCGAACACGGCGTGATTTTTTTCGATACGGCCGAACTTTATCCGACCACGCCGGTTAGCGGCGAAACCTACGGCCGCACCGAAGAATATATCGGGACATGGCTGAAGAAACGAGCCAAGCGCGACGACATCGTGCTTGCCACGAAGATCGCCGGCGCCGGCCGTCCACATATCCGCCAGGGCCGTCCCATCGAGGCGGCGACGATCCGCGAAGCGGTCGATGCCAGCCTCAAACGCCTGCAGACTGATCATATCGACCTCTACCAGATCCACTGGCCGAACCGCAGCCACTACCATTTCCGCAACTCCTGGGATTTCGATGCCACGACGCAGAACCGCGAAAAATCCGTCGCCGACATTCTGGAAAAGCTTCAGACATTGGACGACCTGGTAAAGGCCGGGAAAATCCGCGCCATCGGCCTTTCCAACGAGACCGCCTGGGGCACGATGCAATATCTTCGTCTGGCAGAGGAAAAAGCCCTGCCGCGCGTCGCCTCGATCCAGAACGAATACAATCTGCTTTATCGCACTTTCGATCTCGATCTCGCCGAGGTCGCACATCACGGCGATGTCGGCCTGATGGCTTATTCGCCACTCGCCGCCGGCTTGCTGACCGGCAAATACCTAGACGGCGCCCGTCCCGCCGGCTCACGCGCGACGATCAACACCAACCTCGGCGGCCGCCTGCAGCCCAAGCAGGAACCGGCGGTCAAATCCTATCTCGAGGTTGCCGCAAAACACGGGATCGACCCGGCCCAGATGGCTCTCGCCTTCTGCCTGGCACGCCCCTTCATGGCCTCCGTCATCATCGGCGCCACGACGATGGAGCAGTTGAAGACGGATATCGGCGCAGCAGACGTGACGCTGTCGAACGAGGCGACGGCGGATATCGCCGAGGTCCACCGGCACTATCCGATGCCGATTTGAAATTTCCCGAATAAAGCGCATGCGCTGTCCGACAAACAGCGCATGCCTGGATCACTTTCATCTCAAGCCTGCTGTCGTCCGACACCGACCTGAGGCAGCGGCATCTGCAAAAAGCTGATCGACGGCGCAAAGAAGTATTCGCCGCCGACAAGTCCGACCGCGGTCTTGAAGTCGAACGAGGCAGACAGAAGCGGTGCACCCCCCTTTGCTGAGTGCCCATCCACCCATTTCGTCTGCTCGGTCCCGGATGCGTTCTCCCTCTGGCCTATCACTGCGTCCATCCCGGTGTTCCGATTCTTGAAATTCGGATTGCCGGCCCAAGCCGCCTGGGTGAACTCGAACTGCTCGTTGATGTCATTCATATAGGCCATGAACAGCAATCCGACATTGCCCGACGGACGGTCATCCTCGGGAAAGTCGTCTCCCTCTCCGCGCGGCGCGCGATCTCCATAGGTGATCCCGCGCCTTGCCATGATCCGGCGGCGCTCGAGAGCATCCCCGGCCGTTCGCGGATTGGTCTTGCGAATGTGTCCCTTGAACGGACAGAGCGTCTTTTTCACATCCACATCATTATCATAGTTGAAATTGTTGGTCGGATCGCCGCCGATGGCCTCGTCATGCAGGACGACCGGAGTTCCGTCCTCGAACCTGCCGACGACCAGGGCACCTGCCCTTTCCCGTGCTTCGCCTTTCAGCCCCAGCCATCCGGCCAGCTGTCTCTCCCGTCTTTTGAAAGCTTCGACGTCCTGCTCGAGCTTGCGATAAACAAAATAGCTGCCGCAGCCGAAAGCCGTACGCTTGGCCGGGTCCTGGACGATGAATTGTGACGGTGCGAATTCTTCGTCCCATTTGGGCCAATTCGTTCCCAGTTCAGCTGCTTTTCGGGATTGCTCCTCTTTGTTCTGGTCCAGATCCTCCTGCAGGAACAGCGGCTGGCTGCGCCCGTCTACATATCCGAAATGCTCTATGCCCTCGCCCTTCACATTTCCACCGGTGGCCTGACGGCGTCGCTGTGCGAGCCCGATATCAACCCCCAGAACACGGGCACCCTCGGCCCGGATAGAGGCCTTCACCTCGGCCACCGCGGCGGCGACGAGTTCTGCATTGTCATCGGCGATGAGAACCATGGCGTCGGGTGGCGGATTTTTCACGGCCCAGGCACCGCCCTGCTCCCAATCCTTCGGCGGAGGATCGTTGAGGCCAGGGAGACTCGTGTTGATACTTGGGAACGGCAAGGGATCGAGCGCCCCGCGACCACGCATTCCCTTTTTGAAGGCCGGGTCGGAAGGCGGGTTGCTTGCACCGAGCTTGACGTATCCGGATGCGGCCAGGAACATACAGACGACCCGTCCTCCGCTGATGCCGACGGATTTGAACGCGGCGGCCGAACGAAGCTGATCGAGAGCCGACGTGACGGAGAACGAGAGCTTCGTCAGCAGACCGGCTATCTCCTCCGGTTTCATTCCGTCGAAGCTGACGAAGACATTTGCCGTGTGATCACGACCATGTCCCTTGAGAATATTCGCTTGCAGGTCTGACAGAAACGCAAGGACATTCGGGTCCTTGACCCAGTTCGTCCATGTTATGGGAGCACTCAGGAGCCCGTCCAGTTTCGTGAGTACGCTTGCTTCATGCGGCATGACATATCCCTCCTCTTAAAAGAGAGCGATTTGATTATCACTCGCTTAAGTAGAATATCCCCATTAATGCATATCTGCTATTGGATTCTCTTGAAGGAGAGCCTCCCCCTTGCCTTTCCCTGAAAAATCCGTATAAGCCGCCCTGTTCGAAACACCCGGTCTTCTGGCTGGTGGCTGAACGGAGGGCAGGTTCGCCAATCGCGACCTCAGGAACGAAAGCGTTCCGGCCTCCCGTGTCTCCGCTCTCGACCGTCTCGAAACAACAGCTTTTCTTGCCGGCCTCTTGGGCCATCAGGAGCAGTCGTTGAGGCTTAGCCGCCGAAACCGGGTGACACAACAACCGCAAGAAAAGGCAAAGCTTACATGGCTCTTTACGAACACGTATTCCTTGCCCGGCAGGATGTTTCCGCTCAGCAGGTTGATGCCCTCGTCGAACAGTACAAGGGCGTCATCGAAGCTAATGGTGGCAAGGTCGGGCGCGTCGAAAACTGGGGCCTCAAGTCCCTGACGTACCGCATGAAGAAGAACCGCAAGGCTCACTACGCCCTGATGGACATCGATGCTCCGGCTGCTGCCGTGCACGAAATGGAACGTCAGATGCGCATCAACGAAGACGTTCTTCGCTACATGACGCTTTCCGTCGAGAAGCACGAAGAAGGCCCGTCTGCCATGATGCAGAAGCGCGACCGCGACGACCGTCCGCGTGACGACCGTGGCCCGCGCCGTGACTTCGGCGATCGTGGCCCGCGCCGCGAATTCGGCGATCGTCCTCCGCGTGAAGGCGGCTTCGAGCGCGCACCGCGCCCGTCCGCTCCGCGCGAATCCTAATCTGGGTCTAAGGAGAAAACACAATGGCTGACGTATCCTCGTCCCCGGCACGCCGTCCTTTCCATCGTCGTCGCAAGACCTGCCCCTTCTCGGGCGCAAATGCACCGAAGATCGACTACAAGGACGTTCGTCTTCTGCAGCGCTACATTTCCGAGCGTGGCAAGATCGTACCTTCGCGTATCACCGCAGTTTCCCAGAAGAAGCAGCGCGAACTGGCCCAGGCCATCAAGCGCGCCCGTTTCCTCGGCCTGCTGCCTTACGTCGTATCGTAAGTGATTACCGGACCCGCTGATCAAAAATCAGCGGGTCTACTCCCTTCCGCGTTGGGCGCGGATCGGAAACGAACTGCAAACCCCATGCTGGGGATGAAGCGCCTGCCAAAGTGAGTCAGGCCCGTCCCCTAACTGCTTGATCTGGCAGGACAGCGAGAGCGTAATGAACAAGACACAGACAGTGCTGCCCACCGGCATTCTGGCCGGCGTCGTCGCCACCCTCCTCGTGATGGGTGCGAACACGCAGTCGTCTTTTGCTGCTGTCCTTTACGCGGCTTCGGCTCTTCCCATCTTCGTTGCCGGCCTCGGCTGGGGAAACCGCGCGGCAATCACAGGCATTGTCACGTCGGGAATTCTCGGCGCGATCCTCATCTCGCCGATCTTCGCCGTCACCATGGCGATCTTCACGCTGATCCCGGCCGGCTGGCTGTCGCATCTTGCCAATCTGGCGCGTCCGGCCTCCGAACTCGGCGGTCCCGACAACCTGCTCGCCTGGTACCCGATCTCGGATATCCTCCTCCATCTTTGCGGCCTCGTGACGATTGCCGTTATCGCGCTTGGCGTTGCCATCGGTTACGGACCGGAACTGGTCGGGCAGATCGTCGATGCGCTGAGCTCGGCACTGCAGACCCAGGAACCCGCCATGGCGCTTGATGCCGCCGGTGTCGCGCAGCTGAAGGGCACGATGCTGCTGATGCTGCCGATGGTTCAGGGCGGCATCTGGGTCATGCTGCTGTTTGCAGCCTTCTACACCGCCATGCGCATTGTCTCGCGCTCGGGCCGTGCACTCCGCCCGCGCGAGGACATGCCGTCGGCGCTGCGCATGAACCGTCACGCAATTTACGTTTTCCTCGCCGGCATCGTCATGACCTTCATGGGCGGCGTACCGGCAATGGTCGGCGCGACGATCTGCGGAACGTTCGGCGCAGGTTTCCTGATGTCGGGCTTTGCCGCCATCCATTTCCGCAGTCAGGGCAAGGACTGGCGGCTGCCGGTCCTCGTGCTCTCATACCTCTCCTCCATGCTCGTCATTCCTGCCTTCGCGATCCTTGCCTTCGGTCTCACGGACACCCGCCGGACCATCGCGCTGACGCCGGCAAAGGGCGACACGGATCAGAACACAACCAATCCAGACACTTGAAGATCAGAAAGGAACTCCAACATGCAAGTCATCCTGCTTGAACGCGTACCGAAGCTCGGCCAGATGGGCGAAACCGTCAAGGTTCGCGACGGTTACGCCCGTAACTTCCTGCTGCCGCAGGGCAAGGCGCTGCGCGCCAACGACGCCAACAAGAAGCGTTTCGAATCCGAGCGCGCCACGCTCGAAGCTCGTAACCTCGAGCGCAAGGGCGAAGCCCAGACGGTTGCCGACGCTCTCGCCGGCAAGACCTTCGTCATCGTTCGTTCGGCTGGCGAAACCGGCCAGCTCTACGGTTCCGTTGCTGCCCGCGACGTCATGGACGCACTGGCTGCAGAAGGC
Organism: Pseudomonadota bacterium; assembly: GCA_023451735.1. Lineage (GTDB taxonomy): Bacteria > Pseudomonadota > Alphaproteobacteria > Rhizobiales > Rhizobiaceae > Neorhizobium. The sequence continues at coordinate 40,674 of JAEXYH010000098.1, read as the reverse complement.
TTCAACGTCGGCCGCAACCAAGTCGACCTGAACCATCCGATCAAGGCCATCGGCCTGCACGAAGTCACCCTTCACCTGCATGCAGAAGTCGAGATCCAGGTCTCGGTCAACGTTGCCCGTTCGGCTGAAGAAGCAGAACGTCAGGCCCAGGGCGAAAGCCTCACCTCCGCTGACGCCATCTACGGCGTCGACGAAGACGCACTGCGTCCGGAAGACTTCTTCGATCCGGAAGCTGACCGCGACGGCGACGAGGAATAATAGACGTTTCGCAGATCCTTCTGCGACGGCGACGCCCGGCTCACAAGGCCGGGCGTTTTTTTGTCTCTTTTTCCGACTATGATGGAGCTTGTTCCGGTGAGTCGCGCCCAATGCGCGCCGCGGCTCCGACACCGCCTCGAATGAGGCACAGTCAACCGGATTTGTCGCTTCATTACGTTTTTTGTTTCGCGTAAATGACGCCTGCTGTGGATAGCTGTGGGAATCATCCGAAGGCAAAATGCACGGTTTCGGGTCGGTCCAGTTATCTTTAGTACCGAGAGCTTGAACGGACAGGACGGACGGTAGAATCATGAACGAAGTTCCGCGCAACATGGCATCGCTCAGCAACAAGGATGCAGCGCCACACTATCGCGAGGCGCCGAACAATATCGAGGCGGAACAGGCGCTGCTCGGCGCGATCCTGGTCAACAACGACGCCTATTACCGGGTTTCGGACTTTCTCAAGCCGCCGCATCTTTATGAGCCCCTGCATCGCAAGATCTACGAGGTTGCCGGCGATATCATCCGCATGGGCAAGACCGCCAATCCTATCACGCTGAAGACTTTTCTTCCGGCAGACGACAAGGTCGGCGACCTGACTGTGGCGCAGTATCTGGCGCGTCTTGCCGCCGATGCCGTCTCTATCATCAACGCGGAAGATTACGGCCGGGCGATCTACGATCTGGCGCTTCGCCGGGCGCTGATCACCATCGGCGAGGATGTCGTCAACATCGCCTATGACGCGCCGCTCGACATGCCGCCGCAGAGCCAGATCGAGGATACCGAACGCCGCCTGTTCGAACTGGCGGAAACCGGCCGTTACGACGGCGGTTTCCAGTCGTTCAACGACGCGGTTGCGATCGCCATCGACATGGCGGGCCAGGCTTTCGAGCGTGACGGCCAACTCTCGGGCATCTCAACCGGCATCATGTCGCTCGACGGCAAGATGGGCGGGTTACAGCGTTCCGACTTGATCGTGCTTGCAGGGCGCCCCGGCATGGGCAAGACCTCGCTTGCCACCAATATCGCTTACAATATCGCAGCCGCCTACGAGCAGGAAATCGCGCCGGACGGTTCGTTCAAGGCGAAGAACGGCGGCGTCGTCGGCTTCTACTCGCTCGAAATGTCGTCGGAACAGCTGGCAACCCGTATCATCTCCGAGCAGACGGAAGTGTCGTCGTCAAAAATCCGCCGCGGTGACATTACCGAAGCCGATTTCGAAAAGCTCGTCGCCTGCTCCCAGATGATGCAGAAAGTGCCGCTGTTCATCGACCAGACCGGTGGTATCTCGATCGCTCAGCTTTCCGCCCGTGCCCGCCGCCTGAAGCGCCAGCGCGGCCTCGATTGCCTGGTGGTGGACTATATCCAGCTGATGACCGGTTCCGGCAAGTCGGGTGAAAACCGCGTGCAGGAAATCACCCAGATCACCACGGGCCTGAAGGCTCTCGGCAAGGAACTGAACGTGCCGATCATCGCGCTTTCACAGCTGTCACGCGGCGTCGAAAGCCGCGAAGACAAGCGCCCACAGCTCTCCGACCTTCGTGAATCGGGCTCGATCGAGCAGGACGCCGACGTCGTGCTCTTCGTGTTCCGTGAAGAATATTACGTGAAGAACATGGAGCCCCGGGATCTCGCCGATCCGAAATACCCGGAATGGGAAGCGCATATGGAGCGCGTCAAAGGCACGGCGGACGTGATCATCGCCAAGCAGCGTCACGGACCAACCGGCACCGTCAAGCTCGCCTTCCAATCGGAATTCACCCGGTTTGCCGACCTGGCCGAGCCGAGCTTCACACAATACGAAGAGCCTTGATGGTCTCTCTCCTCGCCGGTGCAAGCCCGGCGAGGATCTGTATCTTCGGCGCGGTCAGGCCGCGTTATGCAGTCGCCGTGTGACGAAGCCGGAACCATTCAGAGCGCTCAAGCTCTTAGCAACAGCGAGGACGGCGATATCGGCCAACGGCTCGATCAGCACGACCGACATATAGGCAATTCCGAATGTGCTGATCGCCATGAGATTGTCGGTTGCAAAGCCTGCGCCATAAAAAGCCCAAAACGCGACCCAGGCAACCACGCCAGCCTGATAGGCAGTCGAAAGCTTCAGTGCCTGCACGTAAGTCAGATCGACATAGGCGGTGCCCGGCGCGATGATGCGATCCGCCAAAATTTTTACCGCGAACAGCGGCACCAGCAGCGTGGTGACGTTCATTCCGTATTGCGGCAGGTCTGCAGGGGCAAAGAACAGTCCCTGAATTGCCAACCCAAGCGCCAGCCCGATTGACGCGGGAGCCGCTCCGAAAAGCAGGAACAGCGTCGATCCGAGAATGAAATGCACCTCGGAGACACCGACGGCGTAATGCGGCAGGAGTTCAAAGAACGAAAAGACCGCCGCAGCGGTGATTGCCGTGCGCCCCACCAGCGATGTGAGACCCTGCTGCCGGATCGTGTCCCGCGCCAGTTTCAACGTAAAAAGCCCCGCCCCTGCCGCAGTGGCATAGCTCAGAATGATTTTTGCCCCATCTACGAGGCCCGGTTCGATATGCATGTTTGCTCCTGTCCGTCACACCCGACGGTCGTTGATTGATAGGATGCACAGGGTCGGTCTCCTGACTCGCGGGTCGATGCCTTGTCGAACCTTCCCATGGCGCAGTGCCACAGTGGTGTTTCGCAAAGCTCGCCGCTCACAGTCGCGGGGGCGGTCGGGTTCAGCGGAAAGCTGCCCTTGTTCCCATGCGGTCAACGAATGCTGGCCGCACCATGTGCGCGAACGGGGTAGCAATTTCCGCCGGGAGCAGCAAATGGTTGCAGTCGAAACTGCAGCTCCACGAGGCTGACATAGGGTCGCATGGCGAACCGTTCCGGATTACACGCTGGCCTGCGCCTTGACACCGGCAAGGCCAGCTCCCTGCCCAGCGGGCTGAGCCGCACCGCTGTCGCATCCGAATGATGCCTTTGGACCCTGCCTTAATATCCTTGTGTCAAAAGCCTGTGCGGAGAACCTGAATCTTGTCTCATGGCCTTTTTCCAGCCGGCAAAACGGTTAGGATCGGCCACCCCGCCTTTCCGAAGCTTATTCGATTGAGACCATCATGACAGAACAGACCGATTTCGACAGCGACGACACCTATCTGGACGATTTCGACATCGCCCCTGCCCGGATGACTGTCGATCTCGGCGCCCTCGTCGACAACTGGAAGGAAATGGCCCGCCGCTCGGGTTCGGTTTCGACCGCGGCCGTCGTCAAGGCGGATGCCTATGGTCTCGGCCTCGAGGACTGTGGCACCGCCCTCTATGAGGCAGGTGCGCGCGACTTCTTCGTTGCCGTGGCGCAGGAAGGTGTGACGCTCAGAAACTATGCACCGGATGCCCGCATCTACGTGCTTTCCGGCATCTGGCCGGGCCAGGAACGGCTGTTTTACGAGAACGATCTGGTCCCGGTGATCATCTCCGAAGAGCAACTGGCCTTCTGGATGTCGGTGACCGCCGAACATGGCGACCACCCCTGCGCCCTGCATGTGGATACCGGCTTCAACCGGCTGGGCCTTCCGCTCGAAGAAGCGATCGCCTTTGCAGAGGACGTCTCGCGTCCGGCAAGTTTTTCGCCGGTTCTTGTCATGTCGCATCTCCATAGCGGCGATTCGCCTGCCTCGCCGCTAAACCGGGCACAGCTTGAGTCTTTCCAAAGGGTTGCGGCGGCTTTCGAAGGCGTTCCGACAAGCCTTTCGGCCTCCGCGGGCATCTTTCTCGGTCCCGAATATCATTTCGATCTCACCCGCCCCGGCATTGCCACCTATGGCGGCGAGGCCGTCAACGGCATGAAGGGATTGAAGCCCGTCGCCAAGGCGGAAGCCCGTATCATCCAGATCCGCGAAGCGCCGTCCGGCTCGACAGTCAGCTACGGCGCCACCCACCAACTGTCGCGCAACAGCCGCCTCGCGATCGTGTCGGCCGGTTATGCCGACGGCTACCTGCGCTCGCTCTCCGGTTCCGGCGTACCGATCCGGGCCGGCGGCACCCCCGGAGCCTTCGGCTTCATCGCCAATACCCGCGTGCCCGTCATCGGCCGTGTCACGATGGATCTGACAATCTTCGACGTGACCGATGTGCCAGAGAACGAAATCCGCGCGGGCGACTATATCGAACTGTTCGGCCCCAATATCGCGTTAGACGATGTGGCTCGCGCCGGCGGTACGATCGGATACGAGGTGCTGACCAGCCTCGGCCTGCGCTACGAGCGGCGCTACATCTATCCAGACGATTGAGTTCGCCTCAGTCTTGTCATCCCCTGCCAAATTCGCTTACAAGACCATAAGTTCCGCTTTTGTTCCTGCGGATATCTAGGCATTGAAGGCGGCGATCAGATCCATGGCAAAAACCAAAACCCAATTCCTGTGCCAGAACTGCGGCACCGTGCACAATCGCTGGGCCGGCAAATGTGATGGCTGCGGCGAGTGGAACACGATTGTCGAGGAAGATCCGATGGGCGGCATCGGCGGCGGTCCCGGCAAGGCGCCGAAAAAGGGCCGCGCCGTGGCTCTCACCACGCTTTCAGGCGAGACGGAGGAGGCACCGCGTGTCCAGACCGGGATTTCCGAACTCGACCGCGCCACCGGCGGCGGCTTTGTTCGCGGCTCGGCCGTCCTGATCGGCGGCGATCCCGGTATCGGCAAATCGACCCTGCTGATGCAGGCGGCCGCAGCCCTTTCGCGCCGGGGCCACAGGATCATCTATGTCTCGGGCGAAGAAGCGGTCGCACAGGTTCGCCTTCGCGCCCAGCGTCTCGGTGCCGCCGATTCGGATGTGCTGCTTGCTGCCGAAACCAATGTGGAAGATATCCTTGCCACGATTTCCGAGGGCAAGCGCCCCGACCTCGTGATCATCGATTCGATCCAGACGCTCTGGAGCGACACGGCCGATTCTGCGCCAGGCACCGTCACCCAGGTGCGCACCGGCGTGCAGGCGATGATCCGGTTTGCCAAGCAGACCGGTGCTGCAATGGTGCTTGTGGGGCATGTCACCAAGGAAGGCCAGATCGCCGGTCCGCGCGTCGTCGAGCACATGGTCGATGCCGTGCTTTATTTCGAAGGCGACCGCGGCCATCATTACCGCATCCTGCGCACGGTGAAGAACCGTTTCGGGCCGACCGACGAGATCGGCGTGTTCGAGATGTCCGACAAGGGCTTGCGCGACGTCTCCAACCCGTCCGAACTGTTTCTCGGCGAACGCAACGCCAAGTCTCCTGGTGCCGCCGTGTTTGCCGGCATGGAGGGTACACGGCCGGTTCTGGTCGAGGTGCAGGCACTGGTCGCGGCCACTTCGCTCGGCACACCGCGCCGTGCTGTTGTCGGCTGGGACAGTTCGCGGCTTGCAATGATTCTCGCTGTGCTCGAAGCCCATTGCGGCGTGAAGCTCGGGAGCCATGACGTTTATTTGAATGTTGCCGGCGGCTACCGCATCTCGGAACCTGCTGCCGACATGGCAATCGCGTCGGCCCTCGTCTCATCGCTTGCCGGGGCCGCCCTGCCGCCCGATTGCGTTTTCTTCGGCGAGATCAGCCTTTCGGGCGCCGTACGCCCCGTTTCGCAAACCGCCCAACGCCTGAAGGAAGCGGAAAAGCTCGGTTTTGCCGGCGCCATGCTGCCGGCGACGTCCGCCGAACTGCCCAAAGCCGGAAATGCGCGCTGGACGATGATCGAGGACCTGCCTGATCTCGTCTCGCGAATAGCGCGATCGACGAGGAAGCTGGGGAAAGACCATCAAAATGCCGGAGAAGATGATTGATCTTCCGTTAATCACCCGGCTGATGTAAGAGACTGCGCCCGACACCCGGATGTGGGGCGCAGTGCCGGAACGAAACACCGGCGCGAAACGGTAGTCTTGGAGTAGAGTTTACATGCCCATCACGATTTTCGACGGCATCGTCATCGGCGTCACCCTGTTTTCGGCGGTGCTCGCCATGGTTCGCGGCTTTTCCCGCGAAGTGCTATCGATCGCCAGCTGGGCCGGCTCCGTAGCCGCAGCCTATTACCTCTATCCGCTCGCCGTCCCTTACGCGGAAAAATACACCTCCGATCACCGCATCGCGATCGCCGCATCGGCCGGCATCATCTTCCTCATCGCGCTGATCGTCATCTCCTTCATCACCAGCCGGATTGCCGATTTCATCATCGACAGCCGTATCGGTGCGCTCGACCGCACGCTCGGTTTCCTCTTCGGTGCGGCCCGCGGCGTTCTTCTGCTGGTCATCGCCACCGCCTTCTGGAACTGGCTGGTGCCGGTTCAGGCGCAGCCGGCTTGGGTCACGCAGGCAAAATCGAAGCCGTTTCTCGATACGCTGGTCGGGCGTCTGGAATCGGTTCTTCCGGAAGATATCGAGCCGCAGATCCGCGCCCGCATTACCGGTAAGGAAGAAGCGCCCGCCGATGTTCAGCCGGGACAGGAACTGCCTCCGGTAGGCGACGCACCTCAAACAAATAATTGACGCTGTGTTGCGCTTGATGCAGCGCTATTCATCACCATTTGTGGTATGACTTGAATTCAGGTAGAGAGCGGGCTGGCACCGGGGACGAACAATCCCCGGCCGGCCTTTCCATTTTAGATCAAGGGCACAGGCTCACGATGGACCAGTCGGCTTCGCAAACTTTCGATGTCAATCTCGCCAACGAATGGGAGGATGACACCCTGCACGAAGAGTGCGGCGTATTCGGTATCCTCGGCCATCCGGATGCGGCAACGCTGACGGCGCTGGGGCTTCATGCTCTTCAGCACCGCGGCCAGGAAGCGGCGGGTATCGTTTCCTTCGACGGTCTGCGTTTCCATTCGGAACGCCGCATGGGCCTCGTCGGAGACCACTATACCGACCCGGCAACGCTTGCGAAGCTGCCCGGCAACATCTCCATCGGCCATGTCCGTTATTCGACAACCGGCGAAGTGGCGCTCCGCAACGTGCAGCCGCTGTTTGCCGAACTCGAAGTCGGCGGCATCGCGATCGCCCATAACGGCAACTTCACCAACGGATTGACACTTCGCCGTCAGCTGATCGCCGGTGGTGCTATCTGTCAGTCGACGTCGGATACCGAAGTCGTCCTGCATCTGATCGCCCGCTCGCGTTACGCCTCTACCGCCGACCGCTTCATCGATGCGATCCGCCAGATGGAAGGCGGCTATTCGATGGTGGCGATTACCCGCACCAAGCTGATCGCCGCACGCGATCCCACCGGCATCCGTCCGCTGGTCATGGGCGAGCTCGACGGCAAGCCGATCTTCGCGTCGGAAAGCTGTGCGCTGGATATCATTGGCGCCAAGTTCGTTCGTGACGTCGAAAACGGCGAAGTCATTATCTGCGAAATCCAGGCAGACGGCTCGATCTCGATCGACGCCCGCAAGGCCGGCAATGGTCAGCCGGAGCGCCTCTGCCTGTTCGAATATGTCTATTTCGCCCGTCCGGATTCAGTCGTCGGCGGCCGCTCGGTCTACGTTGCCCGCAAGAACATGGGCATCAACCTTGCCAAGGAAGCGCCGGTCGATGCGGATGTCGTCGTTCCCGTGCCCGATGGCGGCACGCCGGCAGCGCTCGGCTATGCCCAGCAGAGCGGCATTCCGTTCGAATACGGCATTATCCGTAACCATTATGTCGGCCGGACCTTCATCGAGCCGACGCAGCAGATCCGCGCTTTTGGCGTGAAGCTGAAACACTCGGCCAACCGGGCGATGATCGAAGGCAAGCGCGTCGTGCTGGTCGACGATTCGGTCGTGCGCGGAACGACTTCGCTTAAGATCGTGCAGATGATCCGTGATGCCGGCGCCAAGGAAGTGCATCTGCGCGTCGCAAGCCCGATGATCTACTACCCGGATTTCTACGGTATCGACACGCCGGACCGGGAAAAGCTGCTCGCCAACCAGTATGAAAGCCTGGAAGCGATGTGCAAATATATCGGCTGCGACAGTCTCGAATTCCTGTCGATTAACGGCCTTTACCAAGCCGTCGGTGGTGAAGACCGCAACGATGCACGCCCGCAGTTCACCGACCACTACTTCACCGGCGACTACCCGACCCGTCTTCTCGACAAGGACGGCGAGGCTGTCGGCCGCAAGGTGTCCCTGCTCGCCAGCAACGGCTGAGGTCCGCGAAGAGGTGGGGCAAGGTGCCGCACCCGTTTTCAATACCGAATAAACGCTTTAGAAGGCTGCGGAAACGCGGCCTTCTTTTTTGGCCGTAATGGCAAGGATTGGGAGCGAGACATGAGCATTGACCTCAGAGGCAGGATAGCGCTGGTAACCGGGGCCTCGCGTGGCATCGGCTATTTCACGGCACTGGAGCTTGCGAGGGCCGGAGCGCATGTGATCGCCTGCGCCCGGACAGTCGGCGGGCTGGAAGAACTCGACGACGCGATCAAGGCGGCCGGCGGTTCGGCGACGCTTGTTCCCTTCGATCTCTCGGACATGGATGCGATCGACAAGCTCGGCGCCTCGATTTTCGAACGTTGGGGCAAGCTCGATATCCTCGTCGCCAATGCCAGTATTCTCGGCGTCATTGCGCCGATCGCCCATGTCGAGGCCAAGGTGTTCGAACGGGTGATAACGACCAATGTCACGGCCATGTGGCGGCTCATCCGCTCGGTCGAGCCACTGCTGGTCAAATCGGATGCCGGCCGCGCGATCCTGCTTTCCTCCGGCGTCGCTACCAATCCGCGCGCCTTCTGGGGCGCTTATGCGATGTCGAAGGCGGCCGTCGAAACAATGGGTCGTATCTGGGCTGAGGAGATGGCGCATACGCCGCTCAAGATCAATCTGGTTAATCCGGGCGCGACCCGCACTGCCATGCGCGCTCAGGCCATGCCCGGTGAAGATCCGGAAACCCTGCCGCATCCTTCCGAAGTTGCAAAGACCATCCTTCCCCTTGCCTCGCCCATGACAACCGAAAGCGGCCGCCTGTTTGTGGTGCGCGAAAACCGCTTCGTGGAGTACCGGCTGCCGGAATAACCGATGAAGCGACGATAATATCCGGCATGACTTTGGCTGCGGCTCCGCTAATTTGATGGCATAGCCCTGAAATGCCTGCCATGCCGGAGACCGTCTTTGTCGCTTGAACATCTGATTTCCCAATATGGCGTGCTGGCGGTGTTTCTGGGTGCCGCTTTCGAAGGAGAAACCGCCGTCTTTTTGGGCGGGGTGTTCGCACACCGGCATTTCATGACATGGTGGGAAGCAGCCGCGGCGGCATCACTCGGCTCGTTTGCCGCCGATCAGGCCTGGTTCTTCGCCGGGCGTTACGCCAACCGGCTGGCCATCGTGCAGCGCTTTTTGAAGACCGATGCGGCGCAGAAGGTCAATCATCTTCTGGAAGCGCATCCGACCGGCTTCATCCTTGCCTTCCGGTTCATCTACGGCATGCGGACGGTCAGCCCCATCGCGATAGGCCTCACGTCGGTGCCAGCACACCGCTTCATCGTGCTCAACTTCATTGCCGCGATTGTCTGGGGCGTGCTCATCACCACCGTGGGATATCTGTTCGGCAATGCGGTCGAGGCGCTGTTCGGACGATTGAGGCTGCATATACATCTCATCGTCGCGCTGTTGGTGTTTATTGTTGTTCTGGCGGCGGTGGTCTGGGCATCGAGAAGATATCTGACGACGGGCATCCGGCGCGGCCAGACAGGCTCAAAGGAATAGAAGCGAAAACCGGCTGACTGATGTAACCGAGACCGCCTCTCCCCTTGACCAAATCCACCGCCCGCGCCATAACCCAAGCCATGAACACGGCAATTTCCATTTGTGGGAAGATTATCCGCTAGCGCTCGCGCTGGTCCGGCCGTTTTCGTCTCTCGAAAAGCCTTGAAGACAAACGCCCCGGTCCGGTACCGGTCGCGGCATGCCTTGCTGACTTTGGGAGAATTTTTCGATGAGCGCCACGCTCAAGCTATACAATACCTTGATCCGCGAGAAATCGGTTTTCCAGCCGATCGATGCCGACAACGTGCGCATGTATGTCTGCGGCCCGACGGTTTATGATTTCGCCCATATCGGCAATGCCCGCCCGGTCATCGTGTTCGACGTGCTGTTCCGGCTACTCGCCCATGTCTATGGCGCTGCTCATGTCACCTATGCGCGCAACATCACCGACGTCGACGACAAGATCAACGCGAGGGCGCTGCGCGACTTTCCGCACCTGCCGCTGAATGACGCCATCCATGCGGTGACTGAAAAGACGGCGAAACAATTTCATGAAGATGCCGCGGCACTCGGCTGCCTCGAGCCGACAATAGAGCCGCGCGCAACCGACAATATCGCGCAGATGATCGAGATCATCGAGAAGCTGATTGCCCGCAGCCATGCCTATGTGGCGGAAGGCGAAGTGCTGTTCGACACCAAGTCGATGACGGATTACGGCCAGCTTTCCAAACGGCCGCTGGACGAACAGCAGGCCGGCGCGCGCGTGGCCGTCGACGCGCACAAGAAAAACCCCGGCGATTTCGTGCTGTGGAAACTGTCTTCCCATAACGAACCCGGCTGGGACAGCCCTTGGGGCCGCGGCCGTCCGGGCTGGCATATCGAATGCTCGGCGATGAGCGGCCGTTATCTCGGCGAGGTGTTCGACATCCATGGTGGCGGGCTGGATCTGATCTTTCCGCACCATGAAAACGAGATCGCCCAGTCGCGCTGCGCCCATGGCACTGAGGTGATGGCGAATGTCTGGATGCATAACGGCTTCGTGCAGGTCGAAGGCCGCAAGATGTCGAAGTCGGAAGGCAATTTCATCACCATCAACCAGTTGCTGGAGACGGACAATTTTGGTGGTCGCAAATGGCCGGGAGATGTGTTGCGTCTCGCGATGCTGATGACGCATTACCGGGAGCCGATCGATTTTTCGGTGAAGCGGCTTGAAGAGGCCGAGCGGCTTTTCGCCAAGTGGCCGGCGGTCGACCCGTCCGACATCCCGGCGGGTACCGAGCCTTGCCCGATCGTGCTCGATGCGCTCGCCGACGACCTGAACACGGTCGCCGCCGTGCAGCGCATCCATGCGCTGGCGCAGGAAGCCAATGCCGACCGGACGCTTCTGCCAATGTTTGCCGCAAGTGCTACCCTTCTCGGTGTTCTACCGAAAAAGGCGGAGGTCGACGAGGCGCTTGCCGGTGCCGTCGATGCGCTGGTTCAGATGCGGCTCGAAATGCTGAAGGCGAAGAATTTCGCCGAGGCCGATCGGATCCGCGACGAGCTGTCAACCAAGGGCATCCAGTTGAAGGATGGCAAGGATGCGGCGACCGGCGAGCGGGTGACGACCTGGGAGGTCAAGCGGTAGGATGGTTATGGCAGCGGCAGCAGTTACCCCCCTCTGCCCTGCCGGGCATCTCCCCCACAAGGGGGGAGATCAGCTGGACGCATCGTCATCGCTTTCCAGCAACCGTTACAGACTTGGCGACGACTTCCATTCTGCGCGCGGCAATCTCATCCTTGGATTGAGCCGGCACGTCCGCTACTCTCCGATCTCCCCCCTTGTGGGGAAGATGCCCGGCAGGACAGAGGGGGGTAACCTCCGCTCAGCAGCCAAACTCAACGAGGAGCATGATATGCCGCATGCCCCTGTTTCCCCAAAACTTCGCATCAACGCCCGGCGCATGCGCAGGGCCATGACCGACGCGGAGCTGAAGCTCTGGAACGCCATCCGCGCCCATCGCCTGATGGGCCTCGGCTTTCGCCGCCAGGTGCCGATTGCCGGATACATCGCCGATTTCGCTTGCCCCACTCAACACCTTATTGTCGAAGTCGATGGATCCCAGCACGGCAACAATCTCGTTTATGACGCCGCTCGCACCCGGCGCCTGGAACAGGACGGCTGGACAGTCCTGCGCTTCTGGAATGACGACATCTTGACGGATATCGACAATGTCTGCCTGCATATCCTGAAGACAGTTGGGGAGGCTTGATCATGACCAAGATCCACACCGGCGGCTGCCAGTGCGGCGCCATCCGTTATCGCGCAGAGGGCGAGATCGGGTTTCCGCATGTCTGCCATTGCCGCATGTGCCAGAAGGCGGCGGGAAGCTATTTTCTGCCTTTCGGCGGCGTGTTGCATGAGAACTTTTCGCTCACCCGTGGCGAACCGGCATGGTTCCGGTCTTCCGACAGCGTCCGCCGCGGTTTCTGCCGCGATTGCGGCACGCCGCTCTTCTATGACGGCGGACATGATCATATCAGCATAACGCTCGGCTCTCTCGATGCTCCTGAAAGTGTCAGGCCGGACATGCAGACCAATCTTGCCCGCAAGATGCCCTGGTTTGGAGAGCTGGACGGGCTGCATCATGAAGCCGGCATGGACACGACGCCGGAACAGGGCGCAGAGATCGTCGCCAGCAGCCGTCAGCATCCAGACCACGATACCGACAACTGGCCAGGAACGAGATCGGAGCTCTGGATTTGACCCATCACTTCCATACCGGCGGCTGCCAATGCGGTGCGGTGCGCTTCGTTATCGAGGGCAAACCCGGCCAATCGTCGATCTGTCATTGTCGCATGTGTCAGAAGGCCTTCGGCGCCTATTATGCGCCACTGATTTCGACGCGTGGAGCAGGCTTTCGCTGGACCCGCGGGGCGCCGAAGCAATTTCAATCGTCCAACCATGTGCGCCGCGGTTTCTGCGGCAATTGCGGCACACCGCTGACCTATGAGGCTGCCGACGGGCTCGCCGTTTCGGCCGGTGCGCTCGACGATCCGTCCGCCCTGCCGCCATCGATCCAGTATGGCATCGAAGCGAAGGTGCCGTTCGTCGATCACCTCGGCGCGCTTCCGGCGCATCACACGATGGACGATATCGCGGAAGCCCCCTTTCTCGCCGAGATCGTTTCCAATCAGCATCCCGACCACGACACGGAAACCTGGAAACCGGTTCAAGCCATCGGCGAAACGACCAAGGAGGATGATGCATGAGCGAGACGACGAGATCAGACGCCCCCAGAACCGGTGGCTGCCAGTGCGGCGCAGTGCGCTTTAAAATCCATGGCAAGCTCGGCCGCGCCTCGATCTGCCATTGCCGCATGTGCCAGAAGGCATTCGGCGGCTTTTTCGGGCCTCTTGTCAGCGCGCCACGAGACGGCCTCGAGTGGACCCGCGGCGAACCCACTTATTTCCAGTCGTCGGTCAATATCGACCGCGGCTTCTGCAAGCGCTGCGGCACGCCGCTCACCTATCGTCACCCTGAGGGTATCGAGATCGCCATCGGCGCCTTCGACGAACGCGACGATCTGGCACCGCAGGTCCAGGTCAATCACGCCTTCAAGCTGCCCTGGGTCGAAACGATCTTCGAAGCGCCGGTGCATGGTGACGTCGATTATTACGACCGGCAGGAGCAGATCATCTCCTTCCAGCATCCCGACCACGATACCGAGAACTGGCCCGAGAAAGGCTTGCATCTGTGACCGATATTCTTCGCACGCTTTATCCCGTCACCGCACCTTACGAAACCGGCACGCTCGATGTCGGCGACGGGCATGCGATCTACTTCGAGCGTCATGGCACGAAGGGTGCAAAACCTGTCGTCTTCCTGCATGGCGGACCGGGCGGCGGGATTACGCCGATCCAGTCGCGGCTGTTCGATCCCACGCTTTACGACATTCTTCTGTTCGACCAGCGTGGCTGCGGTAGGTCCACGCCGCATGCAAGCCTGGAGGCCAACACGACCTGGCATCTTGTCGCCGATATCGAGCGGCTGCGGGAGATGGCAGGCGTTCCCAGATGGCAGGTTTTGGGGGGCTCTTGGGGTTCAACGCTGGCGCTCGCCTATGCCGAGACGCACCCTGAGCGCGTCACCGAGCTTCTGCTGCGCGGCGTCTATACGCTGACAAGGCCGGAGCTCGACTGGTACTACCAGTTCGGCGTCTCGGAAATGTTCCCCGACAAGTGGGAAGCCTTTATCGCTCCCATTCCGGAGGCTGAGCGTCACGAGATGATGGCGGCCTATCATCGTCGGCTGACCGGCACCGACCGGGCGGAGCAGATCGCTTGCGCCAAGGCATGGAGCGTGTGGGAAGGCTCGACGATCACATTGCTGCCGGAACCGGAGCTGGCTTCGAAACACGACGAGGACCATTTCGCGCTCGCTTTCGCCCGTATCGAAAACCACTTCTTCATGAATGCCGGCTGGCTGGATGAAGGCCAGTTGCTGCGCGATGCTGCGAAGCTCGCTGGCATTCCCGGCGTCATCGTCCATGGCCGCTACGACATGCCCTGCCCGCTGAAATATGCTTGGCAGTTGTCGAAAGTCTGGACGGATGCGGATTTCCACATCGTCGAGGGCGCAGGACACGCGGCCTCGGAACCGGGGATTACCGACCAGTTGATCCGCGCGACGGACCGGTTTGCGGGGAAAGATTGAGCCGATGTGCCCGGTAGCCGCCCCCCTCTGCTCTGCCGGGCATCTCCCCCACAAGGGGGGAGATCAGCTGTGCGCACGACCACCAGTCCATCGCAACATCTCGACCTGGTGCAGGGTTGCAGAAGGAGCAAGGAGTAGGCCGCTCGTAATCTACCTCCTTGTGAGGGAGATGGCCGGCAGGCCAGAGGGGGGTAACACCGCCGCCAACATGAACGTACCGCTCTGGGAGGAGCATCCATGACGACCCGAGACCGCTTATACCTCTTCGACACCACGCTTCGCGACGGCCAGCAGACGCCGGGCGTCGATTTTTCCGTCGAGGACAAGATCGCGATTTCGGCGATGTTGGACGAGTTCGGTTTCGATTATGTCGAGGGCGGGTATCCCGGAGCCAACCCGACCGATACGGCCTTCTTTGCGGAACAGCGCACGAAAAAAGCAAAGTTCGTCGCCTTTGGCATGACCAAGCGGGCGGGCATTTCCGCCTCCAACGATCCGGGCCTTGCCACGCTTCTTCAGGCGAAAGGCGATGCCGTCTGTTTCGTCGCCAAGAGCTGGGATTATCATGTGCGCGTCGCACTCGGCTGTTCCAACGAGGAAAATCTCGCCTCCATCCGCGAGAGCGTCGAGGCTGCACGCGCCGCGGGCAAGGAGCCGCTGGTCGACTGCGAGCATTTTTTCGACGGCTACAAGGCCAATCCGGGCTTTGCGCTCGCCTGCGCCCTCACTGCTCATGAGGCCGGCGCCCGCTGGATCGTGCTCTGCGATACCAATGGCGGCACCCAACCCGATGAAGTGCGCGAGATCGTTTCGGCCGTCATCGCCGCCGGTATTCCGGGCGCCTCGCTCGGCATCCATGCGCATGACGATACAGGCCAGGCGGTTGCCAATTCGCTGGCGGCCATCGAAGCCGGCTGTCGTCAGGTGCAGGGCACACTGAACGGTATCGGCGAGCGTTGCGGGAATGCAAACCTGATCACGCTGATCGCCACCCTCTGTCTGAAGCAGGCCTATGCCTCGCGCTTCGAAACCGCGATCGATCCCGAGCGGCTTTCGGGGTTGACGCGTCTGAGCCATGCCTTCGACGAGCTTCTGAACCGCTCGCCGAACCATCAGGCACCCTATGTCGGGGCCTCCGCATTCGCCACCAAGGCCGGCATCCATGCTTCGGCGCTCTTGAAGGACCCCCGCACCTACGAGCATGTGACACCGGACAGTGTCGGTAATTTCCGCAAGGTCATGGTGTCCGACCAGGGCGGCAAGTCGAACTTCATCAATGCTCTCAAGCGCCGTGGGATAGAGGTCGCGAAGGACGACCCGAAGCTCGACCACCTGATCTCGATCGTCAAGGAACGCGAGGCTTCCGGTTATGCCTATGAGGGCGCCGATGCGAGCTTCGAACTGCTCGCCCGGCGCACGCTCGGGGTAATACCGGAATTCTTCGCCGTCGACGGGTTCCGGGTGATGGTCGAGCGCCGCTTCGACAGTTTTGGCCGGGTAAAGACGGTGTCCGAGGCGGTGGTTCGCATCGTCATCGACGGCGAGAACCATATGTCGGTGGCGGAAGGCGACGGCCCGGTCAACGCGCTCGACCTGGCGCTCAGAAAGGACTTTGGCAAATACCAGCACGAGATCGACGACCTCGTGCTGGCCGATTTCAAGGTCCGTATCCTCAATGGCGGCACCGAAGCCATCACCCGCGTTCTGATCGAATCCACCGATGGAAGCGGCGTGCGCTGGTGGACGGTCGGCGTGTCGGAAAACATCATCGACGCCTCGTTCCAGGCACTGATGGACTCGGTCATCTACAAGCTGATGAAGAACCGTGAACTGGCGGGCAGAATCGCTGCGGAGTGAGCGGAACGATTTTCGGGCGACGCAATACACGCCGCCCGAGAACGGAGGCTACCGTTTCAGCAAGTTCCGATCGAAGAAGTCGTTCATCAGCGGCGCGATTTCGTCGAGCTTGTCTTCAAGCGCAAAATGCCCGGTGTCGAGAAGATGCAGTTCCGCGTCCGGCAAATCCTTCAGATAGGGATGAGCGCCGGATTCGGGGAAAATGAAGTCGTTCTTGCCCCAGACGATCAGCGTTGGCGGCTGGCGGTCGCGGAAGAACTGCTGGAACTGCGGATAGAGCGGCACATTGGTGCGGTAGTCGTAGAAGAGGTCGAGCTGGATGTCGTTGTTGCCAGGCCGGTCAAGCAGCACCTGGTCTTGCAGCCAGTTGTCGGGGCTGATGCGGGAGAGATCCTTCACGCCATCCGTATACTGGAATTTGGTGGCGTCGAGCGTCAGGAGAGCGGCCTGAACGTCGCGATCCTTCTTTGATCCGCTTGCCCAATAGGCCTTGATCGGATCCCAGAATTCCTTCAGCCCCTCCTCATAGGCATTACCGTTCTGCACGACCAGCGCGGTTACCCGTTCGGGATGCTTGAGTGCCAGCCGGTAGCCGACCGGTGCGCCGTAATCCATGACATACAGTGCGTAGTTCTTCGCGCCGAGCTGGCCCAGCAGATCGTCGACCATCTCGGCGTAATGAGCGAAGCTGTAGGTGAACCTTGTGTGGTCCGGCATGTCGCTATACCCGAAACCCGGATAATCCGGCGCAATCACGCGGTAGCGATCGGCGAGCAGCGGGATCAGGTTGCGGAACATGTGCGACGAGGTCGGGAAGCCATGGAGCAGAAGGACCACGGGGCCATCCTTCGGCCCGGCTTCGCGATAAAACATCTTTACGCCTTCGACGGTGGCGGTGCGGTAATGCACGGTAACCGGTTGGGCGCGGGCAATCTTCACTTCAGTCATTTCATTTCTCCAAGTGGTTGACATTACAATCGAAACTTTCGACGCTTGGGCAGGTCTTTCGACCAGCTGTATGAATGCCCGGCAGAGGCCGGCAGACGGGAAGACGATGGACCGCATAGAAGCCATGTCGATGCTGATCGAGGTTGCCGACACGGGCAGTTTTTCCGCCGCCGCGCGCTCCCTCAATGTCCCGGTCACCACGCTTTCCCGCAGAATTTCCGATCTAGAAGAGGCGCTCGGAGCCAAATTGCTTGTCCGCAGCACCCGCAAGATCAACCTGACCGATGCCGGCAGCAGTTATCTTGCAGCTGCCCGGCGCATTATCGAGCAAGTCGAGGAAGCCGAACGCGAGGCTGCGGGCGAGTTCACCGAGCCCAAGGGCCGGCTCGTCATCACGGCACCGATCCAGTTCGGCCAGTTGCATGTCCTGCCAGTCATCACCGACTTCCTTGCCCGTTTCCCCCAGATCGATGTCAGCCTTCTGCTGCAGGACCGGAACCTGCAACTGGTCGAGGACCATATCGACATGGCCGTGCGCATCGGCCGTTTGCCGGACAGTTCGATGATCGCGACCGCGATCGGCTCCGTTCGCATGGTCGTCTGCGCCAGTCCTCGACTGATCGAGGCGCATGGCATGCCGAAAACCCCGCAGGATCTTTCCCGCTTTCCCTCAATCACGATCGAGACCCCGCTCTCGCAGCCCGGTTGGCAGTTCCGCGATCCGGGCGACCAGTCTGCGATCGCGATCACCCCCACCCCTCGCCTGTCGGTCTCCACGGTCGAGGCGGCTTTGCGTGCAGCCGTGCGCGATACCGGCGTCATCCGCCTGTTCCACTACCAGGTCGCCGATGCGGTGAAGGCAGGCGAGTTGAAGATCATTCTGCAAGACCATGAGGTCGACCCCGTGCCGGTGCACCTGATCCATTCCTTGCGGGGCCAGATGCCGCTCAAGATGCGCAGTTTTCTCGACTTTGCGGTTCCGAGGCTGCGTGCGGTCTTTCCGATCGGCGGCTAGGCGGCCCCTATCCCTGCCTTAACCCGCAGTTCCGCGTTTTCCCTTTCAAGCTCGGCGAGCCGCTCCTGCAACGGACGCACCGCGGCAGCGACCTCCTTTTCGGTGAAGCGCGGGGTGATGTGCTGCGGGCAGTTCCAGTCGAAAGCATCCAGCCGTATCCTGAAGACGCGTTCCGCCTTGCCCCGGTAGCCGGCGTCGGTAACGAGCGCGGTGATCGCCGGGTCCTCGTCCAGCGCCAGCTTCTCGACATGGGCATAGATTTTCAGCCGGGCGCGGCGCGGATAATCCATCAGGAACAGGCAGGCCTTGTCGCTGGCGGCCAGATTGCCGGTCGAGATGTACTGGCGATTGCCGCGGTAATCGGCGAAAGCGAGCGTGCGCTCGTCGACGACTTTGAGAAAGCCTGCCGGTCCGCCGCGGTGCTGGATATAGGGCCACCCGGTCTCGGAGACCGATGCCATGTAGAAACTGTCGCGCTCGGCGATGAAGGCCTTTTCGCCTTCGGTAAACCGGTCCATCGTGCGGTCGCCACCGAAATCGGACCAGAACTGGTCGATACCCATTTCGGCCTGAGCTGCCCTGACACTCGGTGTCGATGCTATATCCAGAAATCCGTAGGACATGGCGTTCTCCATCAGAAAGTTGAGCCGCCGATGATCAGTGAAGATGTCGTCCGGCTTGCTGGAGAGGACTATGCCCATTTTCATTCATCGCCATAATCAGGCAATTTCGGAGATCATTTCTCCGAAAAATGGCGAGATGGATTTCCGCCCGACGCGGCAGACTTTACCGACAGGAAGAACCCAGTCTTTCACGGCTCGTCGAAGGACAGGCCCCAGTCTTCCTCGCCATACCACTCCTGATCTGTCGGCGGAGTTTTCCAGCGCAGGCTCCTCACCTTGCGCATGCCGCGCGCACGGAAGGCGGCTTCCAGCCCGGCATGCCGTGTTGCCGGCACCGGTTTACCGCTTTCGCCCCAGATGAAGGACACTGTCTGCAGGAAGCGGGCACCGAAGCCGCTGGTCTGCCGGTCGATCATCAGGAAGCCGGCATAACGGGAAAAGCCCGAACGCCTGCCGTTTTCAACCGCCGGAATGCCGAGCGGAAAGATCAGGCGGCCATAGGGCGCAAGGTTGTCGATCCAGGCTTGCGGCGGATGGTCGAGCGCAAAATTGGCGTAGATGATATCGGCTTTCTCCTTCGGCCAGTCGGCGGCATCGCCCTGCACGACCTCGACATTGTCGTATGAAGCAAGATTGGTCCTCGCCCTTTGCGCCAGCGCAGCATCGTATTCCACGGCGATGACACGACCGGACGGACCGACGATTTCGGCCATGATCGCCGTGTAGTAACCGGCGCCGGCACCCATATGGACGACGGTTTCTCCCTCGCGAATTTTGAACGCGTGAAATGCCCCCGCATGCAGCGAGGGTGAGCCGTTGTTGATGCCCTTTTCCGTGTCGAGGCCAACAAGGACGTCCTGATAGAGAACGACGGGATCTGTCGATGCGACAGAGCGATATTCACCGCTGTAAATATCATCAAAAATCCAGGGTGGCGGGCCGACATAATTTTCGCGTGGCACGCGGGCGAAAGCGGCAAGCAGCCTATCGTTTTTGTCTACCCCGGCCTTGGCGAGGAGTTGGAGCGCATAGTTGCGGCGGTGGACAGGCTCATTCTCCAAACTCATTTGGTCTCCCTCTGGCCGTCGTCCGCCTCAGTTACGCTTTCATCGCCATGACGTAGTCACAGACTGTTCGCGCCATAGTGGCAGGATGGATGACTTGTCTCAATGCAAGGTTCAAAGAAATGAATTGGTAGCACAGGGCACGATCCTGTAATTGCGCCATGATAATTACACATGACAATTACAACAGAATGCCGGAAACACCCCATGGCCACCCAAAACGCCGCGCCGCCCGCCACAAATCCTGTTGCCGTCAATGAAGACACGCCGCGCGGTTTCGCCTTCGGCCTGACGGCCTATCTGCTGTGGGGGTTCCTGCCCTTCTATCTGAAGGCCGTCGGCCATCTTCCCGCTATGGAGGTGCTGGCGCACCGGGCGCTCTGGTCAGTGCCGGTGGCCGGCATCGTGCTCATCATTCTCGGCCGGCTGAAGGATGTGAAGGCGGCACTCAAGAACCCGCGCATGCTCGGCATGGCCTGCGCCACCGCGACACTCATCACCCTCAACTGGGGTGTCTATGTATGGGCCGTCGCCGCGGGCCATGCGCTCGACGCCGCTCTCGGCTATTTCATCAATCCGCTGTTCAGCATCTTCCTTGCCGCCGTCATTCTGAAGGAAAAGCTCGCGCCGCTGCAGATGGCGGCAATCGGGCTTGCCGTCGTGGCTGTCGCCATCCTTGCCTGGGGGGCGGGCGGGCTTCCGTCGGTCTCTTTGGCCCTGACTTTCACCTGGGGCATTTACGCGCTCCTGCGCAAGACGCTGCCGATCGGCCCCAACCAGGGGTTCTTTCTTGAAGTGCTTCTGATCAGCATTCCGATGCTGCCCTACGTGATCTGGCTCGAAGCCACCGGACAGGGGCACTTTTTCGGCGGAACCGGTTTCGACATGGGCATGCTGGCGCTTTCCGGCGTCGTCACCGCCGGTCCGCTGATGATCTACGCCAATGGTGCGAAACTGCTCAAGCTGTCGACCATCGGCATCATGCAGTATATCGCGCCGACGATGATCTTCCTGATCGCCATCTTTGCCTTCGGCGAACCGCTGAGCCCAATCAAGCTTACAAGCTTCATCTTGATCTGGGCGGCACTGGCGCTCTACACCATCGCCATGCTGCGCCAGTTGCGCGGCCGCTGATTCCCAATTTCAGGAACCGGATTCCATGCAGATGTCAGACATCCCTTTCGGCACGACCGACTGGTCGAGCGTCGAGCCGACCGAGCACAAGGGCGATACCGGCCATTCGATCTGGCGAACGCGCCATTTCGGCGGCATCCGGGTAAGGATGGTCGAGCACTCACCGGGTTATCTTGCCGACCACTGGTGCGAGAAGGGCCATATCCTTCTGTGCCTCGAAGGCGAGATGACCACGGAACTCGCCGATGGACGCGTGTTCGTACTGAAACCCGGCATGAGCTATCAGGTCGCCGACAATGCCGAGCCGCACCGCTCCTCGACCACGACCGGGGCGAAGCTTTTCATCGTCGACTGAAAAACGCAAACGGGGCGCAATGCGCCCCGTCATACCGTTCACCCTGCAGCTTCAAAGCTTCGAAATAACAGCCTCTTCGCCCTTGGACGAAGCCGTAATCTCGTCGCGCTCCAGAATTGCCGGAACGATGTCGTCCACGTCCGCAATGACCAGCGGCTGGACGAGATGGGCACGGTGGATGAAACCCTCGGCGCGCATGTGATTGACCAGCGACAGCATCGGATCCCAGAAGCCGCCGATATTGGCAAACACCATCGGTTTTTCGTGACGGCCGAGCTGGCCCCAGGTCATGATCTCGACGATCTCTTCCAACGTGCCGATGCCGCCCGGCAGCGTGACGAAGGCGTCGGACCGCTCGAACATCTTATGCTTGCGTTCGTGCATGTCCTTGGTCACGATCAGTTCGTTCAACTGGCCTAGCGAATGGCGCGTCGCCTCCATGTCGACGAGGAATTCCGGGATGATGCCGGTCACCTCTCCGCCGTTCGACAAAACGCCAGAAGCAACTGCGCCCATAATGCCCTTGGTGCCGCCGCCATAGACCAGCCGCAGGCCATGGGCGGCAATCGATTTCCCAAGCGCGCGACCGGCAGCGAGATAGGCAGGGTCACGGCCGGGCTGGGAGCCGCAGTAGACGCAGATGGATCGTATTGGCACAGTTTTCTCCATTGGGCATTCAAAGGGGCGACAACGGTGGCCGCGCCACGCAAAATTGACGGGAAAATCCCGCAAGAGCAAGGCTTTATGATGTGAAAAGCTTGTTAAGAAGAGTGGAAAGGGCTAATCGGTAAAGTAGCGGAAACACTGGCCCTAAGAGGCAACAGACGATGAAGAACCGTGCCGGCTGGCTCGCCCTGATTGTACTTGCAATTGCTTCGTTGCTGATGATCTTCGTTGTCATGCCGAGGATCAACCAGGAAGGCAAGCCAGTTGCCGCCGCGATCAATGCTGCCGGCGACGCGGTGAAGGATGCGGTGACCGAGGGCAACAAGCCTCAGGAGACGGCAAAAGTCGATCCGCAGGCGACGGCACCATCCACCCCTTCCGCGACTTCTCCTGCCCCGGCTCCTGCGTCCGAGAATGCCGCTGCGGATACGCCGACATTTGACGTGCTCCGCGTCGAGCCGGATGGCTCTGCGGTCATAGCCGGCCATGCGGCTCCCAATTCCACCCTCGAGATCACCAACGGCACATCCGTCATCGCCAAGGTGGAAGTCGGCCCGAGCGGCGATTTTGCCGCCGTGCTCGACAAGCCGCTGCCGCCCGGCGACCACCAGATTGTGCTGAAGGCAACGGCCAAGGACGGCAAGGTCGTCACCTCTGAAGAGATCGCCACCGTCTCCGTGCCCGCTGACCGGAACGGCAAGCTTCTCGCCATGGTGACGAAACCCGGCAAGGCAAGCCGCCTGATCGCGGTTCCGGAAGAGGCAAACAAAGTCGCATCCGCTCAGGCTGGAAGCCAGCCAGTGGCCCCTGCAGCAAGCGCGGAGGCGCCAGCGTCCACTGCTGCACCTCAGCCCGGTAGCGTCGCATCAGCTCCGGCTTCCGGCGCGACAGCCCCCACGGCGGCCGCTCCTATCATGTCGAGCGAGCTGCAGATCACGGCAGTCGAGATCGAAGGTTCGAAAATCTTCATCGCCGGCGTCACCAGGTCGGGCCGCCAGGTTCGCGGTTCCGCCGACGGCTCGGTCATCGGCCAGGCGCAGGCGGGAGGAGACGGTCACTTTGTCATCGACGGAAGCGCCAACCTGACGGTCGGAGATCACCGCATCGCTGTCGAAGCGCTGGGCAGCAACGGTCAGGTTCTGGTGCGCGTCGAAGTGCCGTTCAACCGGCCGGCTGGCGATCAGGTCGCGGCCGTCGCATCGCCTGCACCGGCAAGCCCTGTTACGATTGCCGATGGCGGCGCCTTCGACAATCTGCGCGGACAGGTGGCAAAGGCCTTCTCGCTGCTCAAGGGTCTCTATGACGGCGGCAAGGTTCCCACACTCGAAAGCATGACCGCGGCCCGTTCGGCAACCGGCATCGCACTGCAGTCGCTTGGCGAATACCGGCTGCCCTCCGGTGCATCGGTCAGTGCGACAGAAGCCGTCGGCGTCACCGCCAGCCATGCCAATGCGGCCCGCCAGGCGTTGGAAGCCCTTCCCCGCGACGTTGCAGCGGTTGGTGCGGCACTGGATAACCTGACGAAACTGATCACTGAAACTGTCGGGCCGGCACTGGCACAGCAGTTCGGCGGCGCTCCGCAGACCATGGCTTCTGCCAGTGGAGCGCGCACGATCGAACAGGCACCGCTTACCCAGAGCGACCGCAGTTCCGTCATCATTCGCCGTGGCGACACGCTGTGGCAGATCGCGCGGCGCGCCTATGGCCAGGGCGTACGCTATACGACGATCTATCTCGCGAACGAGGAACAGATCGCCAATCCGGATATCATCCAGCCCGGCCAGATCTTTGGTGTGCCGGAAGAGTTCCGCCCCGATTCCGAAGAACTGCATCGCGAACGGCTGCAGCATCGCAAGGGGTGATGCCTGGGAGGATCTTGGGGGCAACCAGGCCCGCATGATCGAATTTCTCCAGGCCGGCGGTTCCGACAGGATCGCCGGCCTCCAAATTTCAGGCCTCCGCTCTCCCGGTGAAAACGGGGACGCAAGACGGCCCTTTGAAAAAATCTCCGGTATGATCCCAGCGGCTTAGCCATTCCGTTCGCGCAGTATCATCCCCACCTTATGCGGATAGGCCAATAATCGATGCGTCATCGGATGGGAACCGGGTTCGCGAACCGGCCTTCTCGTTCAACGGGTCTCGGCTCGGTCTCCGGTGATGGTCGTAACCGCGATCCGATGGGAACTGACAAGTCTCGCAGGATCGGATGAAGCGGCCGGGGCAGGCAGAAAGCCTGAAATACCAAAACCCCGATACCACTGCCTGCCCCTTCCCTTCTCTCACCGACCCGGTTTCACCGGCGCGGCTATCGGTGCTTGCTGCGTGCCATCCTGTAAGGCGATTGCGACCGCAGATCAGTTTCGCGCATGCCAGCGGCGGGAACCTCGCCCCCATTGAGAATGCCGAATCGATTGACGCCAAGCAGATATTCTTCGCGAGGACAAAATGATTTCCAGCATCAGTTCCGGCCGTGTCTGGCCACAGCAGGTCGTGTTTAAGGCTTTCAACGACACATCCGGGAACCCGGACAATCCGACGCCCGGTTCGTCCAATGCCTCGCTATCCCGCCTGTTCTACTCCGAAGCCGCCGATGAGGATGAGGGCTATGGATATGAGAGCGAACTGTCCTCGCAGTTTGGATCCATGCAACGAACGGCGACGGGCAATGGCATGGATCCAGGTACCGACGGCGCGATTGATGACATCTCCTCGAACGCATTCATGAAGGCGCTGCAGCAGAAGATCGATACGCTGAAGGCGAGCGCGGATACCTCCGCCATGGCCGGTACCATGCAGGCGGCCCTCGCAGCCGGCCGGCTGACCGTCACCGACGCAGCCGCTGGCGAACAGATCGCTGCCCGAAGTGTCGCCAATGCCAACGCGGCGTCACACGAATTGACCAAGGTCTCAACCTCGGAATGGAGCAGCTTTCTCAGAGACAGCCTGCTGCGCGATTCCGACGGCAGTTATGTGCGCAACGGCGATTCCAGCCATATCGACAAGACAACCGGCGCCAGCGCCTATTTCGGCATGATCGGCGAGGCGCATTATTACCTGAGCTGGACAGCTGCGGCGAATTCGTGAGGCGGGGCACGTTCCAAGAGGAGAACGGCATCGTCCTGCAAGCCACAACCGCCGTATTTCAAACGGAAACACCTCCCTCCGCATTGCATCTGCGGTCTTTGCCGCCTATTTGCCGGGTGCGCCTCTTTCGCGCGCCCGGAGACCTGCATGTCCAATAAAAAGAAGATCGTTTCGGCGGATGATGGCAATCCGCTCGGAACCCTCGTCAACCTGTGGCCCTATATGTGGCCGACGGGGCGTGCGGATCTGAAGGCGCGGGTGCTCTGGGCGACGTTTTTCCTTATCCTCGCCAAACTGGTGCTTCTCTCGGTCCCCTATTTCTTCAAATGGGCCACCGATGCGCTGAACGGCAAGCTGGACATGGCAGGTCTCCTGCCCGCATTCCTGCTCGGCGCCGTCGTCCTGGTCATCGCCTATAATTTCACCCGTATCCTGCAGGTGGGACTGAACCAGTTGCGGGACGCATTGTTTGCCTCGGTCGGCCAGCATGCGGTGCGCCAGCTTGCCCACAAGACCTTCGTCCACATGCACCAGCTTTCGCTGCGTTTTCACCTGGAGCGCAAGACGGGCGGCCTGTCGCGCATCATCGAGCGCGGCACCAAGGGCATCGAAACGATCGTCCGCTTCACCATCCTGAATTCGGTGCCGACGCTGATCGAGTTCGTACTCACCGCCATCATCTTCTGGGCGGCTTACGGATTTGCCTATCTCGCCGTCACCGCTATCACGGTCGCGGCCTATATATGGTTCACCATCAAGGCGAGCGACTGGCGCATTGCCATCCGCCGGACGATGAACGACAGCGATACCGACGCCAATACCAAGGCGATCGACTCGCTCCTCAACTTCGAGACGGTCAAATATTTCGGTAACGAGGAGATGGAGGCAAAACGCTTCGACGTCTCGATGGCGCGCTACGAAAAGGCCGCCACGCAGGTCTGGACCTCGCTCGGCTGGCTGAACTTCGGCCAGGGCGTGATCTTCGGTCTTGGCCAGGCCGTCATCATGATCATGTCGGCGCTCGCAGTTCAGCGCGGCGAACAGACGATCGGCGATTTCGTCTTCGTCAATGCGCTTTTGATGCAGCTTTCCGTGCCGCTCAATTTCATCGGCTTCGTCTATCGCGAAATCCGCCAGGGGCTGACCGATATCGAGCAGATGTTCGAGCTTCTGGAGGTCGAGGCGGAAGTGACCGACCGCCCGGACGCGAAGCCGCTCGCCCTCAATCCGCTCAGTGCAGAAAAAGGTGCGATCGCCTTCAGGGATGTTCGTTTCTCCTACGACCCGCAGCGGCCGATCCTCAAAGGCATTTCCTTCGATGTGCCGGCCGGCAAGACAGTTGCGATCGTCGGCCCGTCTGGTGCGGGCAAATCGACGATTTCCCGCCTGCTCTATCGCTTTTACGATATCCAGCACGGGTCGATCACCATCGACGGACAGGATGTGCGCGACGTGACGCAGAAGTCGCTCAGGGCAGCGATCGGCATGGTTCCGCAGGATACGGTGCTGTTCAACGATACCGTTGCCTACAACATCCGCTATGGCCGGCCGAGCGCCGAAGACACGGACGTGCAGGCTGCCGCCGAGATCGCCCAGATCGACACGTTCATCAAGCAGCTTCCGGACGGTTATGAAACGAAGGTCGGTGAACGGGGCCTGAAACTTTCGGGCGGTGAGAAGCAGCGTGTGGCGATCGCGCGCACGATTCTGAAGGCACCGCCGATCCTGATCCTCGACGAGGCGACTTCCGCACTCGATACGACAACCGAACACGAGATCCAGTCGGCGCTCGACAGGGTTTCGGAGAATCGCACGACGCTTGTCATCGCCCACAGGCTTTCGACCGTGATCGGCGCCGACGAGATCATCGTACTGCGCGCCGGCAAGATTGCCGAACGCGGCACACATGCCGGCCTGCTTGCAAAAAACGGGCTTTACGCCTCGATGTGGAACCGTCAGCGGGAGGCAACACAGGCGGAAGAACATCTGCGCCAGGTGCGCGAGAGCGACGATCTCGGCGTCGTCACACGCGGCACACCGGCCGCGGAATAGCAGACTTCAAGAACAGGTTAGACAAAGACGATGAAAAGACGGATGAACTATTCCTGGAAACGCATGGCCGTGGCGGGCAGCCTGGTGCTTGCCTACCTTCTTGTGCTGACCTTCTGGGGCTCGCCGCTTCTGGCATTGACCACCTGGCTCGGCCTCGTCGATCCGGCGAAAATCTGAAAACCCAGCGCGCCGAGGGGCGCACGCCGGGCAACCGGGCCGATGCTGTGCAGACTATCGGCCGGATGGCAATCTACCAACCAAGACATGGAATACCTGCCTTCGGCGGCACTTTTCCCGCGGTCATGTTTTCGCGTCGGTCCGGCGTAAATTCCGCCGTCTCGCAAAGCACGAATGTCGTCTTGTCGGAGCGACGCGGCACCGATTTTCCGGCGCCGTATGTGTCCGCCGCCGTATGCAACAGACGCTTGAATTCAGGCGTGGAAATACCGTCAGCCCGACGAAGCTGGGCGATCAACGGGTCGGATAATACGTCTTCAATAGTCAGGTCGCGTTTCATGGTTTTGCTCCTCTATCAAAACCTTGTACACGGGGCGCACTACAGTCACATTGCAAAATTACGACCAAAAAGCGGCATATACGATGTGGCAAATTCTCCCTATGCGAGAAATTGCACATCGGTTTCGCGCAAAACACCGATGGAAATCAGACGGGCAGCAATGTTCTGGTGCCTGGTCTGCAGGAATTCAGACACACAGGGCGCAGACGTATGGGATGCCGACATTTGGGGAGCCACCGGGCGGTTTAGTCAAACCTGCAAAATGCCGGTAATACCCACTGCTGAAGCCGATCTCAATGCAGGTGCAGCTTCACGCGCCAATCGGGGCTAGCGGCGCGACGCGCCGTAACGCATGCGTTCACGGTAGCGACGCTGGCTCCATACCGTATAGACGACCGCGGCAATCACGATCGCGATATCCGCCATTGCTATCAGGCACCATGTGAGGGTCATTTCAAACTCTTCCGTTCGTTGCCGAAGCCGAAATTATCAGAAGTGCTTCCAATAATGGCTTAAGCGTATTCCAGGCATTAGACCTTGATGTAGGTCAGCGTCTCCTGCAGGACTTTCATGACAGTTGCATGAAACACGAAGCAAGAAGCGTGCCGAATTGCTGCAATGCAACAAAAAGCGGATCACATATCGGAAAATCAACGTATTGATCCCGTGATGGTTGCAATCCCCATGTAGATCGCAATGCCGAACGGAACCGCATTGCCGCGAATACCGTTTTTCGGTAGTCAGTGCGGCCTGAATGGACATTACGCCCCTTAGGGAGAAACAGTTGATCAACCTCTTCGACACTATCCGCAACACGCTCGTGCCGATCCACAAGGAAGGCTATGTCTTCGTTGCGATCTTTTTCGTCGTATCTCTGATCCTTGGCTACTTCGCCGAGCCGCTGTTCTGGATCGGCCTCGTTCTGACCCTCTGGTGTGCCTATTTTTTCCGCGATCCCGAGCGCGTCGTACCGCAGGATGATGATCTTATCCTCAGCCCGGCAGATGGCCGCGTCAGCCATGTCGCCATGGTCGTGCCGCCGGCGGAGCTGGGTTTGGGTGCCGAGCCGATGCTGCGCATCTCGGTCTTCATGAACGTGTTCAATTGCCACGTGAACCGGTCGCCGGTACGCGGAGAAGTCAAGGTGATCGAGTATCGCGCCGGCCAGTTCGTCAATGCCGAACTGGACAAGGCGAGCTCGGACAATGAGCGCAACGGCCTCGTCATCGAAAGCCGCCACGGCAATGTGGGTGTGGTGCAGATCGCCGGCCTCGTGGCACGCCGTATCGTCTGCTGGGTCAAGCCCGGCGAACCGCTCAATGCCGGCGAACGTTTCGGCCTGATCCGCTTCGGCTCGCGCCTCGACATCTTCGTACCGCAGGGCGGACAGGCCCGTGTGGCGATCGGACAGCTTGCCATTGCCGGCGAGACGGTGCTGGCTGAATTCGGCTCGACCAAGGGCCCGTCGCTCGGCCGCCGCAGCTGATTGATTGCATAAAGGAGGAAACGGATGATGGATATGCCCCCAGGAGAGCCGAATCGCTCCACGGACGAGGCCCGTGGCCCGCGTCTGAGGGAAATCCCCATCCGGCTGATGGTACCGAACCTCATTACGGTTCTGGCCATCTGTGCGGGCCTGACGGGCATAAGGCTCGCCTTCGAAGGCCGCTACGAGCTAGCGGTCGCCATGGTGCTGCTTGCCGCTTTCCTCGACGGCATTGACGGGCGGATCGCCCGTCTCTTGAAGGCGACCTCGAAATTCGGCGTGCAGATGGATTCGCTCGCCGACATCATCAATTTCGGCGTCGCCCCTGCTCTCGTTTCCTATGCCTTCCTGCTCGACGGCGCCCGTTCGCTCGGCTGGATCGCCGCCCTGCTTTATGCGATCGCCGCGGGGCTGAGGCTCGCCCGGTTCAACGTCATGGAGGATCGCGGCATCAAGGCGCCCTGGCAGTCTGAATTCTTCGTCGGCGTGCCGGCGCCGATGGGTGCCATGCTGATGCTGCTGCCGGTCTATCTCGGCTTTCTCGGCGTCGAGCGCACGCCTTTGTTCATCTATGGCAGCGTCGCCTATACGGTTGCGATCGGCTATCTGCTGGTCAGCCGCCTACCCGTCTGGTCCGGCAAGTCCAGCAGGATCCGCCGTGACATGATGTTTCCGATCCTGCTTCTCGTCGTGCTCTATGTCGCGCTGCTGATGAGCTATACGTGGGAAATTCTGTCGATCACGGTCGTCGCCTATCTCTGCGTGCTGCCGTTCAGCGCGAGGGCCTGGAAGCGCCGCTATGGAACGATCACGATCGAAGACGAAGGCACGCACGTCTGACGCGCATTGCAATCATCAAGAAGATACCGCAATGCACTGAAATTGCTGCGTTGCAGCTCCCGTCTGCGGCAAGTTGACACGCGTAGACTCACCTCATCGAAAAGCGGGCGGAAAGCCTTTATTCCGCCCCTATTGCCGGTGATTTCCCGGCGCCCCGCGACGCATGAGAATCACGCGGGTGAAATGATGAGGATAAAGACGTGAGCAATAGCCCCAAGAACGACAAGCCGGAAGCAAAGCCGGACTTCACCGCCCATTTCCGCCCGCTGGGCATCAAGGCCGTCGCCGCAGCAGCCATGATGCTGAAGCGGAAACCGAAGCTGACACCGGTTCGGTAAACGCCTCAGAAT
Organism: Pseudomonadota bacterium; assembly: GCA_023451735.1. Lineage (GTDB taxonomy): Bacteria > Pseudomonadota > Alphaproteobacteria > Rhizobiales > Rhizobiaceae > Neorhizobium. The sequence continues at coordinate 10,057 of JAEXYH010000098.1, read as the reverse complement.
TCACTGAACGCACTCCATAAGAGACCGAGCGCCAATGCGCTCATGACGAGGCCGATCAGGCCGTCCAGCACCCGCCATGCGGCGGGTCGGGCGAAGACCGGCGCCAGAAGACGGGCGCCGTAACCGAGCCCGAAGAACCAGACGAACGAGGCGGTGGCAGCACCAGTCCCGTAGGCGAACCGTTCACGTCCTTCGAAGCCGGCAGACAGGCTGCCGACGAGCAGGACGGTGTCGAGATAGACATGCGGATTGAGGAAGGTGAAGGCAAGGCAGGTCATGACCGCCGCCTTCAGTGACAGGCTTTCCGGTGCACCCGCCATCATGGCCGCAGGCCGTGCAGCGCGCCTGAAGGCAAGCGCCGCATAACTTCCCAGAAAAACCGCCCCGCCGAGCGTGACGATAAGGATCAGCGTTTGCGACTGGGACACGATCGTACCCATGCCGCCGACACCGGCTGCAATCAGCGTCGCATCCGACACGGCGCAGATCAGGCAGAGCAGAAACACATGCCGGCGCAACAGGCCCTGGCGCAGAATGAAAGCGTTCTGGGCGCCGATCGCGATGATCAGCGAGCCCCCGAGGGCAAAGCCGGACAGGCCGGCAGATATCATGTTCATTGAAGAGAATTCCGGTGGGGAGAAAAACTAGAAAAGCGACATCTGGGACGAGTCTTTACCGGCTTTCGGAGGCTTGTCCTCAAACTCGGCGACAGCGACCGGTTTCTGGACGTCAGGCCCCATGTTGGAGACCTTGTTGACCAGATCCGAAACCGGAATTGCCTCGAAGAAATCATCCTCGACCGGCTTCAGGAGATCGGCGACCTGACGCGGTTCCTGCGTCTTGCATTCGAGCCAGCGCTCGAAGTCCTCCGGCCGGATGACAACCGGCATGCGGTCATGGATGCCGCGGATCGCCCGATTGGCCTTGGTGGTCATGATTGCCGCGGTATCGACTTCCGATCCATCGGCCGATGCCCATGTCTCCATGAGCCCGGCAAAGGCGATGACGCCACCGTTCTTCGGCCTGATCCAGTATGCCTGCGATTTAACTCCGCTTTCCTTCGGCGGGCGCTTCCATTCGTAAAAGCCGGAAGCCGGAACGAGGACGCGGCGATGGCGCATGGCGGCGCGGAAGGAGGCCTTGTCGATCGCTGTCTCCGACCGGGCGTTGATCAGCAGCGGAAACTCCCGCATGTCCTTGACCCAGCCGGGAATAAGTCCCCAGCGCGCGAGCGATGCCCGCCGGTCCGGCAGATTGCTACCCGGCTGGCGATTGGCCTGTGCGACCACGAGGATGGGCTGCGTCGGCGCGATATTGAACCGCGGCGGAAAATCATCATCGAAATCAGCGACACCAACAGCGCCGAGAACCTCTTCCGGCTTATGGGTCAGGGCATAACGTCCACACATCGGTTTTAGATGGCATCGGGTTTGAAAACGGTCAAGAAATTTGGCCGCCTGAGATCAGGCGCTGCGCGGCCCGAACAGGATGATTGCCCCGCCGACCAGGCAGACAACGGCGCCCGTCACATCCCAGCGATCGGGTGAACGCCCCTCGACACCCCAGAGCCAGAGAACCGAAGCAACGATATAGATGGCGCCGTAAGCCGCATAAGCTCGACCCGCTGCTTCCGCCGGCACGAGCGCAAGAGCCCAGGCGAAGGCGGCCAGCGAGACCATACCTGGCGCCAGCCAGAGCGGCGACTTATCCAGTTTCAGCCAGGCCCAGAAGGCAAAGCAGCCGGCGATTTCGGCAAGTGCAGCAAAGGTGTAGAGGAGATAGGTCTGCATGAGGCGCCTTGAGTAGCTGGACCTGCCGGAATTATCACCTCAGAATGCTGACGACAACGACACAACATCTGTATCCGCCGATCTTGACGGTTTGTAAGCTAAATGCTTACAAAGCTTTCATGATCAAATCCTTCCAGAGCAAGGCGCTGGCGAGCCTGTTCGAAACAGGTAAAGCGAGCAAGATCGACGCCAGGATGCACAAGCACATTTTGGTGCGCCTTGACCGCCTGGATGTCGCGGAATCACCGCAAGACATGAACCTGCCGGGTTTCGACTTTCACTCTTTAAATGGTTTTGATCCGACACGCTGCACCGTCCACGTGAACGGCCCTTGGTGCATAACATTCGAATTCGACGGCAAGGATCCGGTTCGTGTCGACTTCAAGCAATATCATTGATGGCCCGGGAGATGACAACAATGACCGAATACGAAGTAAACCGACCCATCAGACGCAGCCCGTCTCATCCAGGGGCATTGCTCGATGACGTGATCGCGGCGACCGGGAAGACGAAAGTTGAGATTGCTGAATTGCTCGGTATTTCACGTCAGCAACTTTATGACATCCTGAGAGAACGCAAGCCGATCTCTCCCAATGTTGCTGCACGTCTTGGGAAGATGTTTGGTGATGGCGCTGCAATCTGGCTGCGGATGCAGGCGGCCTACGATGCCTGGCATGCAGAACGAGATGTGGATGTGAGCCAGATCCCGACCCTGACAGCAGCTTAAGTTATTGAGACAATGCCAATGCCCGCCTCCGCCCAAGCTGCATCCTCCGCCATTCTCGAACGCGACGGTCGCTTTCTTCTGATCCGGCGGAAGAACCCGCCGATGGCCGATCTTTTTGCTTTTCCCGGTGGCCGCGCGGAGCCGGGCGAGACGCCGGCCGAAACGGCGCTGCGGGAATTTTTCGAGGAGACCGGCATTCGGGCGCATAGCCCTACCCTTTTCGCCACCTATGATCTGAAAGGCGCAAAGGATGACGGGCGGCATTTTTTTCTCTCCGTCTTCCTTATTGAGGCCGACTCGGACGTCGAGGCGATTGCCGCCGACGATGCGGCCGATCCGGGCTGGTATACGGCGGAAGAAATCCGCCGCCTGCCCTGCCCACCCAGCGTTCGCGATTGCGCCGAAAAGCTGGCGGCGCTCGCAGCCGGTGGGTAAGATCCAACATCGCTTCACGGTCGCCGAATCACAGGTGACCGAATAAAAGCTTTCGACCCGAAGACCGAATCAAGGAATTCCGTTTGAGATCCGCTGCCTGCCTCGTTCTGCCGCTTCTTATCGCATCGGCCCTGCCGCTTGCCGCCCAGACGGCCAAGAAGCCGGCGGCGGAGACCAAGGCTCCGGTTCAGCAGGCTGCACCGACCGACACGGCAAAGCCTGCGCCCTATGACGGCCGGCTTTTGCGGCTTGCCGAAGTTCTCGGATCGATCAGTTACTTGAGGGAATTGTGCGGCGCGCCACAGGAAGACTGGCGCCGGACAATGCGGCAGTTGCTCGATTCAGATGCGGCAAACGAACCGGCGCGGCGCGAACGGTTGACGGCGGCCTATAATCGTGGATACCGCTCCTTTGCCGCCGTACACACATCCTGCACGCTTGCCGCACGCACCGCTGAGGAGCGATACCGTAACGAAGGCGCAACACTTGCCGTGGAAATAACCTCCCGCTTCGGAAATTAGCGGATTATTTACCTCTTTCGCCGGGAGGGCGTGTCGTTTCGATAAAAGGCTGATAAAGTTGTTAACGGCGCAGTAATCAAATCGGCCTCATGGCCGGCACCGAGGAAAGTTCAGTATGCAGTCAGGCCGCAACGAAATCGATGACATGATCGTCCACGAAAAGATGCAGGTCGCGCTCGAATATCAGAACGACGCCTGGGCAGACGGACGCGCAGACGGCATCGAGCCGGAAATCATCGCCGATGCCGCGATCGCATTCGCCATGCGCGAGACGATCCGTCTTCGCGGAGAGGAAGGCGCAGAAGCACTGCTCGAATCACTTCGTGAGCGGATGCTGGCTGGCGAATTCTCTCCCGAACGCAACATTCAATAGCATCCGGGCTTCCCATGCGGAACGCGGCTCCCAAACCCGTCATGATCTGGCTACTGGCATCAGTGGCCATGATTACCTTTGGCAAGAACGCTTTGGCGCTCTCGGACGGCCGAATCCCGCCCGTCGCCGAAAACACGCTCCCGCAGGAAACGCCCCTCAGGCAGGCCTTCGAAGGTGCGCCCCCGGCAAAACCGGTCCAAGCTCCTGAAAGCGACGCGGCTCAGGACGATGCCGAAAACACGGCGCCTGCAGCCAGTGGCGAGACGGCCCCGCAACCGCCCCCCAAGGCGGCGCCCAGAACGGACGGCACGGATGCCAATCCGGGCGGTTCCGGTTCGCCCACCGCAACCGATCAATCGCCGGCCGAGATCATACGCGATCTTTCGACCCTCCCAGCTCCGGTGAAGGCACTCCGTGAAAAGCTTGTGGAAGCTGCCGCTTCCGGCGACATCGAACGGCTGCGGCCATTGATCGAAGGCACGCCGAAACCGCCGCAGATCATGAACAACGAGAGCGATGACCCGATCGACACGCTGAAGAACTTTTCAGGCGATCCGGAAGGTCAGGAAATCCTTGCGATCATGCTTGATCTTCTGGCCACGGGTGCTGCACGGATCGATGCAGGGACACCGGACGAAGCTTACGTCTGGCCCTATTTCACCGGCAAACCGCTTTCCGAACTCACCCCGCCGGAACGGGTGGAGCTGCTGCGCATCGTCACCGCGGGTGACCTGATGGGCATGGAAGAAACCGGCAACTACAATTTCTACCGCATCGGGATTTCGCCTGACGGGCAATGGAAGTTCATGGCCGGCGGCGACTGAGCTCCCGGAACGACCGCCCCAGTGCCTTCTTTCGAGATCGCTTACTTTCCAGCCGCTCATCAGTCATTTGGTGGCGGTTAGAGGTGTGAACACGGCATAATCCAGATATTCGCCTCTGCCCGCAGATATTTGGACTTTCCGAATGCGATCATTTTCGAATATGGAGGATGCGGCTCAAGTTTGGCTGCTTTCTTTCCGGCGATCTGTCGCCGAACCACATTCCAGAGATGCCGTAATGCTTTCCCGTTTCTTCGCCTATTACCGCCCCTATCGCGGTCTGTTCATCCTCGATTTCAGTTGCGCGGTGCTCTCCGGCCTGCTGGAACTCGGTTTTCCGATGGCAGTCAAGCTGTTCGTCGACCGGCTGCTGGTGACGCAGGAATGGGTGCTGATCGTGCTTGCCTCGATCGCGCTGTTGTTCTGCTATGTGGTGAATACCGGCATGATGGTGGTGGTTACCTATTGGGGCCACATGCTCGGCATCAATATCGAGACCGATATGCGCCGGGAAGCCTTCAACCATATGCAGAAGCTTTCCTTCCGCTATTACGACAACCATAAGACCGGCCATCTTGTCGGACGCCTGACCAAGGATCTGGAAGAGATCGGCGAAGTTGCGCATCACGGCCCCGAAGACCTGTTCATCGCTATCATGACATTCATCGGCGCGCTGGCGCTGATGATTTCGGTCAACTGGAAACTGGCGCTGATCACGGCGCTGGTCGTGCCGCTGACGGCCTGGGTGACGAGCCGCTACGGCGCGCGGATGAGCGCCAATTTCCGCCGATTGTTCGAGCGGGTGGGCGATTTCAATACGCGCATCGAGGAAAATGTCGGCGGCATGCGCGTCGTGCAGGCCTTCGCCAACGAGCCGCATGAACGGGCGCTTTTCGAACGCGACAACCAGAACTATCGCCGAGTGAAGCTTGAGGCCTACAAGATCATGGCCGCCAGCACCTCGCTCAGCTACATGAGCATGCGGTTGACACAGATGATCGTGATGATTGCCGGCGCCTGGTTCGTTCTGCAGGGTGAACTGACCGCCGGCGGCTTCATCGGTTTCCTGCTGCTTGTTGCCGTATTCTTTCGCCCGGTGGAAAAGATCAATTCCGTCATCGAGACCTATCCGAAGGGCATTGCCGGTTTCCGTCGTTTTACCGAACTTGTCGATACCGAGCCGGATATTGCCGATGCGCCGGATGCGGTTGCCGTCGGGACGCTCAAGGGGGCGATCGACTACAATAATATCTCCTTCGGCTACAGCGCAGAGAAGCCGATCCTCAAGGATGTCAGCCTGTCGATCCGGCCCGGCGAGACAATTGCCTTTGTCGGCCCTTCGGGCGCGGGAAAGACGACGATGTGCTCGCTTCTTCCGCGTTTCTACGACGTTTCGAATGGCAGCATCACCATCGACGGCCTGGATATCCGCAAGATGACCAAGGCATCGCTGCGCCAGCAGATCGGCATAGTGCAGCAGGACGTGTTCCTGTTCGGCGGCACGATGCGGGAAAACATTGCCTATGGCCGGCTCGGCGCCGGCGATGCGGAGATCATGGAAGCGGCTCGCCGGGCGCGGCTGGAAGACCTGATCGCGGACCTGCCGGACGGGCTGGATACCGTGGTGGGCGAGCGCGGTGTGAAACTGTCCGGCGGCCAGAAGCAGCGCGTGGCGATCGCCCGCATGTTCCTGAAAAACCCGCCAATCCTGATCCTCGACGAGGCGACCTCGGCGCTCGACACGGAAACCGAGCGGGCGATCCAGCGCTCGCTTGCCGAACTTGCGGTCGGGCGCACGACGCTGATCATCGCCCATCGCCTCGCCACCATCCAAGGCGCCGACCGCATCGTGGTGATCGATGAAAGCGGCATTCTGGAACAGGGTACGCATCAGGAACTGATCGCGCGGCGCGGCGCTTACAACCGCCTGCATTCCGCCCAGCACGGCGCCTGACGACAAGACTGTGGCGAGCAGCGCCCGATTCGCCACAGTTGAAGGCGCGCAAGAAACTTGATAAAAGAAGGATAGTTTTACTCGTGGCCTATATCACGAGAGTGGAGCCGTGGGGTCGGAGCATGACGTTTCAGCCGAGAATGCGCAACCAGATCGAAGGATTTTCGGTTCTGGGTGGACTGCGTCGGCGATACTGGAATGGCATTACCGCCGATCTGTGGGACGTGGAATGCGCCGCTTACGCCGGCGGCTACTATGTGGCGCGCGATCCTCGCCTCTTCATTCTTCTCGAGCAGCGTGGCCAGGGGCGTCCCGCCCTGAAACGCACCCCACGGGAAACGGGGCTGCTGCAGGATGCCAGCGTCAGCCCGATCTCCTATATCCCCGCCGAAATGGACCTGTGGATCGACATCAAGGACGTGCAATATGTCCGGCATCTCGACATCCATTTCGAAACGGACACGATGAGCCGAAGACTTGGCGACAATCTCGATCCGCGCCGGTTGAAGGACCCGCAACTGGTCTTCGCCGATCAACGCGTCATGGCGCTTGCCGAACTGATCGCCGCCGAAATCGCCAATCCCGATCCGCTGCACGATCTATATGGCGATGGGCTGGCGCTGGCACTTCTGATCGACGTGCTGAAGCTCGCGAAGTCCGAACCGCGCAAGCGCGGGGCGCTTGCGCCATGGCAGTTGAAGCGGGCAACCGAATTCATCGAACAGCATTGCCTGCGCAATATAAGGCTGGAAGAACTGGCAGTGCTGACCGGCCTGTCGCAATCGCATTTCTCCCATTCCTTCAAGGCCTCGACGGGAATGGCACCGCACGAATGGCAGATGAATGCGAGGCTTTCCCGCGCCAAGGCGATGCTGAAATCCGGCGAACAGCCGCTGACGGAAATCGCTGCTGAAACCGGTTTCTCCGACCATGCGCATTTTTCCCGCGTGTTCCGCAAGCATGTGGGGCTGGCGCCATCGCAGTGGAAAAAGTCACAGTCGGAATAAAACATGCGGGCGATTGCGCAACCGACAGAACTTTGCCCAATATCGTTCAAGTCCCGCACATCAGAACAAGCACATAGGCGAAATCTGAGTTAACCACTCAGCTTATTAGATTACCGCGGACAAAGCGGCGCGAGTGGGGCAAAGAATGAAGAAAACGGTCAAGTCTTCCGCAAAGAGAGCGGACGTGGTCAAGGCAGGTCTCTGGACGGGTGTTGCAGCGATCGGGCTGATGGCAGCCTGGGCAGCACAGGCGCAAGAAGCACAAACCCAAAGCGGCTCGACGCTCGCGCCAATCGTCATCCAGGGCGAAGGCGAACAGGGCGGCACCGGCCCGGTCAAGGGCTATGTAGCCAAGCAGACGACGACCGGTTCCAAGACGGATACGCCGATCAACGAGCTTCCCCAAGCCGTCTCTGTCATCGGACGCACGGAACTTGACGACCGCGCAGTCGTAAACAAGGTCGATGAAGCCCTGCGCTACACGCCCGGCGTTGTTACACAGCCCTACGGCACAGACCCGGATACGGACTGGTTCTACGTCCGCGGCTTCGATGCCGGCCAGACCGGCCTCTACATGGACGGCCTCAACTTGTTCGCATACGCCTTCGGCAATTTCCAGATCGATCCGTTCATGCTGGAGCGCGTAGAAGTGCTCAAGGGCCCGGCCTCCGTTCTCTATGGCGGTGCCAATGCCGGCGGCGTCATCAATCTGGTGCGAAAGCAGCCGACCGACGCTCCCTATTATTACACCGAGATCGGCATCAACAGTAACGGCAATGCATTCACCGGCTTCGACTTCTCCGACAAGCTGGGTGACAGCGGCGTCTACAGTTATCGTCTGACCGGCAAGCTTGCCGGCGGTGAAGGTTATACGGACTACACCAACGACATCCGCGGCTTCATCATGCCGCAACTGACCATTTCACCGGACGACGCCACCAAGCTTACCGTCTATGCCTATGCAGCCGGCCTCAACCAGCGACATACGGGCAACGGCTTCCTGCCCTATGAGGGCACCGTCGTCGACGGCCCGTTCGGTGGCAAGATTTCCCGTCGCTTCTTCCCGGGCGAGCCGGATGTCGATAACGGGCATTACGACCAGCAGATGCTCGGTTATGAACTGGAGCACGAGTTCGAAGGCGGCTGGAAAGCAACGTCGAACTTCCGCTACGCCCATCTCGATAAATGGGAACATCTCGTCTATCCGTCTCTCTACACCGCGACCGGCGATCTCAACCGGCTCAACTTCACGGGCGACATGAGCGTCAACAGTGTCGCGTGGGACAATCGTGTCGAGAACGACTTCGATGTCGGCGGCGCAAACCACAAGGTCATGGTCGGCGTCGACTACCGTTACTATCATATCAAGAACATCCAGAACTCGTCTTACGGCGCAAGCTCGATCGACCCGACCGATCCGGTCTACGGCCTGCCGCAGATCGATCCGGATACCGGCCTGCCACAAACCCAGCCAAACCCGCTCTACAATCAGGATGCAGCCATGCATCAGGTTGGCATCTATGCGCAGGATCAGATTCGCTTCGGCGGCGGCTGGCTGGTGACGCTCAACGGCCGCTTCGACTATATCGACAGCGATTTCAAGGATCAGATACCGGTCGCCCCCGGCAATCCCGACGATAGCTACACGGATACCGACCACGCCTGGAGCGGCCGTGCAGGACTCGCTTATGAATTCGACAACGGCGTAACGCCCTATGTCAGCGCTGCGACCTTCTTCAATCCGCAGATCGGCATGGGAGCATCCGGACCGCTCAAGCCGGAAGAAGGCCAGCAATACGAGGCGGGCATCAAGTATGATCCGACCTTTATGGATGCCTCCTTTACGGCTTCCGTCTTCCACATCAAGAAGCGCAACAACACCGTGGCCGTCGGTTTCGCTCCATGGGTTGACCAGCTCGGCGAAGTGGAATCCAAGGGCGTGGAGCTGGAAGGCAAGGTCAATATCGACGAGAACTGGAAGATCCTCGGCTCGCTCTCCTATACCGACATGGAAGTGACGAAGAACGATCCGAACCCGGCGCTGATCGGCAAGTCGCCCTATATCGTTCCGGACTGGACGGCTTCGCTGTGGGCCGATTACACGGTCACCACCGGTGCGCTGGAAGGCCTGAGCCTCGGTGCCGGCCTGCGTTACAAGGGCGAATCCTGGGCCAACGAAACCAACACGCTCAAAGTGCCTTCATCCACCGTCGTCGATGCCGCCATCCGCTACAAGAAGGATGACTGGACGGCATCGCTCAACGTCACCAACGTCTTCGACAAGGAATATGTCGAAGCCTGCGGCGGCGTCGGCGCCTGCGGTTACGGTGACGCCCGGACCTTTACCGTCAAGCTCGCAAAGCCCTGGTAACCCGAGCAATCGAAGCGTCAAGTTGACAACTTCAGTGAACTTAATCAGGAAGGCCCCA
>JAEXYH010000077.1 GCA_023451735.1 Pseudomonadota bacterium | reverse complement strand
CCTCGTGAATGGTCGCCACACCGGCGGAATCATAACCGCGATATTCGAGCCGCCGGAGCGCATCCACCAGACGCGCAGCTACCGGCTCCTTACCGACGATCCCAACAATTCCGCACATATAAAAACCTTTCGATAAATCAGTTGGACGCAAGTCCTAGACGATTGCTGCACTTGCGCAATCGCCTCATTCGTCACTTTCGGTATCGGCGCGTAATGCGCCGCAATCTCTATTTTCCGGCTTTCTTGGCAGCCTTGATCGCCAGCGCCCGCTCGCGGATGACCTTTGCCCGTTCAGGCTTGATTTCCTGTCTGGCTCGACCCAGCGCAAGCGCATCTGCCGGCACGTTCTCCGTGATGACACTGCCCGACGCCACATAGGCGCCGTCACCGATCGAAACCGGTGCCACGAGCGACGAGTTGGAGCCGACAAAGCTGTTGGCGCCGATCACCGTCTGGTGCTTGTTCACCCCGTCATAATTGCAGGTGATCGTGCCGGCGCCGATATTGGCATGTGCGCCGATCACGGCATCGCCGATATAGGTCAAGTGATTGACCTTGGCGCCCTCGCCTACCTTGCCGTTTTTCACCTCGCAGAAATTGCCGACCTTGGAACCTTCGGCAAGATCCGCCCCCGGACGCAGCCGGGCAAACGGACCAACGGTCGCACCGGCGCTCACATGCGCACCTTCGATATGCGAAAACGCGTGAATGACGGCGCCGCCATCGATCGTCACGCCGGGACCGAAAATGACATTCGGCTCGATCAGCGCATCCTGGCCGATCTTCGTATCGTAGGACAGAAACACGGTTTCCGGCGCGATCATCGAAACGCCCGAGACCATCAGCTCATGCCGGCGCCGCTCCTGCCAGAGTTTTTCGATGACAGCCAGCTCGGCACGATTGTTGCAGCCGGTCAGCTCGGTTTCCGGTGCATCGACGGCAACGACCTTGCCGCCTTCGGCACGGGCAATCTCGACGAGGTCGGTCAGGTAATATTCGCCCTTGGCATTCGCGTTGCCGATCTTGTCGAGCAGGGCGAGAGCCTTCTTCCCGTTGATCGCCATCAGGCCGCTGTTGCACCAGGTAACCTTGCGCTCTTCGTCGGTTGCATCCTTCTCTTCGCGAATGGCGACGAGTTCCCCATTCTCAACCAGCAGGCGGCCATAACCGAAAGGTTTGTCGGTGTGAAAACCGATGACGACGACATCCGCGCCTTCCGCCAGCTTTTCCCGAGCGGCCGTAAAGGGAGCCGCGGTTATCAGCGGCACATCCCCATAAGCGACAAGCACATCATCGAAACCTTCCGCGATCGCCTCACGGGCGGCAAGCACCGCATGGCCGGTGCCGAGCCGCTCCGTCTGCAGAAAGCTCTTCACCGAAATCCCGTCGAGCGATCCGGCCTTGGCAACCTTTTCCGCATCGCGCCCGACGACCAGCGCCGCATCGGTCATTCCTGCAGAGGCCACCGCCGCCATCACATGAGCGATCATCGGACGGTTGGCGACCGGATGCAGCACTTTCGACATCGACGACTTCATCCGAGTGCTGTCGCCGGCAGCGAGAATGACGGCAAGGCAGGAACGGCTCATATGGGGAATCTCCTTCGGCATTTGCCCGCTGTTTAGCAGCAACAATCTTGCCGCGCGATAAACGGCTTGTATCGACAGGAAACAAAAAGGGCGCCCAAGGCGCCCTTTCCGCAATTCGTTTTAACAAGGCTCACTTCGGCAGCTTGTCGTCCACGCCTTCGACGTAGAAGTTCATGCCGAGCAGGACCTTGTCTTCCGGCTTTTCGCCGGCAGCAAGCCAGGCCGAACCGTCCTGCTTGTTGATCGGGCCGGTGAACGGATGCAGTTCGCCCGACTTGATCTTGGCTTCGGTCTCTTCCGCCATCGCCTTCACATCGTCAGGCATGTTGGTATAGGGCGCCATGGTCAGGATGCCGTCCTTCAGGCCGTCCCAGATCTGTTCCGACTTCCACGAGCCGTCGAGAACCGCCTGGGTGCGCTTGATGTAATAGGCGCCCCAGGTATCGACGATTGCCGTCAGCTGCGTCTTCGGGCCGGCTGCGATCATGTCGGAAGCCTGGCCGAATGCCGGAATGCCGCGCTCGGCTGCAACCTGCATCGGAGCAGTCGTGTCGGTATGCTGGGTCAGGATGTCGACGCCCTGGTCGATCAGAGCCTTGGCGGCGTCGGCTTCCTTGCCCGGGTCGAACCAGGTATTGGCCCAGACGACCTTCAGCTTGAACTCGGGATTGACCGACTTCGCGCCCAGTTCGAAGGCATTGATGCCCATGACGACTTCCGGGATGGGGAAGGACGCGATGTAGCCTGCGACGCCCTTCTTCGACATCTTGGCAGCAATCTGGCCCTGGATATAACGGCCTTCGTAAAAGCGTGAATTATAGGTAGCGAGGTTTTCGGCAGCCTTGAAACCGGTCGCATGCTCGAACTTCACGTCCGGGAATTTTGCGGCAACCTTGACCGTCGCGTCCATGAAACCGAACGAGGTCGTGTAGATCAGGGCGCAGCCGGAGCGGGCCATGCGCTCGATGGCGCGCTCGGCATCCGGGCCTTCCGGCACGCTTTCCAGGAAAGGCGTCTCGATCTTGTCGTCGAGCGCCTTCTGGAGGGCCTGGCGACCGATATCATGCGCCTGTGTCCAGCCGCCGTCGGTCTTGGAGCCGACATAGATAAAGCAAATCTTCTTCTTTTCCTGAGCCGATGCGCTACCGGCGAAACCGCCGAGCACGGCGGCCGTAGCTGTCAGCGCAATAAGGATTTTTTTCATTTTCCAACCTCTGATGGAGTATGACGTGAACGTTAACGCGGTCACCGATCGGGGACAAACGGTTTTCCGAGCGATGCCGGCGTATTGATGAGCGTCGTGCGGCGATTATGCGAAATGATGATCAGCACGACAATGGTTGCGACATAGGGGAGCGCCGAAAGCAGCTGCGACGGAATCGCTATCCCGCCGCTCTGGGCCAGCAACTGGGCATGCAGCTGCCCGATCCCGACGGCACCGAACAGATAACCACCGGCCAGAACCCTGAGCGGCCGCCATGAGGCGAAGACGACGAGTGCCAGCGCGATCCAGCCGCGGCCCGCTGTCATGTTCTCCACCCATTGCGGCGTATAGACCAGCGAGAGCTGCGCTCCCGCAAGACCGGCGCAGGCTCCGCCGAACAGCACGGCAAGATAGCGCGTGCGCACCACATTGATGCCGAGCGCGTGGGCCGAACCGTGATTGTCGCCGATTGCCCGCATCTTCAGACCCGTGCGGCTCTTGAACAGGAACCAGCTGATGCCGAAGACCAGCACCACCGACATGTAGAAGATCACGTCCTGCGAAAACAGCACGCGCCCGAAGAACGGGATATCGGAAAGCAGCGGAATGACGATCGGCTGCAGGCGAACGCCCGGCATGCCGACAAAGGCTTCTCCGAGCTGGCCCGAAAGGCCGAGGCCGAGGATCGTCAGCGCCAGGCCGGTCGCGACCTGGTTGGCAACCAGCGTCAGCGTCAGGAAACCGAACAGCAGCGAAAACAGCCCGCCTCCGACAATTCCGCCGAGAATGCCGAAATAGGCGGAACCGGTGATCTGCGCCGTTGCGAAAGCGGCGACCGCCCCCATGATCATCATCCCCTCGACACCGAGATTGAGAACGCCCGACCGCTCGCTCACCAACTCGCCGAGAGCGGCGATGACCAGTGGTGTGGATGCGGTGATGACGGTGAGAAGGATCGCTTCGAACATCAGCTTTTCCCCTCCTGCGCGGCGGACGGATTGAGGATCAGGCGGATCCGGTAATGGATCAGCGTATCGCAGGAAAGCACGAAGAACAGGATGAGCCCCTGGAAGACGCGGCTGACCTTGTCGGAAATGCTGAGTGAAAGCTGCGCAGCCTCGCCGCCGAGATAGGTGAGCGCCAGCACGAAACCCGAGGCGATGATGCCGAGCGGATTGAGGCGTCCGAGAAACGCGACGATGATCGCCGTAAAGCCGTAGCCGGGCGAAATCACCGGCTGCACATGACCGATCGATCCGGAGACTTCCGATATGCCGGCAAGCCCTGCCAGCGCACCGGAGAGAAGCATCGAGAACCACACCATCCTGCGGGCAGAAAAACCGGCAAACCGCCCCGCCCGCTCGGACTGGCCGAGCACCGAGACCTGAAAGCCCTTGAGCATGAAGCGCATCATGAACCACAAAGCCACGGCAGCGACGATCGCAAAGACGATGCCGAGATGCGCACGGCCCGAATCGAGAATTTCCGGCAGCACCGCTTCGGGCTGGAAACTTTTGGTCTGCGGGAAATTGTAGCCCTGCGGATCCCGCCATGGGCCACGCACCAGCCAGTCGAGAAACAGCTGCGCGATATAGACCAGCATCAGGCTGGTCAGGATTTCGTTGGTGTTGAACCGGGTCTTCAACAGCGCCGGAATGCCCGCGTAAAGCGCCCCGCCGATCATGCCCATCACCAGCATCAGCGGCAGGATCAGCGGCGAATGCCATTCCGGGTTCAGCACCGGCAGGATCGAACCGGTGATTGCACCAATGGTGAATTGCCCTTCCGCGCCGATATTCCAGTTGTTCGAACGGAAACAGACGGACAGGCCGACGGCGATCAGGATCAGCGGCGCCGCCTTGATCGCCAGTTCGTGCAGCGACCAGACATCGAGCAGCGGCTCGACGAAGTAGATATAGAGCGAACCGAGCGGGCTTTTGCCCAGAAGCCCGAACATGATCGCGCCGGCCACCAGCGTCAACGCCAGCGCAAGCAGCGGCGACAGGATCGAGAACAGCGTGGACGTGTTCGCCCGCTTCTGCAGTTCAATGCGCATGCGCGGCCTCCACTCCCGAATGGCTCTCGTGGATGCCGCCCATCAGCAGGCCGATCTGTTCAAGGGTAAGCTCTCCTGCGGGATAGGGATCCGAAAGCTTGCCGTCCGAAATGACGGCGATCGTCGTGGCAATTTCGAAAATCTCGTCGAGGTCCTGGCTGATGACGATGACGGCAGACCCAGCCTTGGCAAGATCGACAAGCGCCTGCCGGATACGGCTGGCGGCACCCGCATCGACGCCCCATGTCGGCTGGTTGACGACGAGCACGGCCGGCTGACGATCCAGTTCACGGCCGACGATGAATTTCTGCAGATTGCCACCCGACAGCGACCCGGCCGCCGGATCGTCGCCGCTCTTGCGCACATCCATGATCGAACAGATACGCCGAGATGCTGAAAGGATTGCATCCCGCCGAAGGATCGACAGAGGTCCGCCGGCAAGAAATGCCCGTTTGTCGGAGCGACTGCGGGCAAGCAGAAGATTGTCGGACAGCGGAAGCGCCGAGACGGCCGCATGACCATGCCGCTCTTCCGGAACGAACCCTGCTCCGAGCAGACGGCGCTGGTTGATCCTCAACCGCCCGACGGGCTTTCCACGAAGCCGGATGCCGCCATCATCGGCAATCGGATATTCTCCCGAAAGCGCATCGAACAGCTCCGACTGGCCATTGCCGGCGACACCCGCAATGGCGAGCACCTCGCCGGCACGAACCTTCAGCGAAATATTCTTCAGCGAAACGGCAAACGGCGTGCGCGGTGCAACAGACACATCGGCCACTTCAACCAGCACATCACCGAACGCGCCGGCATCCGCGCGCTGGACTTCGGCAACCTCGGTTCCGACCATCATGCGGGCAAGCGAAGCAGGCGTTTCCCGACGCGGGTCGCAATCGCCGGTCACCTTGCCATGGCGAAGGACGGTAGCACGGTCGCAGATGCGCTGCACCTCTTCCAGCCGGTGGCTGATATAGAGAACCGAACGGCCCTCTGCCTTCAGACGCATCAGCGTCTCGAACAGCCTCTCGGCTTCCTGCGGCGTAAGCACAGATGTCGGCTCGTCGAGAATGATCAGTTTGGGGTTCTGCAGCAGCGCCCGGACGATTTCGATACGCTGGCGTTCGCCAACGGAAAGATCGGCGACATGGGCCGAAGGATCGAGCGGCAGACCATAAGCCTTGGAGACGGTGGCCGTCTCTTCCGCGATCTTCGCCAGAGGCGTCTTGGGATCGAGCGACAGCGCGATATTTTCCGCAACCGTCAGAGCTTCGAACAGAGAAAAATGCTGGAAGACCATGCCGACGCCGAGACGGCGTGCCTCGCCGGGCGACGGGATCACCACCGGCTTGCCTTCCAGTGAAACGGTCCCGGCCGTCGGCTGCAACACGCCGAAGAGCATCTTCACCAGCGTCGATTTACCGGCGCCGTTTTCGCCCAGCAGCGCATGGATTTCTCCATGGCCGATATCGAGATCGATGGCATCGCACGCCGCAAAACTGCCGAAGAGCTTTGTCAGCCCCCGGACAGACAGAAGCGGGCTTGCCTCAACGCCCTCGGAAAACGTCACGGAACCCCCTTTTTATCATGCAGAGCCGTCCGTTGAACCGCTGCATTGCTTAACTCTTTAAAATGAAGTGGCCGCCCTCCGCATATCAGAAGGCAGCCGCTTGGATATTGATACCGGTTTTGCAGACTTCCACAACATGAAAGAACGGCTTGCCGGTCACCTTGGCCTATTTTCCAAGGTTCGGAAAAAGCTGCAATATTCCACCGATGCAATAGAGGTAAATGCCGCTGATCACCACACCCCAGACAACCCAGTCCGGCGACTGGAAATGCAGGAGCAGCGAATAGCCGCCGAGCGCGCACCAGATGGCCCCCACAGTCAGATTGAGCGGCCGCAAACGCTTGACGCGCACCGGATGCAGAAAACTGATCGGCAGGAAGGTGAGCACCACCGAAACCGCCACCACGATCATCGCGGTCGTTGCGCTCGCGTCGATGACGAACAGCGTGAAAACCACCATGTTCCAGACGACCGGGAAACCGGAGAAGAAATACTCGTCGGTCTTCATGCCCATGTCGGCATAATAGATCGCACTCGAAACCACGATCGCGCCCGCAGCAACGAAGGACCAGGGCTCGCCGATCATGCCGCTCTGATAAAGAGCGAAGGCCGGCAGAAGAACATAGGTCACGTAGTCGATCACATTGTCCAGCATGTCCCCGGACCAGTTCGGCAGTACTTCCTTCACGTTGAGCTTGCGAGCGATCGGCCCGTCTACGCCATCGACGAGAAGCGCCAGGCCGAGCCACCAGAACATGTCGATAAAACGGTGCTCGGCAGCGGCAACAACCCCGAGAAAAGCCAGAAACGAACCGGACGCCGTAAAGATATGGACGCAGAAGGCGCGGATTTCCGCATAGGGCACTGCACGATAATTGAAGATTCGTCTGAACACGCGCGCCCCGTTTTCTTACTTCCCGCCTCTAGCCTGATCCCCGGGTATGCTGCCAATTCCTGTATATTGCAACCGGCAGCGGCCCTTATCATCGGTTTTACACCACTTAGCGGCGGCAGAAGACCATTCGACGACACCCCATGGATTGAACCTTCAAGACGCTCTACATAGAGGCCGAATAAAGCGTGTCGCGATCCTTCGGATTTGCTCATACGCTTTAGATTCTTGATTTGTCGCATGTCTTCAGTGCAAAACCGCTGCACATTTTTGCGCGACATGCTTTAGGAATTGGAAGCGGACAATGCAGCATTACGAGATCGCGATCATCGGTGGCGGCCTTGCAGGCCAGGTAGCAGCTCTTGCACTCGGGCGCGCGGGCCGCAAGGTCTGCCTGGTGGCAGCTTTGCCGAAACATGACGACGGGCGCACTACCGCACTGATGGACCAGTCCGTGCGTTATCTCGAGCGCCTGGGCGTGTGGGAGAAAATCGCGCCCTCGACTGCCGCACTGTCCGTCATGCAGATCCTCGACGGCACCAACCGCCTGCTGCGTGCTCCGCCGGCCCAGTTCCGCGCCAGCGACATCGGACTTCATGCCTTCGGTTACAACATCCCGAACAAGGCGCTGGCCGACGTGCTGGATGGCGCTCTGGCCGCGGAACCCAATCTGACCCGCGTCGAGACGAGTGTCGAAAGCATTGCACTGCAATCCGACAAGGTCACGATCTCGATCGCTGGTGGTGGCGTCATCGAAGCCGACTTCGTCATCGGTGCCGATGGCCGCAAGTCGATCACCCGCGAGGCGGCGGGTATAAACGTGCGCAAATGGTCTTACCAGCAATCCGCCGTGGTTCTGAATTTCGCCCACACCCTGCCGCATGGCAATGTCTCGACGGAATTCCACACCGAGAGCGGACCATTCACCCAGGTTCCGCTTCCCGGCTCACGCTCCAGCCTCGTCTGGGTCGTCCGCCCGGAAGAGGCAACCCGCCTGACGGGCCTTGCGACGGAGGAACTGTCGAAGATCGTCGAAGCACGCATGCAGTCGATCCTCGGCAAGGTGACCGTGGAAGGACAGGCCCAGGCCTGGCCGCTGTCGAGCATGATGGCCGAACGTTTCGGGACCGGGCGCGTGGCGCTGATCGGCGAAGCAGCCCACGCCTTCCCGCCCATCGGCGCACAGGGTCTGAACCTGTCGTTACGTGACAGCATGACACTTGCCGAACTCCTGTCGGCCCAACAGGACCGCCCTATCGCCGCCGATGCCGGTGACCGTTACAATCGCCGCCGCCGCCCGGACGTGATGAGCCGCACCCTCAGCGTCGATCTTCTCAACCGCTCGCTGCTGACCGATCTGATCCCGGTCCAGATGGTGCGGGCAGCAGGCATGCACGTGCTCAACGCCGTTTCCCCGCTGCGCAACGCGCTCATGCAGGAAGGTGTCGAGCCGGGACGCAGCCTGAAGAACTTCGTTCGCGAATTAGGGAAACAGATCCGGCGGTAAAATTCCGCTCGATATTACATAGAGCCAGATCGGCAGCGTCACGATAGATGCGAGCGTGATGATAAGAATGCTGGCTGACGCCCTCTCCTGCCACACGCCATATTGCTGGCTGATGACGAAGACGTTTGTTGCCGTCGGCAGCGCCGCAAGCAGCATCGCCGCATGCATCCACACCGGATCAAAGTCACCGACCAGCGACAGGACGAGGTAGACGCTGAGCGGCAGAAGCACGAGCTTCAAAACGGCGAGATAGCCGAGTTCTGCCGGAATGCGCTTCACCGGCCGCAAGGCCAGCGTCACACCCATGGCAAACAGCGCGCAGGGCGCTGCCGCCTGCGCCAGATAGTCGACGAGTTTCAGCGCCGGCCCGGGCAATTGATGCCCCGAAGCGGCCGACGCAAACCCGAGTGCCGTCGACAGGATAAACGGATGCAGCGCAACCTTCTTTGCGATCGAGCCGACGATACGGTGTATCGGACGCTTATCGTCGCCGGCCATCGCCATCATGGCCGGCGCCATGATGAAATGCGCTGCATTTTCGAGACAGACGATCAGTGCCACAGGCACCGCCGCCTTTTCCCCGAAGGCAAGCAGCGCCAGACCCGGCCCCATATAGCCGATATTGCCGTAACCGGCGGTAAACCCCTGGATCGTGCAGTCCTCGAACGAATTCCGCCTCAGCACGAAGCCGATCAGAAACGCGACGGCGAACACGAGATAGACCGCCGCGATTTCACCGAGGATGAAATCGATACGCGTCAGTTCCTCGACCGGCGTACGTGACACAAGCTTGAAGAACAGCGCCGGCAGTGCCGCATAGATGATGAACGTGTTGAGCCAGCCGAGCGCTTCAAGCGGCTGCCCCGTCGCCCTTGCCGCCACATAGCCGATCAGGATCAGGCCAAAGAACGGCAGGAGAAGTGCAACAACATCGGTCATCGGCGATTTGTGATCCGCTGTTTCGGCAGATCTGTCAGCCGATCTGCATCAGGATTGGAAAGGTTTCCTGGAACCAGATCGCCGCCGAACTGACGAATCCGAAGATGAAGGCAAGGCCGGTAACGATCAGGAACACACCCATCGCCTTCTCGACCAACCCGAGATGGCGACGGAAACGGGTCATAAACCGCATGAACACACCTGAAAAGGCCGCAGCGATCCAGAACGGTACGGCAAGTCCGAGCGAATAGATGGCAAGCAGCGCCGCCCCTTCGCCCACCGTCTCGCGCGATGCCGCCACGCCGAGGATCGCGCCCAGCACCGGACCGATGCACGGCGTCCAGCCGAAGGCGAAGGCGAGCCCCATCAGATAGGCGCCCGAAAGCGTTGCCGGCTGGCCGGAAGCCTGGAACCGCGCCTCGCGTGACAGGAAGCCGATTCTCAGGACGCCGAGGAAATTCAGCCCCATGACGATGATGATCAGCCCGCCGATCTTCGACAGAAGATCAAGATGCTGGCGCAAAAGCACCCCGACCGTCGACGCGCCCGCACCGAGCATGACGAATACGGTTGCAAATCCGAGCGTGAAGAAGAAAGCGGATCGGAGCACGGCCTTCCGCGCCGGTGATGCGGCCTGAGAAGACTGATCTCGGAACTGATCGACAGAGATGCCGGCCATGTAACAGAGATAGGGCGGCACCAGCGGCAGGACGCAGGGAGAAAGAAACGACAGTGTCCCGGCAAGAAGCGCGGTAAATATGGAAATTTCGGCAATGGACACGGGATCGCTCCGATTATCAGATTTGGCAGAGGCGCTACCGCCGATTGCCGCCTAATTCCAATCACCTTTTATGCATCGGCACAAAAAGCGTCGAACAGCGATTTTTTTGGACGTTTTGCGGGTTGACCGCAAGATGTGACCTGCATATGTATCGCGCACTTTCGAAAGGCGCTCAGGCGCATTGGTGAGAGAGCATAGCTCAGCTGGTAGAGCAACTGACTTTTAATCAGTAGGTCCAGGGTTCGAATCCCTGTGCTCTCACCATTCGAAACATTTTCATCGCGCAGTCATTGGTAACGTTTCAGCCGTTCGCGATACAATTCTTCAAGACATTATGCAGCCTTCCGGTCACGCTCAGCGGAACAACTGTTTCGCCACCGTGTTATTGCCGCCGAAGGAGACTTCCATGCGGATTATATTCGTTATTCTTATCGCTTCTGTTCTGAGTATCCTCGGTTTCAAGTATATGGACCGCTCGATCGGAGACCAGGATATCATGGCGTCGCCAGCCGAACTCTCCGCCAGCAGCTAGGCCGAAAGCCGGTAGCGACGGCGCGTAATCATCCGCAGGGCATCTCTTTCATTTCGACACCGGTCAAGCACCAAAAGGTGCCAACCCGGGAGGGAACGTTTTTCCAAAGCCCTTGTTTTCCTTAACGAAGGAGAATTCCGATGAAACGCAGCACTTTCCTGATTGCTTCGGCCACCCTCATCGCAGGCGGCATCGCCGTATTGTCCACCGTAGCACCGCTCCAATCGGTCAATTCCGCCAAATCTGATCGGTTGAGTGGCAAACAGACGGAAACAGCATTCCTGCCTGAACGTTTCGGCGTACCGAGCAGCCAGCAATAGATGAATTCAACACACAGATATGGCCGGTACTTTACTTTGGTACCGGCCATATCGATTCGTATCGACCAATTTCAGTGAACAGCCTTGCCGCCCTCTTCTTCCTCGAAGCTCACGGCAACGTCGCCATCGGCGGACAGCCTGACCGTGTCGCCTTCCACCTCGGCTACCAGTTCCAGTGATATGAAATGGTGATGCCCTTCATGCCGGCCTTCGCCGCTATCCTTCTTGGTAAGTTTGATCCGACCGCCCTCGACACGGTCCACCGTCCCGACGTGAACACCGTCGGCACCGATAATTTCGGCATGTTCCTTGATTTTTGCTACGTCGATCATCGCAGATCTCCTTTGTTGCGGTAACGAAACGCGCGATCATCAAGTTCGATGCATGATCCGGGCGGACCACTGCAGAAATCTTGAGCCTCATAGTCGCCGGCAACTTACGGTTATTTAATTTCTCCTTCCGCGCGATTCATGGCATGGAGCCACAATAATAACCGCCCGCGCCACCGATCCGATCGACGGCGGACAGGATGGATCGCAAGAATATTGAAAAGAATGAAAAACGAGGCTGCAGAGTGAACGCTCCCACGGATCCCACCACTTCCGGCAAGCCGGACGCCCCGGATCTTGCCGCGATCCTTGCGACATCCGGCCACAGGCAGAAGCGTGGCCGCGGCGGATGGCTCGCCGGAATCCTCTGTCTCGTCATCGCCGGTGGCATCGGCTTCTATTTTTATGGCGCAGCCGACGGTCAGCAGTTCGACTACACGACGCAGCCGGCAAAGAACGGCGACCTGCAGGTGATCGTCACCGCCACCGGCTCGATCCAGCCGACAGACCAGGTCGACATCTCCAGCGAACTGTCCGGTACTGTGCGCAAGGTCAATGTCACCTATAACAGCCCCGTGAAGGCCGGCGAGATCCTGCTGGAACTCGACACCAACAAGCAGGAAGCCGACGTCCAGAGCGCCCGCGCCCAGCTGGCCTCCGCGAAGGCCAATGTGCTGAAGGCGCAGGCGGAAGCGGCTTCCGCAAAGATCAGCTTTGACCGCCTCACCTCGCTGGTCAACAATCGCATCTCCAGCCAGCAGGATCTGGACGCAGCGAAATACGCCTATGATTCAGCCGTCGCGACGACGGAAATCAACGAGGCGGCCGTGCTTTCGGCCGAAGCCAGCCTTCGCCTCGCCGAAGTCAACCTCTCCAAGCTGAAGATCGTTTCGCCGATCGACGGCGTCGTCCTGACCCGAGACGTCGATCCCGGCGCCACCGTCGCCTCTTCCCTCAACGCGCCTGTGCTCTTCACCATTGCCGGCGACTTGAAACATATGGAGCTCCAGGTCGCGGTTGATGAAGCCGATGTGGGAGAGGTCAAGGAAGGCCAGGAGGCGAAGTTCTCCGTCGACGCCTATCCGGATCGAAACTTCCCGGCGAAAATCGAGGCCGTGCGTTTCGCCTCGGAAACCGTCTCCAACGTCGTCACCTACAAGGCGATCCTGACGGTCGATAACCAGGATCTTCTTCTGCGCCCGGGCATGACCGCAACCGCCGATATCACCGTTCAGTCGGTCACCGGTGCGCTTCTCGTGCCGAATGCGGCGCTGCGTTATTCGCCGCCTTCGGCCACGCAGCCCCGTGGCAGTTTCCTATCGCGTCTATTCTCCCCACCCAGGCCACGTGGAAACCGCGGCAGCCGCGGCGAGGCATCGACGGCAGGCCGTTCCGTCTGGGTTCTGCGCAATGGCGCGCCGCAACGCGTGTCGGTAGAAATGGGCTCGACTGACGGCCAGTTTACCGCCGTCAAATCGGCAGAGCTCAAAGATGGCGACCAGCTGATCACCGACGCCACCGCCCGCAGCCGATGACGGGAGACTGACGATGACTGCTCCCCTCATCGCATTCAGACAGGTTTCCAGGATCTACGGCCGTGGCGAAGCGACGATCCGCGCACTCGACAAAATCAACCTGACCATCGCGCAGGGTGAGTTCGTGTCGATCATGGGGCCGTCCGGCTCCGGCAAGTCGACGGCGATGAACATCATCGGCGGTCTCGATCTTCCATCCTCCGGCGAATACATCTTCCAGGGTATCCCGACCGGCGGTTTCAGCCGCGAGCAAATGACATTGCTGCGTCGGCACATGCTCGGCTTCGTCTTCCAGGGTTTCAATCTTCTCGCCCGCACCTCGGCGGTCGAAAATGTGGAGCTCCCGCTCGTCTATCGCGGCATGGACCATGCCGAGCGGCGGCGCAGGGCCATGGCAGCACTGGAACAGGTCGGGCTTCGCGGGCGTGAAGGGCATACGACCCAGGAGCTTTCCGGCGGCCAGCAGCAGCGCGTGGCAATCGCAAGAGCCATCGTCACCGACCCGGCAGTGCTCCTTGCCGACGAGCCGACCGGCAATCTCGACACGAAGACAAGTATCGAGATCATGGATCTCATCACAAGGCTCAACCGCGAAAACGGCATCACCGTCATCATGGTCACCCATGAGGAGGATATCGCGGCCTATGCAAATCGGCTGCTTCGCTTCGTTGATGGTCATCTGGTGAGCGACGAAATCCAGGCAAAGGAAGCCGCCCATGTGGTTTGAGACGGCAAAACTCGCCTGGCGCGCGATCAGCCGCAACATGCTGCGGTCGTTTCTCACCGTGCTCGGTGTCGTGATCGGCGTGGCCGCGGTTATTGCCATGGTCACCGTTGGCAACGGCACGACCGCCAAGGTGCGTGATGAACTTTCACGGCTTGGCACCAACACGCTTTTCGTCCGTCCGGGCCAGTGGGGACCGGGCCGGGCAAGCACGGAAGCGAAACGCTTCACCGATGACGATATAGCGGCCATACGCGATCAGGTAAGCGGTCTGCGTGCTGTCGCCCCCGTCAACCGCGGCACCGTCACTGTTATCGCCGGCGGCGCCAACCGCTCAACCGGCGTCATCGGCACGACCGGCGACTATCTGATTGCTCAGGATTGGGATCTGGCGCTCGGCCGGGATTTCCTGCCTGATGAAGATCGCGGCAGCAAGGCAGCGTGCATCATCGGCGAAACCACCCGCCGCGAACTGTTCGGTGCGGCGGATCCGGTTGGCCAGAGCATTCGTGTCAGCAATGTCGCCTGCCCGGTCGTCGGCGTTCTCGCCGTCAAGGGCCAGTCGGGCATGGGCGACGATCAGGACGATACCGTGATCATGCCGCTGAAACTTCACCAGCGGCGCATCGGCGGCACGACAACCATCTCGAGCATTATCCTCTCGGCCCAGGAAAACGTATCCACTGCAAAAGTTCAGTCGGATGTCGAAAGCCTGCTCAGGGAACGCCGCCGCATCGCCATCGGCCGCGACGATGATTTTTCCGTCAATGACATGTCCCAGATTGCGGCCGCGATGACAGGAACAACGGTGCTGCTGACCGGTCTGCTCGGCGCGGTCGCGGCCGTCAGCCTTCTCGTCGGCGGCATCGGCATCATGAACATCATGCTGGTATCAGTGACCGAACGCACCCGCGA
The DNA here is from genome assembly GCA_023451735.1 of Pseudomonadota bacterium. Classification (GTDB taxonomy): domain Bacteria; phylum Pseudomonadota; class Alphaproteobacteria; order Rhizobiales; family Rhizobiaceae; genus Neorhizobium. The sequence continues at coordinate 16,707 of JAEXYH010000077.1, read as the reverse complement.
GATCGGCATCAGGCTCGCGATCGGCGCATTGGAAAAACAGGTGCTCACGCAGTTTCTGGTGGAGGCCGTGATGCTATCCATCTTCGGCGGGATTACCGGCATCCTTGCCGGACTGGCGCTCGCCTATGGCGTCGTCAGCTATCTGCAGGTACCGTTCGTGGCGAGCCCGACAATCATCCTGCTCGCCTTCCTCTTTTCCGCAGCAATCGGCATGATCTTCGGATATTTCCCGGCACGCCGCGCGGCTCAGCTCAACCCGATCGACGCTCTGCGCCACGAGTAACTGAGCTGCCGATCACTCAGTAAGCCGACGCGTCGCGCTCGTCTTCGGCAAAGGCAGCCTGAAGCTCCATCTGGACGGCATGCATGAACAACGCGGCCTGATGACGGATTTCGTCGTCTTCGACACCCTGTGCCCGAAACCCCTGGGCGAACTGTGCCATTTCCGTACGCCAGAAGCGGTTTGCTTCTTCGCCATGAAGACGCTGAAGAGCGTCGGCGCATCGCCTCACATCGGCCATACGACGGTCGGCCGGGAACTGCAGCAGTGTCATGCCATCTCCATACTCGGTGGGCCGAATCGCCCGGACATGAAGGCACCTTGGCCGCTAGACCTTCACAAAAAGTGAACCCGTAAAAAACCTTATGGTTCCGATTCAACATCTTGCCGTCTCATTCTCGGACAATATGTTAGGATGTCGTTAAGCCTAATACCTCGTTCCGCGGCGCCTTTTCGCTGCCCGTGATCAGCCCGGCGCAAGCCGAAGCACGCAGTTCTGTCCCACCGTCATGAGGACAAACGAAAGGGACATGAATGTCTAAGGAACTCGACCATATGAGCCAGCCCTCCGACCAGTCGATCGCACTCTTCCTGCAGGAAAACGACATGGACGGCCTGACGGATATCCTCGTCGAGGCACTTTTCCAGGCACTCAGCATCATGGGTGACGAAGAATTCGTTCCCGAAACCCTGCACTAATCGAAGGCCGGCGGCGGATGTTCTTGAGCTATCAGCCGCTGGTAAAGGACCGCCAGGTCGGAGACACTTTCGGCAAGACCATTGACAATGGTCAGCCTGCAGCATTCACCTCACACAATGAAACGCCAGAATCGTTCCGTCCTGATCCGCCAATAAGAGATCCCGGTTGAGGGCGGTTGCGAAGAGCACGTTTACCCCGCCTGCCCTTGACGGTGATCCCGTCGCCTTCCGCCACGCGTAAAAGTTCCTCGTTGAGCTGTTCCAGGAATGTCTCGACAATGCGGACCTGCCGCCCCCGGTCGACCGGCAGAAATAGAGATGCGCCTCACACCTTCCACGGCCTCGTTTTCACCGTCATCGCTCTATCTTCTGCTTGTGGCGACCTGATTCGCCTCCCTTTGACATCGCCGGACACCCTCGAATGAGCCTCTCCCTGACACCCGTCCTGACCATCGGCCTTCTCATTCTCTCCAACGTCTTCATGACGTTTGCCTGGTACGGCCACCTGAAGTTCGAGAACAAGCCGCTCTACCTCGTCATTCTGGCGAGCTGGGCGATCGCCTTTTTCGAATATTGCGCCCAGGTGCCGGCCAACCGTATCGGCTACGGTTATTTCAATGCCGCCCAGTTGAAGACGATCCAGGAGATCATCACGCTTTCGGTATTCGTGATCTTCTCCGTCTTTTATCTGGGGGAATCGTTCCACTGGAAACAGGCGATCGGCTTCGGCTTCATCGCACTCGGCGCCTTCTTCATCTTCACCAAATAACGCGGGACCGCACCAAAGGCGGCACCCGGGCGGGGATGATTCCGGCGCCTGCGAGAAATAAAGGCATGTCGCTGCGGTCACTTGGCCGCGGCGCAATCACCCGTTCATCCCCGTCTCCGCAATATGCGTGACAATCGGCTCGTCATCGGATGGGAAACCGGGTTCGCGAACCGGCCTCCTCCACGGGTCTCGGCTCGGTTCTCCGGTGATGGTCGAAAGATCGGGTCAGACGGGAACTGACATGTCCCGAAAGACTCGATGAGACGGCCGGGGCAGGCAGACCAAATATCTACCACCCTTTGAATGCCACTGCCTGCCCCATTCCCGCTCCCGCCATGCCGGCTTGCCCGCATGGATCCTTCCGCTGCACCGGATTTCAAAAAGAACAGATCGACCGTGCCGCCGCTCGCGCGCTTTTCATCGCCGGTGCCTTCTATTCCGGCGAAGTTTGTTCTAGAGACAGTGCTTCATCCGCCACAACTGGGCGGCAGACTGTCTTTAGGTATGTTGATCGATGCTTGATTCTCTCAGAAACGCCGCTCGCTCCTGGGTCGCGAAGTCTCTGCTTCTGCTCCTGGTTGCCTCTTTCGCCGTCTGGGGCGGCAGTCAGTCGCTTATCGCTTCGAATGCGAACACCGTGATGACGGTCGGCGACCAGGAAATCTCCACCGAGCAGTTCCGGCTTGCCTATCAGCGCCAGATCGCCAACCTCAGCCGTCAGTTCGGCACACAGCTGACCGCTCAGCAGGCCCGCTCCTTCGGTATCGACCGTGAGGTTCTGACCCAGCTTTCGGCAGGCGCCGCCCTCGACCAGCTTTCCGACGACATGAATCTCGGTCTTTCAGAAGAACGCCTTGCAAACCTGATCGCCGAAGATCCTGCATTCAAGGGCACCAACGGCCAGTTCGACCACGATTTGTTTTCCTCGCGCCTGCGCAATGCCGGCCTGAGGGAGAACGATTATATCGCCGAACGCAGCAAGGTCGCCGTCCGCAGCCAGGTCGTGGAAGCTGTCTCCGACGGCTTCAAGCCGCCGCAGGTCATGCTCGATGCGCTGAAGCAATATCGCGACGAAGCCCGCACGATCGATTATCTGCTTTTGTCGAACGCCAATATCGATCCGGTCAAGGCACCGGCCGATGACGTTCTGACCACCTGGTTCGACGCCAACAAGGCTCGCTACCGTGCACCGGAATACCGCAACTTCGCCTATGTGAAGCTTGAGCCGAGCGACATCGCCGATGCATCCTCGATCACCGACGAGGAGCTGCGCGCCGAATACGACAAGCGCAAGGACGGCTACAAGACGCACGAAACCCGCACGATCGAGCAGCTGACCTTCCCCAACAAGGAAATGGCGGATGCTGCTGCCACGCAGCTGCGCGACGGTACGACGACCTTCGACCAGATCATCAAGGATCAGGGCAAGACCGCGACCGACGTCCACCTCGGCGACTTCACCAAGGAAAGCATTCCGGATCCGGCCTGGGCCGAACCGGCCTTCAAGGTTTCGTCGAACGGCGGCACTACGCCCGTCATCAAGGGCACGTTCGGCTCCGTCATCCTGCGCGTCTCCAACATCCGCCCGGAAAGCACCCGCAGCTTCGACGAGGTGAAGGACGAGCTGCGCCAGCAGCTGGCGGTTGCCGCTGCTTCGCGCGAAATGACCAGCGCCCACGATCGCTTCGAGGACCTGCGTGGCGGCGGCGCAACCCTCGAAGACGCGGCCAAGGAACTGAACCTCAAGCTCGTCACCGTGACGGCCGATGCATCGGGCCAGGACGAGAAGGAAGAGCCGATCGCAAACCTTCCGGCTGCCAACAACCTGATCGCCGAAGTGTTCCGCACCGAACCCGGCCAGGACACGATCCCCGTCAACCTCGGGAATGTCGGCTACATCTGGTTCGAAGTTCTGAACGTGACTCCGGAACGCGAGCGCAGCCTGGACGAGGTCAAAGACAAGGTCGTAGTCGACTGGACCGCCGAGCAGCAAAGTGAAGCGCTGACCGCCAAGGCTACCGAACTCAAGGCCCGACTCGACAAGGGCGAAACGCTGGCTGCAATCGCCGAGGATCTCGGCATCGCGGTGGAAACCAAGACCGGTCTGCGCCGCAATGCGGAAGACGCGATCTTCGGTGCCGAAGCGATCACTGCCGCCTTCTCCGGTCCGGTCGACACCACCGGCACCGCTCTTGCAGCAGACCGCGAAAGCCGCATGCTGATGAAAGTAACGGCTGTCGATCAGGCCCCCTCGGACGAGCTTGCCAACGATCCGCAGCTTCAGCGCCTGGCGGAATCCGCCGGTGACGACATGCTCGACCAGATGGTCAACAGTCTGAAGGAACGGTACGGCGTATCGATCAACCAGACTGTCCTCGATCAGTCTGCATCCACAGTTCAATAATCGAGGCGGATGCCGAAAATGCCTGACTTGAAGCCATTCCTCGCCAAGGTCGCCACCGGCGAATCGCTTTCCCGCGAAGAGGCGCACGACGCGTTTGGAATTCTCATGTCGGGCGAAGCGACGCCGTCGCAGATCGGCGCCTTCCTGATGGCGCTCAGGGTCCGTGGCGAAACGGTTGCCGAAATGACCGGCGCCGTCTCGACCATGCGTGCCAAGATGCTGCGGGTCGAAGCGCCTGCGGATGCCGTAGACATTGTCGGAACCGGAGGCGATGGCGCCGGGACCTATAACATCTCCACGCTTGCTTCGATCATCGCGGCGGGCGCGGGACTGACCGTCGCCAAGCACGGTAACCGCGCGCTCAGCTCGAAATCCGGCACAGCCGATGCGCTCTCGGCGCTCGGCGTCAATCTGGAGATCGGCCCTGACCTGATCGCCCGCTGCATTCGCGAAGCCGGCATCGGCTTCATGTTCGCCTCCATGCACCATGCGGCCATGCGCCATGTCGGCCCGAGCCGGGTCGAACTCGGCACCCGGACGATCTTCAACCTGCTTGGGCCCCTCTCCAATCCCGCCGGCGCAAAACGCCAGCTGCTTGGCGTTTATTCCCCGCAATGGCTGATGCCGATCGCCGAGACACTGCGCGAAATGGGGTCCGAAACCGTCTGGGTCGTCCACGGCCAGGGTCTAGACGAGATCACCACGACGGGCACGACACAAGTCGTGGCGCTGGAAGGCGGCAAGATCCGCGAATTCGAGCTGTCGCCGGCCGATTTCGGTGTCGCGCCCGCAACGCTTGCGGATCTCAAGGGCGGCGACGGCATCGCCAATGCCGCAGCCCTTCGTGCCGTTCTCGGCGGCGCGAAAAATGCCTATCGCGATATCTCGCTCTGCAATGCCGCTGCCGCTCTCGTTGTTGCCGGCAAGGCGGAAACGTTGAAAGATGCCATGCAGCTTGCTACCGCCGCGCTCGAGAGCGGGCAGGCCTCGGCAGCACTCGACCGGCTCGTGGCGGTCTCCAACGAGAAGGAATAGGATCATGGCCGATATCCTTGAAAAAATCGAAGCCTATAAGCGCGTCGAGATCGAAGCGGCCAAGGCCGCCGTCCCGCTCGCAGAAATCAAGGCCCGCGCCGCCGATCAGTCCGCCCCCCGCGGTTTCCTGAAGGCGCTGCAGGCGAAAAAGACGGCTGGCCAGTTCGGCCTCATCGCCGAGATCAAGAAGGCAAGCCCGTCCAAAGGCCTTATCCGCCCGGATTTCGATCCACCGGCATTGGCAGCTGCCTACGAGGCCGGCGGCGCCGCCTGTCTCTCCGTACTGACCGACAAGCCGAGTTTTCAGGGCGCACCGGAATTCCTCGTCGCCGCCCGCAATGCCTGCGCGCTGCCGGCCTTGCGCAAGGATTTCATGTTCGAGCCCTACCAGGTCTATGAAGCGCGTGCCTGGGGGGCCGACTGCATCCTCATCATCATGGCCTCGCTTTCCGACGACGAGGCACTGGCGCTCCATGAGACCGCTGCTGAACTCGGCATGGACAGCCTGATCGAAGTGCATGACGAAGCCGAGATGGAGCGGGCGCTGAAACTTCCCTCGCCGCTTCTCGGCGTCAACAACCGCAACCTGAGAACCTTCGAGGTCAGCCTCACCACCAGCGAGCGTCTTTCCGCCATGGTCACCGGCGAAGATCGGCTGCTCGTTGGAGAAAGCGGCATCTTCACCCACGAGGACTGCCTGCGCCTGCAACAAGTCGATATCAGCACCTTCCTCGTCGGCGAAAGCCTGATGCGCAAGGATGATGTTGCAGCCGCGACGCGGGCACTTCTGACCGGGCAAGCAGGCACGCTGGCAGCCGAGTGATGGCCGAGCAACCGAACACACTCACCCATATCGATCAGGTCGGCGAGGCTCTTATGGTCGATGTCGGAGACAAGACTGAAACGAGCCGTTCGGCAACCGCCGAAGGTTTTGTCCGCATGCTGCCGGAAACACTGGCGCTGATCCTCGAAGGCAACGCCAAGAAGGGCGATGTCATCGGCACCGCGCGTCTTGCCGGCATCATGGCCGCCAAGAAGACATCCGACCTCATTCCGCTCTGCCATCCGCTGATGCTGACCAAGGTCTCGGTAGAAATCACCGAGGACGACACCCTGCCCGGCCTGCGCGTTACCGCGACCGCAAAACTCACCGGCAAGACCGGCGTGGAGATGGAGGCGCTGACGGCCGTCTCCGTCACCTGTCTGACCATCTACGACATGGCCAAGGCCGCTGACAAAGCGATGGAAATCGGCGGCATAAGGCTTCTGGAAAAGACCGGCGGCAAGTCCGGAACCTATCACGCCTGAGCCTTGAGGAGATTTTGCCATGGCGCTTTTGCCCGTATCAGACGCCAAGGCCCGCCTGCTCGACCGTGCTCGCCCGGTCACAGAAAGCGAAACCGTTCCGCTTGGTGAGGCAGCTACACGTGTGCTCGCTTCAGACATTCAGGCAAGGCTGACCCAGCCGCCATTCAACTCCTCCGCCATGGACGGTTATGCGCTGGCTGCGGCCGATGCGCCGCAGGTCGGCTCCGAACTGACCGTCATCGGCAGCGCCGCCGCCGGCCACGCGTTTGAGGGCACTCCGGGTCGCGGCGAGACCGTCCGCATCTTCACCGGGGCCCCGGTGCCGGAAGGCGCCGATACGATCCTCATTCAGGAAGATGCCGAAAAGATCGGTGACAACCGCATCCGCACGACATTCGAAGTCACCACCGGGCGACATATCCGTCCGCGCGGTCAGGATTTCGCGGAAGGGGAAACGGTGCTGAAGGCAGGCACGGTCATCGATTTCTCGCATCTGACCGTCGCAGCGGCAATGAACCACCCGACGCTTCCCGTGTTTCGCAAGCCGAAAGTGGCGATCCTTGCAACCGGTGACGAACTGATCCAGCCGGGCGGCACACCTGCTCCGGCGCAGATCATTGCCTCGAACACGTTCGGCGCCGCCGCTCTCGTGCGCGACAATGGCGGCGAGGTTATCGATCTCGGCATAGCGCCGGACCGTCAGGACGCCATCGCTGCTGCCATAAAACGTGCCCGTGATGCAGGTGCAGATATTCTCGTCACCCTCGGCGGCGCCTCCGTCGGCGACCACGATCTGGTGCAGGCGACCCTTAAGGCGTCGGGCATGGAGCTCGATTTCTGGCGCATCGCCATGCGCCCCGGAAAGCCGCTGATGGTTGGTTCTCTGGATGGCATGCATGTTTTAGGCCTGCCGGGAAATCCAGTCGCCAGCATGGTCACCGGCATGCTGTTTCTCGAACCGCTGCTGCGCCTTCTTGCCCGTCTTCCGGAGCGCAGACGCGAGGTCCATGGCATCACGGCAAGGCCGCTTGCCGCCAACGACCAGCGGCAGGATTATCTTCGCGCGAAGGTCACGCGAGACGAACAGGGCAATCTGATCGCCGATGCCAATCCGAAGCAGGATTCGTCGATGATGAAGATTTTCGCCCATGCCGACGGCCTGATCGTCAGAGAGCCCCATGCGCCGGAAATCCCCGCCGGAGAACCCTGCCGCATTTTGCTCATCCGCCCCTTCGAGTGATCCGAAACGACATCCAGTCCGTAGCCTTGGGCATAATGCCCAAACGGAGTAGATTGTGTCCGACACCCCTCCCACACCCTCCATCCTCTGGTTCCGCAAGGATCTGCGTCTCGACGACAACGCAGCGCTTCATGCCGCGATCGATGCCGATGGCCCGATTATCCCGGTCTATATCCGCGAACCGGAACAGCCCGATATCGGCCCGCTCGGCGCCGCACAGGCCTGGTGGCTGCATCATTCGCTGGCGGCGCTCAAAGAGAAGCTGAAGTCACTGGGCAGCGACCTGACGCTTGCCACCGGCAAGGCCGATGAGATCATCGTCGATATAGCCCGAAAGACCGGTGCAAAGACGGTCTATGTCAACCGCGCCTACGAGCGGACCTCCCTGGACCGCGACATCGCCATCGCGCTCAAGGATGCGGGCGTCGCCATCCGTGCCTTCCACGGACAGTTGCTGCACGATCCGAAATCGATCCGCACCGGCTCCGGCAATGCCTTCAAGGTCTATACGCCGTTCTGGAACGCCATGCAGAAGCTGCACGAGCCGCATGAGCCGATCGATGCGCCGAAAACCATCCCCTCGCCCACAAGCCACCCTCGTTCCGAAGCGCTCGACGGCTGGAACCTGCTGCCGACCAGGCCGAACTGGGCGAAAGGCTTTTCCGAACATTGGACGCCCGGCGAAGCCGGCGCGCAGGAGAGGCTGGAAGACCTGATCGATGCCGATCTGCACGATTACAAGCGCGGCCGCGATTTTCCTGCGATCGACGCGACCTCGCGGCTTTCTCCGCATATGGCGCTTGGCGAAATCTCTCCCGCCCGCATCTGGCATGCCACCAACGGGCTGGCGCAGAAACACCGGGATGACCTGGTGCATTACCGCAAGGAACTGGCCTGGCGCGACTTCTGCTATAATCTGCTGGTCGCTTTCCCCGAGCTTCGCACAAAGAACTGGGACGACAAGTTCGACGCCTTCGAATGGGAGTTCCACGCGCCCGATTTCCGCGCCTGGACGAAAGGACTGACTGGTTACCCGATCGTCGATGCCGGCATGCGCGAGCTCTGGCAGACCGGCTACATGCACAACCGCGTGCGGATGATCACGGCATCCTTCCTGATCAAGGACCTGCTGATCGACTGGCGGCGCGGTGAGGAATGGTTCCGCGATACGCTGCTTGATGCCGATCCGGCCAGCAACACAGCCAACTGGCAATGGGTGGCAGGGTCCGGTGCCGACGCCTCGCCCTTTTTCCGTATCTTCAACCCGATCCTGCAAGGCGAAAAATTCGATCCCGACGGCGATTATGTCCGCCACTTCGTGCCGGAACTGAAGGACCTGCCGAAGAAATACATCCACAAGCCCTTCGAGGCATCCGAACATGTGCTGGCAAATGCTGGCGTGGAACTCGGAAAGACCTACCCGCGGCCGATCGTCAATCACGGCATGGCACGTAACCGGGCGCTTGAAGCCTATAAAAGGCTGAAAGGCTGAAAGGCCGTACCGAAGCCGGAGCGATTGACGTTTCCATGACCGCTACCAGCGACTAACCTGCTTCTCCTGGGAAAAGGAGGAGCAGCCATGGTGGGACGAAAAATTGCAGTCGTCGGGCTTGGCGGGATCGGGGGTGTCGCGGCCGCCTGCCTGAGCTTGTCACCGAAGAATGAGGTCACTGTCTGCGCCCGCAGACAGATCGATACACTCACCTTCGACCATCACGAAGAGAGTGCGCAGATCCCACTGAAAACGCTGACGGACCCGAACCTCGCCGAACCGGTAGACTGGGTTGTCCTCTGCACCAAGGCGCAGGACAGCGCCTCCGCCGCCCCCTGGCTGGAACGGCTCTGCACGCCGCTAACGACGGTCGCCGTCCTGCAGAACGGCATTGCTCATGAGGAACGCGTCGCTCCGCATGCGAAGGGCGCCAGCGTTCTCCCGGCAATCGTCTATTACAACGGCGAGCGGTTTGCCCCGGATCATGTCAGGCTCCGCCATATCCGCGGTCACGACCTGTTGGTTCCGGCAGTACCGCAGTCCGATGCCTTCGCGGCTCTTTTCGAAGGCACGCCGATTGATGTCGGCATCAGCACGGACTTCATCACCTATCAATGGCGCAAATTGCTGATCAACGTCATCGCCAACCCGATCACCGCCCTGACGCGCCAGAGGCTTGGGGTCTTCCAGCGAGCAGACATACAGGACCTGTCTCTTGGTATTTTGCATGAGGCGGTCGCCGTCGGCCGTGCCGACGGAGCGCAACTGCGCGACAACGAAGCCGAAACGATTCTCGAGACATTTCTGGGCTATCCGCCAGAGGCCGGCACCTCGATGTATTTCGACTGCCTCGCCGGACGCCCGCTGGAAATCGAAGCGCTGAACGGAGCCGTGGTTGCGGCTGCCAGGCGACACGGCATTCCGGCACCGTTGAATGGCGCCATGCTTGCGCTCCTTACGGCGGTCAGTGATGCGAATGCAGTCGGGACAGACATTCCATAACAAAAGACCCGGTCGAAACCGGGTCTTTTTTTGATCTGATTAAACCAGCCGGCTCTGTTCCAGCGCCGCTTCGATGAAGCTTGCAAACAGCGGGTGTGGATCGAGCGGACGGCTCTTCAGTTCCGGGTGGTACTGGACACCGATGAACCACGGGTGATCCGGATATTCGACCGTTTCCGGCAGGACACCGTCCGGCGACATGCCGGAGAACACCAGGCCGCAGCTTTCGAGGCGGTCCTTGTAGTCGACATTCACCTCATAGCGATGACGGTGACGTTCCGAGATGTCGGTCGAGCCGTAGATCTCGGCGATCTTGGTGTCCTTCTTCAGGCTCGCGGCATAGGCGCCGAGACGCATCGTGCCGCCGAGGTCGCCGGCTGCCGCACGCTTCTCAAGCGCATTGCCCTTGACCCATTCGGTCATCAGGCCGACCACAGGTTCAGAGGTAGAGCCGAATTCGGTGGACGAGGCCTTTTCGATGCCGGCCAGATGACGGGCGGCTTCCACCACCGCCATCTGCATGCCGAAGCAGATGCCGAAATACGGAACCTTGCGTTCGCGGGCGAACTGGGCAGCAAGAATCTTGCCTTCCGAACCGCGCTCGCCAAAGCCACCCGGCACGAGAATGCCGTGAACCTTTTCGAGGTAAGGGGTCGGATCTTCCTTTTCGAAGACCTCCGACTCGATCCACTCGAGCTTGACCTTGACGTGGTTGGCGATGCCGCCGTGATGCTGCGCCTCGATCAGCGACTTATAGGCATCCTTCAGGCCGGTATATTTGCCGACGATCGCGATCGTGACTTCGCCTTCCGGCGTCCTGATGCGGTTGCAGACGTCTTCCCAAGGGTCGAGACGCGGCTTCGGCGCAGGCTCGATGCCGAAGGCGGCCAGAACCTCGTTGTCGAGGCCTTCCTTGTGATATGCAATCGGAACGTCATAGATATTGGCGACATCGAGCGCCTGGATGACGGCGCTTTCGCGCACGTTGCAGAACAGCGAAAGCTTGCGGCGTTCCGCTTCCGGGATTTCCCGGTCGGCGCGCACCAGCAGGATGTCGGGATGGATACCGAGCGCCTGCAGTTCCTTGACGGAATGCTGCGTCGGCTTGGTCTTCAACTCGCCGGCTGCAGAGATATACGGCATCAGGGTGAGGTGAACATAGATGACGGTGCCGCGCGGCAGGTCGTTATTGACCTGGCGGATCGCTTCCATGAACGGCATCGCCTCGATATCGCCGACCGTGCCGCCGACTTCGCAGAGAACGAAATCATAGTCGTCATTGCCTTCGGTGACGAAATCCTTGATCTCGTTCGTCACGTGCGGAATGACCTGGACGGTCGCGCCGAGGTAATCGCCGCGGCGTTCCTTGTCGATGATGTTCTTGTAGATCCGGCCGGTGGTGATGTTGTCGGTCTTGGTCGCAGAACGGCCCGTGAACCGCTCGTAGTGACCGAGATCGAGATCCGTCTCGGCACCGTCGTCGGTGACGAAGACTTCGCCGTGCTGGGTCGGGCTCATCGTGCCCGGATCAACGTTGAGATAAGGATCGAGCTTCTTCAGCCGAACCCGGTAACCCCTCGCCTGGAGCAATGCTCCGAGGGCCGCGGCCGCAATTCCTTTTCCGAGGGAAGAAACCACGCCGCCTGTGATGAATACATATCGCGCCATGGGAGTCACCGGTTACCTTTTCACACACGATTCCGCCAGCCCTAATTTTGCCAAACGCTAAAACGGCTGTGGAATCTTCACAAAATAAAACCGGCAGGCTTTTGGCCTGCCGGAGCTTGAAGTCTTGACCGGAGCCTTATTGGCCGGTCGGAACGCTGTTCGACGGCGCAGCGGGTGCAGCCGGAGCAGCCGGGGCTTGACCCGCCGCCGGAGCGGCCGGTGTGGCAGCGCCTGTTTCGGACGGAACGCCGTTACCTGCAGGAGCCTGTGCCGGCGGTGCAGTCGGCGCCGGGCCGAGCTGGTCAAGAATGCCGTTACCCGTGCCCTGCTGGCTCTGCGGGATACGGTTCAGGATATCGGTCGGCTGCGAGTCGTAACGGGCAAGAATGCCGAGCGCCAGCGAGGTCACGAAGAACAGCGCCGCGAGGATCGCCGTCGTGCGGGTCAGCGCATTGGCCGTGCCGCGCGCCGACATGAAGCCGGAGCCGCCGCCAATGCCGAGCCCGCCGCCTTCGGAGCGCTGGATGAGCACTACGCCGACGAGCGCAAGCACGATCATGAGATGAATGACGATCAAAACGGTCTGCATGTATCGGGTCCCTGCCCTACGCGGGCATCGAATAAGAGTTTGGCGGCTCTTTACATGAGCCTATCGCGGTTTCCAAGCCTTGATTACAAGGTTTCCGCGATCAGCCCTTCATAGACCCGATAGATGGCGAGGAAGTCGGCCGCTTTCAAGCTCGCTCCGCCGATCAATGCACCATCGACATTGGCGATCCCCATCAGCGTCTCGGCATTGCCCGGCTTGACCGAACCGCCATAGAGAATCCGCATCTTCTTGCCCTCGTCGCCGAAGCGCTTGGTGAGTTCGGACCGCATGAAGGCATGCGCAACCGCGATATCCTCGTTCGTCGGGGTCAATCCCGATCCGATCGCCCACACAGGCTCATAGGCAATCACTGTGTTTTCGGCGTTCGCCCCATCAGGGATCGAACCGTCCAGCTGCCGTTTCAGGACGTCCAGCGTCTGATAGCCGTCGCGCTCGCCCGCGGTTTCGCCGATGCAGATGATCGCGGTCAGCTCCGCCTCATAGGCGGCGGCGGCCTTGTCCCGTACAACATGATCGGTCTCGGCGTGATCGGTGCGGCGCTCCGAATGGCCGAGAATGACGTGGGTTCCGAAGCAGTCGGCAATCATCTCGGCCGAAATATCGCCTGTATGCGCGCCCGAAACCTTCTGATGGCAATCCTGTGCACCGATCATCAACGGACTGTCGGTGCATAGCGCCGTCGCGACATAAAGAAGCGTTGCCGGCGGGCAGATCAACGCGTCGACACGGTCCGACAATGGGCCTATCACTCCTTCGGCCATCGCCTTGATCTCGCCGAGCGCCTCACGGGTGCCGTTCATCTTCCAGTTTCCGGCCACAAGCGGGCGAACGTCTGGGGTCATCGTGCGGTTTCCTCCTCTATCTCTCGACGATCCTGAAACGAGATCGCAATCACAATCTGCAAAATCCGGCTGCAAAATCCGGACACCCGAATAAGTCGGCCTCCTTCGTACGCCGGAAAACGGTCTCTTTTCAAGCGCTTGCTTCAGAAACCGCCTCCACTCGGCCGCGGCAGAGGGGAAAACCGCCAGGGATCCCGCAATTCAATCGGTTGAGCGCCATTACAGACCGATTAAACGTCTCGTTCCATCTATTTGCGGACAGTCAGGACGAAGTTGAGCACCTTGCGCCAATCCACCATGCGGATCGGTGTTCCATGCCCTCCGGTCTTAAAAAGGGCAAAGCGCGCCGGGTAGCCCGAGGCCCGCAATCCGCGGAAAATCTTCTCCTGGTCTTCCGACTTGTAGACGCTGTCGGCACTGCCATGAGCGAAATAGAGCGGCAGCTTGAGTTTTGCGAACGGCGTGGCGGAAAGCCCCGCATCCGGCGGACCGCCGAGCAGGACCATGCCGCCGAGGTACCGGACGGCTTCCTTGTCGCGCACGATGTTCTGGCAGATGATCCCGCCCATCGAGGCACAGGCGAGAATGACCGGCCGGCCTCCCGATTTTTCGAAAGCATAACGAACCAAGGCGCCTACATCCGCAGCGCCCTTGTCGTCGAAGGATTTTACGCTGACCGAATAATAGGTGCCGCCATTGCGGGCGGCGAGGTTCTTCAGCCGGTTGAAATTGCCCCCGAACGAATAATCGTTGACGCCGAGACGGCGATCGCCGCCGCGCCCGTGGATGAAGATGACCGCGAACCGCTCTCCCGAAGCCGGCCCGACCCGCGTCACATCGACGTTGCGCCCGCCGAGCGTCAGTGTCTCGTTTTCCTGTTGGCGGCGAACGGAATTGTCGACATAGGCCCCCCGCACCCGGCGCTCCGGTTCTTGGTCCCGGTCGTTGATGTCGCGCAGCTCGTTATAGTCCATCACCTCGTAAGCCCCGCCATCCTCGCTCGTAAGCACCTTATGGCTGGAGAACAGGTTATCCTTGAACGGCGGAATCGGCCCTTCCTGCGCCATTGCAAAGTCACCGGGCGATGATATCCAGACTGCGAGAAGCGTGCCGAAAACGAAATGAATTGTGGACATGCGGGGTTTCATTGGGATCCTTGCGGCTTGAAAGCTTGCCATCACGGGGCCTAGCTAGCATTGCTGGCAATAAAGTCCGCACATGCGGCATCGCGAAAAAGCCGAAGTTTTGGCAGAATCGCAAGTGATTCGAAACAATATGAGATGGGCATGGCTTCCTCCTCGGCACCTCGGCAGGCAGCAGTGAAAGACCAGATGGACGACAACAGCAACGATCTTTTCGGTGATCCCTCGGCCAATGCACAGCCGCTCGGTGCCAAGGATGTGAGCGCCAAGCCGGCTGCAGCCGCGCCTGCGCCAGCCATCGTTGCCGAACCATCCACGCCGCGCCCTGCCCCGCTCAAGAGCGGCGGTGACGATTACGGTGCCTCCTCGATCCGCGTGCTGGAAGGCCTCGAGCCGGTGCGCATGCGCCCGGGCATGTATATCGGCGGCACCGATGAAAAGGCGCTGCACCATCTGTTTGCCGAAGTCATCGACAACTCGATGGACGAAGCGGTCGCCGGTCACGCCAATTTCATCGAGGTCCATCTCGATGCCGAAGGTTTCCTGACCGTATCCGACAACGGCCGCGGCATTCCGGTGGAAAACCATCCGCAGGTTCCCGGCAAGTCGACGCTCGAAGTCATCATGACCAAGCTGCATGCCGGCGGTAAATTCGACGGCGACGCCTATGAGACCTCCGGCGGCCTTCACGGCGTCGGCGTCTCGGTCGTCAACGCGCTGTCGGACGTTCTCGAAGTCGAGGTCGCCCGCAACCGCAAGCTCTATCGCCAGACCTTTTCCCGCGGCGTGCCGCAGGGCGGGCTGCAGGAACTTGGTGACGTCCATAACCGCCGCGGCACCCGCGTGCGTTTCCATCCCGATCCGCAGATCTTTGGCGACCGCGCCAAATTCGATGGCGGCCGGATTTTCCGCATGGCGCGCTCAAAGGCCTATCTCTTCGGCGGCGTCGAAATCCGCTGGAGCTGTGATCCGGGCGTCGTGCCGGAGGGTGGCGACATCCCCGAAAAGGCGGTCTTCCACTTCCCCGGCGGCCTGAAGGATTATCTGGCGGCGACGCTCGGCAAGGATTTTACCGTCACCCGCGAAATCTTCGCCGGCCGCACGGAAAAGACCGGCGGCCACGGCGCCATGGAATGGGCTATCACCTGGTATGGCGGCGATCCGCAGGTTCACTCCTACTGCAACACCATTCCGACCCAAGAAGGCGGTACGCATGAGGCGGGTCTCCGCATCGCGCTGACCAAGGGTCTGAAAAACTACGCCGAACTGACCCAGAACAAGCGCGCCAAGGACATCACCACCGATGACGTGATGATCTCTGCCGTCGGCATGCTCTCGGTCTTCATCCGTGAACCGGAATTCGTCGGCCAGACCAAGGACAAGCTCGCCACCGTCGAGGCGCAGCGGCTTGTCGAAAACGTACTGCGCGACCCGTTCGACCATTATCTCGCCGGCAATCCCAACGAAGCGGCAAAGCTGCTCGACTGGGTGATCGAACGCGCCGAGGAGCGCCTTCGCCGCCGCAAGGAAAAGGAAGTCAACCGCAAGACGGCCGTGCGCAAGCTGCGCCTGCCCGGCAAGCTGGCAGACTGCTCGCAAAACACCGCCGAAGGTGCAGAACTGTTCATCGTCGAGGGCGACTCGGCTGGTGGCTCGGCCAAACAGGGCCGCAACCGAACCAATCAGGCCATTCTTCCCCTGCGTGGAAAGATCCTTAACGTCGGTTCCGCCAGCCGTGAAAAGCTGTCCGCCAACCAGCAGATCGCCGATCTGGTGCAGGCGCTCGGCTGTGGCACACGGTCGAAATACCGCGAGGAAGACCTTCGTTACGAACGCGTCATCATCATGACCGATGCCGACGTCGACGGCGCCCATATCGCCTCGCTGCTGATCACCTTCTTCTATCAGGAAATGCCGGAACTGATCCGCGGCAACCATCTCTATCTGGCGGTGCCGCCGCTCTATGTCATTCGCCAGGGCGGCAAGACGGTCTATGCCCGCGACGACGCACACCGCACGGAGCTGATGGAAACCGTCTTCAAGGGCAAGAAGGTCGAGATCGGGCGCTTCAAAGGTCTCGGCGAAATGATGGCCGCGCAGCTCAAGGAAACCACCATGGATCCGGCAAAGCGCACGCTTCTGCGGGTCGATATCGACGAGGTGGATTTCGAAGGCACCCGCGAGGCGGTCGACAACCTGATGGGTACCAAGGCCGA
>JAEXYH010000032.1 GCA_023451735.1 Pseudomonadota bacterium | reverse complement strand
GCCCCGGATGATCCGCTTGCATAAGGGCGGCTCACCCGATCACCGGTCCCGCCTCGCCGGTTATGCGGACCGGTGTAGCCGAAGCGGAACGGCGCCATTCTAGGCACGGGTTAGGAATGCGGGGATGGAAAATCTGGCAAGTGATTGAGATTGCTTGCGGCGGAGCGTGGATCGTCCCCGGATACCACAGGTTTCTCCCGATGGTGAAATCATGTGGCGAAAACGCCGTCACGCTAAGCTGACGGTGGGCGAAAGTTCCGACCTGCCGAGCCTGTCTAATGTTGCGGGACTGGTTCAGTTCAGCATGTCGATGATCAGCAGCGTGGTGGCAAGCATGAGCATGACAAGAGCCGCCGCCGCCGTGAGCTTGACCGGCCGCTGCTCGACAATTGCTTCGGCTTGCAGCGAGATCTTCCTGATACACAGCAGGAACAGATAGATGCAGGCGACAAGCGAGGTCGTGAGAAGCAGGAGCGACAGGCAATAGATTACTGACGGTGTGAAACCGGCAGTCCGCGAATTGATTGCGATCACTGCGAGAAGAATCGACAGGTCAGCGCTTGCGACGATGCGAAAGGCGCCCAGGAGCTCTTTGACGGACTCCTTGTTTCCATCGTTCATGACTGATCACATCCGTTTGAAAATGTCGCTGAAATAGGGAGCCCATTCATGGCCGGCGCGCTTGCCCTGAAATTTGGGAGATTGCGGCTCAACGTCCAGTTCGGCATGCCTGAGAGCGCAGGCACGCCGCCAGCAAGAAGCAAATTCCTGAAAATAGCGATACCCCAGCTCGCAGGGAACCTTGTTGCTTGCCGTAACAGCAAAGGCTTCAAGATCACCGATTGTGTGCGCAAATTGGCCGACGGCACTGCTCTGCCGCCTTGAGGTTTCGTCTATGTACCAGGATTTCCAATCGTCGAACGACTTGTCCTTATGCTCTACCGATTTTTGAATGAGTTCGGCGTCAAGTTTTTCGCATAGAATATCCATGAAGCGTTCAATAGAGGCCTTCAGGTTCTGGCACTGCCCCGTATCCCGAAATTCAAAATAGGAGGTGAGGTGTCTGTCCAGACCTCGGTTGACCTTCGGCCCGATTATCGCTCCATCCATCCGCGTCGCCCCTGTTTCTGGAGTTCTACTATAGGAAGATCAATTAAGTAAATGCGCTTTTTAATTGTAATCGATTGCGCTGCCACGATCATTAAGCCAGTGGGAGGGAAGCTCTGCTTCCTGTGAATAGCTGCCCTGCGCTGCGACATTTTTTCAAGAAGGATGCTGCACTGCGGCGTAATTCACTTTAGAGACGTTCTCATCTGCTCCGGGACGGGGCGAATGTTCATTTTTATGGAGGCATTGATGCTGGGCAAAAAAGTTCCGCAGGTCACTTTCCGCACCCGCGTACGCGACGAAGCCGTAGGCGGCCCGAACCCTTTCCGCTGGCAGGACGTAACCTCGGACGACTATTTCGCCGGCAAGCGCGTCGTGCTCTTCTCGCTGCCGGGCGCATTCACGCCGACCTGCTCGACCTACCAGCTTCCCGATTTCGAAAAGCTGTTCTCCGATTTTCAGGCTGAAGGCATCGATGCCATCTACTGCATGTCGGTCAACGACGCCTTCGTGATGAACGCATGGGCGAAGAGCCAGAACCTTGCAAACGTCACCGTCATTCCGGACGGTTCGGGCGAATTTACCCGCAAGATGGGCATGCTGGTTGCCAAGGACAATCTGGGCTTCGGTATGCGCTCCTGGCGTTATGGCGCGATCGTCAGCAATGGCGTTGTCGAGCAGTGGTTCGAGGAAGAAGGTTATTCCGACAATTGCGAGAGCGACCCCTATGGTGCGTCCTCGCCGCAGAACATCCTTGAGAACCTCAAGGCCATGAAGATCGCTGCCGAATAAGGCATTCTCCGATCTGAACTTCTCAAAGCCCGGCTCTCGCGCCGGGCTTTTTGCTGTCTGGCCCGGCCTTCGGCTCAGTCGCGCCACATGCCGTTGCGAGGCAAAACCGCAGCACTGTTCTCTACGAGATGCTTTACCCCTTGTGCGCGGCGCCGCCTTTGGCAATGATGGCAAAGATTTTGTTGTTCAACGGGTTATCCACCATGCAGCACATCCATTCCTATCGCTCCGCCGGCGAGGTTTCCGATCCGCCGATCGACACGGTCAGCCTGCCACATGATCTGCGTCATCTGCGCCGCAAGCTGCTGCATTTGTCGAATGGCGACATGGTGATGCTCGACCTGAAGGAGGCTGTGCTCTTCCATCATGGAGACCGGCTGGTACTCGACAATGGCGATACGGTGGAAGTGCAGGCGGCGCCTGAAAAGCTTTTCGAGGTGAAGGCGCGCGACACACTGCATCTGATCGAACTGGCCTGGCATCTCGGTAACCGGCACCTTTCGGCCCAAATCGAGGAAGGCCGCATCCTGATCCTGCGCGATCACGTGATCCGTTCGATGCTGCAGGGGCTGGGCGCTACCGTCAGCGATGTCGAGGAGCCGTTCCAGCCAGCCCGCGGTGCCTATCATTCGCACGGCTCCCACGGCGGGCAGTCGCATGGGCACGATCACGGCCATGACCACCATGACCACCGGCACCATGGCCATCACCATGACTGATCGCGTATTGCGATGAGAGACGTGCGGCCGGTCGATCCGGGAATGAACGCGCCAGCGGATGGCGCATTGGACACGAAGGCATTGCTGCGGCTGATGGCGTGGCTCTCGCCGGCCTTTCCGATCGGCGGTTTCGCCTGGTCGGGCGGGCTGGAGCGGGCCGTCGCGGATGGGCTGGTCAGAAATGCCCGAGATCTTCAGGAATGGTTGTCGACTGTGCTTGATCGCGGAGCATTGTGGAACGACGCCGTGCTGTTTTCCGAGGCCGGGCGGCGCGCGGAAGATGGAAAGGTGCTCGCCGATATTGCGGCGCTCGGGCTAGCGCTGGCCGGTTCGGCCGAGCGTTTCAGCGAGACGCTGTCGCTCGGCAAGGCTTTTGTTGCTGCCGCTTCCGCATGGCCGCATCCGTTATTCGGAAGGCTTCCGGCCGATGTGCCGTTCCCGGTGGCTGTGGGGGCGGTGGCCGCAGGCCATGGCGTGCCTTCAGCGCCCGCACTCGCCGCTTTTCTTCATGCGGCGATATCGCAGGCCGTGTCTGCCGGGATCCGGCTCAGCATTGCCGGCCAGGCGGAGGGCGTTGCGATTATTGCCGCGCTTGAAGCGCAGATAGATGATCTTGCGCACTGCGCTGTTTCCACCACTCTCGATGACCTGGGTGGCGCGACCGTGCAGGCCGAAATCGCGTCGTTGCGTCACGAGACACAGCATTCCCGGCTGTTCCGCTCCTGAAATGCCGCAGATGCGTTGCGATGTCGTTTGAAACGGGCCGCGTCCCTATGTGCTCTTCGCATTGCGGGCGCCTGTTCTGTCCCATGTCTTCCGGTCGAAATGCTCGAACGGCCATATCTGTTTGGCCTGCGCAGTTGCGAGCGCAAAACCAATTGCCACTTTGCCGCAAAGCCTCAGTCAGTGCTCCTGCGCGATGAGAAGGATTTCGTCATCGATCGCATCTGCCAGCGACAGAAGCATTTCTGTCCGGTCAAAGCCGTAGGATTCCAGCATGTCGAGCATGCCGGAAAGCGCCGCGTCCGCTGCCTTTCGACAATTGTGTTGTTTTTCCAATACTTCGGATGTTGGTGCAGTCGTCTGATAATCCATTCTGATTTCCCCGTTTCCCAGTTCAGGTAAGTCTCAGCATGCGATATTAATTTGGGACTACAATACGTATTATGACGGTCCTATCTCGCTACCACAATTTGAATGGATGGTTTTCTACAGATATCTGAGGATATACTTAATTCCGGAAAACCCGATGACACTTTACTTTTCTGATACAGAAAATTCGTGAAGTCGGAGGAATGATGCTTTCAAGCAGGGCCGCCCAGTTTCCGATTGCACCGATCTCTCCCCGCATTATTGTCGTCGCATCATATTGAAAGGACATTTGATGAAATCGGCAAACGGTCCCCTTCGTGTCGGCATCGGCGGGCCGGTCGGATCCGGCAAGACGCATCTGACGGAAAAGCTTTGCAAGGCGATGCGGGACGAATTTTCCGTCGCGGTGGTCACCAACGATATCTATACCAAGGAAGATGCCGATGCGCTGGTGCGCATGCAGGCGCTTTCGTCCGATCGCATTGTCGGCGTCGAGACGGGCGGATGTCCACATACGGCGATCCGCGAGGATGCGACTATCAATCTGCAGGCAATCGCCGGCCTCAACGAGCGATTCCCGGATCTGGATGTGGTGTTCATCGAGTCAGGGGGAGACAACCTTGCTGCAACCTTTTCGCCGGATCTGGCGGACATCACCATCTATGTGATCTCCACCTGCCAGGGCGAAGAAATCCCGCGCAAGGGCGGGCCGGGTATTACCCGTTCCGATCTTCTGGTGATCAACAAGAAGGATCTGGCGCCTTATGTCGGCGTCGATATGGACGTGATGGACCGCGATGCCGCACGGATGCGCGAGATGAAGCCGCATGTATTCACCGATCTCAAGCGCGGCGAGGGTGTTGGCCACATCGTCGACTTTTTGAAGCGGCAGGGCGGGCTGTAAAGTCTGCAGGTTGTTTTCGATCGGAAAATAAAAAAAGGCCGGCGGTCTAATGACCCGCCGGCCTCGCCTGTCGCCGGACACCCCTGTGGCAACAGGCCGCTACGAAGGCTGCGTCGTCTCGCGCGCCTTCGAGCCTGAGGCAATTCCGCTTTTCTTTGAAAGGCGAAACTGCTCAATCTTTTATGTTTCGCGCAATTCCGGACGCAAAACCGGTTCCCACTTTTGCTGGAATTGCTTTAGATGTTCCTGAGTGCCTGGACGTCGCCGACCTGGATGATGCGTCCCCTGACGGTCACGCCGACGCGGCGCAGGCTGGAGAAGGCGCGGGAAAGGGCTTCCGGTGCGAGACCGAGCATGCCGGCGAGCAGGCTCTTCTGGAACGGCAGCCGGATCGAGGCGGAGCTTCCGTCAGCCGGGCAGCGGCTGAGGATATAGTTGGCGACCCGCTGCGGAGCGGTGAAGAGGCGGTCGTTGGCGATGCAATCCATCGTGCCGACGAGGTGCCGGGAGACGGCAGCGATCAGCGCCTTGGCGATTTCGGGATCCTGCTGGGCAAGGTCGCGCACGGCCTGCATGTCGAAACGGGCGAGCGTTGCCGGTTCTGCCGTCTGGGCGTTGCAGCGGTAGACATTGTCGCTGAACAGCAGATGCTCGGCAAATGTATCGCCCGGAGCGCAGACCATGATATCGGCTTCGCGGCCCTCACGGCTCAACCGGAAAAGCCGGACGTAACCGTTGAGAACACAGTAGAAAGCGTCGGCGGTTTCGCCTTCGCGCAACACGAATTTGCGAGCCGGAAGCGTGCTGATCGTCATCATAGACATCAGCCGGACAAGGGCACTGTTGCCCAGCCCCGCCAGGAACGGTGCTTTCATGAGCACTGCCCGGTCCCGATTGCTGAGTTTCAGACTGCTGTTCATCTCGCGTTCTCTTCCCTTTTTGCGATCATTGCCAAAAATCCTTGAGGGCAAGATAGCGCGAGAAGAAAAGAGGGATTTGATACTGATCAATCAATCACGTAAATCGGACCGTTGTCTGACAATCAGATCATGCTTCTGGTGCCGTAAGAAGATCTACTCGGCTGCCGTGGGCGGCAGCCGGAGTGCTCCCTGACCGGTTTCTGAACCGGAAATGTTTGATTTCCCCCGATTTTCCAGGTTGTTCAGCCGTTCTTCCAGTTCGGTCAGGCTGCGACGATTTTGCCGTGTCTGACGGGCGACGTCTTCGGATGACATCAGGTCTTCTTCCTCCTTGCGTCCGACGAAGCGGCCGAAGAGCCTGCCCAGCAGGCGTGACAGATCGTCCATGATGAGGAAGAAGGAGGGAACGACGAGCAGCGAAAGCACCGTCGAAACGATGATGCCGCCGATGACGGCAATCGCCATGGGGGCGCGGAAGGAGCCGCCTTCGCCGACGCCCATGGCGGACGGCAGCATGCCGGCCGACATGGCGATCGAGGTCATGATGATGGGCCTTGCGCGCTTGCGGCCTGCCTCAACCATGGCGTGAACCCGTTCCAGCCCGTGCCGTTTCATCTCGATGGCGAAATCGACGAGCAGGATGGCATTTTTCGTCACGATGCCCATCAGCATCAGGATGCCGATCAGGACGGGCATCGAGAGCGCGTTCTGCGTCGCGATCAGCGCCACCGCCACGCCGCCGATGGCGAGCGGCAGGGAGAAGAGGATGGTGAAGGGCTGGATGACATCCTTGAACAGCAGGATCAGCACGACGAGAACCAGCATCAGGCCCATCAGCATCGCATTGCCGAAGCTCTGCTGCATTTCCGCCTGGACCTTGGCGTCACCGCTTTCTGCCAGCCGGACGGTCGGCGGAAGTTTGGTTTCGTCGACGATCCGCTTGAACTCAGCGGTGGAGGTGTCGAGCGCGGTGCCGAAGGGCACGTCGGAGCCGATCGCCACGACGCGGTTGCGGTCGTTGCGCTTGATCGAGCTCGGACCTTCCGAATAGTCGATATCGGCAACGCTGTAGAGCGGCACCATCGTGCCGGACGACGTCTTGACCTTGAGGTTGCGGATCAACTGCAGGTCGCGGCGTGTGTCGAGCGAGGTCTGTACGCGGATCGGGATCTGGCGGCTGTCGAGCGAGATCTTTGCGAGGTTCGCGTCGATATCGCCGATCGTCGCGACACGGACGGTTTCGGAGATCTGCTGCGGGGTGATGCCGAGGCGAGAGGCTTCGGCCATACGCGGGCGGATCTGCAGTTCCGGGCGGGGCAGGGCGCCTTCCGAAGAGACGTTGACCAGGATCGGCGAGGCGCGCAACCGGGATTCCAGCAGGCTGACGGCGTCGTTCAGGTCGTCCTCGCTGGATGAGAGAAAGTTGAACGACAGCTCGCGCTCGGCCCGGTCGTTGACCTTGGAGATGCGCACGTCGGGAATGGACCGGACGGCTGCGAAGATATCCTTTTCGACATCCCATTGCGGGCGTGTACGGCCATGTTCCGGCAGTTTCGGGATGAGGTCGCCAAAGAGCGGGATGGAGCCGAGCCCCTTGTTGACCAGCGTCTTCATCAGCGAATGGTCGATATTCTGCAGAATGACGCGGACGGTCGCGCGGCGCAGTTCGAGGTCACCCTTGGGCGAGGCGCCGCCGAGGGTGAAAACGCTTTCGACGCCGTCGATATCCTTCACCGCGTCGAAGACTGCCGTGCTGGTGGCATCGGTCTCTTCCAGCGTGGCGTTCGGTGGCAGTTCGAGCGACAGGACCACGCGGGACGAGTCGTCTGGCGGAAGGAAGCTGCCGGGAACCTTGCTGAGAAGGAATAATGAAGCGGCGAGGAAGGCGATCGCGGCGAGAAGCGTGGCATAACGCCAGTACCATTTGCGCGTCGTGGCGGTAACGACGCGGGTATAGGCCTTCATCAGCCAGCCGTCATTGTCGTGGTGGTCATCCTCGCGCCCGTCTTCGGCGCGCATCAGATAGGCGGCCATCAGCGGCGTGATCAGGCGCGCGACCGCCAGCGAGAAGAAGACCGAGAAGGCGACGGTGAGGCCGAACTGGATAAAATACTGGCCCGGAACGCCCGGCATGAAGGAGACCGGCACGAAGACGGCGATGATGGTGAAGCTCGTGGCGATCACCGCAAGGCCGATTTCGTCGGCCGCCTCCAGCGCCGCCCGATAGGGCGTCTTGCCCATCTTGATGTGGCGGGCGATGTTTTCGATCTCGACGATCGCATCATCGACGAGGATGCCGGTCGCCAGCGTCAGCGCCAGGAAACTGACGAGGTTCAGCGAGAACCCCATCAGGTCCATGATCCAGAAGGTGGGGATGGCGGACAAGGGCAGGGCGACGGCGGCAATCAGCGTCGCACGCCAGTTGCGCAGGAAGAGGAAGACGACGATGACGGCGAGGATAGAGCCTTCCATCAGCGTGTGCAGCGCCGCCTCGTAATTGCCGTAGGTGAAGTAGACCGAGTCATCGACCATCTCGATGGCGACATCGGGATGGTCCTTGCGGATGCCGTCCAGGCCTTCTGCCACGGTTTCGGCCACGGAAACTTCGCTGGCGCCCTTGGCGCGGAAGACGGCGAAGGTAACGGAAGGGTTGCCGTTGAAGCGCGAGAAGGACTTCTGCTCTTCATAGGTATCGGTCACCCGGCCGAGTTCGGACAGTTTGACGAAGCGACCGTTCGACAGCGCGATATTGGTGTCAGCGAGTTGCTGGACATTGCGTGCGTCGCCGAGCGTGCGGATCGCCTGCTCGTTGCCGGCCACCTGGCCGCGGCCGGAACCGAGATCGACATTGGTGCCCTTGATCTGCGCGTTCACGTCGGCTGCGGTAATGCCATAGGCATCGAGCTTTGCCGGGTTGAGGGCGATGCGCACTTCCCGGTCGGAGCCGCCATAACGGTCGATACGACCGATGCCGGCCTGGCCCTGCAGGTCGCGGGTAATCGTGTCGTCGACAAACCAGGACAACTCCTCCAGCGTCATGTTCGGTGATGACACGGCAAAAGTCTGGATCGCCTGTCCCTCGACGTCGACCTTGGTGACGATCGGCTCCTCGATGTCTGCGGGCAGGTCGCTGCGGATCTTGTCGATCTGGTCCTTGGTATCCTGAACCGCCTCTTCGGTCGGCTTTTCGATGCGGAAGACGACGGTCGTCAGTGACTGGCCGTCGGTGACGGTCGACTGGATCTCGTCGATGCCGCTGATCGAGGCGACGGCATCTTCGATCTCCTTCGTCACCTGCATTTCGAGTTCGGCCGGCGCGGCTCCGCTCTGCGTCACCGTTATCGAGACGACGGGGACGTCGATATTGGGGAAACGGGTGATCGGCAGGGCGTAGAAAGACTGCAGACCGACGACCAGCAGCAGAGCGAAACCGAGCAGCGGGGCGATCGGATTGCGGATCGACCAGGCGGAGAAGTTCATTGCGAAGCCTCCGTGCCCTTGGTCGCGGGCGCTTTTTCCGGAACCGGTGCGATACGGTCGCCGTCACGCACGAAGGCACCTGCCTTGGCGACGACGACGTCGCCCGGCTGGAGACCGTTCAGGATCTGGATAAAGCCGCCGTCCTGGAAGCCGGTGTCGATCCTCACCTGCCTGATCGTGTCTTCCTCGACCTTGCGGGCAAAGGAACCCTCGCGCCCTGTCGTTACGGCGGAAAGCGGCAGGGCGAGCGCATCCGCCTGCTCGACAATGATTGCGGCGCGGCCATACATGCCGGCGCGGGCGCCGCTATCGGGATCGATCTCGATATGGACGAGGCCGAGCCTGGTGGTCTGGTCGACTGTCGGGGAAACAAGCCGGACGCGGCCCTCGATTTCCCGCTGGCCGCCGGCGACCGTCACGAGCGCCTTCTGCCCGACCCTGGCTTTCTGAATATCGGATTCGGAAATATCGGCGACGAGTTCGATCGCGCCGTCCTTGATGATGGTGAACAGCGGATCGCCGTTGCCCGAGGCGATGGCGCCGACCTTGGCATTCTTTGCGGAGATCACCCCGGCAACGGGGGCTTTCACGCCCGTGCGTGCGAGCTGGAGCTCGACATCCGCAAGCTGGGCGTCGATGACGCGGACATCGGCTTCTCCGACCTGGACCGACTGGCGGGCCGCATTCAGCCGGGCGCGGGCGACATCGACCTGGGCATTTGCCTGTTCGAGCTGGGAGACGGTGCTTGTACCGCTCTGGTTCAGCTTCTGGGTACGGTCGCGTTGTTTGGTGGCATCGTCGAGATTGGCTTCCGCCTCGATGACCTGTGCCTGATACTGCGCGACCGAAGCCTCGGCCTTGGCCTTGTTTGCCTGATACTGGCTCTTTTGCAGCAGCAGGGCATCATCGTTCAGGGTCGCCAGAACCGCGTTGGCCTCGACTTCATCGGCAACGTCTACATCGATGGTTTTGACAGAGAGCCCTTCGACGAGCGGCTGCACGTAGATTTCGTCGATCGGCCGGATGGTGCCGGTCGCGATGATGCGGTCGGTCAGCGATTTCGTGACCGCTTCGGTTACGATGATCGACGGGAGCTTGGTTTGAGTGTCGGCGGACTGGCCGGTTTCCTGCGCGGCAAGCGGCGAGGCTGCGACCGAGGCAAGCAGCAGAACGAGGGCGGGGATCGAGTTCGACAAGCTACGCTGCATGCGGCAAATCCACTGTTTGGAGGAACAGGCATGCGCCGACCATCGGCATCCTTCGCCATACGTCCTCCCTGTATGACGCGGGACCAAAGCTGCATCCGACACTTTCCGCTACTTCGACCGAAAAAAGTTGGTGCCCGCTCCGGCAGCTACCTTTACGTGTTCGCCGTCAAGCGATCAATCCATGCAGGCGAGGATGGTTGACATGTCCTGATGGCAAAAAAATGCCCGACTGCGAGGCCGGGCACGAAGAAGTATCAAAGACGTTTGTCGCGGATTATTTCAGCGCTTCGCTGGTGATATCGGCCGTGTAGGCACCTTCCGGCGCCTTGCTGATGATCTTCTGGTCGGTGAGCGCCTTTACCGTGCGTTCGTAGGTTGCCATGTCGAGCTTGCCATCGCCGATCAGCTTGGCGACTTCGCCCATCATGCGCTTCTGGTGGTTCTCGTCCTGACCGCCATTTTCCATGACGATCTCGGCGGCTTCATCCGGGTTGTCGATCGCGTATTTCCATCCCTTCATCGAAGCGCGGACGAACTTGACCATGTTCTCCTTGAACTTCGGGTCCTTCAACTTATCCTCGCTGACATAAAGACCATCTTCCAGAAGGTCGTTGCCGAGGGCGGTATAGTTGAAGACGAGGAGGTCTTCCGGCTTGAAGCCGGCATCGATCGCCTGCCAGTATTCGTTATAGGTCATGACGGAGATACAGTTCGCCTGCTTCTGCACGAGCGGCTGCACGTCGAAGCTCTGCTTGAGGACGGTCACGCCATCCGCGCCGCCCTCGGTCTTGAGGCCGAGCTTGTTCATCCAGGCGAAGAACGGATATTCGTTGCCGAAGAACCAGACGCCGAGCGTGTGGCCCTTGAAGTCGGCTTCGGTCTTGACCGGGCCGTCCTTTGGGCAGATCAGCTGCAGCCCGGATTTCTGGAAGGGCTGGGCGATATTGACCAGAGGCACGCCCTTTTCGCGTGCGACGAGGGCGGCACCCATCCAGGTGACGGTGACATCGGCTCCGCCGCCTGCGATGACCTGTTCCGGCGCGATATCCGGGCCACCCGGCTTGATCGTGACGTCGAGGCCTTCTTCCTCGTAAAAGCCCTTGTCCTTGGCGACGAAATAACCGCCGAACTGGCTCTGGGCCACCCATTTCAGCTGGAGCGTCACCTTGTCGGCGGCGAGCGCCTGCGCGGCGGCAAGCGACATCGCGCCTGCCATCAATGCCATCATGATCTTTTTCATGCTCGTTTCCCTCTGGTTGCCTGCTTGTTTACTCAGGTCATGTGCCGGCCCGGGTTTTCCGGTGCCGGGTATCAGCGCCTAACCATTCCGGTTGGACGGATGCCAGAATGTCGTGGCTCTCTCCCCGAGCGCGACGACACCATAAAATACCGAGCCGACAAGCGCTGCAACGGCGATTTCGGCCCAGACCATATCGACATTCATGCGGCCGATTTCGGTCGAGATGCGGAAGCCCATGCCGACGATCGGCGTGCCGAAAAATTCGGCGACGATCGCGCCGATCAGCGCCAGCGTCGAGTTGATCTTCAGCGCATTGAAGATGAAGGGCATGGCGGCGGGAAGCCGAAGTTTCATCAGCGTCTGCCAGTAGTCCGACGCGTAGGAACGCATCAGGTCACGCTCCATCGAACCGGCGGCCTCCAGGCCCGCGATAGTGTTTACCAGCATGGGGAAGAAGGTCATGACGATGACGACCGCGGCCTTGGACTGCCAGTCGAAGCCGAACCACATGACCATGATCGGAGCAACGCCGATGATCGGCAGGGCCGACATGAGGTTGGCGATCGGCAGGAGCCCGCGGCGGAAGAAGGCGATCCGGTCCGCCAGGATCGCGACTGCAAAGCCCGCCGCACAACCGGCGACGTAACCGAAAAGGACGGCCTTGAACACTGTCTGCTGCACGTCGGCCCAGAGGATCGGGATGGATGAGGCGAGGCGGACGCCGATGGCGGATGGCGGCGGCAGGATGACGAAGGGAATGCCGAAACCCCGCGTCGCCGCCTCCCATAGGATCAGGATCCAGGCGCCGAAGATTGCCGGGATCAGAAGCCTGATGAACCAATCCGCCGCCCTGGTGCCCGGTTCCATCCGTGCAAGCTCGGAGACGGAGGCCCAGGCGAGCAGCCAGCTTGCCGCAACCAGCAGGAAGAATGCGGATGACATCTGGCCCTGATTACCGGTCAGTCCCGCAAGAAGAAGCGCGGCACAGACATGCGCTGCAAGAAAGAGAACGGTTGCGCGGACAGCCGGGCCGCTGTTTTCCAGCACCTGCATGAGGAGTGTTGCAAGAACGATGGCGAAGGCGATCAGCCCGCCGCCCGTAACGGGATTTGCTGCGCCGGGCGATGTGAGGGGCAGCTTTGCATAAGCGATAACCGCAAGGATGCCGGCAAGGAGGTTCAGCCAGTTGCGTCTTGTGCGCGTCATGCCTGCCTCCCGCTCTGTCTTGCGCCCATGGCGCGATCCACCAGTCTGCCGGCGGCTGCAACGATGGTGACGAGAATGGCGGCCAGCACCGAGCCTGCAATCAGGGCGGCCCAGATGTCGATCGTCTGGCTGTAATAGGCACCTGCGAGCAGTTTTGAGCCGATGCCGGCGACGGCACCCGTCGGCAACTCGCCGACGATCGCGCCGACCAGGCTTGCGGCAATCGCCACCTTCATCGAGGTGAAGAGGAAGGGGATGGAGGCCGGAAAGCGGAGCTTCCAGAAGGTCTGGGCGGCGCTGGCATGATAGGTGCGCATCAGGTCGAGCTGGATCAGTTCAGGCGAGCGCAGGCCCTTCACCATGCCAACCGCGACGGGGAAGAAGGAGAGGTAGGTGGAGATCAGCGCCTTGGGCAGAAGGCCGGTAATGTTGATGGCGCCGAGCACGACGATGACCATGGGCGCGACGGCAAGAATCGGGACCATCTGCGAGGCGATGATCCAGGGCATCAGGCTGCGATCGAGCGCCTTCACATGGACAATGCCGACGGCGATCAGGATGCCGAGCACAGTGCCGAGTGTGAAGCCGACGGCGGTCGACGAAAGCGTCACCCAGGCGTGGTAGACGAGACTGCGATTGGAGGTAACCTTGCGCAGAAACGTGTTTTCGAAGACGTTCGAGGCCACCTGATGCGGCGCGGGAAGCGTCGGCTTCGGCTGCGACATCGTCTTTTCGAAGAATTCGATCGGGGTCGGGGTAGCGTTGGCGCGGCGGTCGAGATCCCGCTGGAACGGCGCGTTCATGAAATAGGCGGCAACATACCAGATCGCGACGATGGCGATGAGGATGGTCGCGACAGGAATGATCTTGTGCCGGATGGGTCTTTCCTGTCGCATCAGCTTTTCGCTCCGACCGGAAACAACATCAGGACCATCGCAGCGATACCCAGCCCGACGCCGGCAAGCTGGGTGGAGGTCAGTCGCTCGCCGAAGATGGCAAAGGCGATGACGTTGATCAGCAGCAGTTGCGCAATCGCCGATACCGAGATTGCCAGCCCAAGCCCGCCCTCGCGCATCAGCTTCACCATCATCAGATTGCCGACGCAGTAGAGTGCCAGCGACAGAACCAGCAGAGCCATATTGCTGGAGGCGATATAGGCGCGCGATGCGGTGGCGGCGGCGAGGAAGGTGGCCATGGCGCCACAAAGCCAGAGGAGGAAGGTGGGGGTCATGGGGTTGCTCCCGTCAGCTTGCCTATATTGCCGACAATGTTGCTGCCCTGTGGCTCACCCCCCTCTGCCGTGCCGGGCATCTCCCCCACAAGGAGGGAGATCGCAAATGGCGGGCTCATTGCCTCAAGAAAATACCGTGCGATATTCAAAGGCTTCTGATGGAATGGCGAGTGAGAGTCTAGCTGATCTCCCCCCTTGTGGGGGAGATGCCCGGCACGGCAGAGGGGGGCACCTCTCGATGGGGCGCATCGTGTGCGGGAGGGATTACTCCTCATAACTATGCCCCGCTCTCAAGCCTTCCCGCACACGATGCGCGATCGCCAGAAACTCCGGCGTCTCGCGGATTTCGAGCGGGCGCTCCTTCGGCAGCGTCGAGGTGATCACGTCGGTCACCCGGCCGGGGCGGGGGGACATGACGACGATTTTGGTCGACAGGTAGACGGCTTCCGGGATGGAGTGGGTGACGAAACAGATGGTCTTTTCCGTTCTCGCCCAGAGTTTCAGGAGCTGTTCGTTGAGGTGGTCCCGGACGATTTCGTCGAGTGCGCCGAAAGGTTCGTCCATCAGCAGAAGATCGGCATCGAAGGCAAGCGCGCGGGCGATCGAGGCGCGCTGCTGCATGCCGCCGGAAAGCTGCCAGGGATATTTTTTGCCGAAGCCTGCGAGGTTGACGAGATCGAGCGTGCGTTCGATGCGTTCCTTCCGCTCGGCTGCCGTGTAGTTCATGATCTCCAGCGGAAGTGCGATGTTCTTTTCGATCGTCCGCCAGGGATAAAGCGCCGGCGCCTGGAAGACATAACCGTAGGAGCGCGATTTGCGGGCGTTTTCCGGCGTCATGCCGTTGACGGTGATTTCGCCCGACGTAGCGCTTTCGAGATCGGCGATAACGCGCAGAAACGTGGTCTTGCCGCAGCCGGACGGGCCGATGAAGGAGACGAAATCGCCTCGTCTCACCTCCAGATCGACATCGGACAAGGCATGGACCGGCCCGTCATTCGTCTCGAAGGTCAGGCCGAGTTTTTTCGCGGAGACGACGGAGAAATTGTTATCTGCCATGTGCGGATCACACTCCGCTTGCCGGAATTCCCGTGCGTTCGACCTTTCGCGGAGCGGTCACTTCCTTCCAGGTGGAGAGCGCCTTGGAAACTGCTGGATAGGGTTCGCGGGCGACGAACTGGCCGTGGCCTTCGCGGCTCTTCATCGCGCCGTCCTCGACCGCGACCACGCCTCTCGTCAGCGTGTAGCGCGGCAGGCCGGTGACCTGCTTGCCCTCGAAGACGTTGTAGTCGATCGCCGATTGCTGTGTCTTGGCCGAGATGGTTTTCGATTTCTTCGGATCGAGCACGACGAGATCGGCATCGGCACCGACGAGGATCGCGCCTTTTCTCGGATAGAGGTTGAGGATCTTGGCGATGTTGGTGGAGGTGACCGCGACGAATTCGTTCATCGTGATGCGGCCAGTGGCGACGCCGTAGGTCCAGAGCATCGGCAGGCGATCTTCCAGACCGCCGGTGCCGTTCGGGATTTTTCGGAAATCGCCCAGCCCGGTGCGCTTCTGGTCGGTGGTGAAGGCACAGTGATCGGTTGCCACGACCTGCAGGGAGCCCGAGGCGAGGCCGGCCCAGAGTGAATCCTGATGCTGCTTGTTGCGGAAGGGGGGAGACATGACACGACGGGCGGAATGATCCCAGTCCTTGTCGAAATATTCGCTTTCGTCGAGCGTCAGGTGCTGGATCAGCGGCTCGCCATAGACCCGCATGCCGTTCTGCCGTGCCCGGCGGATCGCCTCATGGGACTGTTCGCAGGATGTGTGGACGACATAGAGCGGTACGCCTGCCATATCGGCGATGATGATGGCGCGGTTGGTGGCTTCGCCCTCGACGGAAGGCGGTCTCGAATAGGCATGGCCTTCCGGCCCGTTATTGCCTTCATCCATCAGTTTCTGCTGCATGGCGGCGACGACATCGCCGTTTTCGGCATGGACGAGGGGAAGCGCGCCAAGCTCGGCGCAACGGGAAAACGAGGCGAACATCTCGTCGTCGTTGACCATCAATGCGCCCTTATAGGCCATGAAATGCTTGAAGGTGTTGATGCCTTTTTCCTGCACTACTGTCTTCATTTCGTTGAAGACCTGTTCGCCCCACCAGGTGACGGCCATGTGGAAGGAATAGTCGCAATGGGCGCGGGTCGCCTTGTTGTCCCAGCGTTTCAGGGCGTCGAGCAGCGACTGGCCGGGATCGGGAAGACAGAAATCGACCACCATGGTGGTGCCGCCGGAGAGCGCCGCGCGGGTGCCACTGTCGAAATCATCGGCGGAATAGGTGCCCATGAAGGGCATTTCGAGATGAACATGCGGATCGATGCCGCCCGGCATGACATAACAGCCGGTGGCGTCGAGGGTTTCGTCGGCCTTGAGGTCCGGGCCAATCTCGACGATCTTTCCGCCGTCGATTTTCACATCCGCCTTGTAGGTCAGGTCGGCGGTAACGATGGTTCCGTTCTTGATTACTGTGGCCATGGTTGTTCCCCTTATCGTGTGCCGCAGTCAATCGCCCGAGATCAAGGACCTCAGGGACTGAACATCTCGGGTGGTGATCGTTGTATTCCTGGTTTCGATGCGATGGAGGTGCTCATTCGGCAGCCTCTCGCTGTTTGAGGTCCTTCATCATGAACAGGCTGTGCGGATTTTCCTCGTAATCCGCAAACGGGCCGCAGGATTGGTAATCGAGCGCTTCATACAGCCGAACGGCTTCGACATTCAGCGGGCCGGTTTCGAGATAGAGACGAATGACATTGCGCGCCCCAGCCAGCATTTCGAGTTCGGCCATGATCTTTCTGCCGATGCCGTGGCCGCGTGCATCGTCATGAACGAAGATGCGCTTCAATTCGGCACTGCTGTCCGCGAACCATTTGACGCCACCACAGCCAACCGCTTTGCCGTCGAGCCTTGCAACCAGGAAGGTAATGTCAGGCTGGGACAGGGCCTCGAGATCGACGGCGAAATTACCTTCGGGCGGATAAAGCGAAGCCATGTAGTCGTCGGAAAGCCCAATCAGAGCGGCAACTTCAGGCTGCTTCGGCTGCTCTATGGCAATCGTTATGGTCACTCCACAATCTCCGCCGTCTCCACCACCGCATGGAACAGCACGTCGCAACCGGCCGCTGCCCAGTCCTTCGAGATGTCTTCGGCCTCGTTATGCGACAAGCCGTCGACGCAGGGGCAGAAGATCATCGTGGTCGGGGCAAGCTTTGCCGCCCAGCAGGCGTCGTGACCGGCGCCGGAAATGATGTCCATATGGCTGTAGCCAAGCTTTTCGGCGGCATCGCGGACACGGCCGACCAGTGTCGGGTCGAAGGTGACCGGATCGAAATGGCCGACCGCTTCCATCGAAACGCCGACACCGAGAGCTTCGCAGACTTCTGTCGCAGCCGCCTCGATTTTGGCGCGCATGCGATCGAGCTTTTCCTGGCTCGGCGTGCGCAGGTCGACGGTGAAGATCACCTTGCCGGGGAGGACGTTGCGGGAGTTCGGGGTGAAAAAGGCCTGACCGACGCCGGCGACCGCGCCGGGCTGTTCGGCCATGGCGATTTCCTGCACCTTTTCCATGATCCGGCCGAAGGCGAGGCCGGCATTGACGCGCATGTTCATCGGGGTGGAACCGGTATGGGCTTCCTTGCCGGTGAGCGTGAATTCCAGCCACCAGAGACCCTGACAGTGGGTGACGACGCCGATCTGCTTGTCTTCGGCTTCAAGAATCGGACCCTGCTCGATGTGATATTCGAAATAGGCGTGCATTTTTCTGGCGCCGACTTCCTCGTCGCCCAGCCAGCCGATGCGCTTCAGTTCGTCGCCATAGGTCTTGCCCTCGGGATCCTTGCGGCCATAGGCGTAATCCAGCGTGTGGACGCCGGCGAAAACGCCGGATGCGAGCATGGCGGGGGCAAAACGGGCGCCTTCCTCGTTGGCCCAGTTGGTAACGACGACCGGATGTTTCGTCTTGATGCCAAGGTCGTTCATCGAGCGGACGACTTCAAGGCCGGCGAGCACCCCGAGCACGCCGTCGAACTTGCCGCCGGTCGGCTGGGTGTCGAGATGGGAGCCGATATAGACGGGCAGGGCGTTAGGGTCGGTGCCGGCGCGGGTGGCGAACATCGTGCCCATCCTGTCGACGCCGACCGTCATTCCGGCCGCCTCGCACCAGCGCTTGAACAGGTGGCGGCCTTCGCCATCGGCATCCGTCAGGGTCTGGCGATTGTTGCCGCCGGCAATGCCCGGGCCGATCTTCGCCATGTCCATCAACATGTCCCAGAGCCGGTCGCCGTTGACGCGCAGGTTCTCGCCCGGTGCTGCCACCATTTTCAAAATCCTTATCTGTTCATGCTCTGCCGTTCGGCAGCAAATCCGTTCGTTCCCGTCGGCTTCGTCCCAGCTATGAACCTGGAAGATCGGCATTGCGTTTGGTCCGCTTGTCGCCGATAATTTAACCGCTTGGTAAAAGCTTACAATTTCCCCAGCAGCACTCAAGCTGAAAATCGTCACGCTTCAGATGTTTTCGAGGATTTTGCGGCAGGGGACGACGAGGGGTACCGGACGGCATGGCCATTTCCAGAGCCGCGAAGACGCAGCGGCGTACGCGCATCCAGGAAGAGAAGGAAGAGCGTATCCTGGAAGCGGCGCTCGACGTGTTTTCACAGAACGGTTTTCGGGGTTCCACGATCGATCAGATCGCCGAAGCTGCGGGTATGTCGAAGCCAAATCTGCTCTATTATTTCCGCACCAAGGAAGCGATCCACCGGCAGCTGATCGACCGGGTTCTCTCAACATGGCTGGAGCCGCTCAGGGTATTTGATGCGGGCGGCGATCCGGAAAGCGAAATCCGCTCCTACATTCGCCGCAAGCTGGAGATGGCGCGCGACTTTCCACGCGAAAGCCGGCTGTTCGCCAATGAGATCCTGCAGGGCGCACCGCGGATCGAGGATGAGCTGAAAGGGCCGTTGAAAGAGCTGGTGGACGAAAAGGCCGATGTCATCCGCGCCTGGTCGCGTGCCGGCAAGATCGCCAGATGCGACCCCTATCACCTGATCTTCTCGATCTGGTCGACGACGCAGCATTATGCCGACTTCGATGTGCAGGTGAGGGCGGTGCTGGGGCAGGCACATGCCGGCGAGGGGCGCTTCGAGGATGCCGCGCGGTTTCTGGAACAGCTGTTCATGGATGGGTTGCGGGTGCGGTAAAGTGTGTGGTGCCAAGGTCGGATCCCCTCACCAACAAAATCTCCCACAAGCGGAGAGGTAATGCGCCGAGGGCGCTGCATCCGTATCTCTCCCCTTGTGGGAGAGAAGGCGATTTCAGCATCTTAGCGTCAGCTAAGTGCTAGAAATCGCAAGTGAGGGGATTGCTCCGGACACCAAGATACCGCTTCCACCTCCAACGAAAAACGCCGGCTTGAAGCCGGCGTTTCCGTTTATCCTTGGGAGGACTTTTATCAGGCAGCGGCCGACTTTGCGGTCGGGACTTCCGAGATCGTCTTCAGAACCTGGGAAGCGATCTGGTAAGGGCAGCCCTGCGAGTTCGGACGACGGTCTTCGAGGTAACCCTTGTAGCCGTTGTTGACGAACGAGTGCGGAACGCGGATCGAGGCGCCACGGTCGGCAACGCCGTAGGAGAACTTGTTCCACGGAGCCGTTTCGTGCTTGCCGGTCAGACGCAGGTGGTTGTCCGGGCCGTAAACATCGATATGGGCCTGCAGGTTGGTTTCGAACTGTGCCATGAGGGCTTCGAAATATTCCTTGCCGCCAACTTCGCGCATGTACTTGGTCGAGAAGTTGCAGTGCATGCCCGAGCCGTTCCAGTCGGTATCGCCGAGCGGCTTGCAGTGGAATTCGACGTCGATGCCGTACTGTTCGCACAGACGCAGCAGAAGGTAACGGGCCATCCAGATCTGGTCGGCGGCGCGCTTGGAGCCCTTGCCGAAAATCTGGAATTCCCACTGGCCCTTTGCCACTTCAGCGTTGATGCCTTCGTGGTTGATGCCTGCTTCGAGGCACAGGTCGAGATGTTCTTCGACGATTTCGCGAGCAACCGAGCCAACGTTCTTGTAGCCGACGCCGGTGTAGTACGGGCCCTGCGGAGCCGGGTAACCCTGCTCCGGGAAGCCGAGCGGGCGGCCGTCCTGGTAGAAGAAGTATTCCTGCTCGAAACCGAACCATGCATCTTCGTCGTCGAGGATGGTTGCGCGGCTGTTGGACGAATGCGGGGTTACGCCATCCGGCATCATAACTTCGCACATGACGAGCGCGCCGTTGGTGCGGGCCGGATCCGGGTAGATGGCGACCGGCTTCAGGACGCAGTCAGACGAGCGGCCTTCGGCCTGCATCGTCGAGGAACCGTCAAAGCCCCAAAGCGGGAGCTGCTCGAGCGTCGGGAAAGAATCGAATTCCTTGATCTGCGTCTTGCCGCGCAGGTTCGGGACGGGGGTGTAGCCGTCCAGCCAGATGTACTCGAGCTTATACTTGGTCATGTTTTGTCTCTCAGGCCGTGGTGTTCATCGTTGAGCTATCCGGAGATTGCCGACCATCACGGTCGATATCCCGGGCTTGAGGATATGAATGCATGCTCCGTGCCAGTTTGAATTTTGAGGGGCTGAAAAACGATCAAAAAAAGCAGATGCCTTTCAAATAGGCCATTTCAAGATTTCGCTCGTGTCCGGATTTGCTGAATTAAAAGCCGAATTCGAGCGAAGGCGGCTTTGTTTGGAACCTGGTGGGACGCGTCATCGTTGATTGTGATTGGTCACATGCGGCGTTGTGCAGTGATTTTTGCTTACAATCTTTGCTGGCGGAGACCGTCACAATGATGTAAAATAAAGCAATTGGATTAAATAATAGGCAGAAATTGTGCCTGTCCAATGTGATGCAGTCGTTCAGGAGGCGATAGATGGCAAGCATCCATCGTGAAACAGCAAAAATCTATGAGTTTCCGCTGATGCAGCGGAGACGTCTCGATAACGGGCTGACGGCACCGGTTTCCTCCAAGGAGGTGATCTTCTCGGTGGTTGATACCTGCTGGTATCATGGCGATGCCATTCGCGAGGATGAGCATTCGCACGAGACGCCCAAACCCTGCTGACATCACCTCAAAGCGCTTGGCGCCATCCGTTTGCGGGTTGCTTAAACGTGTGTCAAACCCACAAGATTCGCTCTTGCACTGTAGTCTCCATGTCGCCACGTGTTCCTGGCACGAAGTGTCTGCAGGTTTTGCCGCTGGTGAGTGGTTAGAAGCCGAACAGTTTCAATGCGACGTAGCCAAAAACTGCGATAAAAATCCAGCCGAAAGCGCCCAGCGCCAGCGGTCTCCACCCTTCAGCGCGCAGTTTGCCGATATTCGCCTGCAGTCCCATCGCAGCAAGCGCCATGGCCAGAAGGAAATTCGTGAGCAGCACGATATTCCGGCTCATTTCAACCGGGATCGAGACCACGCTGTTGACCAGCATCATCGCGACAAAACCGAGGACGAACCACGGAATGGGGGCGGAAACGCGCTGGCCCTCGTTTGCGGTGGAGCGCATGGCCAAGGCCAGCGTCAGCACCAGCGGTGCGAGCAGCACAACGCGCGCCAGCTTGGATATCGTGCCGAACTGGCCGGCGACATCGCCTGCCTGGAAGGACGCGGCCACAACCTGCGCAACTTCGTGGATGGTTGCACCCGACCAGAGGCCGTAGGCCCGTTCATCCAGCCCGAGGGGTGCGGCCAGCAGCGGATAGACAATCATGGAGATCGAACCGAAGAGGGTGACGCAGGCGACCGCATAGGCGACATGCTCCTGCCTGCCGCGGACGACGGTGTTTGCGGCGATCACGGCCGATGCGCCGCAGACCGAGGTACCGGCGGCGATCAGATCCGTCAGCTGGCGATCGACACCCATCAGCCTGCCTGTCACGCGCATTGCCAGGAAGGTCGCCCCCAGCGTCATCGCAACCAGCAGCAGGGCCGCACCGCCGAGCGACAGGATCTGGGTCACCGTCACCTGGAGGCCGAGAAGGATGATGCCGGCTCTCAGGATGCGTTTCAGCGAAAATTGAATGCCCGCTTCGACATTGCCGGGCAGGGTGATGGTGTTGCGGATCAGCATGCCGAGGATGATGGAAAGGATCAGCGGGCTCAGCGCCATCCATCCGGTTGCGGATCTTATCATCAGTGCCGCCGCAGCAATTGCTCCCGTTAGCACCAAGCCGGGAATGAGGGGCTTTAATCCTGATAACGATGAGTAAGGACGTTCTGCCCAATCGGAAAACGACATTGATAAAATTCCACAAAATCACAGGATTATCGAATGTCATTCTCTGTTTGTCATAAAAACAAATCCAATTCATAAGTTTTGTGATATCGTTCGATAAAATCGAATGGTGTGCGAATGACGTTGGACCAGTTGAAGATATTTCTCGAGGTCGCGCGGCTGGAACATGTGACGCGTGCGGCCGAGGCGCTCCATCTCACGCAGTCGGCGGTGAGTGCCGCGATCTCGGCGCTGGAGGCCCGCCATGGGGTCATCCTGTTCGACCGGGTGGGACGGCGTATCGCGCTGACCGAGGCGGGCCGGCTGTTCGTCGATGAGGCGCGGGCGGTAATGGAAAGGGCGAGAGCGGCGGAGCTGGCGCTTGCTGATCTCGGCGGCTCGGCCTCCGGCCTTTTGCGGGTGCATGCCAGCCAGACGGTGGCGAGCTATTGGCTACCGTCCCGGCTGGTCGCCTATCACGAGCGTTTTCCGCGCGTCGACCTGAGGCTGATTGTCGGCAACACTCAAAGTGCGGTCGAGGCGGTGGTGACGGGTGAGGCGGATCTTGCCGTGGTCGAGGGGGAGGTTTCGGTCTTCGATCTGACGCGCTCGACCGTTGCGGAAGACCGGCTCGTGCTTGTCGTCGGCCGCCGTCATCACTGGGCGGATGGGCGAAAACTTGAAGCGAGCGATCTCCTGGAGACAAACTGGATCATGCGTGAGGCGGGGTCGGGCACAAGAGCTGCATTCGAAAGCCAGCTTTCGAGCCTCGGCATCGATCCGCAGGTGCTGTCCGTCGTTCTCGAATTGCCGTCAAACGAGGCGGTGATGGCGGCGGTGGAGGCGGGGCTTTCGGCAACGGTTCTTTCCAGCCGGGCGACGCAGTTTCATTCCTTGGCCGGGCGGCTGCATGTGGTGGACTTTCCCATGCCGCTTCGGCGGTTTTCCGTCGCCTATCATTCCGAACGCCATGTGACGCGGGCCTTGCGTTCGATGATCGAGTTGCTCGACGAGAATTTCGGGGACGAGGAGCCGGCGGGCGCGGCTGCGGTGGGGTGAAGCAAAACGGCCCCGTCTTGAAAAGACGAGGCCGGACGATGTCGATTGTGTCCGAGGTGGCTCAGATCATCGGCTTGCCGACGGGCAGCACGTCGCGGCCGAAGGCGTCCTTGTAGATCTGATGTGCCATGACATAGAGCGCGAGCGCGCCGCAGACCATCAGCTCGTAACCGGCAATGACGTTGAAGACATGCGGGCCGAAATGGCCGATGACGAGCAGGACGAAGCCGATGAAGAGGGTGATGAAGACCAGGCCGAGGCCAGTGCTGGCACGCATGGCGCCGGGGGTCATTATGGCCGTATAGATTGCCCAGATCACCAGGAACCAGCCGAGATCGGTTTCGCTGACCGTGAAGAGGCCCAACGCATTGCCGATCTGGATCAGGCAAAGGGCGATCCAGAAGCAGCCATAGGCGGTGAAGGCGCTATAGCCGAAATTGTTGCCGATCTTGCCTTCATGCAGGCCGGCGATCAACTGCGCGAGGCCGCCGAAGATCAACCCCATCCAGATCACCGGTCCGAGCGAGGCCCAGCCGACATTGTGGAATTGCAGGACGATGGTGGTCATGCCGAAACCGGCAAGGCCGACAACGGCAGGATTGCCGTGGCCGCCATGTGAGGCTTCCGGGGCATGGTCTTTCGGTGTTGCGGTGCTGGTGGAGGACGGGGAGACGTTGGCGTTCATGTAAGATCCATGGTTGGGGCGACTTTCAACAGGCTGCCACCCTCCTCATGTGTGCAGCGCAGCATCAAAGTGCGCTGACTAGCGGCGCGTGTTGCTGTTGAGAGTGATCTCGATCAAATGCGACGCTTGGTCTCGGATGAGCGTTGCAGGTTGGCGTTGGCTGACTGCGTATCACCCGGCAGGCGGCTGACGGGAGCGTGACCGACTTCAACGAAAAAAGCCCGGCAGTGCCGGGCTTTCTCCTGATCTGGTGTCTGATGCGGTCAGGCTGCGTAGCGCATGCCACGGGCAGGAGCCGCTTCGGCGCCGCCGAGCTTGAAGCTCGACAGGATCTGCTGCAGCTGGCGGCTTTCCTCGGCAAGCGTTTCGCTGGCGGCGGTGGTTTCTTCAACCATGGCCGCGTTCTTCTGGGTCATCTGGTCCATGTGGTTGACCGAGGAGTTGATCTCGGCGAGCGCCGTTGCCTGTTCGCGGGCGGCTGTGGCGATCGATTCCACATGTTCGTTGACCTTGTTGACGAGGCCCTCGATCTCGAGCAGTGCGTCACCCGTCGAGCGGACGAGCGAGACACCGCCTTCGACTTCGGCTGCCGAGGCACTGATCAGTGTCTTGATCTCCTTGGCGGCGTTTGCGGAGCGCTGGGCCAGTTCGCGGACTTCCTGGGCGACGACGGCAAACCCACGGCCGGCTTCGCCTGCACGGGCTGCCTCGACGCCTGCATTGAGGGCAAGCAGGTTGGTCTGGAAGGCGATCTCGTCGATCACACCGATGATCTGGCTGATCTTGCTGGAACTGTCCTCGATACGGCCCATGGCGGTGACGGCCGAGCGGACGATGTCGCCGGACTTCGTAGCGCTCTGCTTGGTGGCATGTACCATGTCGCGGGCTTCGGTGGCGCGGGAGGATGCGGCACGGACGGTTGCGGTGATCTCGTCGAGAGCCGCCGCCGTTTCTTCCAGTGCTGCGGCCTGCTGTTCGGTGCGCTTTGACAGATCGTTGGCGGCCGACGACAGTTCGGCCGAGTTGTTGTTGATCGTGCCGGCGGCGCCGCGAACGTTGTTCATCGTGCCGCGCAGGCGCACCATCGTCTGGTTGACGTTGGTCTGCAGTTCGGCGAAGGCGCCCTGGAACTGACCGTTCATGCTCTGGGTCAGGTCGGCATCGGCAAGTGCTGCGATAACGCGGCGGACTTCGGTGGTCGCAGCATCGACGCTTTCGACCAGTTCGTTGACGCCGGAAGCAAAGCGGTTGAGATCTTCGTTCTGGTAGTCCCTGGAGATGCGGCCGGAGAAATCGCCGGCGACGGCGGAGGCAACGACGGCGGAGATGCTCGACTGCAGATCGCTGCTGTTGCGATGAAGCGCAGCTTCCTGGGCCTTCAACTCATCCATGGCAAGCGCATTGGTGCGGAAGACTTCGACTGCGCGTGCCATTTCACCGATTTCGTCCTTGCGGGCTGCATCGATCTTGAGGTTGTCGAGTTCACCGTTCGCAAGGCGGGTCATGGCCTGGGTCAGCGAACGGATCGGGCTGACGATGCCGCGGGTCGCAACCATCAGGCTGATCGCAGCGCCGATGATGATGAAGATGACGGCGGAGGCTGCCGAGATCAGGATGGCGGTGGTCGAAGAAGCCACGGCTGCTTCACGGGCTTCGGCCAGCGATTTTCCTGAATAGGTGCTGTAGACCTTGACGGTATCGGTGACGGCCTTCTGACCATCGAGCGTCGTCTTCAATGCTGCAGAAATGGCAGCTGTATCGGCCGGAGCCTTTTCAGCTGTATCCACCATGCTGCGGATCGTGCCGAAATAGCTGTCGAGTGCGCTGCGGATCGCTTTCAGCTGATCCTTTTCGGCTGCATCGGCGGTGGATTCGATCTTGGGCAGGCGGGCGAGCATTTCGCCGGCTCGTTTTTCGGCGTCAGCACGAAAATCCTTTGCCTTATCCGGCGCCGCTGCCAGCTGGTAAGTCATGCGGCTGATGGCGATAATGTCGACGCGAAGGTCCATCGCCTCGCGGGCGACTTCCTCGCGGGCGCCCACCGAAATCATTGCTTTCTGAAGGCCAAACAGGCCGGATGCCGCAATGCCTGCAATAATTAGAGAAGAAAGGCCCATCACCACGGTGACGAGACCGAGTTTCTTCGAAATGGCCATATCCCGAAATGCCATAATCAATACCACCACAGTTTGTCCAACACACCGGCAGGTGGCTCGCTTTACCAAGCGTGTCACGATGCCGCGCTAAATTGTTGTCACGGCTAGACTAATTGTGAGTTAAAATGCTTGGATATTCCGGCAATCTGCTTTCCGCAATGCCGTGGTACACTGATCAGATTTGAGCAATATTTCAAATTACGAGCAATTGCTCGTAAAAGGTGTGGCTAAAATTCATTGTTTGCCCGACACTTCGCCTCAGGTAAATGAAATAGACTGTGATTTTTGCTGCAATGCAGCATAAAGTTGATTTTTTTGTTTGGTCTACCTTTTTTCATATGAATTCCTGATCCTTGATCGGAAACCGGCCGCATCCGGTGTGGTCGCGCGGCCGGCTGATTTTTCTCAAGCCTTCAAATCCTGTGTTCAGGCTGCGACGGCGGCCTTGTAGGTGAAGCCTTCGTCGGCCCAGCCGGACATGCCGCCGATCATCACTTTGACAGAAAGGCCGAGGCGGGAGAGGCGAAGAGCTGCCTTATCCGCGCCGTTGCAATGTGGGCCGGCGCAGTAGACGACAAACAGAGTATCCGCAGGCCATTCGGACATGCGATGGGCCGTCATCTTGCCATGGGGCAGATTGAGTGCGCCGGGGACGTGAGCCTGTGAAAACAGCGCAGGAGAACGGACATCGAGCAGAACGAAATCAAGCTTGCCCGCGGCGAAGGAGGCGTGCACATCCCAGCAATCCGCCTCAAAGGCGAGCTTGTGGGCAAAGTGCTCGGCGGTATCCTGCGGGTTGGCGGGGGAAAAGTCGGAGACGGGGCTTGGCATTAAGCGATCCTTTTCACTGCGTTGGCGTTGCTGCCGATCCTCGCCGATGTTAAGAACAATCGGAATTGGCCATTATGCCTAACTGCGTAAAGATCATGCCAAACTCATCCGCTCACCAAACTTACGGACCACATGTTATAGGCTCATTTCAAACTGATCTTTTGAGAAAAAATTTGATCCAGTA
This sequence comes from Pseudomonadota bacterium, assembly GCA_023451735.1. Classification (GTDB taxonomy): domain Bacteria; phylum Pseudomonadota; class Alphaproteobacteria; order Rhizobiales; family Rhizobiaceae; genus Neorhizobium. The sequence goes on along the minus strand of JAEXYH010000032.1, from coordinate 22,023 downwards.
ATTCGATGATAGGATTGGGCAAGTCATTGATTTAAAGGAATTTTATTCCGATGTTCTGCCGTTGTTTCGACATGAATTTCTCAAGATTCCTGTCCGAAAATCAACGCGCCGAGCGCCGTTTAATAGCGAAACTGCACTGGTAGAGGACGATCCGGCATCGCTGAATCGTTTTTTTGACCATCTGTTAGATTGTGCACAGGCATGGAAGGCTGACCGAGAAGGGCATCCGAAACAACGCCCGCGCCTGTAGCTGCCTTAGGCCCCGTCGTCGGCTTAGAGATGGGAGCATCGAAACTGACCTTCCAGGAAACGCACCTAAGACGCTATGTGCGATTGACCAATAATGCTTGCATGACCTGCGGCCCAACGAACGCCGACCCCGTAGTAAGCCGCGCTGCTAACATCGCCTAGCCCCATGAACTCGATACCAGCTTCGATGAAGTAGCTTCGAAGGCGCTGGAATTGTTCTGTCGCTGTCAACTTTCCAGTCTCAAGTGCCGCAAGGTCTTGGAGCGAGACTTTAACAGCCCCAGCGACGGTCGCACGGTTGATCCCCAACAGACTTCGCGCGGCGTGGAACGACGTCCCATATCGCTCAGAATGGAATTGTTGCGCGATATTCCTGTCGGCAGGAAAGGGGTTAGGGTATCGCCAACGCACTCCTGCGCCACGGATTTCTCCAGTGCCAATGTCTAACGTGCCCAGGAACTGAAGCCCCATGTCCTCGTAGAACTTTCGCATCTCCGTCACGGTGGGCAGAGGAGCGGAAGCATCGTTCTCTGCTGAAGATATGCTTTGGCGGGAAAAGCTGATCTTTTCCGATAGGTCACGTTGCGACAGGCGCAACAACGCGCGTGCCGCCCGTAGGGCATCGGGAGGAGCGTAGGATTTCATAGCTACGAAGAAACGGTGGAAAACTCCGTTGTCAACTGACGTCTATAATTTGACATTTAAGCGATAATTTGGAATCAAATGTAAGCGCAATGACGACATTTGATTCTCGGGAGATCAATTCATGAAACTCGCAGCTACCGAATCGCCTTGGATACCGTCGACGCTGTCTGTCGAGTGCCACCCACGTCGCTTTACTGATCCCGAGAACTCGGAACAGGTTTTAAAGGCGCGACTGGCAGCAGGAGCAGCGGACAGGCAAGTGCTGGGTGCCCGGGCGGTACCATCCCACGTCAATCCTACAATCAGACGATCCGAAACCCGCGGCAGGTCCCGAGGACGCACTCCAAACGTTGCTTGGATTTATTCTGCCAGCTTGATGACGCTGTTCCGCCAAGTCGAACTTGCAGGGGGTTGTTGATGGGTAAATTAGATGCTCTTGAGGCGCGATGGAGATGGTCGACCGAAGCTGGCACGATCGAACGCCTGCGCAGTCTGGCGGACGACCTTGAAGCTGCTGCAGCAGGGCGGGTTGCGGAGCATGCCATGCCCTTGATCCCGTCATGGTCGTTCGGAACTCGCGTGGCCCCTTGTCTGGTGGGGCACGTGTTTGGCCACCCGAGTATCGGTGACGGGCGACGCGCTATAACAAGCGAAGTCTATTACGTTGATCCGAGCCGCCGTTTAGCGCGGACACTGTCACGCTGGTACAAGCTTGGCACTTTTGAGCCTGCGGAATCTTGAATCGACCTTTTGTCGGTCAACAACCGATTAGAGGTTCTACAAAAACAAATTGGAGACTTCGATGCCGATCAAGCAATCCGGCAAACGCCTTCGTGTGCCATGGCGGGGCGTTGCCGACGATAACGGGCTGCCACTGACGCTGCCTGTCTACATGGCCTACTGCGCCGTGGCCGGCTCACTGCGGTCTTGGAACAGGCTCGGTACGAAGTCCATCGTAACCCTGGTTACGAGCGACGATTTCTATTTTCCTGTTTTTGCCGAAGCCGCCCGGTTCTTTGCTTCACAAATTTGGCACGCTCAACGGTTCCATGGAAACGTTATGCTATTGAGCGACAAGAATAATTTCCGTCATGAGGCGGAGGCGCTGCGGGATGAGAGAGCTATCTTGTTCGCGCCGCCGTCATACCAAATTCAAGACGACGATCGGTTGCTTTCGGACGCCGTGGTACAGCTTGGTCCCCGTACGCGTCAACATGCTGCGGCCGCCCTACGACGTGCGGGACTTCCGGTCAGTCAAGAAAGCGTAGAACTGCTACTAACCGAGCCATGGTCTCGACTGAGCAGTGCCTTCCAGGATCGCCGCCACGCACTGCAAGCCCTCCATCGATTGCGGATTCTTCCAAAACCCGTTGTCGCGAGCGAGCCTCAGCCAGATACACCGCCACCGCCGCGAGCGGGACCAACTCTCTCCGACATGCATGGTTATGGCAGCCTAATCGAATGGGGATACGATCTCGCGCTGGATATCGCTGACTTCAAAAACGGCATCATTCCCTGGAGCGATGTCGAAAACGGGGTCTTGATTTCGGGGCCGCCCGGCGTCGGCAAAACAATGTTTGCCAGCGCTCTGGCCACCAGTTGCGCGGTCCCGCTGATCTACGGATCGGCATCGCGATGGCAAGAAGCGGGAGCCCTTGACGAGCATTTGAAGGCAATGCGCGCGTCGTTTACCGAGGCGAAAGAAAAGGCACCATCGATCCTTTTCATCGATGAAATAGATGTGTTTGGCAATCGCGGTGCGAAGGATCGAAACAGCGCCTACATGCGGTCGGTGATCACAGCTTTGCTACAGTTGCTCGACGGGTTCGAACGCAGGGAGGGCGTGGTCGTCTTGGGAGCCCGCAACCATCCGGACCTTTTGGACCCTGCGATTAAAAGAGCCGGACGGCTCGACCGGCATATCGGAGTACCGTTGCCCCATGCAGCCGCGCGGAGGCAAATCCTTGTATTCCATAGCGGCGTCAGGCTTTGTTCTGCCGACTTTGAACTGTTCGATCTGGCTACCGAAGGTCTCACAGGCGCTGATATTGAACAACTTGTCCGCGATGCCAGGCGCGCAGCGCGGCGGAGATCGGAACACTTGAACAGCAGCCATATCGTCGACAATCTTCGACCTATGACCAAACTACCAGAGGCGTACGTGCGCGCGTTGGCAGTTCACGAGGCTGGCCATGCGGTTGTAAGCGCCGAGGTGGGACATTCGAAGGTCTCAGCGATCAGGATATCCCGCCATAAAGTGGAGGGAGAAATCCGAGAACTTGGCTTCGTGGAGTACGAGCCTCCCGCTCCCCAACGGAGGACAAGATCGTTTTTCGAGAGCGCGATCGCAATGTTCTTGGGCGGGATCGCCGCCGAATTGGAGGTGTACGGTTCATTTACCGATGGGGCGGGTGGAGCCGACGGGGCGGACCTCAACCGCGCCACCGATCTGGCCACTGCGCTCGAGGGGTCCCTTGGTATGGGGTACACGCTGGTCGCGGGAACGTTCGAGAAGAGCGATACCTCCAATTTACGCCTCTACCTGCCGGAACTGAGGCGCGAAGTGCATGATATTCTCGAAACGCAGCTCGTGCGCGCTCGGTCGATTATCCGTGCCCAACGGTCGGCGTTGGACGCCGTTGCCGACAGATTGCTCGAGGCGGGGGAGTTGGCGGGCGACGAGGTGATTGAGATCATCGGTCGACATCGTCGGTCTGTCGTCAGTCTCGCGAAAGCACCGCGAAGGGCAGAGATGTGATGGGCAAACGACCGACACCGTCGAAACATGCCGGTCCGAAGACAACCGTACCAGGATCGCTTGGCGAGGCTCTTGATCACGCCGGCTTCCAGCCACTGGGGCGACGAATACTCGTCGGGCAAGCAGTTGAGCGGGCGAAGCCGCAGCCGCAGTGGGTTGAGCCTATGATCGCTTTCGTCTCGAGCGCCATACCCCGTGACCCAGAAGGCAACTGGCAGCATCTGGGCATTAGCTCACTCGAACTGGGATGCGAGGTCCTCGTTCGTTGCGGCCGTGCGGCTCACATGCTGGCATACGGAGCCAAGCCTGTTGCGGAAGCACCTTCATCGAGCTTGTCACTTCGCTGGGATGATGCCGCCACCGTCGTGATCGCGGTGGCAGCACAAATGGGTTTGTTACGCTTCCTCGCGTTCCCCGGAAGCCGCAATGGGCCCGCGGACATTCTCAGTCCGAACATCCGAGCTGCGAACGGGTGCGCGCCGGCAAATCTTGATGCCGTTGCTTTCCCCGTTTTCCGAAGTCTTGGTCTGGTTGCCGACGAAAGTTGGACGGAGGCGGCAGAAACGGTTCTGTGGCGTAAATTCCCACAGGGGTGGCCACTCGACTTCACACTCGACAGGCGCTTCCTACGTGCTCTCGAGCTCGCGGTTGCGTCCGTTCCAGCAGATGTTGCAACCGCGATCGACCGCGCGGTGACCATCACCGATGGCGACATCGATAATTGGCTTGGCATGCGGGAGACGCATCGCAACAGGCTATGGACGCGTAATGATGCACTCCGGGCCCTTCAAGCCGTGGCTCAGATCGATCTCGCCGATATCTTTGTAGGGCGATGGCGGCTCAGTGACGGCTGGCTCTCGGTGGACGAGGCGAAGCGAGGGCTATCCATTAAGCTTGATCCGTTGGCTGTGCACATGTGCATCGCCTTTGCAGCGATGTATCTGCCTCACCTTTCGTTCCTATTCGATCTACGAGGAAGTCGATGAAAATCTGGCCAGTCTCCGACCTTCACCTCGAATTTGGAGTTCCTTTCAAACACCGTCCACCGGATGATGCTGACGTCGTCGTGTGTGCTGGCGACGTCCTCACCAAGGGCATCGTCCCTAGCATCGAATGGCTGCAGCAGAATTTTGGAAGTGCGAAGCCGATAGTCTTCGTCGCGGGAAACCACGAATATTACAATAGCTCGGTCACTGAGAGTCTCATTGCCGCCAAGGCATGTGCCTCCGACGTCCATTTCCTGGAAAACAACGTCATCGAGATCGGAGATGTGGCTTTTATCGGTGGCACGTTGTGGTCCGATTTCTGTCTGTTCGGGTTCAGACCCGAAGTCGCAATGTCGTACGCCTCGCATGACATGAACGATTACAGGAAGGTCAAGTTTTCAAAGACGCCGTACGTGAAGTTCAAGCCAATCCATTCCTTTCGCAAGCATGTCGAGACCAGAGATTTCATCGCGTCCGAGCTGCGGAAAAGGCGAGGTCAGAGGGTCGTTGTCGTCACTCATCACGCGCCGTCGTCGCGTTCTATCGCTGGCGGTTTTCAGCGTGACCCGATCTCGGCTTCCTACGCATCGGACCTCGACGAACTGATCTTCGAAACCGGGCCAGCACTTTGGGTGCACGGTCATGTTCATTACCGGAACGACTACAGACTGGATGCGTGCAGGGTGGTTTCAAACGCGAGAGGGTACCCGGGACAATTTACTGGTTTCGACCCCCTGTTTACTGTCGACATTTCTTGAGACACGAATCCCAACCGTTTCGGTGCGTCGGCGCTTGGTATTCTCGGCCACGCACCGCATGTCGACTCGTGTTGGGGCGAACTCCCCGATGTCACACCGAAGGACTACCGCGGAGGATCGATTAAGTGAGCGCGGTCAGGGAGGCGATACCGACGTCGTACGATGGATTTAAGGGCGTGGCTTTCGTTGACGGAGCCGTCGACAGCCACGAACAGGGGGCAGGTTCAAGCCCAAATACGCCTAAATTGACGTCTTCGAGAAGGGATAGAGTAAGGCGCAGGAGCCGAGTCAGTGCCTGATGATCACGGGGTGCGGCCACGTAGATTCCCCGTTCTTAGTGGAACCCAAAAACGGGCCACGACGGATGCAAATCCACTTGCGAAGACAACGCAACGGTGCAAAATCTCAGGGCTAAAACCGGATCAAAGATTAAATGCATACAGAGCCACCGCCGCATGAACTGATTGAAAAGTGGCTCATAAAATATCCGTCCCAGCATGGGCGATACGGTCACACCCTGCTCGAAGACACAGGCCTTGATACCAGCGAGGCCGTCGGCGGGCTGCGTCCTTATTTCGAGTCAGCGCACTTCGACGCGCGCGAACACTTTCACGCTTTCGCGAAGATGAGTTTGCACCCGGACGAAGGCGCGCCGGGGAGCAACGCAACGTACCCTAATAGCCTTCGGCCCATCAGCCATCGTGGTCTCTTCGGCGAAGTAATGTCGGGGTTGTTTACGGAAGCCCTTGATTTTATTGGCGGGCATGAGTGGATCGTTCCGGTGTTCCTGTTCAGGAACCACGAGGATGCACGGCAGTACATATACACGCTATCTCGTGATCCCGGTCGCGTCCGCGAGATTTTAGGACGAAAGGGCGACGACTTTATTGGGCTCGTTGTCGATCAGGAGGGCAACGTCACGCGGTTCATCGCTGGCGAAGCAAAATGGCGGCAAACGTGGATACCCTCCAAGCTCGATGAGGTGATGCTCGGGAAAAAGGTCGCCGCGCGTGACGGTTCCGGAGACAAGGTCCACGACGGGAAGGGGGTCTGGTTTGAGATCAATCGCGCACTGAACGTTCCGATTGGCCTAAAGCAGATGCAAGACCTCCTACAGGAATTGGAGCCCGAGAAGTACCAAGACGTCATTCTCTCGCTGGACCGCATTCTTCAGCTGCAAGATGCCGATTCAGTGGAGCGCACCGATTTGATTGTCCTGGCCGGCGGCGGAGCGGCGAAGCGCGGCGCCGGAACTCCTCTCCTCCCTTGGAAGACAGTTCCAAGAGAGTACACCGCCGGTCGCGATTTACAGGTTGTCGAACTAATATTGAATGACGGGGAAAACCTGATCGATACCCTTTATGCAAAACTGTGGACCTAGAGAATGCCTGAGACCGACAGCCAGCGGTTAGAGCTCGCCAATCAAATTCGCGAACGCCTCGGAAACGAACGAGTGTTGTCTCCGCTTCAGGCCCGGGCGTTCGTCCGGTCAGTTCAGTCGATGTGGCAGGTCGAGACTATCTTTTGGTCTGAAAGAGATTCCGCCAATACCCTCAGCGAAGCCTTCCGATTGGTGCATGCTGGGGATGTCCTACGTCGTGTCGAAGGAGGAAGCAAAACAGATTCTGCGTTGGCTTTCCGTCGGGCTGCGGAACTGTTCGAATGGCTTGCGCTTTCATCCGACGGTTTGGCAACAGACGTGCCGTTAGCACTATTCGCCGGCGGGGCATATCAGCTTGGGGGCATGCCAGCGATGGCCGCCGCGATGTTGAATCAAACCAAGGCCAAGGACGACGGATTAAGGCTTTTCGCCACGTTTATTGGCGGAAATCTCGACGAAACCCTCCACCTAACAACCGCGTTCTGGGAAGAGCATCCCGAGCTGACAGCGAAAGATGCAGCGGGAGCGTTCTTTACGACAGACAGCCCGGACGACCTGCCTTGGTTGGCCACCATCGAGCTCGTCCGTTCGATCGGGCTTGCAGCAGATAGCCTCCGCCGTGGCGACGACGATCGGTTGAAAGCGGCAATGACCCAGCTTCGCAATGTCGAACGGTTCCTGGTTCGATACGCACCGGAAGACGTCGCGATGACTGCCTTCTTTTTGCGGACTTCCTGCGACCTCTTTGCGGAGGCGAACATCTACGGATGTGCGCGAAGTCTCGCCGCACTGCGCCCTGACCGCATTGGGTATCTAAATGGTTTTGCTCGTCGTCAACATGCTCGTGGCCGTGGGGTACTCTGGGAATCGCAGAACGCCGGCATCAAAAGGTTGCTGTCGGATTCTTCGTTTGCACTGTGCACCCCGACAGGGTCTGGAAAAACGCTCGTCGCAAATTTTGCGCTCATCAAGGAGTTGTTGCTCCTAGCCGACGGACCGCTCGCTCCGCTGGCGCTGTACCTTGTTCCTTCTCGGGCCCTTGCGGGCGAAGTCGAGGCGAAGCTAATCGTTGAACTCGGCTCGGAATTCATTGTCACTGGTCTTTACGGCGGAACGGATTGGGGCGTTACTGACGCGTGGCTTACCTCCGAAACTCCTGTGGTGCTCATTGCCACCGTCGAGAAGGCCGACGCCCTCATGCGTTACCTCGGGCCTACGCTGCTAGCACGGATGCGCCTCTTGATACTCGACGAGGCGCATCAGGTCGTAGTCGAAGATAGCCAGTACGAACGAGACTCACTCGCGCGGCATACGAGCCGCGCAGCGCGTCTTGAGTCCTTTGTCGCGCGATTGTTGGCACGTAGGCCTGAGATCACTCGCATCGCTTTGACGGCAGTGGCAGGCGGCGCTGCGGGGCCAGTGGCGCGTTGGATCGAAGGCCGTGGCGATGCCGATCCTGTTGGCGTTAACTACAGGAGCACCAGGCAAGCGGTCGGAGCTTTGGAAATTAGGCCGAACGGTGCACCAGAAGTTCTTTTCGATATGTTGAATGGGCAGCTGATGGCCGTACGCGGGCGTGATGACAGCGTGTACATGAGGCTCAGGATACCGCCTATGCCCAAGCCACCGGCACGAGTTCGCGATGGTCTCAATCGTTACACCCAAGTCTCTATTTTATGGACCGCTCTCCATTTAATCGAGGGGCAACGCCGAATTCTCATCTCCGTTACGCAGGGACCTGAAGACACCATTCGGTGGCTGGCGGATGCACTCTCGCTCAAAGGGTGGGAGGAGATCGGGAAGTTCAATGCCCCCGCCGACGGCCCGAATGCGGAGCTCTACAAAAATGCCCTTCAGGTCTGCGCCGATTACTGCGGTGAGGATTCGTATGAACTGAAGTTGCTGAGGCACGGCGTTGCGACGAACTACGGTCAAATGCCGCAGAAGCTTCGACGCCTGATGGTTGCCCTCATCGAGCGCTCGATTTGTCTGATCACGATCGCCACAGCAACACTGACAGAGGGAGTGAATCTTCCTTTCGATTTGATCCTCTTGCCGTCACTTATGCGGACATCGTTCAATCCAGCAGCACGGCCATCGCGCTCTGAACACCCGATGAGCGCTGCGGAATTTCGAAACCTCTCCGGGCGGGCAGGTCGACCCGGCGCATCTACCGCAATGGAAGGGATGACGCTTGTGGTCCTTCCCGTAGCGATTTCTACGGATGCCAGAAGCTACGTGCTTACCCAGACTGGGCAAATGAATGCTCGTCGGTCTGAATACGATGCCTTGTTGGCGCGCCTTCAGGCGGCCGACGCAAGGCCCGCCTTTAGCCCCCTTGCCATTCTTGTTCGGGCGATCCGCGCGGGTGCGGCGCAGATCGGCGTACAGCAGGATCAGTTTGAAAGTTGGCTTGAGGCGATTTCTCCGGTTGACGTTTCTGTTTTAGCCGGCACGGGTGACGTCAACCCGAGATCAATTCTGGCGGATAGCGTGGACGAGTTGGACACAGTCGTCCTCAGCGCAATCCAGGAGCTGGAGGCGTTGGAGCCACTTCAAGACGTAGCTCAGGTCGAAGCGCTGCTCGCGCAAGTCTGGCAGCGGTCGTTCGCTGTGGTTGCCTCGGCATACGAGAACTGGATGGAGCGCGCTTTTATTCGGAGAGGGGTTGGGCTGGTGACCAACGTCTATCCCGACCCTGATGAGCGTAGTGAGCTTTACGCGTTTGGGTTTACCCCATCGGTCGGCCGAAGGTTTCGAGAAGCAGCAGAGGCAATGCTCGACATCATCCACTATGTCGACCGATATGGTCACATGTCTGACGATGACAGGCTGAACATCTTTGTCCAGCTTGGAAGCATCGTCGCTGATGATGGTGGATATGGATATCTCGTCCGATCCAACAACCTCAGCATAGAGCTTTACGGACGGTGGAACGAGGTACTTGCGTGGTGGATGTCGGCCGTCGATGCCCCCAAGCCTGATCCAGACGCCTTGAGGGCTTGGCAGACGTTCGTTTCAGACAACTTCGAGTATCGCCTCTCTGTCGCAATCGGAGCCGCGGTCGCCCTTCGATGGAAGGAACAGAACGAAGACCCGTTCTCTGTTCCCTCGTTGCAAGACTGGAAAGAAAAAGCCGATCTTCCTTGGTTTGCATTTTGGTCGCGTGAACTGCTTCGGTGGGGGACGCTTGATCCGTTTGTTGCGTTCGCAATGTCGCAAGGTATCGCGATATCGCGGGACGATGCCACCGGCTTGAAGCCTGAGTTCACCGCCTGGTTCGAAGCACAAGATGATCTGGAGCCGGACGCGGAGTCATTCATTGATCCGCGCGTCTTCCTTCGGTGGCAGAAAGGGAGAGCAAATACGGCATCCACAGCTCCGCGTCGAACAGCGGCGTCGGCCCAACTTACGGGGGCCAACGGAAGGAAAGAAAAATATTCGGTGCTCCCGGTGAGGGGAGAGCACGATTTGAAGTGGCTCGATCCCGCCGGCTTCCAGTTGGCAACGTCGCATATGGCGCAAGGGCTACTGCCCTCGGAGGAGCACCGTCATGACTTCGAGCTCCGCGTATCTGAAGACGCTGAGATCATTAGGGTATTCTGATTCCAGACGTGGTCCTGGTATTTTCCGATGACGCCGCCGACCAAATGTGGCTTTGGTCAAACGGCTAAAGTCTGCTGTCGGCCCTTTGCGGACATCACCCGCGAAATGATGTGCGACAGCCCTATCGGTGCCTCATGTCCTGGTACCCAGAGATACGAATCTTCCAACACTGGCATTGCGCTGACATTGCCCATAGAACACGGTTCAAGAACAACGGACCGCACGGCTATGGCCGGTGTCATGAATGGAGCAGCGAGAACACATGGCGAGAGGCCGGAAGATCAGCCCAGACGATATTCTGGATGCCGCCGAGCGAGTCGTCGTGCGTCTCGGAGCCGCAGGGCTTTCGATCGATCTCGTGGCGAGGGAAGCGGGAGTCAGCAAGTCTCACGTCCTCTACGATCACAAATCCAAGGGCGCTCTTCTTGAGGCACTCGTGAACAGGCGGGTGCAGCGGGATCAGGTTGTCGTGGAGGACTGCATCAAGGAAGCAATCGACACGCCGCATCCCGAACTTTTCGGCCGCATCGCCTCTGTCTCCCGCCGCCTGGATGATGCCGATCGTGCGGTTGCGATGGCAGTCAGCGCGTCTTCTTCCAGCGACGACGGCCTGCAGACGATCATGCGCGACTGGACGAAGGTCGATCTGGACGCGATGTCCAAAGGGGAGAAGCCTGAGGCGGCACTGATGGCGTATCTGGCACTCTCGGGATTTTACTGCGTCGAGCTGTTCGACCTCCATCGCTGGACCGATGAAGAGCGGACCCGCCTGCTCGAGGGTTTCAAGCGGGTCTACCTGTCCTATCCTGAGGCCTGATTACCTGATGGTCGCGGCGGCCAATTTGTCAGGGATGGCACCGGTCCAGCCGCCGCCAAGCGCCTTGTTCAAGGCAATGTAGGATTGCGTAACAGCAAGCTGGCTGTCGATCAGCGCGGATTCCGCTTGATACTGCGCCCGCTGGGAATCCAGCAGATTGAGATATTCCAGCGATCCTTCCTCGTATTGTACCCGCGCACCCTGGGTCGCGTTCCTGTAGGAACTCGCTGCCGAGGCGAGCTTTCCGTTGCGGGCGCGATTCTGGTTGAGGGATACGATCGCGTTCTCGACATCTTCCATCGCGGTCAGGACGGCTGACTGATAGGCGGCAGCCGATCCATCACGCCGTGCCTTGGCGATGTCGACCGCTGCCTTGAGTTGGCCACCGCGGAAAATCGGAATGCTGATCGCGGGGCCGATGCTCCAGCCGATTGTCGATTTCTCGGCAATGTCCCCGAGCGTCAAAGCCTGTGACGCGATGTTACCCGTCAGGCTGATGGACGGGTAATGTGCCGCCTCGGCTGTACCGATCCTTGCTGTTGACTGGGCCAGCCGTCGCTCGGCAAGACGCACGTCGGGTCTTGTCAGCAGGGTGTCGGCCGGAATACCCACGGGCATGGGGAACCGGGGGCGGGGAATCGGGGCGCTCCTCTCAAGCTGTTTTGCGAGTTCGGCAGGCGGCAGCCCGAGCAGGACACCGAGCCTATGCACGGCCGTGGCGCGGCTGATTTCGATGCTCGGGATTTCGGCCTCGGTCGTCGCCGCAAGCCCCTCGGCGCGGGAAACCTCCGACGAGGTGGCTGTTCCAGCGTCGGCCTTGGCGCGTGTCAGTGCGACCGTGTCGCGCTGGGAACGGGCCGTCCTTCGTGCGAGGGAGAGGCGCGCCTGTGCGGCCCGGACCTGCGCATAATTGGAGGACACATCCCCGACGAGTGTGAGGAGCGTATTCCTGAGGTCTTCCTCGGACGCATCGAGACCGTAGCGGGCGGCCTCCACCGAGCGCTGTCGGCCACCAAAGAGGTCGAGCTCCCAACTTGCATCGAAGCCGGCCTGATACTGCGTTGATGGGTTCTCGCCGATCGCAGTGGCCTCGGCGACCTTCGTGCGGCGGACGCTGTCCGAGTTGGACAGGGACGGAAACAGCGGGCCTTGATCCTGAGCCAGGGTTGCGCGCGCTTCGGAGACCCGGGCGATGGCTGCCGCAACATCGAGGTTCCCCGAGACAGCCCGCTCGACATAGGAGTTCAGTAGTGGATCGTTCAGACGCGTCCACCAGTTCTGAAGTTCCGGGGGACGCTCAGTGACCTTGCCTGCACTGGCATTCCAGGTCGCAGGCATCAGGAGATTGGGGGATTTGTAGTCAGGGCCGACGACGCATCCGGACAGAAGTAAAACAGCCAAGCCGGAGACCAGCGAGGTGCTACGCACAATCTTGCGCATGGGAAATCTTTCAATGGGGGACTGAATTCGGGATGGCCGCCCGCACCGGGGAGAACGGGCGGCCAAGAGGCGGTCATTGGGAGTTGCCCGCCTCGTCATCTTCGACCGGGCGCTTCGTCCGCATGACCTTGAGGACGAAGACAAAGAAGGCCGGAACGAAGAAGATGGAAAGGATCGTCGCCGAGATCATGCCGCCGAGAACACCGATACCGATGGCGTTCTGGCTTGCCGCGCTCGGGCCAGTCGCGATCGCGAGCGGCACCACACCGAGCGTGAAGGCGAGCGAGGTCATTATGATTGGCCGGAACCGGACGCGCGAGGCTTCGACCGCCGACTCCAGCAGCGGTTTCCCTTGCGCGAAGTAGTCCTTGGCGAACTCGATGATCAGGATCGCGTTCTTTGCCGACAGCCCGATGATCGCGATCAGGCCCACCTTGAAGTAGATGTCATTGGGCATGTCGCGCATCATCACGGCCGCAACCGACCCGATGACGCCGAGTGGAACCACGAGCATGACCGACAGCGGGATCGACCAGCTTTCGTAGAGACCAGCCAGAAGCAGGAAGACGAACAGGATGCTCAGTCCGAACAGCAGGGGTGCCTGGCTGCCCGAGTTGATTTCCTCTAGAGACTGGCCCGACCATTCGAAGCCGAAACCTTCCGGAAGTTCGGAGGCGAGCTTCTCCATCTCGGCGATGGCAGCACCCGACGACTGGCCTGGAGCAGGCGAGCCCGCAAGGCGTACGGTCGGATAGCCGTTGTAGCCGACGATCTGCGGAGCACCCTTCTGCCATTGCGCGATCGCAAACGACGACAGTGGCACCATCCCGCCGCTGGCATTGCGCACGTTGAGGTTTAGAACATCCTCCACCTGCAGGCGCGAACGGTCGTCGGCCTGAACGATCACGCGCTGCATGCGCCCGGCGCTCGGATAGTCGTTGATGTAGGACGAGCCGAGATTGGCCGTGATCGCATTGTTGATGTCGGAGAAGGAGATGCCGAACGTGTTGGCCTTCTCGCGGTCGATCACCAGCAGCACCTGAGCGGCATCCGGCAGACCCTCCATGCGCACACCCGTCACGATCTGACTCTGTGCAGCCTTCGCCATCAGGTCGCTCGATGCCTTGGCGAGCGCCGCTTGTCCCAAGCCGCTGCGATCCTGCAGGCGGAACGAGAAGCCTCCTGTAGTCCCGAAACCTTCGATTGGTGGGGGAGACAAGGCGAAGGTCGTTGCATCCTTCAATGCGAAAAGCTGCATGTTGGCGCGGTCGGCGATTTCCTGAACGGAGTTGCCTTCACCGCGTTCCGACCAGTCCTTCATGGTGATGAAGGCCAGCGCGGCATTCGCGCCGTTGCCCGAGAAGCTGAAGCCCTGGATGGCAACAATGTTCTCGACGGCAGGTTCGGCCCTGAAGATCGCCTCGATCTGCTTGATAGACTCGATCGTGCGGTTGGCGCTGGCTTCAGGCGGCCCCTGGATGTCGACGATCAGATAACCCTGATCCTCATCCGGAACGAAGGCGGTCGGCAGGTTGATGAAGAGATAGCCGAGGCCGACAACGAGAGCGAGGTAGACCACCATCATGCGGCCTGCGCGACGGGCAATGCCTGTCACGGTGCTGGAATATCCCGCAGTGAGGCTGTCGAACTTGCGGTTGAACCAGCCACCGGTGCCCGTCTTGTGGTGATGTCCCTGTTTGATGGGCTTCAGGAACGTCGCGCACAGGGCAGGAGTAAGGGACAGTGCGAGGAAGGCCGAGAACATGATCGAGACGACCATGGTCAGCGAGAACTGGCGGTAGATGATGCCGGTCGATCCGGGGAAGAAAGCCATCGGGATGAACACGCAGGACAAAACCAGCGTGATGCCGAGGATGGCGCCGGTGATCTGTCCCATCGCCTTTCGCGTGGCGGCCTTCGGAGACAGACCTTCTTCGGCCATGATGCGTTCGACGTTCTCGACCACGACGATCGCATCATCGACGAGGATGCCGATGGCAAGCACCATGGCGAACATGGTCAGGACGTTGATCGAGAAACCGGTGACGTACATCACGGCGCAGGTGCCGAGAAGCGCGACCGGGACCACCAGTGTCGGAATGACCGTGTAGCGGAAGTTCTGCAGGAACACGAACATCACCACGAAGACGAGGACCAGTGCTTCTAGCAGCGTATGCACGACCTTCTCGATCGACGCCGATACGAAGGGACTGGTATCGTAAGGGATCGAGTATTCGATGCCGGATGGGAAGAATGCTGAGAGTTCCTCCATCTTGTCGCGGACGGCGTTGGAGACCGCAACAGCGTTCCCCGATGAGGAGAGCTGAATAGCCAAGAAAGCACTCGGCTGGGTGTTCAACCGGCTGGTGAAGTTGTAGGATTCTCCACCCAGTTCGATGCGCGCGACGTCCTTGAGCCTGACAGTCGAGCCATCAGGATTGGCGCGCAAGATGATGTCGCCGAATTGTTCGGCAGAAGTAAGCTGACCCTGAACGAGAACGGTCGCGGTCAGGTCCTGTGTGATGGGATTGGGCTGGGCGCCGATCTGTCCGGCAGCGACCTGAGCGTTCTGCGCGGTGATGGCAGCGTTGATGTCGTCCGTGGTAATGTTGAGGCCAACCATCTTGTCGGGATCAATCCACACGCGCAGCGCTCGTTGTGCGGCGAAGAGCTGAGCGCGACCGACGCCATCGAGACGGCGGATTTCGCCGATGATGTTGCGGTTTACATAATCGCCGAGGGCGACTTCGTCGCGTGCGCCGTTGGTCGAGTTCACCGAGACCATCATCAGGAAGCCGGCGCTGGCTTCCTCGACTGTCACACCCTGTGTTCGGACCGTCGCTGGAAGTCGAGCTTCGACGCGCCGGATGGCGTTCTGGATGTCGACCGAAGCCTGGTCGATGTTCGTTCCCGCCGCGAAGGTCGCATTGATGCTGACCGAACCTGAATTGTCTGACGTGGACTCAAAATAGAGCAGCCCGTCGACGCTGTTGAGTTCGTCCTCGATTTGCCGCGTGACACCCTGATAGATTTCCTGCGGAGACGCGCCCGGATAGGAAGTCGAGATCGTCACCCGCGGCGGCGCGACCTTCGGGTACTGTGCGATCGACAGGAAGGGGATGGCCAGGATACCCGCGATCGAGATGAAAAGAGCGAAGACCCATGCCAGGATGGGCCTTCTGATAAAGAGCTGTGCCATGGTTTCTTACTCGGCGGCTGGAGTGTTTGTGTTCTGAGCTTCTTCAGGCGGAGCCCATGGCTCCGGCACGACCTTGAGGTCGGGCTGTGCCTTCTGCACGCCATCCACGATGACGACGGCCCCGTCGCTCAGGCCTGACTCTACGACCCATTTGGACCCGAGCGACTGGCCGAGGGTGAGGTTGTGCAGCTTGGCCGTATCGCCTTCGACGACGTAGACCTGTGCCTGCCCGGTTTCGTTGCGGATAACTGCCCGCTGTGGAACGGTCAGGGCGTTCTGTCGGACGGCCTGTTCGATGCGCACGCGCACATACATGCCGGGCAGCAGTTCTCCGTTTGTGTTCGGGAATTCCGCGCGGAGCATGATCTGGCCTGTCCCCGGGTCGACGCTCGCGTTGGCGAAGAGAAGGCGGCCTGGCTGCGGATAGGTGGTGCCATCGTCAAAGACGAGATCGACGCGGGCCTCACCCGGAGCCTTGCTTTCGAGCCTGCCTTCGGCAACCGCACGCCGGAGCGCCATCAGGTCCTGCGCTGACTGGGTAAAGTCTGCATAAACGGGATCGACCTGCTGTATCAGCGCGAGGTTGGATGTCCCGTCGGCCGTCACGAGCGCCCCTTCTGTGACAAGCGCACTACCGATGATGCCCGTGATCGGAGCCTTCACCTCGGTGTATTCGAGATTGATCTTCGCCTCTTCAAGCGCGGCCTTTGCCAATTCGACATCAGCGTCGGCTTGAGCGAGGTTCACGGCCGCGGTGTCGTAGTCTATGCCGGTCGCGGCATTGCGCTCCCGCAGCGATCTCTGTCGCTCGAGCTGCTGGCGGGCGTTGGCCTGGATTGCCTCGGCACGTTGCAAGGAAGCTTCCGCGCTCGATACACGGACACGGAACAGGCGGGGATCGATCCGATAGAGTACGTCGTCCTTCTTCACCAGTGCGCCCTGTTCGAAGACGCGCTCCTGCAGGATGCCCGAGACACGGGCGCGAACCTCGGCGATGCGCGTGGCGGCGATGCGACCCGGCAGTTCGTTGACCACCGGGATGGCATGCGCCTGCAGCGTCATCACGCCGACTGCGGGCGGAGGCATCTCGCCGCCTTCCTGTGCGTGGAGCGGGCTGAAGCTTGAAGCAAGCAACGTGGAAGCGATCAGCCACGCTGTTGCGCGTGGCAGGTTGAAGCTGCGGGTCATTGTGGGGTCCTGATTATGCTTTAGGGAGGATGGGAGGTGTATTGGGAGGCAGGCTCTCGTAGATGGCGCGCACCCCGTCGAGGATTGTATTCCTCTGCGAAGCCGACCATTGCGGATGTCCAAAGAGATCGAGGCAGAACATCCCGGTCAGCGCCAGATAGGCCATGACGGCGGCCTCGGGCCTCGGCCCGGCCTGCATGGCATCCATGTCGATCTGCTTCCATTCACGGATGCGATCCTGGAGCTGCTCGGCGCTGGACATCGAAGCGCTGACCGCCATGACGATCGCCCTGTCGGTGTCCGTCAGACTGCGGCCCGCCAACTCGATCCTGGCGAAGAGTTCCGGGTGCGGAGTGTGGCTATGCCGCTCCACGGCTTCCTCGACGTCGATCATTTCCCGATCCATCTGACGGGCCACGAGCGCTTCGAGCAGGCCGCTCTTCGATTTGTGGTCATAGACGACGCGCGACTTGCTGACACCAGCCTCCTGGGCCACCGCGTCAATCGACAGGCCAGCCGAGCCGAGGCGTTCGATGACGCGCTCCGCTGCATCGAGAATGTCGTCTTTGAAAATTCTTCGGGTTCGGCCCACGGCCTGTCTCCTAGCTACTTGCCTAAGCATTACGAACGGTCGTACTTTTTGCAAGTGAAAAGTGCGAACGGTCGT
The DNA here is from genome assembly GCA_023451735.1 of Pseudomonadota bacterium. GTDB lineage: Bacteria > Pseudomonadota > Alphaproteobacteria > Rhizobiales > Rhizobiaceae > Neorhizobium. The sequence continues at coordinate 4,329 of JAEXYH010000032.1, read as the reverse complement.
TCTTTTATGTAGGTCTGCCTCAAGGCGATAAGGAATTATCGGAAGTGTCCGTTATCGATTGTGTATCCCGCTAAAGCCCCGCGCCGCCATACGCGACACGGGGCAGTCATCAACGCAAACGGCGATTTCAGGATTGCCAAGGATGACATTCCGGGCGCGGCTCGGAGAATGAAGGATTCATACGATGAACATTTCGAAAATCGAGCGGCGGACGCTCGAAATGCTGTCGCTTGGCGGCAAGATCGTTCTCGAAAAGGACGAACGCAACCGACCGACGGAAGCAGACTTCGTCACGAGGGAGGGATGGTTTCTCGACGGATCAGGGCTCCGGGAGTTCCAATCGCTGAAAGCGAAAGGCTTCGTCACATCCCGTAACGGTGGAGATTATATGATCTCGAAAGATGGCCTCAAGGCACTCTCGTTATCCAGAAAGCCAGCGAGGGCGTAAACTTAGGCGGAGCGGTCGGCTAGACAGGATTATGTCCCTCCCTGTGGGCGACAGGAAAGAGCTTCAGACCGAGACGGGCATCCCTTTTACGGGATTACCTGAACAAACTCCGTGATGAAGATGAAGTTCGCCCTCGCGGAGGATTCCCGTGATGGCCGATTTTGGCGCTTCTGCGTCATGTCGGCCGTCGGCCCATAGCAGCCATTGCAGGACTGGGTTAGCTTTGTCTGACATGGCGTGGTTTGCGGTCGGCCTGATGACATGCCGGTGATGTGCGCTCGGGTCCGTTAACGGTCCAACAGATGATACAAATCTGTTCAGCAAGCGAATACTACGCTGTCGCCAAAATATCGTCGGCACTAGGTTGACCAACCAAGAACTGGAGCCCGAGTGGCAACTCTATTCCTAGTAAACTGGCATCGTGATCACTTGTCCATCCAATGTGCCCAGGTACAGAGTGCGCCCCGCCGCCTCCATTGCGGTCGCGTACTCCGATAAATACGGCGCGATGACTGTCCCTTGGATCACTTGCGTGCCCAAAGTCGGCGAGGAAACGTAGTGGACCCCGCCTTGGGACGCCAAGGTCCAAATTCGGCCGTTCACACTCGCGATCCGCAATAATCCGCGGGCTCCAAATGTAAAGACCTCCCCCTTTATCGTCGCGACGAGGATGTCGTTGTCATCGCTCCGAACCATGCTAGTGATGGCACCACTTAGTTTCGCAAATTCGGTACATTGACCATCAACTTTGCGATAAATAATCCGACCAGAATTTAGGCCGAGGTAGATTCCTCCGCTGGTTTCAAGCACAGCAGTCCATACCTCTTCGCCCGCACTAAGTGCCAGGGGTTCGAATCTACGATCGCCGGCTTTGTTGAGAAACACTAGCGATGAGCCGGCCCCGTAAAAGCAAATCGCCCCTTCGCGGTCCATGAGGGAGCCGTTGATCCACTTGCCAAGATTGTATCGATGTGTCTGCGTCAACTTAATATCAAGCTGGAGCACGACACCGTCGGTTCCCCCAACGTAGATTGAAGAACCAGAGACCGAAAGGGCTGTCTGCCAAGCAGACGCAGGCAACTCCTGCAGGCACTCGCCAGCCTCGTCTAAAATCGCAATGGATTGAGATGTCGCTGCAACTATGAGCCGGTGCGTAGGTAGTGGATGAATTCGCCAAATTGAGCGATCGCCTAGCCTCTTATCCGTACTGTCGTCGGTAAACAAATCCAGGTGAAAGCGGCGGTAACTATGCTGAAGTTGCGGATCGAACAAAAGCTGTGTGCTACCATTGCGAAATGACTTTGTTCGGACCCTCTCTGCCAGCACTAGACGGGACCCAATGTAATGCCCCCCTTCAAGAACGATCGGCGTCAACGTAACGCCTGAAGCGCTTCTAACTATATCTAGGAGTCCATCGCTGAGGAGCCATACTCGAGCTAACACATTAGCTTGTTTGAGCATTTCGAAAAGTGACCCAGCAACTAAATTATTGGTGCCTGGCTTCGAAACGCCCCTTATGATCACGTCGAGATACCCTGGATTGTCCATTCCAGGGTCAAGCATCGCGAGTAGGTCGTCGAGACCAATTTCCCTTCCGGAATAGGCTAGCTCCACTGTCCTGATGTCCTCTTCGCTAGAAACGGGTCGATAATTTCTATAGGAGAGTTCAGGCGTGACAACGCAATGGACTCGACTTGATTAGCCACATCCTTGGCATGCTCAACAAGTCCGTCCCAAGCCGTTGCTAATTTTGGTGCTTGAGAGGGTGGGTGAAGAAACACGACGTTTCGTCCCGTCGTCGTGATCCAAGCATCGGGCTGATATGCCGGGATTCCTGAAATCCGGAGTGAAGCATTAGATAAATCGCCGAATGTAATAACGACACGAACATCGTAATGATACCTATGTCTCTCGCCAAGTATCGTGTCAACATCAACAAGCGGCTGCAGAATATAATTCGAATAATCCACTCTGGTTTTTGTGATATTGCTTCTCTCAACCTTTTCTATCCCAATGGAGCCGTAGCCGAACCTCGGCTTCAACACGAAATGTGAAAAATCGGGGCACGCCTGAAGCGCCGAGCTAGGTTCATCAAAAGCTGGAAGTACCCAGCGATGCCCTGCAGCTTTCAGTAGGCCTGGTAGTCGCAGTTTGTCTCGACAAATCGCCCGGCATACTGGGTGATTCAACATCAGTTTCGTTTCAGAACCGAGAATAGGTCGCACTGACCTAACTATCACTAAGTCGCTGGGTGATAGTCTTGGCTCGGGCGCGCTAGATTCATTAAAAAATGTCACGAAGCTTGACCTTCCTGGAGCTAGCCATTCTACGAATGCTAGAAACGCCTCCAAGGGATCGGAAATAAACACGCCATCCCAGTGCCGAACTCGCTCACTGTGAAGATAGGCTATTCTGTCGACGCCCTGTAAGATGTTACTTAGTGTGCGATGGCCCGCCGAGCCTTTTACATCGTCGCTAAGTTCAGCTACGCGTGGCCAAGCTGGGCTGTTATTGACTTCGATCAGCCAAAATTGGCCATCGTCGTCAATTGCATAGTCCAGCCCAATATGGGCGGATAGACGCCACGACAACACCTAGCTCTGCCGAAACTCCGTAGCGAGCGTAGCCAACCTATCTTCGTATCCGGCAGGAGGATTGGCGAATTTGGAGGCCCGAGTGCCATTGATGACATCTCGAAGAAGGCCTAATTCATCATCGGTCAAGGTAATTCCTAGACCATCTAACGCCTTCGTCTCATCTGCTCCGAAGCCGGCAATCCGTTGCCTATCTTTAGTAAACTCACGTAATATTGCCTTGATTTTGATAAAGGCAGCCCGTTGAACAGCTATCATCATCTCGAAAGTCTCCCATTAGCTAAGTGAAATGCTCTCGTATGGCGCATCTAAAGCTTCTTTGCCGTAGATTGAAAGCAGAATGGACTTCCATCTTCTATATACAGAGAATTGATTTTGCATGGCAATTCCTGCACTTGGTCTCCGTCGGATAGCTCCGCTGAATGGATGTACGCGAAGCGGAACTACGCGTAGCGGAAGGAGCGGATGAATTTCCCTCAATCGCCCGACGAATAACTCGATATCTCGATCAACAGTATCGCGAGGGTCGTCTGTAAAGGTCACATAGACGAAAACGTCAAAACCTATGGCGACATGCTTCTTGAGAATAATGAGTTGTTTGTCTAGGCCGTTCCCTGGTAGTCCAGTATTGTACTCGAATGAAGCCTGCGAAAACCCCTTCAGGCAACAGGCTCTCGATACGCCCTGGAAGGTCGCTATGAATTTGAGTTGGTCTGCTGAGAGAATATCATACAGATAGTTGGTAGAAAGTGCGTCATCGATCCAGAACAATCGCTTCCCTCTGAGACCCAGAGCGTCGGCTTGCTCCAACATCCACAGCGTCCATTCGGGAACCAAGTCAGGCTGCCCGCCAGATAGGTCAATAACATTGGGAGGGCACTCATCTTCCAAATGTAGTTGGAACAACTCACCGGCATTAAAGAAGCGCGCTGCTCGCTGATGGCCATTGAGTAGCTCATCATCTACGAAGCAGTACCAACACCTCCAGTTGCATGCAGCAATCTGGAATACTTGAGTTCTGTAGTGCAACGCGGGCTTCAATCCTCTAAGGAGGGGCTTCGGTTCGTCATCATCCGACAACAAAAGATCGTATGAGGAAAAGCGTCGCACTCTGCCATAGCCGTCGCAATTGACGTCTACTTGCCCATGGACACCAATACTGAGATTAGAGAGTAGAACCCTTTTTGCGGAGAGGTCCACGCAGCGTCTTCTCAAAATCGCCGCATAGGCCTCATCACTTGAGACAGTTCTACTTACAGTCAAGATCGCGCGGCGGGGGGGGGGGGG
>JAEXYH010000007.1 GCA_023451735.1 Pseudomonadota bacterium | reverse complement strand
ATGTCGTCTGGCGCCTTTCTGCCGGGATCGCCATAGGGGCAGCGCTTGGCTACGGCCTGGGATGGCTGGTCTTCCGCATTCCCAATCGTGCCAAGCTGTCGCGGACGGGCGATGGCTTTGTTGCGCTCGGAATCACCGTCGTTGTTTTCGGTATCTCGGAAGCAGCTCATGGCTACGGATTCGTATCTGTCTTCATCGCGGGACTGGCGCTGCGGGCCGCAGAGCGCGACCATGAATATCACCAAACACTCCACGACTTCGCGGAGCAGCTTGAACGCCTTCTGATGATGGCGCTCCTCGTCCTCTTCGGTGGAGCGATCTCAGCAGGTGGTCTGCTGAACTCACTGAGTATCAGCGGCGCGGTCTATGCAGGCCTGGCCATCTTCGCGATACGCCCCTTGTTGGCGTGGATTTCGTTGTCCGGGACGACGTGCCCTCCGACCGAGCGGGCCGCTATCAGCTTCTTTGGGATCCGTGGCATCGGGACCATCTATTATTTGGCCTTCGCCTTACAGAAAGCCTCGTTCGACGGTGTCGAGAAGATGTGGAGCATTTCGGCCGCAATCGTCCTGACGTCGATCATTCTGCACGGGGTCACGGTGACGCCGGTGATGATTCTGATCGACCGGCGACGGAGGCGAGGCCAGACGGCCCGAGAGGAGAAAGCGCTCGCATCTGAAGGCAACTAGGAGCCCCAGCTTAGTTGGCCACTGGTCGTCGGGAAGACCCGTCAGACGACCGATTCGCGTCCCGAAGCCTCTCTCCGATGTAATCGTGAAGATCGCCGACCTCGGCTTCCAATTCGGCGCGTGAAAAGCCTTCGCCCGATGCCATATCGACGCAGCGGGCGACGAGCTCGGCCACGTCCTGCGACGCTCCGGGAGCCCGAAGTGCTCTGCGGGTTGGACGCTGTTCTGGGCCCAAAACTCCGCGAACTCGCGTATCTTACTCATTAGGGGGGCCCACGTCCCGACGTTGGGACGGCGCCCTTGTATTTACCTTTCCCTAGCAGCGCAACAGCCCGCTGCGGGATCCAGCCGATTATCGATGATCGCGTCTCACTGGCCGGTCGTGTCGTCCATCTCGATTTCGCGCGCCCGCTGGTCGTACTCCTCGGCCGCACGTTCAAGTCTCTCTCTCGTCAGCTCATCCCGAACTTCACCTGCGAGCCGACGCGCTCGCTCCGCCATATCGCGAAGCTTGGCCGGATCAATCTCGAGTTCACGGCCCACCGGCGACGCTCCCGGCAATGGCCATCGCCAACGCGTCGAGATCTATCGAGCCGTTCACGCGACACCCGTTGGTATCGTCGATCGAAAGTTCCGACGGTCTATCGGCGGATTGCCTCTCCAACTCAGCCTTGATCGCTTCGACGATTTGTTCTTCGAGCATCAGCGCTCTCCCATCTACCTGAGCAGAAACCAACCTGCGACTGCCAGCAGAGGCACGACTGCGATGGCGATCATGATGATCGGAGACGGTTCATTACCTTCGTCATTCGGCTTTCTGAATTTCATCTGATCAATCCGTAGGGCGACGTCCGGTTTGCGCGTTGAGCGGCCCCTTACGCTCGCGAAGCAGGCCCTCGGGGATCGGATCCTCAGTGCCCGGCATGGGCTCGCTACGAACGTCTGCGCCATGCTGAACACCTTCGTGCGGCGTGGGATTCTCGCGAACCTGAAGGCCCGGCTGCTCCTTGCCAGACGGAGAGATTGCATCGTAGGTGCCGTTCCGGGTGTCGCGGCCGTCGGTGTGCATGTCGTTCGCCATGGGTGCCTCGCTTTCGAGGCTCCAATGATCGCTTGCGCGCGTCGTTCCCAGCACAGCCACTGCAAAAGGAACGAGACGGCCAGCAGATGCTTGATCCGCGCGCCGGCGATCCGGCGAGATCGTCGACCGCGGGAACGGTCCCGTCCTTACTCAGCCCCCCAGCCCGGGGCGGGACCCGAACCCGCCATTTCATCGGAGTGATAGTTGGTCAAGGTGGAAAGAAGGAGCACGGTCATTGCTGGCGTCGATGCGCCGATATCGGCAGCGCCTGCCCAGGGGAGGTTAGATCTCCAGCCCGACCCGGCGAGCTTGAGAGACATGGCAGCGCGCCTGCGTGACGATGCCGAGCTGATGCCTGAGAAGGCCGCTAAAGCGCGACTGATCGCTTCCGCTGAAGAGGCAGAGGCCAAAGCTCAACACGTGGAGGCTGCAGCTCTGTGGATCACTCCGAACCGTCGCTGGTAAGCTTGTGTCCTCATATTCCGGCCGCCTTGTACAGCTCCGATGGCGAGGGCACTTCGGGCACTGAGACATTCGCTCTAGTATGCTCCGCTGCACGGACTGCCGCGCAATGCCACTCCTCTAAACACTGCGTCCCCATTCCCGTCCTTCTCCCGCCGCAGCTTTCAAAGCACCCGTGATCGACAAGGCGTTTCCCGTAGCGGCTCCTGCTGCGGTGTTGTCAAAAATGCACCAACTTGTGACCGGAGGAGCCTGATTCAGCCGTTCTGCGATGCGATCAAGCGCTTCTTCGTCGTAGTTGGAATAGTACGTCTTCGGCGCGCCGTGCAAACGATAGTAGGTCAAACCGTCCCACCCTCCCGGCTCCCCATTGCCGTGAAGCACCGGGTGGGCGGCCACGCGAGCGACGCGCACCTTTTCGAGGAATGCGTTCGTATCCCCGTTGAACCAACTCGGATGACGGGGCTCCACGGCGATAGCTGCAGGCAGGATCTTATGCGCTTGATCGAAGAACTTGCGAGCGATATCCGCGTCGAAAGCGAGCTTCGGCGGGAGTTGTACAAGTACGACGTCCAGCTTGTTACCTAGGCCAGAGATTTCTTCAGCGAAGTTTTTCAGTAGCTCGGCAGTACCAACTAAGCCATTGTCGTGTGTAATGGCTTTGGGGACCTTCACGGAGAAACGAAAAGTGGGTCCCACGGTCCCCGCCCATTTGGCGTAAGTCGCCCGTCGGTGGGATCGGGAGGACGAAGAATTGATCTCGACTGCATTAAGGCGGGATGCATAGCGTTCCAGATGACTCCCCTCCGATGGGAAGTCGCTGGATTGTACTGCGGGGATCGACCACCCGGCCGTCCCCACATGTCGTGCAGCCCGTACCACCGCCCCTCCACAACATGTTTGCCAATGCCGAAAAAATGGCCCGCCGAAGCGGGCCATCGTAGCTTAGCGATACAGAGTCCGCTCCTTACGGACCTCATCGGCGCCATAGGGCTGGCTGGCCGGATCATACCCGGTCCAACCGCTCTTCTGCCAGGCGGCGCTGCGGTCGCGTAGATTCACTGAGGAGGTGTCGAGAATGGCTTCCAAACGGGCCTTGTCGCCATCAGCAACCTTGGCGGTCACCAATGAACCACCACGACGGACGCCTTCGGCATAAAGCGGAGCTTCATCGTCCGATACGCCGGCCTGGGTGAGTGCACCGACAAGACCGCCCGTCGCTGCGCCCGCAGCAGCCCCAACCGCCGTCGCAGCCAGCCAGCCAGCCGCGACAACCGGTCCGAGACCGGGGATGGCAAGCAGGCCAAGGCCGGCAAGCAGGCCTGCAGCACCGCCGAGGCCGGCGCCGACGCCAGCACCGGCGCCCGCCGCTTCTGCACGGTCATCAACGCCGTCGCCGTCGCGGTCCTTCTTGCCGTCGAACCAGCCGTCCGAGTTGTTTGCGACGATGCTGATGTCGGAGTGAGGAACGCCAGCAGCCTCGAGCTTCGTCACGGCGGCTTGGGCGTCGGAGTAGTTGTCGTACAAACGAGAAATGGTCGTTGTCATGTTGCTTCTCCCTTACTTGGCCGCGTTCACGTTGCCCTGGAAATCGACGCTGATGCCAGTTGTCGTGCCACTCTTGGAGGCCTTACCGCGCCATACGCCATTGTCGTCCTTCTTCAGCTCCGTCACGTTGGCGTAGCCGGCCTTCTCAATGGCAGACTTCGCCTGGCTTTCCGTGAAGGAGTTGCGGCCGGCGACCGGTGCGTTGGAGTTTTTCTGCTCGGTGTTGACGGCGCTGTTGTTCGGTCCGTCCTTGGCTGGCGGGTTCTGCGCGAAAGCCGCTCCAGACGCGAGCAGGGAGACGGCTACGATGAGACTAGAGATCGGTTTCATGCAAATCCTCACATGTTGGTGACAGGCTGTTCCAACATCTTTGAACATGCTCGGTTCCGTCCTCTAGATACGAAACGTTTAATCGATTGGCGCATCCGGAAAGCAAAGCGTCGGCCTTAGTCGGTCCGATCCTTGTATGGAAAATATTGGTGCCGGTTGGCTCGCAAGCAGAACAATGAAGGATGTCCACGATGCCGAATGCCGACCTCAAGGCCGTAGACTTCCGTTCACCGGCCGTCATGCTCTCCGGCGTAGTCGACTACGACATGTATCGGAGTTTCCGCCAACAGCTCGACCAGACGGGAGAAAGAATCCTTGTCGTTTGCGAATTGTCGACGTTGGGCGGCGACCCGGAGGTCGCGCGCATGATGGGAGAGGACATCCGGTTCAACAGCGAATTGGCTCCCGATCGGAGATACGTCTTTTTAGGGAAGGCCGCGATCTACTCTGCCGGCGTAACGTTTATGAGCTTTTTGTCCGGGAGAACCGCTACGTCACTCGCGGGAGCCGTCTGATGATCCACGAGCGCAAACTTTCGAAGACTTTAACTATCGATGGGCCTCTCACGACTTGCCTGGCGACCGTACGGGCCACGCTCAACGAGATCGAGTGCTCGATCGCGATTCAAAACGAGGGATTCCAGAATCTAGTCCGAGGATCGCAGGTGCCGATGGAAGATGTGTTGGCAAAAGCGCCGAGCAATTGGTATCTAGAGGCGAGCGAGGCGCGCGAACTAGGTCTTATGGAGGCCATCCTGTAAACGCGTATCAACACGGAGCGGCGATCCAGGAAGGTTCACGTTATGCAGCGTGCGGAACCTCTCAACCAGCGCAAAACTTGGGCTCGATGTGACAGCGCTTCAAGCTCTATCACGGCGATGGCCAGGATGAAATAAATCACGGCAGGCTCGAGCCACTGGGAGCAGGCGGAGATGGGATATAGCTATAGCGCACGACGAGGACGTTTGTGTTCATCGGAGAATCTGAGCAAGCGAAATGTTGGCGTGAGACATGGGCCGCTTGCCTTTTATTCACTTGTGAGTGGGCCTTGGTGACTTCGCAGCACGGACCGCTCTAACGTCCGTCCAAAACCTTGCTTCTTGGCGTTGTCCAAATCATTCCTCACGGAGTCTCGACCCTCGCATGCCGGCATCCCGGTTTGTTTGGTCGACCGACGGCCGTAGGCGCCTGCTGGGTATTGGATGACAGGCGCGATCGGCGCCATATGGCTCCGTCGGGCGACGCCTCACTGGGCTCGGATCGCTCGGCCGCGCACGCGCGTTGGGAACATGGAAGGCGAATCGCGGTTTTTGTGCAATTCCATGAAGTCCGAAAGCCATGTTTCCGATACGCGTGCCACCTACCGACATCGACCAGGCGCTCGCCGACGCAGTCGCCCGACACACCCGCCCTCCGATCGAAGAGGTCTCATCCGCCGTCACTTGGGGCGCTGACGAGCACCTGCTAATTGCCGCGGCGGCCATTTATTGGATCGCGAGCCGGAGCGGTCCGCGCCGGCGACGGACAACGGGAAACCATCTTCTGGCGCTGTCTGTAGCGTCCGGTGTGATCCCTCATCTGCTGAAGCACCTGTTCAACCAACGCCGGCCGGATCGGCTCACCGCCATTGCTCACATGCACGGCGTTCCGTTGTCTGGTAAAGCAGAGGACGCGTTCCCGTCAGGTCACGCGGTGCATATGGGCGCTCTGGCTTCCGCCGCATGTGACTTTTCCCAGCCCGCCAAGACTTTGGGATGGACCACGTCGTTAGGCCTGTCCCTGATCCGCATCGGCATCCTCGCCCATTGGACGAGCGACGTTGTCGTGGGATTCGTCGGAGGTTTCGCGCTTGATCGGCTGCTTCGACGCCTGACAGGCTACCCCGGGGCCGGTGGCGATGGGTGAATATCTCGTCCGATTAATCGCGGGCGGCGCCGTAGTGTCGGTTTTCGCACTTATCGGCGACGTGCTCCGACCGCAGTCCTTCGCAGACCTATTCGGCGCCGCGCCATCGATCGCGTAGTGAGCCTTTCGCTTGCGGGGTTCGCTCACGGACCCGAGTACGTGACAACGGAAGCCAAATCCATGATGGCGGGTGCGACGGCGCTGATAGTCTTCAGTTTGGCGATGGTCCATCTTCTCATGAAATCGAAATTTTCTGTTGGAGCTGCGGCGCTTGCCTGCCTCTCGATCTGGCTCGCTGTCTCTTTCGGACTTTTCGGAGTGTTCCTCGCATGATGGTGAGGGCCAGAATCGAGTCCCTGAAGGAAGGACGATGGTATGAGCACATCGTCCGTTTTGCTCTGGGTGGCGCCGCAACGGTGATGACGGGCCTAGTGGCACAGTTCGGCGGTCCGGAAGTGGGAGGGCTTTTTCTGGCTTTCCCTGCGATGCTGTGCGCGAGCGCGACCCTTGTCGACGCGCATGAGCGACGCCACAAACGTGAAAAGGGCCTGCGGGGTACAAGTCGCGGCCGAGATGCAGCGGCGCTCGACGCGGCAGGCGCAGCACTTGGCGCGATGGCGCTCTTGGCGTTTGCATTCACCGTCTACGCTTTTGCGTCGCGCGGGACCGGCGTCGCTCTCTGGCTTGCATCGGCGAGTTGGTGCATGTCGGCAGCGTTTTGTTGGGCGCTTTACAAGCGCAGAAGCACGTTGGTCCAAGACGGAGCACGCCGCTGCTCAGACGGAAACCTCATGGACAAAGGTTGGGGCAGGAACGTTGCAGATGGGACAATGTTGTCGCGCCGTTCTAAAAGGAGCAACGATGGCACTTCCCGGAAAGACCGAGATGGCGGACGAGCGTAAGCCGCTCGATGAGCTCATGGATGCGCTTGAAACGGCGCGCGTTTCGTTGAGGAGGCTTCGGAAATCTCGGAACGTGAAAGATCATCGCCACCTCAGACGTGCGGTGAAAGCCTTTCGTAAGCTGCTGGAAGGGACGAGCGCCGAAGCGGACCTTCTTCGCAAGACGTGGATCGCCAAGGTCGAAGACAACGGGAAGGGTGCTTGACGGGCAACGTTTTTTGGCAACTGCGACCTGGATCAGACATGATTTCGACGAAGTGCGGTCAGCAGCCCTTCGATCGAATAAGGCTTTTTCAATAGCTCGAAGCCGTGAGTTCCTTCGTCGGCGAGGACGTGACTGTATCCGCTGGTGAGGATGACCTTTAGACCGGGCCATTCGGCTTTGATCTTGTGCGCGAGTTCTACGCCCGTCATGCCCGGCATGACTACGTCCGAAAAGACGAGATCGAACTCGCCCTTCTCTCGTCGCAAAGCTTCTAACGCGCTCTGCCCGTCGCCCTCCCATTTGACCGACTGACCAAGCTCCTGCAGCAGTTCGGCGGCGAAAGAACCGACGGCTTCGTTGTCCTCCACCAGCAGAATCCGACGCGCGGGCAACGGTACGGTCGTGATCGGATCGGGACTTTCGGATGGGACGGCAACACGCGCAGAGGAGCGGGGCAGATAGAGCGTAAAGGTCGTACCGATACCGAGCTCGCTCTTCGCATCGATCTCGCCACCCGACTGCTTGGCGAAGCCGTAAACTTGGCTCAATCCAAGCCCGGTGCCCTTGTCGACAGGCTTCGTCGTGAAGAAAGGCTCGAATATCCTCGTCAGCGTGGCCGGGTTCATGCCCGTCTCCGAATCCGAAATGCTCACCGCGACGAAATTGCCGTCTGCGGCGGCGTGACCTCGCACAGCCGGCACCGCATCGGCCGCCGATACGATGATCGTGACAGCCACCGTCCGGCATCGCGTCTCGGGCATTCACCAGAATGTTCAAAACCGCCGTCTCGAACTGGCTCGGGTCGGCTTCGATGGAGATGGCATTCGGTGGTAAGTCCGTCTGGACATCCACTAACCCGCCCACCGTCGTCCGCATGATCTGATCCAGATCGCGGATTCTCGCGGCAACGTCGAAAATCTCAGGCGTCAGCGGTTGGCGCCGGGCAAATGCGAGCAACTGGCCGGTGAGGGCCGTTGCTCTGTTCGTCGTGTCGGCGATCGCCTTCACGTAGCGTGCGCGCTTTTCCTCCGAGAGGCTTGGGCGCTGCAGGAAGTCGACTGAGACACGAATTACGGTGAGCAGATTGTTGAAATCGTGCGCGACCCCACCGGTCAGTCGGCCGATCGCCTCCAGCTTCTGGGCCTGCGCCAACGCCTCGCGGGAACGCTCCAACTCCTCTTGCGCCAACCGGCGCTCGGTGATGTCCTTGGTGACCTTGGCGAAGCCGACGAGCTTTCCGGCGTCGTCATGGATGGGATCGATCAGGACGTGCGCCCAAAACCGCTCGCCCGATTTCCGGACGCGTTGGGCCTCGCCTTCGAATTTCCCGTTCCGCACCGCGGTGGCGAGAGCCACGGCTGGCTTTCCTGCTAACCGGTCGTCCTCGGTGTAGAAGACCGAGAAATGTCGCCCAACTATCTCGGCTTCCGTATAGCCTTTGATCGCCTGCGCGCCGGCATTCCAGTTGGTGACGTGCCCCTCCGGGTCGAGGTAGATCGCATAATCTTTGACGCCCTGGACGAGGAGGGTGAACCGCCGCTCGCTGGCCAACAGCTCCTCGTCGATCGCCCGCTTTTCCGAAACGTCGCGGGTGATCTTCGCAAACCCAATGACGTTATTGTTCGGGTCATAAACAGGGTCAATGACTACATGCGTCCAAAAACGCGAGCCGTCCTTCCGAAGACGCCAGCCCTCCGATTTAAAGCGGCCATCCGCCGCTGCAGTGGCGAGCGCGCGACCGGGAAGGCCGATGGCGCGGTCCTCCTCCGTATAGAAAATCGAGAAGTGCCGACCGATGATTTCCTCAGCCGAGTAGCCCTTGAAGCGCTGGGCCCCGGTATTCCACGTGGCGATGTTCCCGTCCGCGTCCAGCAGATAGATGGCATAGTCCTTCACCGCGTCGATGAGGATCTGGAAACGGTCGTGTTGGGCGATATCAGTTAAAAGGATTGGGCGGTCTTTCATTTGCGCGATCCGTTCAGCTCAGCGCTTGTCTAAGAGCTCCGAGTGTCGATTGATGCGGCTGACAATAAACGCGTGGTCAAGCACTGCAAATAGGGCGCGGCCCCTAAGGTGACGAACGCGTGCCCCAACTCTCCGAAAGGGCCTTCCCGCAAGACTCCGAAGTGGAAGTGGGTCTCCGTAGGAAGCGTGCTGGCTGCCGTGGCATGGCTGACCGGTTCTGCCGCTCTTTCGTACTATCTAGCCAACTACGCTGGTTACGATGCGACCTACGGCTCTCTCGGGGCGGCTATCGGACTGATAATGCGGATGTCCACTATCGTCGTCCTGTTCGGAGCAGAGTTAAATTCCGAACTTGAGCACCAGACCGCGCAGGACAGCACGGAAGGCGGCGGCAAACCGTTAGGCGCGCGTGGCGCCGAGGTTGCGGATACGGTCGGTGGCGCGCGTTAGAAGCCTGCTGCAAGCGAACCATCGCCGAAAATTGGATAAGCGACAGGAACGAGCATCAAGTTCGGCCATTGCATGATCGATCGGATACTGAGGAGGCCAAAGTAGCATGGTCTGATGAGTGGGTGCTGCCGGCAGTTGGGGGCGAAAATAGATCGGAAGCGTATTCTGTAGGCCACGTCCGACACATTCCGGTCGAGTAGAGGAGGAAGGAAGATGACGGATTCAGAAAACACGACCGCTCGCGAGCAACTAGCCGAATTCACATCCACGATAACGGACGGAGTGAAAGCGGCTACCGCAACCATTAACGATGCCATCACGGAGGGAAGAAAACCCGGCAATTCTCTCGATACGCTGAGCCGAGTGGTCCGACAAGCACCCTTGGCCGCATTGATCGCGGCATTTCTGATTGGACGGGCTTCGAAAAGGCGCTGGTGATGCTGGACGAGCTGAACCATAAAATCGATCGCGGTAAGCATGCTACCGGGTCATATATTTAGGATCAGACCGATCAAGTCGTGGCACGTGTGCTTTCGTACGCCGTGGCCGCAGGATTGTACGCCGCCGCCGCGATCTTTGCGATGGCGGCGCTGATGGTAGGGGCGACTGCAGGATTTCGTTGGATTGAGATGCGCTACGGACTGTTCGAGGCTTTCGGTGCCTTGGCCGCTTTGCTCGTTATCTTCATGGCCCTGTTTGTTATTCTGGCTCTCTACGCTTTGAAACGCGCTGCTAAGCGCGTAGCGCCCCTTTCAAGCAAATTACGTGTCGCCCTCGGTGCACCCCCATCCATCGGCGACGTCGGGGCGGCAGCGACGGTTGCGTCATTGCCGACACGCCGCCGGGGTTTGGTGGGTGGTTCTACCGCGACAGCTCTCGCTATCGCTTTGTCTCTGATCGGATGCATGCGTGACGGAGGACAAGATTCATGGCGGCGGATCGGCGAGCTGCATGGAAGAACTATCATGCCGGCCGGGACGATCGGTCGTTTACCGGGGGTAGCTCACAGGTATGTGGGCGTCGGCTTATGGCGTAAAGCGGACGTCGCGATTCAGGCTGTCCGGTAATTGCGTGTCGAGCGTTTCTGGACCGATCAAATCCTCTATCCCCTCTGATTATCATTCCAGTCACTTAGCGCCACACCAAGTGGCGCGACGGGGACGTAAAGCGAACCAAAATGCACGAAGAGGCATACGGTTCGCGCCAGTTTGCGCCAGTGCCCTCTGGTGAGCCGTAATGCCCGAAAGAGGCGTGCGGCCCTAACAACTCGCAGTATGCTCGCTGCATCAACCCTCCAAGTTGCGGTTTCAGAGAAAACCCCGCCGCCCTCCGGGGTGATAAAGGACAAGCGGGGTTTCCAGGACAGAAGCGACTCCATCCCACCTATCGAATTCTGCGCTTCTAGCCACGTTCCTGGATCGCGTGTGTTTGCGGCAAATTGCAACATCTGCGAAACCACTCACCTTTGAGATCGTATGCTTGTGCGACTCATGGAGTGCTGTCGATGGGCGACGATGCAGATGCCGACCGGGATCGATTGCAGACGCTCGAAGATGGATTATGCGATCTACAGATACTTGCAGTCGAAGCGAAGCTGGAAACCACGTCAGCGCTTTTGAGGATGGCTATCCTGGATGTGCGGGAAGCTATGGGGTTCAAGCGGTGTTTCGACGCCTGATAGCCAGATTTTAAACGCGTTCCTGCGGGCACAAAAAAGGCCTCGGTGACCTGGGGCAAAGTTGTTGGCTATCTCGGGAGGAATTGGACGAGCCGCGTCAACAATCCTTACCGTAGTGCAACGTTCCTTGGCTGGACGACGGCCCATGCAAACTCAACGCTCTCGATGAAGCACCAGTGTCTCCAAGCGGCCTATAAGACCTAAGGGCGGGAGGACGTGAGGAGGTTCGCCAGAGGCGGACGGGCTTCGATAACCGGATTCAGCGCACTACAGGTGGCACAGCGATTGGTGTTCCAGTTGCCTCATCAGAACTGCAAGGCTGGATGGTGTATCCGTCCTCAAGTACCGTCTTGCCATCGACCAAATCAACAAGCCCGGCTTCATCAGCGTGCTGCCACACATCCTGCTCGGTCGGGAACTCCAGGCTAAGCTTGGCATCGCCTTCAAATAGTGCGTAGGGCATTTTGATTGTCCACCTGTGTATCGGCGCAGACGTGGCTACTTGCGTTGATACTGCAAGGGCACAAAAGGAATCGTGACCGGTAGCAACCAATCACGCATGACCTGCTTGTCGTCACAGAAATGGAGACGACATGAAACGAACAGCACTGATTATCGCAGCGGTTGCCGCAGTTGGTACCGCAGCACTCACCGCTCCAGCAGAAGCGCGTGGCGGCCGTGGCTATCATCACGGTGGCGGCTTCGGCGGCGGCGGCATCGGATTTGGTCTCGCAGCGGGTGCGCTGGCTGCCGGAGCGTACGGCGCTTACGGTCCGGGGTATGGCTATGGATACGGCCCGCGCCATTATGGCCCGCCGCGCTACGCCTACGGCGGCGGCTATTATCGTGGCGGTCCGCGCTACTACAATCGCGGATACGGCTACTATTGAGACAGAAAAAGCCCGGATAACCTCCGGGCTTTTTCTTTGGTATCTGTCACGCACGGCGGCCCTCTACCTCACATCCTTGTCCTCGGGGGTGGCGATCTCACGAGCGTGTTCACGCCGGCACCTCGATCTATCAAAGCGCCAGCGGCTTGTCAGCGGAGTTCGAAAAATCTCCGGCAGGTATGGCGAGAACATAATCGGAGCGGCAGAACCCATCCTCGATTGCCGATGGTGCGAAACTGGATGCATCGACGGCGGAGCGTTGACGAGACCTTCAGAGTAGACTTTCAACGAAGAGTGTCGCTGATAGATCTAGGTCGGAGAGCAGGTATAGTTGGCGTGCGGTGTGCGGCAGGAAACAAGGAGCCAGTGCGCTTTTCGTCGAATCTTGCCGGTATCCCGCGCGGGAGTGCGACGATGCTATGGTCGATCTGCTCTCACCTGGACGCTCACCTCCATGCCGATCTCGTCGTCCGGGCTCCCGTAATAGGAGCCCCAAAGAGGCGTGGCTTGCCGTGGGGTGCGCGCCACTCCGACCCGTATCAGATCACGGTTCCCGACGATGCCGTTCGTCGGATCAAATTCTGCCCAGCCCGAGCCGGGCAGATAGATTTGGCACCAGGCATGCGTGGAACCACCGCCAAGCCGCGTGCTTTGATCGCGATCTGGGATGTACACGTAGCCGGTGACGAAACGTGCTGCGAAGCCGAGTTGGCGCGCCGCTTCCATCATCAGCAGCGCGAAATCGCGACAAGTGCCTTCTTGCTGGGCTATGGTTTCCCTGGGAGTGCGAGTACCGACAACCGTCCGGCGATTGTATGCGAAACCATCACGGATGGCTTCGTTCAACGTCATGAGCAGTTTTCCGGTCGGCTTGTTCGCCTCCATGTCCATGACCGTTCCAAGCCAGCGTTGAACGCTGTCGTCGTCGGCGTGATGGCGTTGCATATATCGGACTAGGTCGGGGAGCTCCTCATCGGCGTAGGCGAACGGATGATTCCTGGCATAATCTTCGATGGTGAAGTTCGGCGACTCTTCGGGGCGGTGATCGATCCGCAACTGTGTTTCGAAACTCAGCGACTTGGTTAGCCCCTCGAATTCGACGAGAGTGATGCAGTTGCCAAACACGTCGTGTATCCAGCGTACATCAACCGGAGTCGGAGTAACAACCAGGCTGCTTTCGAGCAAACGTTGGTCGAAGCTATCGCGGGGCCTGAACATGAGCCGGTGCACACCAGGCAAGATCGGATTGCGGTAGCTGTATCGCGTTACGTGCTCCACGGAAAAAATCGTCATGACAGTCGATTGCATCTCTTTCAGGAGAAAACGCCAACTTACGAGCACTGGCCTCAGTCCAATCTATAGGCACTTCCAGGAGGCGCTCCAATGGAACTCTTGGCGCGTCGTGTTCTTATAAAACTTTCAACGGAGGGGCGTTCGTGAAAATCGAGGCAGGCTACGACATAGCCTTTCAGTGTGACGCAGACGTGCCGATGCTTCTGATGCTCTCCGTCCATCCAAGCCGTCGTCATGACGTCCTCGACGCCCCGAAGATGAGTTTCTCGCCCACGATCGCATCTCGCGACTATGTGGATATATTTGGCAACATATGCACGAGGCTGATCGCACCCGCGGGACCTTTGCACATCAGCGGCCGGTTCATCATAAGTGACACCGGAGATCATGATGAAACCGCTCCAAATGCGGCACAATGGGAAATTGACAGCCTGCCGGACGATGCATTGGTCTATCTCCTGGGCAGCCGCTACTGCGACACCCAAAAACTGAGCGATCTAGCGTGGCGGGAGTTCGCCTCCACGCGATCAGGTTGGGATCGGGTCCAGGCGATCTGCGACTATGTTCACGGCCGGCTGAAGTTCGGGTACCAACACGCCCGGGGAGACCGAACGGCTGCAGAAGGCCACGAAGAGCGTATCGGCGTTTGTCGCGATTTCGCGCATCTGGCGATCACCCTCTGCCGTTGCATGAATATTCCGGCGCGATACTGCACGGGATATCTGGGCGACATAGGTGTCCCGAGAGATCCCGCACCTATGGATTTCAGCGCATGGTTCGAGGCCTATCTCGACGGGAAATGGTACACGTTTGACGCCCGCCACAACGTTCCCAGGATCGGGCGTATCCTGATTGCGCGCGGGCGCGATGCGGCGGACGTGGCGATCTCGACTTCCTTCGGTACTGCCCGGCTCGCGCATTTTTCGGTAGTTACCGAGGAGTGCACCTGAGGTCTAAGCGCTGTCTAGCTGCACAGTTTGCGATTTATTCGATACCGAAGGCTGGCAAGCAAGGTAACGGCCGCTTATGGTGCAAAGCTGACATTCTGCTTTCAACTGCGATGGTTCAGGCGATGATAGATCTCTCCAACGTGTCGCCTAACGCAAACGGCCTGCTTGCTAGGGCAGGCCGTCCGTCAACGTTACCCGAGTGGTGTTATTCGACAATCTGCACAACGCGACGAGTGCGCGGATCGACCAGCACCGTGCGGTCATTCACGACGGTGTAGCGATATTCACGCACCGATGCATAGTCATCTGGCACGTCGTAATAGGTCACGCCATCAGACGGCAGCACGGTGCCAACGGCGACCGGCTCAGCATAGGTGTACGAGCGGACGTTGCGGCCTTGGACGTAAGTACGGAAGCGAGGACGGTCGTCCACACCAAGGACTCCAGCCACGCCGCCGACAACACCACCGACTGCCGCGCCGACCGCAGCGCCTACCGGACCAGCAGCGCGTTCGCCGTCACGGGCGCCACGCTCCATGCCACCGGGAACGCCCTGCGCCATTGCGACTTGGCTGGTGGCGATCAGAGCAGCGACTGCAACAAACGATTTGAGACGAAACGTCATAGTGAACCTCCATGAAAACATTGCCCGCGCGACAAGTTGCGGTGCGGCAATATGTTCCAGAGGCTTTCGCGGTGAGTGCCCTGCTCGTCACTGACGAGATTACGCGGCCCGGGTCGGGATCCTTCCTGAAGGTTTGCAAGGCATTTTAATCATAGGCGGATCAGTGATGCCTATCGCCACCAAGGGAAACACGACAGACTCGCCAGAAGCGACGCCGGTCAGTTGTTCATGCCATGTTAAAAAAGCTGGGGCTCAGGCGCAGCACGTGAGTCGAAAGCAATAGACAGACTAACAAACCCTCCGCAGCGAACAGCGCGACATGAACGAAAAGCCCAAGGTCTTCGGGGGGCGCTTCGGCAACGTTGGCTGGACGCTTGAGGCTACAGGCATGACATCCTCCTTCACAGAAATTCACGGGTTTTGAGAATTATTCCGGTGCGGAAGATATCCTAATGGGGCTAGAAAATTATCGTCCGATGCAGGTGAGAAGTGGCTGGGTGCGATTTGTAAGCTCGCGCCGTGTTTGCCTACCCAAGTCGGGGCTTGCGGAATATATGGCGGAGCAATCTGTTAGTATTTTCCTTTGCGCCACGCTGCGGGCGAGAGAGCGGGGCACAGAATTGAGGTTGATCGCATTAGCTACTTTTAATAGAACGCAACGGATTGGGCACCGCAGTAAAAGCAACCATTCCGTTAGGAACTCTTCGGGGACCGCAGCGTTCAGAGTGCAGCCTCGGATGAGGTCGAAGGGCGGATGTACCCCTTCTGGAGGCCCCGATTGCGGGGCCTTTTTCCGTTGTGTGGCGCCGTACGCGCGTCACGCTACATTCGTGGGTATTAGCCGTTTTATGGCATGGTGTCTGAAGGATTGCGATCGAGAGATAATGCCAAAATCTTCGAATTAGTCGCCATGCGTCGCGGGAAGGTTCTGCTGGTCCGCCGTCGCAAGGACGGCTTGTGGATGTTTCCCGGTGGACGGAAGCGGGGCAAGGAAGACGACAAAGATTGCCTACGCCGTGAGATCAGGGAAGAGCTCCCGGCGCTCAAAATGGGGCGAGTGACGCTTTGGAAAGAAGCGACCGCAAAGAATCGGTTTTCTGGACGCAAGATGAGCGACGCCATCTTCATTGCCAAGAAGCCCGCGGGCAAACTTGATATCGGTGACAAGCGCGAACTCGACAGAGCGGAGTGGCGCATTCCTCGACGTCTACGGCTGACCCCGACATCGCGCTATATTCGCGATAAGCTCTTCCCGAAGGATTGACGACGTTTGGGACTGTCACGGAGGTGGCTGACTTCGCGTCAACCACGGGCCTTCCTGACCGCGTCGTCCAGCCTGTGACGCGTCTTTTCCCAATTCGCGTCATTGTCGGCCTCGCGTTGGTCGAGCGCGGCACGTTCCTCCTTTATTTGGCGTGCCGTGTCCTCGTATTTCTCCCTGGCGTCATCCAAAGCATCCGTTGCTTTGCGAACGGCAGTGTCTCGACGCTCGCATTCTTTCACGCGCCTTGCTTCCTCCCGCCGTTCGGTTGCTTCGCGTTTTTTCCTCTCACGCTCATAGGCGGCGGACGCCTTTCGTGCCTTGGCGTCATCTTTAGTAGTGGAACGTCGCTTGCTCGTCTTCCGCGCAATCGCATGCGGTTTGGCAGTGCCTCGCGCCATCACACTCTTCGGCAACCGGGATTCGACAGCGAATGGCTCACTGGTTCCGACAGGCCGTTTCAACACGACGCCCGGATGATCCAGCGCAGTCGCAACCGTCTCGGGGTCGGTCACCTCGCTGGCAAATCCTTGGTGAAACAGGTTTGAGTCCGCCCCCCAAGTTTCGAGAGCGGCTTTCATGGAAGGGACGGCCAGCGCCAAGTCGAAGAAGCCGATCGATGTTTGATAGACTTTCAGCTTTCGTGGCATAGGTCAGTCACAGGCCGGGCAGGCGTCGCCGAAACCGTCGAGCACATTCTCGATAGCGGCAACCCGCTCCTTCTTGTTCTTTCCCGAAAATTTGCGGTGTTCGGCAAGATCCTTCGCATAATCGATCGCGTGATGGCTGTGACGCAGGCGCATGTAGCCGTGGTCAGGACAAGCTGCGATGGCATGCGCCTCTAGCAGAAGATCGGTTGCCCACATTTCGAGCGTTTCCCGGTCGTTTTTGATCTTGTTCTTCGTAGGCATCTTAGTTCTGTCCGCTTCGCTTCATAGGCCCGGCCGGTATCGAACGGAAGATGACGTCGCCAATGACGTGTCTTTCGTCGGTCTCAATACTCTCCGCAAGAAACGCTTGCTCGTCGCGCCAATTGCGCCCCAGTGCGTCGGCGGTCGGTGTGATGGCGCGCGCGACGTCCTCGGTGTCGGCCGGGACAAGGGCGATATGCCTACTCGATCTGGAAAGGTCGTCAAATGCCGGGTTCAACCGAAACAGGCGATGGGTTTCGGCAATTTCCTTGCACCGTCGGCGACGTCGGGGTTGTCGTTGTCATCGGACATCGCGCGCCCTGATAACGGCGGAACGGAACGACGTCATACCAAGGCATACCGCAGTCCGTCCCGCCTGGTCCTGATTACTTCTTTTTGTTAAGGTTCTGTGCCATTTCGAGATGATGCTGCAGATGCGGAAGCGTCTTGCCAGCCCAGTCCTTCAACTTCGCGTCGTCGCCGCCCTTTGCATAACGTTCGAACAACGACACTGCGTCCTTGTGCGCGCTCACCTGCATGGATGCATAATCCGAATTGAAATCCTCGGGCTTCGCGTCCTTCAGCTTGTCCACCTTCTTTTGGTGTGTGTCGTCGAGAGAGGCAGGAATCTCGGCCTTTACGCCTCGGCTGACGAGAGCCTTCAGTTCTTCGGATGTCTTGGTGTGATCGGTGACCATCTGACTGGCGAAGGTTTTTGCGTCAGCGTCGCCGCGCTCTTGAGCAAGCTTGCTGGTGGCGATCTCGGTCATGTCGCTCAGAGCCGCTTCCTTCACGAAGTCAGAGGTGCTCGGTGCGACGCCGAGAACGGAATTAACGCCGGTCTTTTCACCCATCGACTGGGCAATCGCCGTTGAACCTAAAGCCAGGGCGAGAACCGCGACCGCAGCAACCGATGACTTGAACATTGCTATTTTCCTCTGGAGCCAGTGATTGGCGAAACCAGAATGTCGAGAATCTGACTTCGTTCCGGGTATGGTCCGCAAGCATCGAGGCACGTGGAGCAAGCGCCCACGATTCCTCGACCATCGCGTGAGGGCGGTAGTGAGGATGAAAATGGTCGTGACGGGGGAAAGCTTGATTCGGGGGACATACGCCGGGAACAGGTTAGATTGCCACGCGTACCCACGAGTTGCTGTCGCGACGAGAAACCGGCAAAACCGCCGCGTCCATCATCCCCATTACGGCCGGTTGACACCCGGCGTATGCTGCCTTGGCAATGCGCTATTTCCGGTTTGGTTTCAGGCAGGGCACCAACAGCGGTCGCGCCTTCGCGGCGCACCGGACGCGGACAAAGCGGTGACAGCGGGCTAAGTTGGAGATCCGTTTGAACCGCGTGAGGCGCTGGAAACGTTGCCGGCGATGTCGATCGTGCGCACGAACTGTGCTTTGCACTCTCCGCACTCGTAACGCTGGATTTCGTGACCGGTTCGCCGGGGATGGGGGCCTCTCCTGTAGAGGCTCATCTGTGCCGAGCAACGTTCGCAAGATATGTGATCGTCGAGACCATAGGGCCGACGGGTATTGGTAGGCACGTGAAATCCTTTTTCGACCGACGGGCAGAAATCCGAGTTGGATTCTCTGTGATCGATTTGGTTGATGTTGGTAGGCGAGTTGCCTCGACAGTATGGCACGCCGATACGTCAGGCACCGCTGGATTGAAGTCGCTATAGGCGATCGGGAAGCCTGGCCGCAAGTTTCGCAAGCTGCATTTGAGTCAGTTATCGGACTCTTAACCGATGAAATTGGGGGATGAGCGCAACTTGGTCGGCGGCGGCTAAGACGAGCCGACCTTTGTGAGGAGGCGGGCTCGACGTAGCCGGACGCCATCACGCGAGAGTTGGTTGCCTGCTTTCCGCTGTAACAAACGCGGCATTTGCCATGCAAAAGATCCGCTCGCCCGTTTGCCTAAAATGCCGCATTCCGACTTCTCGGCTGAAGGCGATGACCGGTGCCCAAGGACACGTTGTCCATCGTCGAGGCCGTTGGATCTCGGGAAGATCGGTTAGTTAAGCGTCCAGATCCTGAAATTCAGCGCCGCTGCGAAGGATATCCAAAACAGGTACGGCACCAATAGCGCGCCCGGGATCCAATCAACTTCGAACGACATCACGACCGTGAAGGTCAACGTTATCGCCAGAAGCGAAATAATGACCAGCCCGCCGGTGATGTCGTGCCGACCGAAGAAGACAGGCGACCAGACCGTGTTGAGCAAGAGCTGGGCCGCGAATCCTACCAGTGCGGCGGTCTTCGCTGGAGACGGGTCGGCCTGCCACAGCAGCCAGACGGAGACGGCCATGAGCAGATAGAGGATCGGCCAGACGATTGGAAATGCGGCCCTCGGCGGCGTCCAGGACGGTTTAGCCAGGCTTGCGTACCACGTCGGGATCTCGGGCGTCGTTACCCGCGCGCCGAGAGCGGCCGCGGCGAAGCACAGAGCCAGAGCGATCATGAGGGCGACGACAGAAGTTGCGCTGAAGTTCATCGGACACCTGCAAGCTCTTGATGAACTTACGTCGTACCGTTGCTGCGAGCGACCGGTACGGACGGCCCGCATCCACAACGAAGGCCTCGCCGGGGGAAACGAGGCCTTCTCACTGGAAATAGGCGCGTTGGGGCACGCCCATTGCAAGGATAATGTGGGCAAAGCTGAAAAGTTCAGTGTTCGGACAGACCAAAATAAAGCGGTCACTGTCGCCCAGCTTCCTCTTAAATAAACGGGGAAAGCAATCCCGCTATCGCACAAGCGGTTACCACGAGGAGGGGAGGCAAGCGCCCCACGGCAAGAAAAAGGAAACCGACCAGCGCGATGCCTAAATCGATACGGCTCACCACGGCTGTGGTCCAGACCGGGTCATACAATGCAGCCGCGAGGATGCCGACAACCGCCGCATTGATACCGCGCATGGCTGCTCGCGCCGACGGTCGCATCCGTACCGCCTCCCAGAAAGGAAATACACCTAGCAAGATCAACATTCCCGGTAGAAAGATCGCGACCAATGCGATGGTCGCGGATTGGACGCCTTGCTCCGGCTGGATCGCAGCGCCCAGATAGGCTGCGAAAGTGAAGAGGGGCCCTGGAATGGCTTGAGCAGCTCCATAGCCCGCCAAGAAAGCATTTTCTCCGATCCAACCTGGGGCAACTACAGCTTCCTTAAGAAGCGGCAGGACGACGTGACCACCGCCGAAGACGAGAGAACCAGATCGATAGAAGGCGTCGAAGAGAGACAACTCGAACAAGCCGGAGACCGAACGGAAAAGTGGCAAACCGACAAGCAGAATGACAAACAACGCTAGAGAGAACGCCCCGACCGTTCTTGATACTTTGATCGTGGTTTTCGTCGCGTGGACAGGCTCGTTGCTTCTACATAAGAGGAGTCCGGCAAAGCAGCCGAGCAAGATAGCGATGATCTGAGTGGCGGACGTGGAGCCGAGTAAGGCGACAAACGTTGCTATTAGTGCAATTGCCGCCGTCTGACGATCTGGACAAAGTGCGCGCGCCATTGCCCAAACTGCTTGCGCGACGATTGCGACAGCGGCGAGTTTCAATCCGTGAAGGAGGCCTGCTCCGAGCTGGCCGTTCAATGTCGGAGCGCCGTAGGCAAACAGGACGAGCGCGAGCGCTGATGGTAACGTGAAACCAATCCAAGCGGCGACCGCGCCAGGGTATCCGGCGCGCATCAGTCCGATTGAAAAGCCCACCTTGCTACTGGCAGGCCCCGGTAGGAATTGGCAGATGGCAACGAGCTCGGCGAACTCCGACTCCGTCAGCCATTTGCGCTTGGTCACGAATTCGTCGCGGAAGTAGCCGATGTGAGCGATTGGTCCGCCGAAACAGGTCGAACCTAATTTGAGGAAGACTTTCAGGACTTCGGCGGTCCCAGATAACGTCGTCATTCTACTCAATTCCAGAGACCTTCAGGACCCACCTCAAGATCGTAGAGCTCGCGCAGTTGCACGCTCAGGTCCATAAGCCGATTTCGGAACGGCATTTGAGCGGCATCGGAATAGCCGACGACGATCCGCCAACTCGCGTCCAGCGGATAGATGATCAATCTCATATTTTCGGGCCATGGTCCGACGGTCTGAGCAGTCGTATCTCGAAATAGCTTCTCAAGCTCGGCGGCGGTCTTTTTAGGTTTCCACATGCGAGTTTCGTACGAACAACACGAGAGGACAGGGAAGTGTTTTTAGAACCATTCTAGATTGGAGTAAATGAGTTAGAACCATGGAATTGCGGCGCGGCCGGCATCGGCGGTGATGCGGTCACGGAATGAGCGCGTTACCCGACGCTGACTGATCAATGCTTTCGGGTCCACGCAGCAGCGGGTTCGTGATCTGCGCCGTGATGCACTGCGAAACCTGCACATTCGTTGCTATCAGTGTGTTAGCGGACACATGCGGTGGGAGGAGGCGCGGCGAATTGCCAAAGCTATCTCGCGGCTGCCTGATCTCCTGCGTTGCATACCTTACTGATCGGATTTTTTAGAGATCGATGGCGCCGGATGATCTCAGGTTTGCACGAACCTGACGCACGCCCGGAAAGCTTTTTCCGAGAAGGCGAGCTTTCTTTTGCACGGTCGCGGTCGCCCGGTTCAATGCCGCAGCAGCATGGAGGAGGGTATCCGCTCTCGATAAGCTGCCAGCTTCGCGACGTCGTCGTCAGTCCAGCGTTTGGTAATAGGGCGTCTGGGCATGGCGATTAAGAAGGTGGCTTAAGCTCGCTTTTGACCCAGCCATCTGCAGTGTTGATAGGGTCGGGTTCAGTAAATGTGTGAACCTGATGGCATCGTGCGCAGTCGTAGGTATGAGCAACGAATCCAGGCTTGGCGGGGGTGGACCTAACCCACGTCATCTTTGTTTGGCAATCCGGGCAGCGGGGCGTTGACGTACGGGACATAGCGTTCGTCCCATATCAAAAACTCAAACGAAACGTAAAGTGGAGAATTCGCCGCAGAACGTGCTTACGGAAGGAGCCGCGAACTAGGCAACCTCGTCGTGCGGCCATGACATAACGCCGGGTTTGGCTCGGCCGGGGAAAGTCTTCTCGGTGCCGCACTGACGGCATTCGAACACGCGGTTGACGAAACCCTTCATCCCCGGATCAACGCGTTGCAGATACAGCAACGACGAACACTTCGGACAAGCTCTCTCACTCATTGCCTCACCCCTGTCGGCAAACCTATCGAGGGAAAAGCGGAAAAGACGCCGGTGTTCCCGGCGCCTTTGAATTCAATCAAAGTGTTGCGAAAAACACTCAGTGCGTTTTGGTCCGGCCCCACTTCTCAAGATCGGGCTTAGGCGTGTCCGGCAAACTTGGATCAGTGGTGTTCTGTGGGTTCTTCTCCGAGGGCTTGTTGCTCTGCGCCATGGAGCCCTTGTCCTGCGCGGTACGCTGGTCGGGCCTGACCTTCTCGCTTGGGGTGTTGTCTTCGACGTTTTTCATGGCTTCCTCCGTTGATTACCGTTCAACGGCGCATCATGTGCGCCGTTCCTGGACAGGGAACGAAGGAGGATACGTCACCTTATCTTCATGAAAGATTTTGGTGATTGCCATGCACTTAGCAATTCTCATGGAAGAGGCCATCCAGATCGCGTGGGATTACCTGGAGCGAACAGGTGAGGTTGATGACCCCGAAATCTGCAGCCAGGTTCTGCTCTACGCCGTCGAGAACATGATGCGGCAGGGCGTGCGAAGCAGGCTGCTCCTCTCCAACCGCGCCATCAGCAAATACATGGAATACAAGGTCGCCCGCGATTTGAGGGCAGCGAGCTGATGTCGATGGTGATGGGCGAAAACAAGCGAATACGACGTCAGAAGGCAATCACGTGGTTCCTCGACAGGTGGCTCGCAGAATGTGAGGCTGAGAAATGTTTGGATTGTTCGCCGAACGGGTCGGACCCGAACCCCCGCCAGAAAATGACGACCCTGAAGGCTTAGTGCTCGGGCTCGTGACGCTCGGAATGCTGGCAATCAGCTTGCCTGCGCTGTTTCATGTCATAGGCACGTGAGCGTTTTGTCGGGAGCGCAGATGCGGCGCAGGATTTCGCAATGGTGGACAGACACACAGGACCGAAGGCTAGAGGCTGAGCTCGCAGGGCGCTGGCCGTCGTCCTAGCAGCGGTTGCTACGGCGAGCCTACGCTACCTTTTCGAGTCCCTGTAAGCCTGCTTGTTGCCGCGGAGAGCCTGCGAGCTGGAGGGGCTACCGCGAACCAAGAAGCCTGGAATGCAGGCTGCAGCTAAGGGTGTTGGGGATTTGCGATGGGAGAGGATGAGGCAGATGCCGTTTCGGCAGCCGCCTTCGCTTTAGATCGCACCTATTTGGCTGACTTCTTCTTTTTGGCCTTCTTGCCCGTTTTTTTTGTGGTCTTCTTTTTGGCGCTGCTCTTCTTCGCCGTTTTCTTTTTCTTCGCTGCGTTCATATTGTCTACAAGACTTGGATATTTGCGTCCGGCTTTTTTCGCGGCTTTTTTGGCCTTCGCCTTTTTGGCGAGACTCATTTTCTTCGATTTCTTGCCGGCCTTCTTTTTAGGATTGGGCTTGTCCCAAGGTGCCTTTTTAGCCGACTTCTTAGTTTTCTTCGCCATCGCGTCCTCTCCGTTTCACAAAACGGCAACGGAGGGACAACGCGTGGGTTCCGCTAGTCGCCTTTGGCAAATTCATCCTAATCTGCGACGGCCGCTGTTGGCGCAAAGCGGACAATGATAAACTTGTGTCCGCGCTGCGTGGCCTCTCGCCGCACAAGTCACGTGCGTGCTTTTGCTGTGCATCGAATACCGCCTTAGCATCACTCGCGTTATTCCGCGGACTGCAGTGACGATGCCTTGGCCGAGCATCGCGAACACAGCCACCTCGTTTCGTCTTGCGAACGATTGGATGTTTTCGTGCCCCAGACGTTGCTCAACGACTCACCGCGGCTGCCGGAAATCTTCTCGGGCGGGAAGGTCAGCGGTGCCCGTCAATCCCGGGATGGAGCGCATCGCACGCCCCAGCGCCATGATGGGGAAGTAGTGCCGGTAAAGATCGTAGCGGAGCATAAATGCCCTCGAAAGCTCGGGGCCTTGTCCCAGCTTTCCCTGCAGGGTCGGATCATCGAGCCTGATACTCTGGCCAACGCCGTATCCGGGAAATCCGGTCGCTGTGTATTGGGGCTCGATCCAGGTCCCGTCGATTTGCCGGTCCATAAGCCAATTACATCCGCGCTCGATGGATCTGCGGTCTTCCGGCCTACCTGCGGCGATAAGCGCCATAAGGGCCCAAGCTGTCTGCGAGGCGGTGGCGTCGCCACGTCCGGCAGCGCTTGCCTCGACGTACGATGCACATGTCTCTCCCCATCCTCCGTCCGCATCCTGGCGATCGACCAGCCAGTCGCATGCCGAGTGTATCCGACCATCCTCCATGCCGCATCCAAGTGCCGCCAACGCCGGAATAACGGCCGCCGTGCCGTAGATGTAGTTCACGCCCCATCTTCCGAACCATGGGCCATCGGGCTCCTGCTCTTTCCAAATGAACGCAAGGCCCCTTACGATCGCCGGATGGGACCGAGGCAGGCCGACTTTCGCAAATGCCTCCAGCACATGTGCTGTGACGTCCACTGACGGCGGGTCCAGCGCCTCCCCGAAGTCGCAGAACGGAATTCTGGTCAGGATCCGACGATCGTTGTCCTTGTCGAAGGCTCCCCAGCCTCCGCTTTCGCATTGCATGGCCAGTAACCAGTCGATGCCGCGCCGGATGGCGAGGCCGATATCTCCGTCCTTCCAATGGGGATCGTCTCGAAAGGACGAAAGAGCCATCAAGGCAACGGCCGTATCGTCGACGTCAGGGTAGAAATTGTTGGCGTATTCGAAAGCCCAACCACCAGGTGCAACGCCAGGCAACTTTAGCGACCAGTCGCCCGGTGCAAGGATCTGGCGGTCTAACACCCACTCCAGCGCCTTACCTATCGCCTCCGGGTGCAGCCTCGAAGCTCCCGCATCCTCGAATGCAAGTATCGTTAGGATCGTATCCCAGACTGGACTGTTGGTCGCCTGTATCCAGCTGGCATCGCCCCGATCGACGCGCCAAGCCGGATCGTCGAGCGCGGCTACGCCTTTGACCATCGCGTCATGGTCCACGCCGAAGCCTTCGGCATGCAGGGCAAGCAGTCCGTAAAGCCAAGGAGGTTGGATGCCACCCCAGGCGCCATCTGCATCCTGATGGACAACAATCCAGTCGAGCACGCGGTTTGCAGCTCTCTGCCGGCGCCAACCCAGACGATCTCCGAACGACTGAACCGCATGCAGGAACACGTCAATCGCCATAAAGATGCGGCTCCACAATCCGCCGGGAACTTTCGACGGAAGACTGTAGTCGAACGATCGCCGGCCCTGCGGAAATAGCTCGTCGAGCCTCCGCCCCGGCGGCAGCGGCCTGCTCAGTCGACGGAGCGAAAGAATCGTCAGTGGTACGAGGGTCGCGCGAGCCACTGTGCGAAATTGTAGATCGAGAAGGGAAACCAGCGCGGTAGCCAGATCACTTCCGGGGGCAGGTTCGGCGTTTTGTCCCATGGCCATTCGCCGATTAGGGCCAACCAGTAGCGGGTGAAGACACGGACATTGCCGAGGCCGCCCTTGTCGAGGATCCATCGTCGGGCGCGGACGAGCTCGTAGGAATCTGCGTCCACACCCATCGAGCGAAGGGCCGCATATGCCTCGACAGTCGTGTTCACGTCGCCGTTCGGCGCATCGTGGTAGATCTGCCAAGAGCCATCCGGTCGCTGGGTTTCGACCAGCGATCGCGCGAGCCTGGCGCGCAACGGATGAGCCTCAAGACCCAGAACCCACAAGCCGAGGCACCATGGCGCTTCCATGCAAGCGTTTGATTCTACCGACCCGACCCAGTGCCCGTCCGGCCGCTGCCGTTCCAGCGACCATCGCAGCGCCGACGTCAATACTCCGCGGATGTTAAGAAGGCTGCGGTCGCGATTAGTGGATTTGTGAACTGACATTGTGTGAAGTCGGAACGCTCATCGTCTAGTCGGGCAGGATCTTTCGCTAAAAAGCGTAGCTGTCGATCAACCGGATCATGAGCCAAAGCACGCCGGCGCCGATACACACGGAGACGAATATTATCGCGTAGACGTCGCGCTTGGGCATTTAGATGCATCCGGCAGGCCCCGCGTCGCCCTTAGACGACGCGGTCATCCATCCTTACATTCTCTTCATGCCGTTGCCGGACATGCCATTGTTCATCATTCCGTTGTTCATCCCACCGGACATGCCGTTGTTCATGCCTCCGGACATTCCGTTATTCATACCGTTGTTTGACATGCCGTCCCGCTTCATCATGCCCCGCTTCATCTTCATCTTCTTTTTCTTGGACATCCGATTGTTCGCGTCCATAGAGCTCTTGCTCATCGTCGCACCGCCCATTGCGGTGCCAGATTGAGCAGAGGCAAGGGAGGTGCCGCTTACAAGGGCGGCGCAGCAGACAGCGATCAAAATCTTCTTCATGTGGGTCGTTTCCTTTTGGTTGGCGGCTTATCGCGCTCGATTAGTTCGAGACTCGGTCAACGTGTCTGTTCTCTGCAGAACAGAAACTAGACAAATAAATGCCAGATCTAAGTCGGAACTAAACTCAAATGTCCTGCGC
This sequence comes from Pseudomonadota bacterium, assembly GCA_023451735.1. Taxonomy (GTDB): domain Bacteria; phylum Pseudomonadota; class Alphaproteobacteria; order Rhizobiales; family Rhizobiaceae; genus Neorhizobium. Next base: position 70,650 of record JAEXYH010000007.1, on the reverse strand, counting down.
ACTCGCAGGCCATCCGCTGCATTGCTTCGTGACTAAGAATCTGAATGGTGCCTCTGGTCGACGCGGCGACTGCGCCTGCGATCTCCAACGTTTTCAGCGCCTCGTTCAGGCGCGCTCTATTGACCCCTAGGAAGTGGGAGAGCGCCTCTTGTGTTATTTCTACGCGACGGCTCGATCCGCCGCCGATCGTCTGCAGCAGCCAACGGCAAAGGCGCAACTCAAGACGATGCACCAAATTGCAGGCCGCTATCTGCTGACTGCGCTCGGCGATCAGCGTATTGTTGGAGACGATCATTCGGTTGAACGACCAAGAATTCCGGAGAAGAGTTTCGAAACGCAGCACGGGGAGACGAAGCGCCCTTCCGGGAACCACTACAATGGCGCGTGTGAAATGCAGTCGGCTGCCAAGTTGGTGAAGAGAACCTATCGCTCCGTCCGCGCCCACGAACCCTGCCTCGACGACCGCGCCAGCCTTTGACGTGACGAGAAACGAAACGGAACCTGCCGACGGAAAGTAGACATGTTCAACTGGCCGCCCCGCTTCCTGCAGGATGCACCGGGCCGGCATATCGACCTCGGTGGAAGACGATCTTACGAAGATTAAGTCGTCTTCAACGAGACGACCGATAAGGGCATTTGATTTCAGGGGCATTGTTTCATCCCGACACGACCCACCGCGCCCGCAAAAGGGCACATCACGATCAACGGTCTCGGTCATTGCAACTAGTTACGCACAAGCGCTGCATCGGTTTTCAAATAGTGCGATTTTACGAGGTTTCGTTGGAGACTTATCAAAATTAGCACGGCAGAGCGATGCAACTAATCTGCAACGTCCCCGTATCGATATCGGGTGCGACTTCGTTTTTCGAAGATTGGACAGAACATGCGTAGATTACTTATGACTCTTGCGGCGATGAGCGCCATTGCAGTTGCAGCCGCTCCTGTTACGGCATCTGCTCGCGGCGGATTCCACGGTGGCGGTGGTTTTCGAGGAGGCGGATTTCATGGTGGTGGCGTCCACGGTGGCGGCTTTCGCGGCGGCGGCTTCCACCGCGGTGGCTTCTACGGCGGTGGATTTAGAGGCGCAGGCTTCCGCGGTCGTGGATTTGGATACGGCGGACTCGGGCTCGGCGTGGGATTGGGGCTGGGATCGTACTACGGAGGTGGATGGTACGGATCGCCATATCTGGCATCGAGCTACTACGGAGACTGCTATCTCGTTCGTCGGCAGGTATGGACGGCGTACGGCTGGCGCATAAGGCCAGTTCGCGTTTGCAGTTGATATGCAGGGGCCCGAGTCGAGCGACGCGGGCCCCTTCGTTCAAGCCGTGGCCTCCGCTTCGCCGCGAACCTTGCGGCTTCGAGAAACTCTTTGAGTGCGAAAAGGCGAAGTTCTGCGGTCCACGAGCCACGCGCGATTGTGCCGCCAAAGTCCTGCGTAACACAGGCATACGGCTTCCGGATCGCGTGTTGCTGGCGGGCTTCATCTTTCCAAGGCGTGCTTGCAGCGACTCCGCAGCTTTGGTGAAACGCATCTTCGCTAATCGCGTATCTTGATTGGTCTGAAGACCTTAATCGCGTGTACGCACACACTAACTTGCAACGGAACGACGGTGCGTAGGTGTGCCGAGTTACCGTGGATCGACAACGTCATACATTAAGGCTGTGGACCGACGCTGGACTTCTAGCCTCGACGAAGCGCGGAGTGATCCTTATGGCGGCGACAATCGTTATCAAATCTTCGACTGCTCGACCCGCGATTTTGATCAATGTTTTGATCTCGGTCTTAATGGCGGGTCCGACATACGCTCGCGCTGATAGTTGGGTCAAGGTGGACACCAAGCAGTACGTCCTCAACAACAAGCAGGATGCGCTAGATCTCGCTGGTCAGCAGTTCGGTTGGTACGGCAACGGAACTGGGACGGTCTATCGCACGACCGATGCCGGACAGAGTTGGAAGTCCGTCTGGTCCCACCGCGGGACATATATTCGTGCCATCGCCTTTGCCGATGAGCGGCTGGGCTTTCTCGGAAATATCGGGCCGGGATACTTCCCCAATGTCGCGGACAAGCGACCGCTTTACGTCACCCGTGATGGTGGCACTCGTTGGGATCCGGTTAAAGTCACGGGGCCTCAAGTCGCAGGGATCTGCGCGATCGATATCCTGAAAGTAGGAGACCGGGTCGCAGCCATCCGCGCCGGGGGGCGTGTCGGCGGACCGGCAGGCCTGATCGAATCGTTCGATGGCGGGCGGACATTTGCCGCGCGGGACCTGAGCAATGTCACCGGCATGATCCTGGATATTCGCTTTCTTGACGAGCAGGTGGGCTTCATCGCCGGCGCCAGCGATGCCGCGGAGGACAAGGCGCATGCGCGTATCCTGAAGACGGTGGATGGCGGCAAGAGCTGGCGAACGGTGTTCGAGAGCGACCGGGCCGGGGACAACAACTGGAAGCTCGCATTTCCGAGTTCGACGATCGGCTATGGCACCATTATCAGCTATCAGGCGCCCGACGGTGAAGCGCGCGGCTATGTGGTCAAGACGAAAGATGGCGGCGAGCACTGGCAGCGCCTGACCGTCACGCAAGACTCCCAATGGATTCCGTATGGGATCAATTTTCTGGACGAGCGGCGTGGATGGGTTGGCGGCTCCACCGGTGGCTTTGAGACAACGGACGGCGGTGTGACCTGGACCCGAACCGAGATGGGAGCGTCCGTCAACAAGATCCGCTTCGTCAGACACGCCGATGGCTCCGCCACCGCCTTTGCCATCGGCAAGGACCTGTACAGGCTTGAGATCAAGCCACGCTAGGCGGCGGACAGTTCGTTGGAACGCCGCGCGAACGACCGCGCCTTCATTGGAAGCCTCGTTGCTTTCCAGAAGAGGGCAGGCAAAGCAGGAGGCAAGCATAATGACCATCGTGTCCGGCGACCGATCCCAAATTGCCCGCTCCGACGCGGAAAGCAGTGGATGGGTGTACAAACAGAAAGTGATGACGCGCCTGACTCATTGGATCTGGGCCGTCTCGCTGTTTTTCCTGCTGCTATCCGGGCTCCAGATCTTTAACGCTCATCCCACGCTCTATGTCGGCAAGCAGTCAGGCTTTGAGTTTGACAATGCGGTCTTGTCGATGACGGGCGAAAATACGGATGCCGGTCCGAGGGGCACGACCACGATCCTTGGCCAGACATTCGATACCAGCGGATGGCTCGGGCTGAGCAATGTGGATGGCAAGCCGGCCGCGCGGGGATTTCCTGCCTGGGCGACGATTCCATCGAGCCAGGATCTGGCAACAGGCCGCGTCGTCCACTTCTTTTTTGCCTGGCTGCTGGTGTTCACATTGCTGCTCTGGTGGATTTCCAGCCTGATCAACGGTCATGCCTGGCGCGAGGTGACGCCGGGATGGCGCGACCTGCGGCGGCTGCCGCGGGATATCGTCGATCACATCCGCCTGCGGTTCCACAAAACGCGCGACTACAACACGCTGCAGAAAATCACTTACGCGGGGGTGTTGTTTGGATTGTTTCCGCTGATGATCGTAACGGGTCTCCTGATGTCGCCGGGAATGAATGCGTTCGCTCCGTGGCTCGTCACAATCATTCCGCGGCAGACGGCGCGAACCATCCATTTCTGCGGCATGGCTGCGCTGGTGCTGTTCTTCGTCGTGCACATTGCCATGGTGTTCGCGGCCGGGCCCATCAACGAGATGCGATCGATCATCACAGGCTGGTATCGCACCGATCGGTCGTCAGCGACCAAGGAGGATTGAGATGAAGGTCGCATTGTCACGCCGTCGTTTCATCACCGGCGCAGCGGTTTCCGTGGCCAGCTTGTCGCTGGCCGGCTGCAACGTGTTCGACGGCCTGAGCACGCCCGACAACAAGGTCCGCAATGTGCTGGAGACAGCCAATGACCTGAGCTACCGTGTGCAGCGGCTGCTGCTGGGTAACGACTGGCTGGCGAAAGAATACAGCGACAGCGATATCCGTCAGCCGCAAAAGCCGAACGGCACCAGCGAGCCGGAGGACGAGGATTATCTTAAACTGTCCTCATCGAATTTCGAAAAATACAGGCTCGAAGTAGGCGGGCTCGTGCAGAAGCCGCTGCGGCTGACGCTCGACAATATCCGGGCCATCCCGGGCCGGACCCAGATCACGCGCCACGACTGCGTCGAAGGGTGGAGCTGCATCGCAAAATGGACGGGCGCTCCTTTATCGCGTGTCCTGCAGGAAGCGCAGCCGAAGCCGGAAGCAAAATACGTAGTGTTCCATTGCTTCGATACGATGGAGCAGGGGCTGTCAGGCGATGTGAAGTACTACGGTTCGATCGACATGATCGACGCATATCATCCGCAAACCATCCTGGCTTATGGGTTGAACGACAAGGCGTTGCCGGTCGCCAATGGCGCGCCGCTGCGTCTGCGGGTCGAACGCCAGCTCGGTTATAAAATGAACAAGTACATCCGCGCGATCGAACTGGTGTCCAGCTTCGACGCTATCGGTGGCGGCAAAGGTGGCTATTGGGAAGACAACGGCTACGACTGGTATGCCGGGATCTGAAGAGAACAAAAACCGTCGGGATTGGCGGGCGATGCGGCAAGCCGCAGGGATGCCTGCGGTGCCGAGGATGGTCCATCGCATCAAGACTCGTTTGAAGACCGTCGTCGGGACCGCGGCAAGACGACGTTCCATGCCAAGCCAAGCGCTTCAAAGATACGGATCGTAAAATAGGTCGTATCTATCTCCCACCAGCGATGGCCGTGGCGCGCCGAGCGCTGATCAGCGTGATGATTGTTGTGCCAGCCTTCGCCATGCGCCCATAAGCCGACAAGGACATTGTTGCGGCTGTCTTCATCGGTGGAATAGTTGCGGTATCCCCACAAATGCGTCACCGAATTCACAGCCCAGGTTTGATGCCAGACGAACACCGTCCGCACAAACACCCCCCAAACAATGAAGCTGATCGCCACCGGTACAGCAGCGGAAGTCGATACGGTCTGGGCCAGACCGACGAGAAGGCCTGCGACAAAAAACACATTGAGCTGAATGAGCAGAATCTTGAGCTGCCAGAAATTGCGCTCAAGCCGAAGATAAAACGGATCACGCAGAACGTCCCGCGCATATCGCTCATAGATCCCGAGTCGCGCGAGATCGGGGTTCTTCACCAACAACCAGCCGATATGGGACCACCAGAACCCGGCCAAAGGGCTATGCGGGTCGTGCTGCTCATCTGACTTTTCATGGTGCCGACGATGCACGGCGACCCAGCGGGCAGGCGTATCCTCCGCACAACAGATCGCTATCACGACCAGTGAATGCTCAAGCCACTTCGGGCAAGCAAAGCTGCGATGGGTCAGCAAGCGGTGATAGCCAATGTTCACGCCGAGTAGCCCGAACAGTCGCGCGGTGACGACTGCAACGATGACAGCTGTCCAGTTGAAAAAAGGGGGGAACAAGGCAAGCATTGCCAGGGCATGAACGCTGCAAATGACGCCTGCGTTGACCCAGTCAATGCGATAGGGCTGCACACCTTCCGGGAGAGCGAGAGATCGCGAGGAAAGAGGAATGTGAGCGACGGGCGAAGCAACAGCATTGTTTGCGAGATCTGACAAACTGTTCCACTTTCGACCGCAACGCAGCGATTATTCTGTTCAAGTCCTCGCTTGCTAACCGCCAAATCAACGCGAGGCTACAAGCAAGCTTTACCATTCGCGTCGGATCGAGCGCATAAGCATGCGGCACATTTGCGTGCCGACCGGGTTCCGGTCAAATGCGCGCATCGCGATCCGAGCAACAGCGGCTTCAATTACGTTGGTGCTCGAGGAAAATGCTTTTCACAGCAGTCGCGCTGAACGCGAGAGCGTTAGCGTCACACTGACGTCTTTCCGCCGGCCTGTCGGCATTTAACAATGCCGACAGGCCGTGTTCTAGCCAATTAAGCCTTCGGAAGCATGACGGTGTTGATCACGTGGATGACGCCGTTTGACTGCTTCACGTCCGCGATCGTCACGGTTGCGACATCGCCTTTTTCGTCGGTCAGGGTGATCTTGTCGCCGTCCATCTTCGCCGTCAGCGTGCAGCCGCCGAGTGTCTTGACGGGATGGGCGCCCTTGTCGTCCTTGATCATCTTGCCGATAGCCGACGACATGGCGTCTGCCGCAACGACATGACACTTCAGAATGGTGGCAAGCTTTTCCTTATTCTCTGGTTTCAGTAGTGTATCCACGGTGCCGGCCGGCAGCTTGGCGAATGCCTCGTTGGTCGGTGCGAACACCGTGAAGGGACCCTTGCCCTGCAAAGTTTCGGCCAGGCCGGCGGCTTTGACGGCGGCAACGAGAGTGGTGTGATCCTTTGAGTTCATCGCATTCTCAACGATGTTCTTCGTAGCCGGCATTGCCGCGCCGCCGACCATCGGGTTTTCGGCAAAAGCTGCCGAACCAGTGAGTGCCACGCTGCCCGCCAACACAGCCGCGATTACATATTTCTTCATTGTTCCCTCCCGGGGAGTCGCGCCGCAGGATGCGGGTCGCGAACTCTTCGAGATACGGCCCTCAAGCGTGACCGTTTCAGTCTCAATGTCCCGATCCGCATTAACATTCAACCATAAAGACTCTCTGCCTCTCGTTTGCTCCTCAATTAGTGCGATCAGTGTGTGCCGATTTTGCTTCTGCCTCGTTAGTCATGCCGGCGATATCGTTGTTTGCAAAGCATGACCCACGTTCATGCTGCTGCCGTTGTCGTTTATAACCGTTGCGGCGTGCTGTTAGGTTCTTGTGCCTTGCTCGAAACGTTTTTGCAGACGCGGCTTTTTCGCAACGCGATGAACTGCCACTGAATACCGAAATTATGTCGACGGAAACACTGAGTTAGAAAGTGTCTCAAGACAGCAACAGGCAAAGCCTCGAATATCGGTAACACTTCCTCGGCCGACATGGCTGAAGCTGAGGAAACGATCATGAAATGTCACTTGATGGGCACCGCGGGCCTTCTTGCGCTGGCACTTTCCGCACCAGCGTTTGCTGCCGACATGGCGCCGCGGACGTACAGCAAAGCGGCGCCGATGGCAGCGCCGATTTTCACCTGGACGGGCGGCTACTTCGGCCTAAATGCTGGGTACGCTTTTGATGCGGATACTCGCTTCAGCAATACCGTCGGTGACCTTGCGAACAACAATGCTGCTTTAGCTGCAGGCTTGCGTCCATTTGGCACGACGGTCCGCAGCGACGGCTTCACCGGCGGTGGTCAGATTGGCTACAATTATCAGTTTGGCGCAGGCACGGGTGCCGTTCTCGGCGTAGAAGCTGACGCCGCCTATACAGACCTCCGCCAGACGCAGACGCTAAGTAACACGACCAACTTTGGTCCACTCGTCACGCCCGGTGCCCCGCTCACGACCCGTGTCAATGAGTACCGTGGGAACCTCGAATTCCTGGGTACGGTTCGTGGCCGAGTTGGCTACGCTTTCGACCGCCTGCTGATTTACGGGACCGGTGGTTTTGCTTACGGCGGCGTTGATAGCCAGGTCACCTTTTTTGCTCCGAATGGCGCGATACCGTTCTTCCAAGGTCGGCAGAATAGCATCCAAACTGGCTACGCTTACGGGGGCGGCTTGGAATATGCCGTCACATCGGACAGCGTATTCAACCGTTTGAATGTCTTCAACTCCAACGCTGTTACGCTCAAAGTCGAGTACATTCACTACGATCTGGGTGAACGAAGCTTGGCTATTCCAGGTGTGAACGGCGGACCTGGCAATTATAGTGCGACTGTTCGCAATGATGGCGATCTCGTTCGCGCGGGCATCAACTTCAAGTTTGGCGCTCTATAAATAACTCCGGTCTGCGTGACGCGCGCGCTCATCGTCGTTGTCCAACGCTCTAGTCAAGATGACTGGGGCGTTGGACAACGCTGGATGGTGCACAGCTCTTCGCGGTTGGAGACACTGGTCGGGCCCTCGAAGGTCCGCTGGGGTAAAGCGAGATGCTTATGACGTTGCGAGCCACGCCCCGTCGTGTTCGGCCGCAACAAGCCGCATACTGCGCGTCAACTCTGCATTAAATTGGCGTCGGCGACGCGACTGCATTGTGCCGGGAGCAAGGCGCAGGACCGCGATTGAGAAAATTGCGACCTGGAGTCATTTTTGACATTGCGTTGTCATTCACAGCGTGACGACGGTCAGAGCTTACTCGCGCAGCTGCGGAATGCGAATCGAGTTTGTTCTGCTGCGAAGAGTGGCTCCCGTTTGTGCCCGACTGAGGCCCGCGTTTCCGGACGAAGAGTCGGTTGATGAGCGATAGTCTCGGTCGAACAGACGCCAACTTAAATATTCTGAGCCACTACGAAGACGATGGGCGAAAGTTTTACTTGAGCGCGAAAATAAACTTCGCGTCGCGCCGGTCGCTGACTGCGGCTCACAATGATGCGAATTACGGCATCCGCCGTCGAGGTATTGGCCTATTCGTTTAGCGCTTACGCAATGCCACTACGCAGATTGTCGCATCCTTTATGGCCAATGCCGCGCAGATTTGACGCAAACTTTCCAAGAATGAGGCGGCAACAACGTGCACTGCGCCGGATTGGTGTGCCGATGACGGTCGTGCCGCGGCCGTGATCATCCAAACCAAAGAGCTTTGCTCAGAGAGAAGGATTTACACATGGCTGACGATATCCAGTTCACGAACGATTCTAATGATTTTGGTACGACGATTGGCACCAGCCCAGGTCTCGGCTTTCAGGCGTCTGACATTCTGCACACCTCCAACACCGATGGCAGCGACGGCGACTCGTCGAGCTTCACCGGCATCGGTGACATCGGTCTCGGCCTCTCGGCGCCGACGCTGATCGGTGTGTCATCGTCCAGCGACAGCCAGGATTTCAGCAGTTCCGACAATAATGACGGCGGTCTGCTCGGCGGCCTCCTCTAAGGCTGCTGCTTCAGGGCTCATTTGGCCCGCGAGTGATGGCCGGCCGCATCGCGCGTGCCGGCCATTGCTCCAGCCTGCTTCAATTTCTTTTCATCAATTGCATCGAGGGAACTCGCCTTGGCCGAGGATCATCAACGCGACGAGCTTGCAGAAGCGCTGAGATCGGTGAGGCGTCACTTCGTGATGGCTGCGATCTTTTCCGGTTGCGTCAATCTGCTTTATCTCAGTTCTCCGCTTTATCTGATGCAGGTGTACAACCGTGTTCTCGTCAACGAGAACATCACCACGCTCGTTCTTCTGACAATCATTCTGATTGTCGCGCTCGCGACTATGGGTGCGCTCGATGCGCTCCGCGCCCAGATCCTGATCCGCCTTGGTATCATTCTCGATTCCCGCCTGTCCGGCCGAGTATTCGACGCCCTGATCGCGAGGTCGGCGAAACAGGGCTATTCCAAGGGCGCCCAGCAATTGCGCGAACTCGACGATTTCCGCGCCTTCATCACAGGCCCCGGCATTTATTTCGCGTTCGATCTTCCCTGGATCCCCGTCTATCTGCTCATCCTGTTCCTCATTCATCCCGTGCTTGGCACCGTTGCCACGGTCGGCGCGCTGATCCTGCTCGGGCTTGCATATTTCAACGAGATCATCACCAGCCGTCCGATGCGGTCCGCACAGGAATCCTCCAAGGCGTCCTTCGTCTTCACCGAGAATGTGCTGCGGCATGCGGATGTGATCGTTGCCATGGGGATGAAGCAGTCGGTGGCGCAGCACTGGAGCCAGAGCCGCGGACAGATGGTGCGCGAGCAGGCCTTTGCCAGCGATCGCAATGCTGCGGTGTCGTCCGGCATTCGCTTCGCGCGCTTGCTGCTGCAGTCGTTGATGCTCGGCACGGGCGCGTGGCTGGCCATCGATCACAGCATCATGCCGGCGACGATCTTTGCCGCCAGCATCATCCTCGGCCGCGCATTGGTGCCGGTCGAGCAGGGCGTGGCGACGGCGAAGCAGTTCAACGCCGCCCGTGAAGGCTATCGCCGCGTGCGCGAATTGCTGAACGCATTTCCTCGCGAACCGGTGCGGACGATCGTTCCGGTGACCGAGCATGCCGTGACCGCCGAAGGCATCGACTACCGGCTGCCCGAACGGAAGCAGCCGGTGTTGCAGGACGTCTCGTTCGAAATCGAGAAAGGTCATGCCATCGGCATCGTGGGGCCGAGCGGATCCGGCAAGAGCACATTGGCGCGGATGCTGATCGGCGCCATCACGCCATCCGGTGGCGCACTCAAGCTCGGTGGCCTTGATTACGCGCAGTGGGACAAGGCCGAGTTCGGCCGTCTGATCGGCTATCTGCCGCAGGATGTCGGTCTGTTCGCCGGAACGGTGCGGGAGAACATCGCCCGCTTTGGTGAGGTGACCACGGCGGAGATCATCGAGGCCGCGAAACGCGCGGGCATCCACAACATGATCCTCGAATTGCCGAACCAGTACGACACCCGCCTTGGTCCGGGCGGCGTCGGTTTGTCCGGTGGTCAGCGTCAGCGTCTCGGCCTGGCACGCGCACTGCTCGGCAGACCGAAGCTGCTCGTGCTCGACGAGCCGAATGCCAATCTCGACACGGTCGGTGAGGTCGCGCTGAAAGATGCGCTGCTGGCGCTGAAAGAACAGGGAACGACTATCGTCGTGATCACACATCGAACCACGGTGCTTGAAGTCGTGGATCGCATGATGGTGTTGCGAGCAGGGCGAGTGGAGCTCGTCGGGCCGCCAGCCGTCGTGTTCGATCATCTCAAGGCAACGTCCAACGCGCCGCAAAACAAGGTGGCCTGATGAGCAACATCCAGCACAGCACGCCAAAGGCGCAAGCCAGCATCAGCCATCCGATGCGCCCGGCGATGTGGGGCGGCGGGGTCATCATTCTGTTCCTGGCGTTTTTGACAATCTGGGGCTTTACTGCACCGGTTTCCGGCGCTGCGGTGGCCGAAGGCAGTCTGCAGGTCAAGGGCCAGCGACAGTCGGTGCAGCACCCTTACGGTGGGGTGATCGAGAAGCTGAATGTCACAGACGGTCAGGAAGTGGCGAAAGGCGATCTGCTCGTTCAGCTGACCGACCATGAACCTCGCGCACGCCTCGATGTGCTGCGGGCGGAGCGCATCACATTGCTTGCGCAGGAAGCGCGCCTGATCGCCGAGCGCGACCATCAGACCGAACCGGATTTCAACAAGCGGCTCGCGATTTTATCGGAGCATGCCAATGCCGCGCAGGCGATTGCCAGCGAGCGGGCAGTGCTCGGCGCACGGCAACGACAATTCGACACGCAGAAAAACATGCTGGAGTCAAAAATCTCGCAGCTCAGCGAGCAGACATCCGGCCTGCAGGCGCAGGTGGATGGATTGAAGCGGCAAAGCGAATTGCTGGAAGAGGAGGCGCAGGGCGCGCGGCAATTGCTCGCTTCCGGTTTCACGCCGAAGACCCGCGTATTGGCCCTCGACCGAACCGCCGCCCAACTCGACGGCGAGCGCGGATCGAAGCAAGCGGAGGCGGCGTCGCTCCGGCAGGCAATCGGCGAGGCGAAACTCGGTCTTGCCAAGCTTGAGCGCGAACGGGTGACCGAAATCACCAACGATCTCCGGCAGGTATCTTCGAGCCTTGCGGAAAATGGGCCGAAGCTGGAGGCGGCGAGCGATGTCCTCAATCGGACGGCGATCACGGCGCCATCGTCAGGCATCGTCGTCGGGCTGTCGGTGTTCACCGAAGGCGGGGTGATCCAGCCCGGCGCCAAATTGATGGACGTGGTGCCCCAGAAAGATCCGTTGATCGTCGACGCCAGGCTGCAACTGGCCGATATCGGTGATGTTCGGCGCGCACAGCCTGCTGATGTCCGCCTCACCAGCGTGCCACGCAACGAACGTCCGCAGATCCGCGGCGAGATCATGACGGTCTCTGCCGACAAGCTCACCGACGACAAGACGGGCAAGGGCTATTACGCGGTGCGCGTAAAGCTGAATGACGACGACGTCAAGGCGTCGAAGGTCGCGCTTCAGCCCGGCATGCCGACGGAGATCATCGTCACTACTCGGCCGCGAACGCTTGTCGGTTATCTCATTGGTCCGCTGACTGACGAGATTAGCGGCGCGTTCCGCGAGAAATAGAGGTGTCCTATGAGCGAACAGAAAACGCTGTCGAAGGCTGAGGCGCGCCGCGAGCGAAGCTCGGAAGCCAATCATCTCGGCATGGATACTGCGGCGGCAGGAATGGCTGCCGGCGGGCTGGGTCTTGCGCTACTGCATCATCAGATGTCGGAGGCAAAGGCCGAGCCTGTGGATGCGCGGAATTCCGTCGACCCTTTATCTGCGACGGCGGATCGATCGATAGGCAGCCAGCCAGATCGGACTGGAGAGCACGCAGCGCTTGCCAATGGCGATCGATCAGAAATTGCTTCAGGGACTTCCGAACCGGATCCAGGCAGCGATATCAATCTAGGCCTGACGAGCGATCTGACGGATAGTGCGCCGCGCGCCAGTGAGCATCACGACCACAGCTTTGGCACGCCGCACAATACAAACTCCGCCTTGGAACCGAGTGGCGACTCGCTGTCCTCTGGTCATGCCACCCTTGATCCCGTGGAGGGTATTCACTCCCCGACGGGTGGATTGCAAAGCCTGCTGTCCGGCGCGTCGTCAACCGTTACCGACATCACGCGCGGGCTTGAGCAAAAACTGGACGGGATCGTGTCAGCAGCCAGTGAGGCGATCGATGCTTCCCTGAGCGCCGTGTCCGATCAGCTGTCATCACTGACATCGCATATCGGCGGTCTCACCGTTGACCAAGAACAGATTTTGTCGCAAGCCGCGAACGCGGCGACAGATATTGCCGGCGATCTGGCCGGAAACACACTTTCAACAGCATCTGCAGTCGTCGATCCGATCTTCCATCAAGCATTCGGACCGGCAAGCGACAGCAATTCTTTTGTAGAAGGCGTCGTAGATACCAGCGATCTGGCCAGCTTTGGTTCGACAGCAGTTGACGCGCCGATCGCGTTTCTCGGGCAGTCCTATACCGACGTTGCCGATCACACGGTTCACGGATTGCAGGGGTTAACGCACGGATTGGTTTGACCCCATACAGATGATGTCCGCTCCAGACGTCACAAAAGTCAGTTGCAGACCATCTGGCAAGAAGCTGACCATTTGCAGATACCTTTCCGCATGACTGCTTCTGGCGCAAAGCGGATAAAGTGCGGCATCCGCTGCAAGCTCGAAGCGATCAAGCATCGTCGTCTCCAAAGAATTTGAGCGGCGGCTGTGGTCGGCGAGGACGTTGGGAAGCAACGGCGAATGCTCCTGCAATTTGGCGTATTACGGCATGGAGCGCCGTTCGCTGATGTTGCAGACGTCGGACTGGATTTCCGTACCAGCATTCAAACTAGTGATAGTCAAAACGCGTGCAGGCGTAGTGACAGCGGAACATGCGTTTCTACGTTGAATGGGTTTGAGATGTTTTGCAGTGAGAAGATGATGCGGCGAGATATCGTATACCGCACCTCAAATTAGAGAGCGGCTAGCGGCGCTGCGGTGCATCGACGAATTGTATTAACCGCGCAGGAACTGAAGACCTATGACCGCATTAAGCAGAAAAATACGAGAGGCTCCCATGCGGAGTCAAGTTTGCTTCAACCACCTCTTTCCGAGATGTGCTTCGCCACTTGAAGAGAATTCCTTCTGTACCGACTAATGCTTGAGCAGCTCCCAGTTTATGAAAATAAGGCTCAATGTTGCGGTCACTCTCGGCTGATCGGTGTCTACGATGAAAGTTTTTTTCGAGGCGTCAAAAGCCCAGCAAACGCTCAGCTTTCATTTTTCAACATCGGCCTGAAACAGCTTTTTCGGGCCATTTCCTTCGGCGGCTGATTTGACACAAGCAACGCCTAGTCACATCATTGAAAGACCGCAGATGCTTCAAGATCTTGATCGGTTAGAAGAAATGCTTTCCAAAAAATAACAGAGGAGATTATCATGGCCACCTACAAAGTCACCACGACCACACAAGTCAGCACCATCGTCGTCGCGCCGGAGCCGGCAAAGGCAATAGGAGAGGCCGGGCATCGCTTCAAAGACCTCGGCGTGCGTTGTGACCCGACAAACTTCTCTATTGTGCAAGTAAGCCCTATCTGGCGTGTTCACGACTCCGATCAAACGTTGTTCTTCTATTCTTGCAAAGACCGCATCGATGCCGTTGAGGCCTATGCATCGACTATCCACAAGCCTGACTCGGTCGGGTGGCAGGATCTGGTTGCGTACTGCTACGTCGAGCAAGCCCTGCAGAGCGAGATCTGGGCGGCTCTCGAGGACGGCAGGATCGCTGCCTGACTGCGAGATGGTATTCCGAATGCCGCGCTCTTCTCGCAGAAGAAAATTGCTGGACATGCGATACGACCGTGGTCGGCGTAGCGCATTACGGACGGCGGCAAGCGCGTGGAGAGGAGTTGTCTCGCGTAGTACCGGGAAGCTTCGAACACTCGCCGCTCGGTCACAAGCAGCGCGAGGTGGGCTGCATGGATCACCACCAGCAGCGTTGCATCGATGCTGTTCGCGAGATCGACCGGCAACCGGTACCAGATCCCGATGCAGACGAGGACTACCGCCGCATTGACAAGGGAACGCGAGCCGCTTCATACGGAGCAGATTGCGGCGCACGCCGTAACTGGTAATGGATCTTGTCACTCGCCTCCCTCGCAATCTCGAGGCGGCGGTCTCCGTAGGTCCGGGCCCGTTCGTGCACAGGATTGTCGCTCACGAGGTGGCGGCCGATGAACGACATCGCATGGCGCAGAAGCGGAGTTGGAGCTTTGCCCCAGAATTCTTGCAACAGCGCCTCCGGCAATTTCTCCTATAGATATAGAATGACGACGTATTCCACGAGCCGTTCGCGGCTGTTGTCGCCCCCAAATGTCTCATCGTCGCCACCTACGACTGCGATATGCTCGGCATAAAGTTCAGGAAGCATCTCGAACAGGTCCGGTGCCGGCTGGTGGTCGGACTGGAGATGCGCCAGCCGCGCCGCCCCCGCGCAGCGCCGTATCTTCTCTCGGAAACAACGCCAGCAACTGCGCGCGCACCCACGCCTCGCCAAAAAAAGAATAGCCAGTTCAGGTACCGGCCGAGGATGGCGCGGCCTGCTGTGCCGGTATTAGTGAGCGAGGTCTCAAGCAGAGCTTGCATCTCGCTGTCACGAGCCAAGGTCACGCGTGGCGCTTCTCCAACGCCAAGCCCCTAATCCTGAAGGGCAATGCAATTGCTTTTCTTAATGCCGACCTTGGATTGGCGGCTCACGAAACGTTTGTTATCCAAATTCTGATCAAATGACAGGAATCCGGGCAACCCGCGTTCGCGGGGAACACGCCCGTGGATCGAGGGTCATCCGAAATCCGAATCGTTTGACGGTACGCCACGAGACCACATCGTTGATAGAAATTCAGCGCGTCTGGATGGTCGAGCGTGCAGGTATGGAGCCAGCCCCTCAGAGGTTTCAGAACTTCTCCCGAGGCATCAGCCCGCTTACATCGGATGTCCTAAAACATTGCGACGAAATCCATCTCAAAATTCGCGCGTGCAATAGCATTCTGTGAAGTTGTAACATGAATCGATAAGGAGACTTAGGCACTTGTGCTCAGAAACAATTTGATCTCACAATAAATTAGCAGCTGAACCTGCTAGAAACCGCCGAGGTGCGGTGTTCTCCAGTTTGAGTTAACAGGAAATGACCTTGACTTATTCACACATCGATATCTCGAAGGGTTTCGCTAAGCCGCTTCTCGCAGAACTCTCCTTTTACGGTCGTGTAATAGACCTTGAGGTCGAGTTGGAACCAACGTTCGGAGAGCACTTTGCGGTAGCGTTCGCAGCTGTAAAGTCCGTGAAGAATAACGGCAGGATTGAAGCAGTCGTTTGTTTATTAAAGCGTGATCCTGGCGATGGCGAGAGCGAGTGCAGAATGATAGCCGTTCACGAGAGTGATGGCCCTCTCGCTTTCTTCTGTCCGCAAAACATCTTGGAGCAACTCGATCCAACGCAGGACACCGCATCTCTCCATTGGCGTCAACAATGCATCGCGAATCTAGATTAAGGTGACCGACTGAGCCACCGACTAGATGAGTGGCACGAGTCGGTACTGAGACTCGTTTGCCCTCACTTAGCGGGGAGGCGGGATGGGTGGCATCGAAACCGCCCACGCGGATGTCAGCGCCCAGATCAGGAAGATAACGGCCAGCGCCGCGAGTACGATCAAGTAGACCGATAGAAAGCGCACCGGTTACCAGCGCCTGATCAAGGGCAGTAAGGTCTGATTCCGCGGATTGAATGATCTGCTCAATCCGCACTACATCACATCGCACAGCGTTTCGTTCGCAGCCATTGCGAACTAAGGGAGGTAGTGGACCAACGAAGGCGGCGCGCTTCGCTCGCCGAACCTCCATTGCAGGAGCACATCGATAAGAACCAAACTCTCAGCGATGGAGCGCACCGCACGCGGTCAGTTCTGCTAAAATGACAGAGGGCGACAGTTTTAGGAGTCGCCAGAATGAAAGCAGTGCATACGAAACTAGTAATCGCTGGTTCATCGCCGAGCTCTTCTTTGGAACCGTAGGTGGCTGGCAAGCAAGGAACGAAGGTTCGCATAACCTATCTTATGGAATATCGGCCTGCATTCTCCGCCTCGAACGCTACGGTCTGAAGGGTGTTTCTCCCCCATTTCCGCTCTGAATGAGCGTATCGTACAGATCGTAGCCCAAGCCTTTATAGACGAAGGCACTGCGGATCAGTTCGCAGTCGCGCTCGGTGACGCCGACATCCTTGCAGGTCGCGTACCATGAGTTGGCAACGGTCGCAGTCATCTCGTCCAGAATATACGCGGCTTGCTTTTGCGGAATGAGAAACCGACCGCTCTGGGAGATGAGGTTGCTGCGATTCGCGTATCGGCCGAAATCCCCGATCACCATCGCTAGGTCACGCCGCTCCACCGCGATCATCGGGTTCGGCGTCAGGTCATAAGCCGGCGACAAGGACCAGTCGCGATCCTTCGCCACCATAGCGTGATTGCGCGGATGGTCGTCAATATTCGAGACCAGCGCATTGAAGCACATCCGCCGAAACAGCTCGGACAGATCCCGCGCCTGCGTGCCCGAGGCGGCCCTGCGCATTTCGTCGGCCAGCAACGGATAGGACCATTTCTGCCGCGCGTCTGGCCCGTCATCGGCATCGAGCAGCGTCAGCGCACTCACCATGCGGCTGCGCAGATAGCCCGTCTCCGCCTTGTGCCGATCGAACCGCTTGACCAGCAGCACGTCCTTGCCGCCAATGGTCGTCATGCGACTTTCCGCGCTGGACAATCCGCATTTGCGGGCGAGGGCGAGCATCGCATGTTCGATCCGCGTATTGTTCCAGTTGTCGTCGCGATGCGGAAATTTCGCGAGCCAAAGCGCGTCGTCATCTTCCACCGTCGCCTTAGGCCGCGCGCCGCCCATGGAAGTGCCGGCGCGCATCAAGGCTTCGGTCTGCACGGCGTCCGGCCCGTGTGGCGCCGGCGCATCGGGATTGCGCTCCGCCGCCACGATCGCGTCCGCAAGCCGCAACAGGCGATCGAGATCGATGGTCCGGTTGAACACGCGAACGGGCGCCGGCGGCGTCACGTTCAATCCGAAGCCGAGCGCACCGGCGCGGTCGTCGGGCGAGTTCAGGAGATAGTCGATCTCGGTCGGTTCGCTGTGTCCCAGCCGGGCCTCGATCAGGCGCCGCCCCCAGGCATCCGGCGAACTGTCACGCAAGGCACCGAAATTGCCGCGCAGCTTCGTGGTCCGATAGGCCGGCACCCGCAGCTTCAATTCGACCGGATCGAACTCGACCTTGTCGGCGCGCGCCAGATAGCTCCGCCCGTAAACGAACTGCCCGATGGCGACGCCGTCGCGGTTGATATCGAGTTGATAGCGGCCCGCCGTGACCGGTTCGGTTTGGCCTGGCAAGGTTATATAGACAAAGCATTGTTCAGAAGCCATTGCTCGGCCCTCCCCCAGATCGCGCGCGCTCACGCTCATCCAGGCTGCTCAAAGCGAGCCCGACCTCGTCAGCCCGTGGATCAGCCACATGCGCAAGCGACGGCAGCAAATCCATCGCCCAGAGAACGCCCACATAGATCCCGACGCCGGTGGTGAGCTTGCCGTTCTCGGCATCCGCGATCACATGCCGATCCACACCCAGCTTCGCTGCGAGATCCGCATGGGACAGGTTTCGACGTAACCGGGCCGTCTTGATATTGGCGCCCAAGCGCCGAAGCGCATCGGCGACCGCAAGTGGCGGAGACGACGTGAACGGGCTACGCGGTGGCATGGCAGTTCAAGCTTCCATTAAACGAGTTTTCGGTGCCGTACGGTTCCAAATTAACTTGAGAATAGACGCTGTGTCAACACATTGGTGGCTCAAGGCACCGCTAAGCGGCTTTTTGGCGTCTTAAGATACCGAGACCAGCGGGCATTCCCAGCCATGTTCCCCAGCGGCGACGACCGCATTTCCCTAAATCTATCATCCCGCGTCCCTGCCCTTCGAGGCACTCGCCTGTTTGCGCCACAAGGCCATGATGACCGGACCGACCGAATAGCTCCCTGCCCTCGCCTTCGCAGTCAGGCCACGCAGATATCCGCCGGGACTCTTGATCTCTTCCGCTCGCTGCAGGATGGCCGCGACCGTGACGGCCGCATCCATGTCGCTCATCGCCTGCTTCGCGTCCTCCCATGCACTGGGGCTGACGCCGAGCGCGGCGCGCACCACGCCGGCCGCGACAATCAGATCGCCCCAGTCCGAAATGCCGTCGCGGGTATACATCGCGATGTCCGGGCATGCCTTCAGGATCATCCCGAGGGGGAAGCTGCTCGGCCGGGGTTTCGCCGTGGGCTCTGACGCTGCTTGATGCTCCGGTACCCGCCCCCCGCTTCCTTGGAAGTCTGGTTCAGATTCAGTAAAGGGGTCTGTATTTGAATTCTGATAGTGCGCACCGGAATGGACGTCATTGCCATCCATATTCTGTGTTGAGACATGAGATTCCAATAGCTTAGCCACCTCGATCGCCAGTTCTTCCAGGCGCTTCGCCAACGGCTCCAGCAGGGCCGCCGTCACCGAACGCGGGAGGCGGCCGCTAAGCAACGCAAACTCGCGCTGCAATCGCGTCCAGTCGCCTGCTGCGCCTTCTTCAACGGCCACGCCGATCATCTTGGCAATGTCCCGGCGCAGAATCGTCACGCGCTCGCGGGCCAACGCCGTCAAGCGACGCTCGAGCCGTACCTCTTCCGACAGCCGTGCGAATTCCTGCGCGCGTGCCACGATCGGCGTGAGATCGAAACCGAACGCCTGATCGACGCTGCCGTCCCCTGCCCTGCGCGCGTAGCGCTTGCCGTTGGGACTGTCCCTGCGAATGATGAGACCGGCCGCTACCAACGCGAACAGATGCCTGCGCAGCGTCGTATCGGCCATGCCATGAGTGCGGTCGCCGAGTGAACGGTTCGACGGGAAGACGATCAGATCCTTACCGGGCGACAGCACGGTGTCGGGATGGCAGGTCAGCAACGCGTTCAGCACCGTCAGCGATCGATCGGAAATATTCAGCCGATCCTTGGCATCGGTGATGGCGCGAAACGTCTTCCATTTGTGAACTGCGCTGTCTTCAGGGCAAGCGCGAGCATTCGCCTGGCTTGCCACCATGGCAAGCGTCAGCGTTCGACGCCCAAAGGGCGTCGTCGGGTGGCTGTCATTCATCGTCTTTGCCTTTTTCAGGCAAAGAAAGAGTCCACCGTGAATCGTATCCGGCTGGAAATCACTTGACTGAGATTCGCGACCGTGATTCTCTAAGGCTGCTTACACGTTAGAGAAGGCTTCCGGAGCGGATACGTTCTGGGGGCCTTTTTCTTTGCTTCGAGCTCCTTCGTTAGAATTCGTTACGCACGGCTACAAATCTCGGCGGCCAAGCTTTCGCCGACCGCGCATGCCGCGATCAGACGAGACGGGCTAGGCGCCCCTCCCCTTCAGATAGTCGGCATAGAGCGACGCCAGGCGATCGATGACGAAGTCGCCGAAACCCGGTGCAAGCTTTTCATTGACGGCGAGGGTGACGCGCTCTCCTGTGCGTCGGCCGATCGAGGCCACCTTCTTGCCGTCCTCGCTGGTCCAGGCCGCTGCCGGCACCTTGGCCGGCTTGCCCGGTGCGAGTGCTGCGCAAGCCAACAGGAAGCGCGCATCGGTATCGGCTTTCAGAAAGCGGTCGTCTGCGATCAATTCGTTCGTCACGGCCTCGGAGTGACCGCGCGACTTGAGCAGCTCCTCCAGCTCCATCCATCGCCGGCGTCCGGTTTTCGGCGCGGGACCGATCGCATCGATCAGCCGCTTCGGGATCGAACGGCCGACACTGATCAATCGCGACAGTTCGGTCTTATCGACACTGAGCGCCGCACCGATCACCTCACGCTTGAAGTTGCGCGCTTCGAGCGCGACCGCGTAATTCGCGCGTTCGATGAAAGATAGATCACGGCGCTCGCCATTCTCCTTGCCCTGCGCGATGACGAGTTCTTCATCGGTCATCTTGCGAATGATGGCCCGCACCGGCTTACGCAATTCGCTTAGCGCGCGGATACGGCGATGGCCGTAGGCCGTCTGGAAACGGGTCGGATCCTGCGGATGCGGCCGCAGCAGAACCGGAACGAGCTGGCCGGTGTCTGCAATCGACGTCACCAATGCGGCATGGTCTTCGTCAGATCCCGGCATGCGGTCCGGAACGAATGATGCATCGATCGCGGATGGATCGATCTCGACGACCGCCTCGCCTTTCGCAAACAGAGCGGCGAGCGCTTTCGTAGCATCGCTGTCTGCCGACATTTTTTCCAGCGAACGGCTCATGGCCCCAACGACGCCGCGATGACCGAAGGCCGACGCTGCGGGCTTCATCGCGTCCTGATGCGCAGCAACAGGCGCCTTAGGCGCGGGATCGTCCAGCAAACCTGCCAGCAGATTCTTGCGCGCCATTACGCCCTCCCCCAGGCCTTGAGTACGAGATCCTGAATCTCGCCATTCACCCCGTCGAGTGACTCCATCGCGCGATCATAGGTCGATCGCGTGAACTGCTCGCGCGGGACCTCGTAAAGTGTTTGCTTGGTGATGCCGGCATCGCTGATGGCTGTGCTCTTGAGCATCATATGCGCGACCATCCGCTCACCGAACAGCGACTGCATGAAACCGACCATCTGCGCCTGCGGTCCATCGCCCGGCTCGTAGCGCGTGACGAGGTATCGCATCCAGTCGTAGTTCATATTGCCACCCGCATGGGCAACCACTTCGAGTAGGTCGGAGGTCATCAGCAGGAATTGCGACATCGACATCACGTCGAGCATCTGCGGATGCACCGGAATCAAAACCGCGGTCGCAGCGCAGAGCGCCGACAAGGTGAGGAAGCCGAGTTGCGGCGGGCAATCGATGACCACCACATCATAGCGATCCTCCACCGAGCCGAGCACGCGCGCCACGCGCGCGAAGAAGAGCGGATCGCCATCCTGGCGCTGCGCCAGCGCCTTCGGCGTTTCGTGCTCGAACTCCATCAGCTCGATATTGGCCGGGACGATGTCGAGCAGCGGGAAATAAGTGGGGCGAATGATGTCGGCGAGTTCGCGGCGGCTTTCGTCATACCGGATCGCGCCATATAGCGTGCCATTCTCCTCGACATCGAATTCCGGCTGGTAGCCGTGCAGCGCCGACAGCGATGCTTGCGGATCGAGATCGATCGCCAGCACACGAAATCCCTGCAAGGCAAAATGCTGCGCCAGATGCGCGGCGGTGGTGGTCTTTCCGGAGCCGCCTTTGAAATTAACGACGCCGATCACCTGGAGATGATCCCCTTCCCTTCTTTTCGGAAGATACTGGCGCGACGCCTTGCCGTTCTCGTCCAGATAGGCGCGAAGGGCATGGACCATATCCAGGGAATAGACCCGGCGACCGCCGGTCCCGATTTCAGGGGCAGGCCCCTTCCCTTCCAGCGATAGCTGCCGCAGATAGGAATCCTTGACGCCGACCAGCTTGGCCGCTTCAGTCGATGAGAATTTCCGGAGCGTCTTGGTGGCTTTCGGCGGAAACAGCTTGAGCCGATGCGCGACAAGGCGCGCCGACAGCTCCTTGGCGTCGGCGGCGATCATTTCGTGAATGGCGGGCGAGCGTTGTGACGCCCCCGAATCGAAACTGCTCTCGTCGGCTAAAGACACGGCTCTCACTTTCAGTTACGCGAAATCGCGTTAATCAGCCTGAATGGCGTTACTACGCCCGATTCTGTATGCCCCCGCAATAAAGAAAGGGTTAATCCGCTGTTAAGGCTTACGGCATAGCCGGGAGCGTGGTGCCGCAGATGCATGATTTTTCGAGCGCGTTAACCTGGTTGACCGCGGTCAACTTTCTAACCATTACATGAGTTGACCGCGGTCAACTGCCCGGAGGTCGGCGTTCAACGGTGTTGGTTAAGGATCCAAATTAATAACCGTCGCATATGAACTGTCGATGGCAGCGCGTGCCCCTTCAGGGACACGACCAAAAGAAGCCTCTCTCCTCATGGCTGAGTGCAATCGCGGTCAAATTAGGGTGAGGTGAGGAAAGAGCACACGGTCCATCGAACACCGTCATGGTGAGGAGCGCACGACTTGTCCGCCGCAGCTTTAAGAGCGAAGACGGGTTTTCCGAACCAGACAGGCCACGGCACCACTCCCGATTTATTTGCCCTGCCGCGAATAAACTTGCTTGCGGACTCGGAACCGAGTCGGATCAAGTAGCGGAAGTTAACACCCTTTTTGCTTCCACTTGGGCGCCTTATACCGCGTAAATCAATGCTTTATTCACCATATCGGCTTCCGGAAATACCGTGGTCGAAGATCATCAATGAGGTGACTGCAGCCGAGGATGCCGTTGCGCGCCTGGACGAGCGGATCGCCAAAAGCGCGATCAAAGACGGGTGGATTGCGCGCTGTCATTTCCTGGAAGCGCAGGCCGTTCTTGGTCTGGAAGGCGAGCTCGTCTTGCTGGAAGATCTTGTACTCCATGATGCGAAGATGGATGTCCGCGCGCCGACACACGAGTTGACCACGGCCCATACGATCCTGCGATCCCGGCGACGCCTCGCACGCCAGGACAACGTCGCGCTTTCGAACGACCTGATCACCGAACTCGCGGGGAGGGGGGCGTTGGCGCCCAACGTTACCCCGGACGATGACGCATCGATCTTCGCAGACGACGACGATGATCAAGACGTCATGCCGGACTTCGACGAGGATGACGATTTAGCCCAGGCGCTGCGTGTATCCGACGCGTTGGCTGCGAAAGCCGAACTGGCGTTGAGCCGCCTCGCCGATCCCGATCGCTATTTGATTCATGATCAGGACTGGGACGAGGGCGGCCGCATTAGCGAATGGTTGACCGTGGCCGATGCCACGCGAGAATGGCCACCGACCCTGGCTGCCGTCGCGCTCGACGATGCATGGAATGCGTTGGAGCCGCTGCAGCATGAAAGATGGGTCGGCCGGCTTCTGACGGCAGCTGTTCTCAAGCAACGAGAGAAGACCTACGCCCATCTCTCTTTGATCGGCTGCGGCCTCCGCACCATTCCCTTGAAAGACCGACGCATCAACGTGACCTCTCAACGCTATATCGCCGGTCTCCGCGCATTGACCGCGGGCGCGCAGGAGGGGCTCCGGCATCACGAGACCTGGAGCGCCGCCAAGCTCGTCCTTGAACAGAAGCTGCGCGGCAAGCGATCCAGCTCGCGCTTGCCCGACCTCATCGCATTGTTGGTCAGCCGCCCGCTTGTCTCCGCACGCATGATCGCCGCGGAACTGGACATCAGCCAACGCGCCGCCCAAAGCCTTGTCGCCGAACTCGGCTGCCGTGAAATTACCGGCCGCGGTCGGTTCCGGGCATGGAGTTTGATGTGATCCGGCACTCCCCGCCAAACAATCATGGCAACCGCCACCGAGTAGCCGCTAAGATGCCACACCAACCTGCCGAAAATTGGACTTTTGGCGCATCATTCGCCCTCTAACGATCGCCGTCTTTCGATCAATGGACGTTGCCATTGAGCTTGGAAAGTTGCGTATCCGGACCGCGCCGCGCGAGCCTGTAGAACCGGGACAGGGTCCGTACCCATCGATCTTCCGGATCGGCAAGCCAAACTTGTGACGTCACGATCACTCTGGACCCCAGGAGCGGATGACCCGTCACCGTGCCGGCCAATTGTAAGCCGAGCGGGGAAATGATCGGCGTATACAAGTCGAGAACCGGCGCTGCGCGAACCTTGTCCTCAATCGCCGCCAAACCTTGCCCGAGCAGCACGCAGTCCTCGGTCAATGCCTGCAGACGAGAAGACATATCCGGTGTGATGCCGCGCGGATCAAGAAATGGGAAATCACGAACTAGCAATAGGCACCCTCGTGTTGCGTATGATTGGTTGGTAGATGTAGATGGGCGAGGTAGCCGGGAAGCTGCGGGTATTCGCACCGGATGCCCGCCGATAGACGCGTGGCGTCTCACGGACTGCGCGGCTCTCGCGCTTCACCGACATATTCGAGCACTGACGCAGCGAAGATCTGACACCGTGCCGCCAACTCCGGTTCTTCCCAGATCTGCTGTTGCCCCCAGAGCCGGATCAAAGTCGCCTCGTCGAGAAACGGAACATCGACAATTGCGATCGAGGGCAGGCCCGACGCGTAGTCGCCGACGAGAGCTCTCAAACGCTCCCTGTGTTGGTTCGAGTTACTGCCTGAGCCAATGGCCGCGGTCACGATAGGGACGGGGTGTCGGAGCTCGCGCTGGATATCGTAAAGCTGCGCGACGCCTCGTGCAGCCCAGTCACAGGCGAATATGGACTGACGAGCCGGCACCAGAACGACGGAGGCTTGGGCCACGATGGCAAGATTCAAGGCACGGTGATCGCCACATAGGTCAATGACCATGATGCCGTCATGTCCCAGTTCCTCCCGCGCCAGATCTTGCAACGCCCATGCGAATCTTTCGTCCGCCGCATCGATCAATGCAGCGATCTCCAGCGAAAGGCCGGGTGGCAAGGCGTACCGATCGCACAAAGCAAGTTCCCGGCTCGGCAATGGCAAAGTTGCCCCGATCGGATCAAAGCTTGAAGGCGAGCCGTCAGGGATTTGCCTGACCAGGACAGGGCGCCGGCCAAGACAATGCAGACCGTACGCGAGCAGCGCGGCCGTGAGAGTGCGTCCGCCGCCACCATTCCATCCGCCAACCAGAATTTTTTGTATCGTCATGATGATCGTCTACGCGGCGCGCAGGAGATCAGCCGAAGAATATCCGGCAACAGTAGCAGGCACTGTCTCATAGACATCCCGCATGCGCGCGGTTGCGCGTGCGAGACGCGAATGAAGAGTCCCGAGCGGAGCGTGAAGCTTTTGCGCAATCTGCGCATGGGAAAGCCCTTCAACCCGGCCGATCCAAATGATCTCTTGATCAGCCGCGGACAACTTGTTGAGCGCTTCCATGACATCTACGAGTTCGAGACGCTCGCCTTGGGCCGCAGCGACTGGGAAGTCGATGGCATCTGCTGAATCATCGCCTCCAGTCTCCGGGCGATACAGCGAAACGGATGTCTTTACGTGAGCGCGGCGAGCAGCATTCCGGATGCAGTTTTGTAGCATTGCCGCCATCCATCCAGACAAGCTCTCGTCGGCAAATCCATCAAGACTCTGCAATGCAACAACGATCGCATCCTGTGCGAAATCCTCAGGCGTGCCGATATGGGTACGGGCGCCCAACAGGGAGGCCGCTCGCCGCACCAGAGCCGGCCGCATCGCGACAACGCGGTTAACAAGATCTGAGTTCGATGGAAGGGACATGAACGGGCTCCTTGAACACCAAGGCAACCTGGCAGGATCCATTATCCTTGTCTAGGATCTTTTACCTATTTGCTGACTAGCGCACTTCGCGCCAGGCGCGGTCAACAAAATCGACCGCTCAGCGCTGCATCCTTCTTGATGCGACACCATGCGATTCAAACGTCAACGCCGTTGGATGGAGTAACGGGGGGAGAACGACCTATCATTCCAAGAAAAGCATTCAGCGGCTTGCATTCGATCGCATCAAAGCCGGTAGCCAGCCGTCCCGCTCGAGAACCGCCAACTATGGAAGAAACGCTAGTGTCATGGCCCCGCCCCGGCCGACAGATCGCCCCAAGAACGTGCGTGATCACCAAGCTTTCATGCCCTTCCGGAACATAAGGTGAGCATGAAAATGGGGATGACCGGCCACTAGCCACTGGGCGGCACTCGTTGCCAACTTTCCCGCGAGGCTTGAATCGCAAATCCTCAATCTTGCAACGCGGATATCGACGTCTGCAACGCAAAGCTCGATCTTTGAAATGATGATCTCGAAACCTGAATCAGAAATCCGTAACTGCATATGCCTGGGTAACGACTTCAATCAAGTCGCCAAGAACGTCATCGGCCTTCCCGACGACTTAAAATCACGGGTAAGCAACGCATCATGCAGTGCCTCAAACGCAAACCAACTCAAAAAGCGTTGAACGGCTTTCGCCGAATGCATCCATGACGCGATTAGATCAAAATTCTCACGTCGTACACCTTTGTAACGCAATTCCCCCGAATGGCATCCGAGGCGAGCGATCGATCCGCGGATCAATGACAACGATGTTTGTAACTGAATCGCAAATATCGAAATTCGAAACATTTGTACGCAACTGCATTCACATCGCCCTCGATCTATTTCACAGATTGATGACACCGATGAACTTGACACCCAATGACGCACCGCCCAGAGAAACGACCTTGATATGAGAGCTAGCTGCACAACGGCTCTCGTGACGGGGCTGAAGTCAGCCGTTAGTAACCCTCGAAGAGTAAGGGTCCATCCGTTCGCTGTGTGAGGGAGATGTGACCCTAATGTAAAATGGCTTCACCACCAGCCAAATGGCGTTCATTCACCGAAACCGGCTTTCGGAGCCGATATCAAGGCTCATGCCCGCGTACTGGGGCATGCCTGCGAGATTTCATCAACCCAGAATGTCGACTCAACAGCCGCTATTCTGAAATGCGGTCACTCCTGAGTAGATGGGGCTTTCTCTGAAAGATCCAGCCGCTCTCATACATTTCGGTCAACTGATTGATCCGACATGACGCCGCATCTCGATCAAAACCTTGCTCGACCAAACGTGAAACGATGATGCTGCTCCATTTTGCGAGTTCGCCTTCTTTGTTTCGTTCCAGAGCTTCGGTGATGATCCAATGCAGCGCTGCCCGCGCGACATCATCTCGCGAAGGTTTACGCAACGCAGCTTGTTGGGCACGATACCCGCGTTGATACTCGGCTTGTGTCGCCTTACGATCTCGGATCTTTTTACGCATATCTCAATCCTTCAATCGTCCCGATGTCCCAGCCCGTATTGCAAAGGCTCCTTGCGAATTCTCACCTCTGTGATCGCAAGGCACAATCCTCTGCCGGCCGCGTGGGATAGGTTGAATGACGCTCACGGAGACGAGGGCTGGCAATCTAACCATCCTGCTCAGATCGACTAAAGTCTCACTGCTCGGATTTCATGGATCGGGTTCAATCTGATTGCATGCATCTCGGCGCCCGCGCCGAAGCGGTGCAGCCGCTTTTCATGAACCTCGATCCCGCACGAGACACCGTGGACCACCTCGCGCAGTATGTGCCGCCGTTTCATCCGAAGCTGGTCGGGCTTATGCTGCGATCTCGCGTGCCGCGGAAGCCTATCCCGTCTATTTCAAGCGCATTTTGTTCGCGAAGGATGCAGCCGACTACACGGTCGAGATTCCGCCTTTGTCTATCTTGTCGATCCCGAGGGAAGATATCTCGGCTTCTTTCCTCCGGGAACACCGGCCGAGCGTATGGTCGAGATGATCAAGCCGCATCTCAAATAGAGCGGATGTCCGCTGGTCGCGCATAGCGGAAGGGATCGCGCAGGTGGAGGGGAATTCTCTCGGAAGCTAAGTCATTCTGCTACTATTTGCCTTGAACGAGAAATCCCGAAGGCTTTGCCAGCGTGAGGCTGTTTTGCCTGCATCGGCAGTAAAGCAGGTGAATGATCTCATTTCTGGCCGCCGTTCCAATGGCTAGGCTCTCGACACGGAAGTGCAGTTCTGCCTCGACGGCCACTCCGTCGATAGCCTTAAGGGAGGCGACTGGCGCGGGGTCTCTGACAATGCAGGTGCTGGCTTCGAGAACAGATTTCAGCTCTTGTTCGATAAAGCGCGGATCTTTGTCGGTCGCAATACGGACGGTCAGCACGATGAGATGTGTTTCATCGGGGCGGCTCAGATTCGTGACGCCCTGACGCGCGAGGACGCTATTTGGCAACACGACAATGTTGTTGGCGCCGGAAAGAAGATTTGTCGAGCGCCAATTGGTCTCGATGACACGACCCTCGGTTCCGTCGGTAAGCCGGACCCAGTCGCCTAGCACATACGCCTTTCCGAGTGTTAACGCGATTCCGGAGAACACGTCGCCAAGCGTATTTTGTAGCGCGAGGCCGATGACGATAGCGACGACACCAGACGTGGTCACAAGCGTGCCTAACGGCAAACCGAACACAAAACGAACCACAGAGAGCGAAGCGCCGAGATATATCACGGCGATGGCCATGTCCTGAATCAGATGCGCTTCGCGCGGCTTATGGTTGAGCTTCACGTAGATATGGATGAGGCCGATGACCGTCCAGGCAAGGTGTGTCCACCAAAGGATCCCCGCCAATCTGGAGAGCACCACGATGGCGCTTTGCGCACCGCTATTGTCCTGCCCGTGCGGAGATGTTTCTGCGATGAAAAGAACCAGACACATGCCGGCAAAAAATAGGAACTGGATAATGAGGCGGCCGATCGGTCGGCTGCGCCCCTGCAGGTGCCAAACGCAAATGCCGGTTATGCCGAGGGCGTTGAGCAGGATGAGCGGCACTAGTTGATCGTTGGTAAGCACAGCTGTGTTGCGCCTCTTTCGGGCCGGCCTTTGGCAAGGCCGGCCGCTACAAATTCACTGTTTTTCGAACGGTCAGTAGTCCCAGTAGACCGGCACCCATCGGAAGACGTCGCCCTCGACAGCGACGCGTCCGACGGACGGAAATGGCATATGCGTGGCGACCAGCAATTCCTCGGTCGCGGCGATTTCCTTCAGCAGGCGCGTGCGAACATGGGACGCTTCTTTCGGGTCGTGCTCGAAGCCGTTGTACCAGTCCGGGTGGTCAAACCCGACCGTGAACACGGCGTCGCCGGCGAAGGTGAGCGCGTCCGTGCCCGATGCCACGCGGACGATGCTGTGCCCGGGCGTATGGCCACCGGTGCGACGAACGATGACACCCGGTGCAACTTCATACTCGTCGTCGAACTGCCGCAACTGGTTGTGGTATTCCTTGGCGAACTGCTTGGCGGTAGCGCGCAGCGCATCCGGGAATCCGGGCGGCATGGCTGTCTGGGAAAAATCTGGCGCGTCCCAGAATGCGACCTCGGAGGCGGCCACGTGGATCTGCACGTCCGGACGTAGCTGATCTTTGACGCCGGGAACGAGCAGGCCGCCGATGTGATCCATATGCATATGGGTCAGCACCACGTCAGTCACCGATGCGAGGTCGATGCCGGCATTCTCCAGCCGATGGATCAACTGGCCGGCTCTCGGCAGATTCAGGTTCGGATCGGATCCCAATCCCGCATCGACCAGAATGGTTTTACCGCCGCTGCGGATGAGCACGGCGTTGAGCGCCCAATCGAACGCGTCCTTCGGCAGGAACATGTGCTCCATCCAGGCGGCACGCACTTTCGGATCGGCATTGTGGCCCAGCATGGTAGTCGGCAGTGGAAGTACGCCGTCGCTAATCACCAGCACCTCGATGTCGCCGATTTTGACCGCGTAGCGCGATGGCACCAGCTCTTCGGGCGCCGATCGAGTCGAGCGCGAAGCAACGTCTATGCTCATGTCTATCTCCTGTTGATCGCCGCGCAACTCGCGGCGCCGTCGATGCTAGGTGCGGGCATATCCGTGATCGACTGGGCCAGAGGACAGGTCACGCAATACGTCGGCATAGGTCATGCGGTGCCAATGACGAGGGCGCATCGAGATCGCCTGGGATTCTGCGACTGACGTGGCAATCCGACTAAATCGCTGACACTGGACCGTCCGGGGCGTCCCTATCCCGAGGGGTAGGTCGGGCTATTCGCCAAGCCAGCCGCGCTGATCTGCAGAACGATACCGCCGCGCTTCGCAGTTCGTCATGTTCAGACCGTTCACGCGCTCGGTGCCAATGCGAGCACGTATTTGTCCGCACCCACTCGATGGAGACGAACCAATGACCTGGAAAAGCGCGATCAGACGTCTTGCCAATGTATCACGGCGCAAGCTGCTCGCCACGACGTTGATTTACGCAGCATCCATGACCGTCCGCTCATCGTCGGCAGCAGGAAAGGAGGATGACGTGCTTTCGCATACAACGACGACCGAGAATCCCGCGTCCCAAATACCAACGTCGTCCATCACGACCAGAGACGGGGCGGAAATCTTCTATCGCGATTGGGGCGCAAAGTCCGCGCAGCCGATCGTCTTCCATCACGGCTGGCCACTGTCGTCCGACGACTGGGAGAGCCAGATGCTTTACTTTCTCGACAAAGGCTATCGCGTGATTGCTCATGATCGCCGAGGTCACGGTCGATCCAGCCAAGCGGTCGATGGCCATAATATGGACCACTATGCCGCTGACGTAGCAGCACTTACGGCGCATCTCGACCTCCGCAATGCGATTCACATCGGTCATTCCACCGGCGGAGGCGAGGCGTCGCGCTACGTCGCGCGGTTCGGCAATGGCCGCGTCGCCAGGCTCATACTGATTGGTGCGGTGCCTCCGGTGATGGTGCGAACGAACGCCAATCCGAAAGGGTTGCCAATCGAGGTGTTCGACGGGCTGCGCAAGCAACTCGCGGCCAATCGATCAAAATTCTACCTGGAATTCGCGAGCGGCCCTTTTTATGGCTACAATCGTCCGGGCACCAAAGCATCGCAGGCGGTGATCTGGAACTGGTGGCGTCAGGGCATGATGGGTAGCGCGAAGGCCCATTACGACTGCATCAAGGCATTTTCCGAAACCGACTTCAGCGACGACCTCAGGACCATCACAGTCCCGACGCTGGTCCTCCACGGCAGCGACGATCAGATCGTGCCAGTCGCGAACTCCGCGCCGCTCTCGGCAAAGCTTCTAAAGCAAAGCGTGCTGAAAATCTATGATGGCCTGCCGCACGGGATGTGCGCGACGCATACCGACATAGTCAACGCCGACATTCTCAAATTCATCTCCGCCTAAACTTTCTCAACTTTACACATCAGGAGCTCCCCATGCGAATCGTCATCGTTGGCGCCGGCTTTGCCGGTATGTATGCCGCACTCTCCGCCGCGCGGCTGCGCGACATCCAGGGCGTGACGCCCGAAGCCCTCGAAATCATGCTCGTCTCTCCGGAGCCGACGCTTGTCGTGCGCCCGCGGCTCTATGAAGCCAAGCCCGAAACGGTCACGGCGCCGCTGCAGGATTTGTTGAAGGCGATCGACGTCGTCTATCTGCAAGGCAGCGTGGTATCGATAGATACCAAGTCGCGCGCACTGAAGGTCGCAGTGGCAAACCAATCGGAACGGGTTGTCGCCTATGATCGGCTGGTCATTGCCGCTGGCAGCCGGCTTTTCCGCCCCGAGATACCGGGACTTGAGCAATACGGGTTCAGCGTCGATCAACTGAGCGACGCTGTTGCGCTGGATCGGCATCTGCATGATCTGGCGAAACTACCGCCATCGAAGAATCGTGACACCGTGGTGGTCGCGGGGGGTGGTTTCACCGGGATCGAAGTGGCGACCGAGCTACCGGCACGTATGCGCGCTATCCTGGGTAGGGATACCAATCCGCGTATCGTCATTGTCGAGCGCAACGCTGCGATCGCGCCCGATTTGGGAACGGCAGCGCGCCCGCATATCGAAGATGCGCTCCAAGTCCTTGGTGTGGACCCGCGCACCGGTGTCGGTGTGACCTCGCTCGACAAGTCTGGTGTGACGTTGTCCAGTGGCGAGCGTATCGAATGTGCCACCGTGATCTGGGCTGCGGGCATGCGCGCTGCCCCGCTTACAGCACAGATTCCAGCGGAGCGGGATACGTCGGGACGCCTGCTCGTCGATCGCGAGCTGCGTGTGCCATCGGTCAACGGCGTGTTCGCGACCGGCGATGCCGCGAAGGCGCTGTGCGACGACAAAGGCACATATGCGCTGATGTCGTGTCAGCATGCGACGCGGATGGGCGCCTTCGCTGGCAATAATGCTGCCGCCGAACTGCTTGGGGTGCCGACCAAGCCGTATCACCAGGAAGCCTATGTGACCTGCCTCGACCTCGGTGCTGCCGGTGCGCTGTTCACGCGCGGCTGGGAGCGCAAGGTGGAGATGGTCGGCGAAGCGGCGAAGAAGACCAAGCATGAGATCAACACCGTATGGATCTACCCGCCACGCGCAAATCGAGCCGCAGCACTAGCCATTGCTGATCCGGAGCAAGTCACCAAACTCTGATCGTAAGCGACTGCGCTCCCGTTCAGGGAGCGCGGTTCCTCCGACGACGAAGCGAAATCCAATGCCACCTGATGGCAGGAGATAAAAAGATGAAGCAGATGACGCCAACCGCCCAACAGAAGTCTAATGGGAAATCGAGCAGAGGCCCAACGGTGTCCGACGAGCTGGTACCGTCCCGCTATGCGGTGCGGGTTGGCGAGATCGACGTGCTGGTGATTAGCGACGGCGTGCTCACGCCGCCGGCGGAGTCGATGGCCACCAATGCCGATCCGGCCATCCGGGCGGCCTGGCTGGACGACAGGTTCCTGTCGCACGACGCGTTCGACTGGGCGCTGAACGAAGTCGTCGTGCGCAGCGGCGACCAAACCATCCTCATCGACAGCGGACTCGGAATGGAATATCCGGACTTTCCACGTGCCGGACAGTTGGGCCTGCGGCTGAAGAATGCCGGCATCGATCTCGGCGCGGTAACCGACATCGTGCTGACTCACATGCACTTTGATCACGTTGGCGGATTGCTCGTCGACGGCGTGAAGACGCAACTGCGTCCGGACCTGCGAATTCACGTCGCTGCCGCCGAGGTCAAGTTCTGGGCGTCGCCTGATTTCTCCCGCACTGGCATGCCGCCAGTGCTCGCTGATCTCGCCCGGAGCGCGGCGAAGCGGTTCCTGGGCGAATACCGTGACCGATTACAGCCGTTCGAAGATAGCGGCGAGGTGGCACCGGGCGTGGTCGTCACGCGCACCGGCGGTCACACGCCCGGGCACAGCGTGGTCCGCGTCGAATCCAATGGCGATCGGCTGATGTTCGCTGGTGACGCGATATTCCCCGTCTCTTTCGATCACCCTGAATGGCACAATGGCTTCGAACATGATCCCGAAGAAGCCACTCGTGTCCGTCTCCGGCTCATGCGGGAGCTGGCGGAGACCGGTTCATGGCTGGTGGCTACCCACATGCCGTTCCCATCGGTCGGTCGGGTCGCGGTCGCCGGTGATCTCTATCGTTGGGTCCCGACCTGGTGGGACTACTGACGGCATGTCGGAGCAGGGCTATGATGGGCAGTCCTGCTGCGCCGATAGCGCGCGCTTGCGGCAGGAGCTGGCACTTGCGCTTGAGAGGCAGGCCGCGACATCGGAGATCCTCAATGTCATCGCCCGTTCTCCAACAGATGCGCAGCCGGTGTTCGACGTCATTTCGGAGAGCGCGCAGCGGCTGCTCGGCGGGCAGTCGGCACTCGTCACCCGCGTCATCGACGACATGCTCCATCTGGCCGCGTTTACAGCGGGAAGTGCCGATGGTGACGAGGGGGTTCGGGTATCCTTTCCCGTTGCGTTGACAGCAGGCGGCATCCACAGCCGGGTCGCCGCAACGGCGACCATCGCATTTCGGTTCGATATCGAGACCGAAGGCGATGTCCCCGACGCCGTCAGAGAGATGGCGCGTGCGCGAGGCTACCGCAGCATTGTCGTCGTCCCGATGCTACGCAAGGGCACTACGATCGGCACCATCGGCGTCTCACGGGCGGAAGCCGGTGGGTTCGGTGAAAGTCAGATAGAGTTGCTCAAGACATTTGCGGACCAGGCCGTGATCGCCGTGGAGAATGTCCGGTTGTTCAAGGAGCTGCAGGCCCGTACGACGGAGCTGTCGACATCGCTCGATGAGCTGCGCGCTGCACAGGAACGCCTGGTCCAGACGGAAAAACTGACGTCGCTTGGCCAGCTCACCGCTGGCATCGCGCATGAAATCAAGAATCCGCTCAACTTCGTCAATAATTTCGCGTCCTTGTCGGTCGAGTTGACGGATGAACTTGGCGAGGTATTGGCCGGCATTCCGGTTGCCGACAATGCTCGCGAGGACCTGGACGAACTGAGTGGTCTTCTCAAAGACAACCTTCGGAGGATCGTTCAACATGGACGACGCGCGGATTCCATCGTCAAGAACATGCTTCTGCATTCGCGTGGCGGCGGTGGTGAGCACCGGCTGACGGATCTCAACGCGTTGATCGATGAAAGCCTCGCGCTGGCCTATCACGGCGCCCGTGCCGAGCGTCCGACGCTCTCGGTCACCTTCGAGCGCGATTACGACCCCGCGGTCGGCCTGATCGAGATTTTCCCGCAGGAGATCACTCGCGTGCTGTTGAACCTGTTTGCCAAC
Source organism: Pseudomonadota bacterium (assembly GCA_023451735.1). Taxonomy (GTDB): domain Bacteria; phylum Pseudomonadota; class Alphaproteobacteria; order Rhizobiales; family Rhizobiaceae; genus Neorhizobium. The sequence goes on along the minus strand of JAEXYH010000007.1, from coordinate 35,942 downwards.
GGCTTCTATGCTCTCAATGAGGGGATGGGCGAGCGCGACCCGCGCTTCGAGCCGACCGTGAGCGCAACGACGCGCAGCCTGCACGGATTGGTCGAAATTCGCATTCGCGACAATGGCATTGGCATGCCGCCGGATGTGAAGGACAGGATATTCGATCCCTTCTTCACTACCAAGCCGCCCGGCGAGGGGACCGGCCTCGGGCTCTCGCTGAGCCACGATATCGTCGTGAAGCAGCATGGTGGTCGCATCGACGTCGAAACGGAGCCGGGCATGTTTACTGAATTCATCATTAAGCTGCCCCGCGGCAGCGAAGCGCGGGGGGATCAATCGTGATACTCCCCCGCGCCTTGATTGCCGGCCTGATGATCCCAGCGAGACCTGGAGTGGCCGTATGACCGCGACAGTCTTGATGGTCGATGATGAGCCCGATCTGGAAACACTCATCCTTCGCAAATTTCGCCGCCAACGCCGTGACGGCCTGATCGACTTTCTGTTCGCCCGTGATGGCGTCGAGGCGCTGGATGCCATCGACCGTCATCCGCATGTCGACCTGGTCGTGCTCGACATCAACATGCCGCGCATGGATGGATTGTCACTGCTGGAAGCCCTGCAGCAACGCGATGACCGGAAGTCGGCGATCATCGTGTCGGCCTATGGCGACATGACCAACATCCGGACTGCCATGAATCGCGGTGCATTCGATTTCCTGACGAAGCCGATCGATTTCTCCGATCTGGAAGCCACCATCCTGAAGACAGCGCGCCATGTCGAAGCCCTTCGCGAGGCCCAGCGCCGGCAGACGGATGCCGAACGCGCGCATGCCTCGCTGTCCCGATACTTTTCTCCCGAACTGGCGAAGCGGCTGGTCGATGGGAACGACGACGAGATGGCGGTTCATTGGCGCCAGGTCGGCGTCATCTTCACCGACATCACCGGTTTCACATCGCTCGTCGAGGCGGCTGCGCCGGAGCAGCTTGCGAAGTTGCTGAATGAATATGTCGGTGGACTGACTGAGGTGGTGTTCGAGCATCAGGGAACGGTCGCTAAGGTGATTGGCGACGCGATCCAGGTTCTTTTCAATGCGCCGGGGGATCAGCCGGACTACGCGTCACGTGCCATTACCTGCGCCGAGGAACTGGATCGTTGGGCGGAAGCCTTTCGCGAGCGATGGCAGCACAAGGGAGTGGATTTCGGCGTGACACGCATCGGCGTTCATGTGGGCGCGGCGCTGGTCGGTAATTTCGGCGGTGACCGCTTTTTCGATTACACGGCCTATGGCGATACGATCAATACCGCTGCCCGGCTCGAGGTCGCCAATAAAGCTCTGGGCACGCGGATCTGCGTTAGTGACGTTGCGGTGCGCACCGCCGGCACATTTCGAGGGCGGCCGATCGGCGATCTTGTTTTGCGCGGCCGCAGCGAAGCGCTGCGGGCCCATGAACCGCTATCGGTGGCCCGGTTCGAGGATTCCGCCACGGAAAAATATGCAACCGCTTTCCGGTTGCTGCAGGCGGGGGACGCCGCTGCGGTTCCGGCTTTCGCGGCGCTCGTGGGCGCTCATGCCGACGATTCGCTGGTGAACTTCCATCTCCGGAGGCTGCTCAACGGTGCGAGCGGGGCGACGGTCAGGCTCGGTTGATAACGGTCCGGGGAAGCTGCCGACCCATACCCTGACGTCGCCTTGGCAACACATGGATTTCCATGGGGTGCGGCGACGGGGCGAGGGGGCTAGACTTCGGACGACGAGCGCGATGGTCAGGCCTTTTCGGGAGACCGCCAGACAATGCACCCTTAAAGGTCAAGCGTTCTTTGGGGCTGGAGCAACCGGGCATGACGGCGGAGCGATCTCGACAATATTGGCTGCCTGCGGTTATGGGCGCAGTGATCGGGGGGCTGCTGTTTGGCCTTATGGATCGGCCCTTTGGCCTGCTGGCTCCCGTTGCCGCGATGTATCTGTATGCTTCGGGCAGGGCCGTCTGGCTGCTGCGCGCCGTCTGGACGGTAGCGCTGCTCGGATCGGCCCTTGCTGCTGCGTTGTTCGCCCATGACATGCGTGAGCAACTCCTGTCCTGGACCGCCTTCTTCGCTGTCGCGCTGTGCATCGGGGAGTTCATCGAGGCGAAAGCGTCGACCTTGTTCGGTGCGGACATGGTCGAGGCCATGCAGATTGTGAAGAGCATGCCGGCCTTTACCTGGTCGGCCAGTCCGGATGGCCATGTCACCCATGTTAGCGCGGGGACTTTTGTATTCGCCGGCCTGGAGCAGCCCAAGCAGGGGCTTTTCCATCAGTTCGACAATTCAGCCTGGCGCCGGATCGTTCATCCCGACGATTACACCGGTCTCATGACCATCCGGCGGGAATCGCTCGTCACAGGCTCGGCCTTCGACGCGGAGTTGCGCATACGCCGGCACGACGGCGTGTATCGATGGTTCAGGCTCTACGGCTCGCTGTCGCGCGACCATAAGGGCAAGCTGGCCGGCTGGTACGGCACGATGATCGATATCGAGGAAAGAAAGACCGCGGAGGCAGAGCTCCTGCATAATGAGCGGCAGCTGCAGCAGCTCATCGATGCTGTTCCGGCGGCGATCTGGAGCACGACGTCCGATGGGATGCCGACCTATGTCAATAGACGCTTCTCCCAGATGACGGGCGCCACCATCGAGGACATCACCGCCGCGGACGGATCCCTGTCCTTGAAGATCGTCCTCCACCCGGAAGACGGCGACGCCGCGATCGCAGCCTTCGAGCGCTCTCGCCGAACCGGTGAGCCTTATGTCAGGCGTTACCGTCAGCTCCGTGCCGGGGGCGCGTTTCGATGGACGGAGACACGCGCCGAACCCCTGCGTGACGACACCGGTGCGATCATCAACTGGTACGGCCAGAGCATCGATATCCACGATGCGGTCATTGCCCAGCAGGCGCTTGAGCAGAGTGAGCGGCAATTGCAAATGCTAGTCAACGCCGTCCCGGCGATGATCTGGAGCACGACGCCGGACGGCCATCCGGTCTTCGTCAACAAGCGCTTCATGGACGTGACCGGCACGACCCTGAAAGATGCGACGGCGCCCGATGGCATGCCGACGCTCTGCACCATCCATCCGGATTATCGGGCGAACGCCCGGGCGACTCTCATGAATGCCTTCGCAACGGGGGCCCCGTGCATGATGCGCTATCCGCAATTGCGCAGCGACGGCTCGCATCGTTGGAGCGAAGTGCGCGTGGAGCCATCGCGCGGGAGCGAAGGTGAGGTGCTGCAGTGGTACGCCGTATGTGTCGATATCGACGACCAGGTCCAGGCGCACGAGGCGCTGCTTGAGAGCGAGCGATCCTTGCGCCAGCTGGTGGAGACGTTGCCGGCGATGATCGATTGCGCCACGCCCGATGGCGAGCCGATCTATCGCAGCAAGCAGTTGCGCGAATTCCTCGGATATAATCTCGAGGAGCTCGAAGGACAGCCCTCGCGGCTTGAGGCAACCCTAGATGCCGGCGTTCATCCGAGCGATCTGCAGGGCGTGAAGGAGCGATACGCGCATTCGCTCGCCACCGGCGAACCCTATGCGCGACGGCACCGGCTGCGTCGGTTCGACGGCGAGTATCGATGGGTCGAGACGCGTGCCGGCCCGATGCGCGACGCGGCCGGCGCTATCGTGCAGTGGAACGTGATCTGCCTCGATATCGATGGCGAGATGCGAGCGCAGGAGGAGCTCCGGCAGGCTCAGGAGAAGATCGCGCGCGCGAGCCAGGCGGCGAGCCTGGCCGAACTCTCGGCCTCGATTGCTCACGAAGTCAATCAACCGCTCGCGGCCATCGTCGCCAATTCACACGCATGCCAGCGATGGCTGACCGCACAGCCACCGAATATCGAGCGCGCGAGTCGCACCGTCGAGCGGGTCATCCGCGACGCTAATGGTGCCGCCGATGTGGTCAGCCGCATCCGCGCCTTGTTCAAGCAATCGGGCGACAAGCGACATGTATCCAAGCTGAAGATTGTGATCGCGGAGGTCTGCGGTCTGATTGGGGAAGACGCAGCTCGGCGCGGAACGCGGATCGTGATCGATGTAGATCCCGATCTCCCTTTGGTCGCCATCGATCGCGTCCAGATCCAGCAGGTCCTCAGCAATCTGATCCGAAATGGCATCGACGCGATGGATGGTCTCGTCGGAGACAAGGTCGTTCAGGTTCGGGTCAGTTCCGGTGTGGACGATGTCGTTCAGATCGCCGTGAGCGACATGGGGCCCGGGGTCGATTTTCCCGACAAGGTATTCCAACCGTTCTTTTCCACCAAGGAGCAGGGAATGGGAATGGGACTTTCCATCTGCCGATCGATCGTCGAGGCGCACGGTGGAAATCTATGGGTGGACGTCAACTCATCACAGGGAGCATCATTTGTATTCTCGTTACCGGTTGGTACAGGAGCTATCGCGTGATGGCTGAGGACTTTGTGGTCTTCATTGTTGATGACGATGCACGCATGCGCGAAGCACTTTTGGAGTTGCTCGCGTCGTACGATATCGTTGCCACAGCGTTCGGCTCGGCCGGTGAATACATGAGAGCTGCCAAGCCGGATGTTGCCGCATGTCTGGTGCTCGATGTCGAATTGCCCGACATAAATGGCCTCGATCTGCAGGGCCGTATCGCCGAAGGCGGCGATCATCCGCCGATCGTGTTCATCACAGGCCATGGAGATATCCCATCCTCCGTACGCGCGATGAAGAACGGCGCCATGGACTTCCTGACAAAGCCGTTCAGCGACGCCGACGTCATGAGCGCCATCCGGTCTGCAATCTCGCGAGACCGCGCCGATCGACTGACGCGGAGCGAAATAGCCGTACTGAAGAAGCGTTATCTCGGCCTGACACCTCGTGAGCGGGACGTCCTTCCGCTGGTCGTGAGCGGCCTGCTGAACAAGCAGGCCGCAGCCCAACTGGGGATCAGCGAAGTCACGCTGCAGGTTCATCGCCGAAACGTCATTGCAAAAATGGGTGCAACGTCGCTGGCCGATCTCGTGCGTATCGCGCAGCGAATTGAAATACCCCTGTCCAATACGGGACGGGCGGAAGGAAGCAATCGTGCCTGAACGCAAGCCCATGATTGCCGTCATCGATGACGATCCCCGCGTGATCGAGTCGCTGGAAGACTTGCTTGAGTCCGCCGGATACGCAGTATGTTGTTTCTCGTCTGCAGAAGCGTTTCTTGCCTGCGACATGTTCAATCTCGATCTTCTGATCACCGATATTGGATTGCCGAATGTCGACGGCCTGCAATTGCGCAGCCTTGTTGCGCAGCAGCGTCCCCGTCTACCTGTTTTCCTCATCACCGGCCGTCACGAAATCGCCGATCAGGCCCGGGCAAGGGATATTCCTGGGGTCTTTTGTAAGCCGTTCGATGGAGCCGCACTGCTGTCAGCCGTTGGCGCGGCAGTTGGAGCACAAGGCAAAGAGGGCAGGGATGACGATTGACCGATCGCTTTCGCAATTGGCCCCGCGCGAGCGCAGCGATTCTGACGAACCGATTGTGATCATCGTCGATGACGACGCGTCGGTTCGGGAGGCGTTGACGGAACTCGTCGTCTCAACCGGTCTTGAGGCGGTCTGTTATGCATCGACACAGGCATTTCTCGATGTGGGCGCGCCGGACCGACCGTGTTGCTTGATCGTCGACGTGCGAATGCCCGGTGCGAGCGGGCTCGATCTCCAGGAGCAGCTCGGACGCGCCGATGATCCGCGGCCTATCGTGTTCCTGACCGGTTACGGTGATATCCCAATGACAGTACAGGCGATGAAGGCAGGCGCGATCGATTTCTTGACCAAGCCGGTCCGTGACCAAACTCTTCTCGATGCCGTTCATACGGCCATCGCAAAGGATCGCGCCCAGCGGGAGCGCGCTGCTGAAGTGCGTAGAAGTGTCGGTCGCTACGCAACACTGACGCCGCGCGAACGCGAAGTGCTTCAGCAAGTGATGAGCGGCCGTCTAAACAAGCAGATCGCATTTGCGCTTGGCATCAGCGAAGTTACCGTAAAACTGCATCGCAGCAACGCTATGCGCAAAATGGCGACGACATCGATGGGGCAGATGATGCGAGTATGGGAAATTCTTCCGATTTCCCTTCGCGCGTAGCCGTAATCATCGGGGAGAGAGTTCGGGTTCGAATCGATGAATGCTGGAACCTTAACGAGATGATGTCGATGACTGCTCTTGGCGCAAAGCGGACATACTGAAATCAGCGGCAACGTATCTCTGGATCGGAGTTCAAGTAGGTGGACTGATCGGGCTACGCTGGAGGATTGCGTAACGGCATTTCAAAAGTGAAACGCGTTTCCGCTGCCGAGGAAGCCACAGTGAGCCTGCCTTCATGAGCGCGGGCGATTTGGGATGCGATGTAGAGGCCGAGACCGAGTCCTTGTCCGCGATCTTGCACCTCGCCACGCACGAAAGGTTCGAACAGCCGCTCGCGCGCGCCTTCGGGGATGGGCGTTCCGCCATTGGCCACCCACAGCGTGAATAATCCCGCTTCGGTGGAGGCGTGGAGGCGGATCGGTAGGTTGCGATCGCCATGCGTCAACGCATTGCCGAGCAGGTTGGACACCAGTTGCCCGAGTCGCGAGCGATCGCAATTCACCGGCTCCCTGACGTCGAATTCCGTCGTGATCATCCGGTCCGGTGATGCCGTGCGGAGTTCATCAACGACCTGTTCGAGGACAGGCTGGAGATTTTCGACGGCGTCCCGCGTCAGCGTGATGCCGCCGCCGAGACGTCCGCGCGCGAAGTCCAGGATGTTGTCGATCAGGCCGGCCATACGGACGACCGTGGTTTCCATCATTGCAAGGATGGCGCGATCCTTGTCGGCGACGATCGTGCGCCCAAGAACGCGGGCGCCGGCGCTGATCGACGCCAGCGGATTCCGCAAGTCGTGACCGAGCACGGCGATGAACTGTTCACGCAATTCCGAGGAGGTCTGCTCGACTTTCAGGAGGTGCTTCGCGGCCTCATTGGCTTGCAGCAACTCGCTTTCATAGCGTCGCCGATCGGTGGCCTGGATGATGGCCAGACGGATATATTGCGCCTTGCCGTCGGCATCGCGTCCTTCGGTGGCATTGGCGATGACCTGGATGGGCGTGCCGTCCGCCGTGACCATGTCGATCGCGAATTCATTGAAGAAGCCCTGCATACGCAGCAGCGGCGCGATATGCGTCTCGAAATAGATCCGCCCGCCCATATTGAGGTAATCGCTGAACCGGTTGCCGCGCATGGCCTCCGCTTCAAGGCCGAGCCAGCGGCACAAGGTGCGATTGACATAGTGAATGCGTCCGCCTGGCTGCAGCGTGATATAGCCGCAGGGCGCATCTTCGATCATGGCCGTGAAGTCGTCGATGGGAAGGGTCACGTGTTGGCTACGAACTTTCGCATGGCGGCGATCACCTCATCCGGTGCGCTGAGATTCGGACAATGGCCCGTCGCTTCGAGGATCACGATCTCGCTGTTCGGAATCTGGCGGTGCACGAAGTCGCCGACCTCGCGCCCGGCGATGATGTCGTCGGAGCATTGCAGGATCAGGGTCGGCACGGCCACATCCGGCAGGTCCGCCCGGTTGTCGGACAGAAATGTCACGCGCGCAAAAGCCTTGGCGATGTCCGGATCGGTGCGGCAGAAACTGTTGGTGAGCTCCTCGCCCAGTTCCGGCCGCTGCGGATTGCCCATGATCATGGGCGCCATATGGGTCGACCAGCCCATGTGATTGACTTCCAGGAACTGCAGCAGCTCCTCGATCTGCGTCTCGCTGAAGCCGCCGACATAGTCGCCGTCATCGATATAGCGCGGCGATGGACCGACCATTACCAGCCGGCCGAACATACCGGGTGCCCGCTTCGCCGCCAGCATGCCGATCATGGCGCTCACCGAATGGCCGACGAAGACGGCGTCCTTCAGTTCAAGCGCCTGGCCGATCTCGACCAGGTCCGCGGCATATCCGTCGAGGGTCGCGTATCTGGTCTTGTCATAGGCTTTAAGATCCGAGCCGCCGGCGCCGACCTGATCATAGGTGACCGTCCGGAAATCGGCTGCGAAGGCCGGCGCCACGAAGCGCCACATATTCTGGTCGCAGCCGAAGCCGTGGGCGAAAACGATGGTACGAGCGCCGCTTCCGGCAGTTTTGACGTTGTTACGCTGGATGACGTTCACTGAAGGGCCGCAGCTCGGGGTCATGTATCTCCCAAGCGTAGCACCGACAAACCGATCTGTGCCAGTGCCATGCATGCCGGTAAGGGAGGGTGCGTGTCGGCCCGGATTAGGCGTTTGATCGCGTCTGTGCGACGGTGGCTAGACTTAGATGATCCCGAACTGGATTCACCGCCCATGACGAAAAACCTGTTTCTCGCCGATGATGTGCGAGAGGCGTCGGGGCGTCCGCAAGTGTTCGCGGCCATCGCAACCTGCCTGACCGCTCTCGTGGTCACACTGATACTGCTACCGCTGGCGTCCCGGGCTGGGCCAGCCATTCCCAGCTTCATCCTGATCAACCAGACCGCGCTGCTGATCGCCTATCTGCTCGGCGCCTGGGTGCTGTTCCGGCAATTCCAGCGCGACGGATCGATGGCGGTCAATATCCTGGCGGCGGGCACGCTCTACACGGCGGCGATCATTTTGCTCCAAATGCTAAGCTTTCCGGGCGTGGCCGCGTCAGGGCGCGTGCTCGGCAACGGCCCCGAAACGACCACTTGGCTCTGGACGTTCTGGCATCTCGGGCCGCCCGCCTGCGCCATACTCTATGTGATCGAACGCCGCCGACCGCGCGCAACGGCCACGAGCCCCGCCATCGATCGGGGGCAGCGGATCGCGACGGCGACTGTGATCGCGCTCTGTCTGGCGGCGGCCGCCGCCGTGATCTCGACGGCTGGACTTCCGTGGCTGCCGCATCAGGTCACCGGCGACGACTATTCGGACGTTGCTTTCTCCGGCATCGGGCCGGCGGTGCAGATCCTGACACTTGCGGCTTTGGCTGCCGTCTGGCTCGCGTCGCGCCGCCAGCGTACGGTCCTCGATGTGTGGCTCAGCGTGTCGCTCGTCCTGCTCGTGATGGACAATTTCCTGACCTTGGCGGGCGGTGCGCGGGCCTCCGTCGGCTGGTATGCCGGACGGATCGAAGCGACCATCTCGGCTTTTGCGATCCTGTGGGCCTATCTGACCGAGGTGGACGCCTTGCGTGTGCGCGCCGAAGCCGCTGCCGAGGCGATCGAGAAGTCCGAAGCAGCGCTCCGGCAGGCGCAGAAGATGGAAGCCATCGGACGGTTGACCGGCGGGGTCGCCCATGACTTCAACAATCTTCTGATGGTAGTCGGCGGCGGCTTCGAGATGATCAAGCGCCGCCCGACCGATCAGGCGCGAATCCTGAAAGCGACCGAGGCGGGAATGGATGCCGTACAGCGGGGATCGAAGCTGACGCGGCAATTGCTGACCTTCGCCAGACGCCAGGTGTTGAAGCCGGAGACCGTCAATCCGAATGCGCTGCTGCTGCATGTAGAGGCCAGTCTCCGCCGCACGGTGGGCGACACCACGGCTCTCAGGGTCGAGATGAACCCGACGCTGCATCCGACGCGCATCGATGCCGACGAATTCGAGACCGCGGTTCTCAACCTCGTCTCCAATGCGCGCGACGCGATGGCTGGCCGGCTGGGGCGCATCACGGTCTCGACGCGCAACGAAGCGGTGTATGTGGTCGCTCCCGATACGACCGACCAATTGGCTGCGGGCGATTATGTCGTGGTTTCTGTGACCGATGACGGCATCGGTATGGACCAGGCGACGCTGATGCAGGTGTTCGAGCCGTTTTTCACCACCAAGGAATTCGGGCGCAGCTCCGGGCTGGGCCTCAGCCAAGTTTATGGTTTTGCCCGCGCCGCCGGCGGCAGGGTTTCGCTCGCGTCCACGCTCGGGCAGGGGACTTGTGTCGAGATGTGGTTGCCACGTGCTGCCGTCACCGTGGTGCCGAAGGCGCAGCCGCAACTGCCGCCGCAATCCGGCGCGTCGTCGTTGCGACGTGCCGCCGTCGGCGAAACCGTGCTGGCGGTCGAAGACGAGCCCGAAGTACTCGCCACGGTGGTCGAAACCCTCACGGATCTCGGCTACCAGGTGCTACAGGCGAACAACGCCGCGGAAGCGATGGATATTCTTCGATCGCCGGAGAAGGTCGATCTGCTGTTCTCCGATATCGTCATGCCCGGTGGCATGAACGGCGTCCAGTTGGCGGTTGAAGCCTCGCGTATTCGGCCCGGCATCAATATTGTACTCACCTCGGGTTTCACTGGAGAGGCGCTCGACGGCGAGCACGATGTCCCCGACGACGTCTCGATCCTCACAAAACCCTATCGGCAACACGAATTGGCCGAACGCCTGCGGCTGGCGAGCTCCCGATAGGGCTTAATACTTGGGCTTATGAGCACATAGATTGCGAAATGTCCGCTCCTGGCGCGAAGCGGACCTTCCAATCAGCCAATCGGATTTGGTTCAGAGAGTAGCGAATTGTGGATTTGGCCTTTCAGCCAATGAATGAAACTACGCGCCTTGCGGTTGAGCGGGCGGTTCTTCGGCCAGGCGACGTAATGGGCCATCGGGCGCTCGAACGGCGCATTGAATAGCGGCACCAGCGATCCGTCCTGGATTTCATTGCGCAGCAGGAAGAGCTGGCCGACCGCGACGCCGACGCCTTCGACGGCGGCCTGATAGGTCAGCACCGAACTGGGAAAGCTGATGCCAGCATCGGCGAGCAGATCCGGCCGCTTCACCGCCATTAGCCAGTCCGGCCAATCCGCCCGCCGATAATGCGAATGCAGCAGCTGGACCTTGTGGAGATCGTCGAGCTCGGCGAGGCGGGTGCGCTGGAGCAATTTCGGACTGCAGACCGGCTGGATCACATCCTTGAACAGCAATTCGGTCTCGACACCCGGCCATTTGCCGGAGCCGAACTGCACGGCGAGATCGACCTTGTCCTTCTCGAAGTCGATGGGCGCGACCACATTGCTGATGTTCAGCTTGATGTTCGGATAGGCCACGTAAAACGACGGCAGTCGCGGGATCAGCCATTTGGCGGCGAAGGTCGTGTAGACGCGGATCTTCAGCGGTTCGGCCTTGCCGGTGGCCATCACGCTCGCGGTGGCATTGGTGATGATGCGAAAGGCGGGCGCGATCTGGCGCTGGAATTCCTCCCCTTCGGAGGTCAGGCGCAGACCGTGCCTGTCGCGCTCAAATAGGCGGATGCCAAGAAAGCCTTCCAGCGTGGTGATCTGCCGGCTGATCGCCGGTTGCGTCACGCGCAGCTCGGCTGCGGCGCGCGTGAAGGAGAGGTGGCGCGCGGCGACATCGAAGACATGCAACGGATTCAGCGGCGGGATCATGGCCCGATCGAGCAATTCCAATCATTACATATTGTAATGACCATATAACTGATGTGCAGTTGTCGGTCAAAGCCTGCGCTGGGAAACAGGATGGGTAATCCAGCAGGTGCGCCAGACAGATGAATTTCGAACTGAACGAAGAGCAGCAGGCATTCGCGGATAGCGTGCGTCGCTTCGCCGAGTCCAACCTGAAGGCCGGTGCGCTGGAGCGCGCGCATGATCCGCATTTCCCGCGCGATGTCGCGCAGATGATGGGCAAGCAGGGCCTGATGGGCATTGCCTTCGATCCCGAACATGGCGGGCAGGGCGGCACGCTGTTCGACTCGGTCATCGCCATCGAGCAGATCGCCTCCGTCTGCCCGCGCAGCGCGGATGTGATCCAGGCCGGCAATTTCGGCCCGATCCGCACCTTTGTCGAATACGCCACCCCGGAGCAGAAGGAACGTTGGCTGCCCGATCTGCTCGCCGGCAATATCTGCATCAGTCTCGGCATGAGCGAGCCCGATGCTGGCTCGGCCGTGACCGAACTGAAAACGTCTGCGACCGAAGACGGCGATGGTTATCTCATCAATGGCAGCAAGGTGTTCGGCACCCACAGCCCGGATGCGGCGATCTATCTCGTCTATGTTCGCTTCGGGCCCGGCGTGAACGGCATCGGCTCGGTGATCATCGAGCGCGACACGCCCGGCTTCACCATCGGCAAGCCGACGCCCTTCATGAGCGGCGAGCAGTGGAGCCAGCTCTATTTCGAGAACTGCCGCATTCCGAAAGCAAATGTGCTGCTCGGGCCCGGTGGCTTCAAGAAGCAGATCTCGGGCTTCAATGTTGAGCGTCTCGGCAATTCGTCGCGCGCGCTGGCGCTCGGCCGCTACGCCTTCAATCTTGCTCGTGAGCATGCGTCGATCCGCAAGCAGTTCGGCCGCCCGCTGTGCGAGTTCCAGGGCCTGCAGTGGAAGTTCGCCGATATGGCGCTGAAGCTCGAGTCGGCGCAGATGCTTCTGTATCGCGCGGCTAGCGTGTCCGAAGGCCTGCCGTCGCCGTATCAGACGGCCCTCGCAAAGCTCGCTTGCAATCAGGCCGGCTTCGATGCCGCCAATGAAGCTGTGCAGATCATGGGCGGCCTCGGCTACAGCCAGGAGGCGCTGGCCGAATACTGCATGCGTCGCACTCGCGGCTGGATGATTGCGGGCGGCTCCATCGAAATCCTCAAGAACCGGATTGCCGAAGATGTGTTCGACCGCCGGTTCGACCAGCGGGGCGCCCGTGCAAGCTGAGACGACCAGACCATCGCTCCGACAGGCGCTGCTCGCTCCACGCAGTATTGCGCTGGTCGGTGCGTCCGACGACGTGACCAAAACATCGGCGCGGCCGCTGCAATATCTGCGGCGCGCCGGCTATGAGGGCACGATCTATCCGATCAATCCGCGCCGGGCGACGGTGCTGGGCGAGCAGGCATGGCCATCGCTCGCCGATCTGCCGGCAGTGCCGGATCATGCCTTCATCCTGACGCCGACCGAAGGCGCGGTGGAAGCCGCCGCCGAATGCGCGCGCCTCGGCGTGCCGGTGGCGACCATCCTCGCTTCCGGTTTTGCGGAAGGTGGCGAAGAGGGCCAGAAGCTGGTCGCGCAACTGCAGAAAATCTGCGCCGACACCGGCCTGCGCATCCTCGGCCCGTCCAGCCTCGGCGCCATCAACCTGCATCACAAGACCATCATCACCGCCAATGCCGCCTTCGCCGAGCCCGATCTGCCGCGTGGCGGCATCTTCGTGGCGTCGCATAGCGGCAGCCTCCTTGGTGGCCTGATCTCGCGCGGCAAGGCGCGAAATATCGGCTTTGCCGGCCTTGTCTCCGTTGGTAACGAGATCGATCTCAGTCTGGGTGAGATCTGTTCGGCGACGCTCGATGATCCCGCGGTCACCGGCTACATGCTGTTCCTCGAAAGCATCCGCCACGCGCAGGATCTCCGCACATTCGCACTGGCCGCAGCCGAGCGCGGCAAGCCCGTGGTCGCCTACAAGCTCGGTCGCTCCGCCGCCGCTGCTGAACTCGCGCTGTCGCATACCGGTGCGCTGGCCGGCGAAGACGATGTGGCTGCAGCTTTCCTCGCGGATTGCGGCATATCCCGCGTGTTCAATTTCGAAACACTGCTCGAAGCGCTGCCGTTGCTGCAGCGTTTGCCGGCGCGACCGACCGCAGCGCGCAGCAAGCGCGTTGGCGTTGTCACCACCACGGGCGGCGGAGCTGCCATGGTGGTCGATGAGCTCTCGATGCGCGGCATCGATGTGGTGAAGCCGAGCGATGAGACCTATGCGCGGTTGACGCAGGCCGGTGTGAAGGCCAATCACGAACGCATTACCGACCTGACGCTCGCCGGCACCCGCTACGACGTCATGAAGGCCGCGCTCGACACGATGCTGTCGGCGCCGGAATTCGACGTCGTCGTGGCTGTCGTCGGCTCCTCCGCCCGGTTCCAGCCGGAGCTCGCGGTGAAGCCGGTGATCGACAGCGCATCGTCGGCCAAGCCGCTGGTGACCTTCCTGGTGCCTGACGCGCCGCAGGCGCTAAACTTGCTGGCAGAGGCGGGCGTGCCGAATTTCCGCACGCCTGAATCCTGCGCCGATGCCGTCAGCGCCGCGCTGCTGCGCCGTCCTGCAACGGCATTGGCAAAGCCGCTGCATGACATCACAGCGAAGCCGACAAAGCAGCTCGACGAAATCGCCGCTTACGCGCTCATGAAGAAAGTCGGCGTGCCGCATGCGCCGGCCGTTGCCGTCGATATCGATGCGACTTCGATCACCTTGCCCTTCGCCTATCCCGTGGCCGTGAAGCTGCTGTCCGCGGATATTGCGCACAAGACCGAAGTGGGCGGTGTCGTGCTCAATGTTGGCAATGAGAGTGAACTCAAAGCCGCGATGGCGAAGATTGCCGCCAGCGTGAAGACGCATCGGCCGGATGCAGCTGTGTCGCAAGTGCTGGTTCAGCCGATGACATCAGGGCTCGGCGAGATGCTGCTCGGCTATCGCGTCGATCCAGAAGCCGGGCCGCTGGTGCTGCTGGCGGCCGGCGGCATCACTACCGAGATCTATCGCGATCGCAGCATTCGCCTTGCGCCGGTCGATCTCGACACGGCGAAGGGCATGATTGCGGAGCTGTCCATCAGCCGGGTGTTCCAAGGCTTCCGCAACAAGCCGCATGGCGACATGGATGCCCTGGCGCAGGCGATTGTCGCCATGTCGCAGCTTGCGCTCGATAAAAATGCAGTCGTGGTGGATGCCGAGATCAATCCACTGATCATCAACCGGGTGGGCGATGGCGTGGTCGCCGTCGATGCGCTGGTCGCACTCGCCTGAAGGGAGGACACATGATTGAAGACCTGAAGAACAGGGTCAATGCCGACGAGATGCTGGTGAAGCGCGGCCGGTTTTTGTCGACCTCTTTCCTTCTCGAAGTTGGATCGACCGCCTGGCTCATCGGTATCAACGAAGGCCAGATCGTCTCGATCACCAAAGGCCCGTTCGTGATGCCGTCCTGGTCGTTCGCGTTGCGCGCGCCGGAAGACGAATGGAAAAAATTCTGGAGCGCGAAGCCACAGCCCGGCTCTCATGACCTGATGGCGCTGATCAAGCGCCGGGTGCTGAAGGCCGAAGGCAATCTGCACGTCTTCATGGCCAATCTGCGCTACTTCAAGGAAGCGCTGGTGAAACTGCGCGCAGGAGCCGCCGCATGACCGCTCGTTTCGAATCCACCATCGGCCGCTATCTGCATCTCGATCTGTTCGGCCGCAAGCATCGCATCTATGTGGAGGAAGCCGGCCAAGGCACGCCGCTGCTCTGCCTGCACACTGCTGGTGCCGATGGTCGCCAATATCGCGCGCTGATGAATGACGAGCGCGTCACGGCCGGCCATCGCGTCATCGCCTTCGACATGCCCTGGCATGGCAAGTCGTCGCCGCCGGCCGGTTGGCACAATGAGGAATACCAGCTCACCTCGGCGCAATATACCGAGATGATCCTTGCGGTCTCCGACGCGCTTGAACTCGACAAGCCGATTGTGATGGGCTGTTCCATCGGCGGCCGCATCGTGCTGCATCTGGCGCTGGAGCATCCCGAGCATTTCCGCGCCATCATCGGCCTGCAGGCCGGCGCCCATGTGGACCCCTATTACGATCTCAACTTCCTGCATCGCCCGGACGTGCATGGCGGCGAGGTCTGTGCAGCCATCGTGTCGGGCCTTGTCGGCCCGGATGCGCCGGATGCGGATCGCTGGGAAACGCTGTGGCACTACATGCAGGGTGGCCCCGGCGTGTTCAAGGGCGACCTGTATTTCTACAAGCTCGACGGCGATATCCGCGAACGTGTCGCGCAGATCGATACGTCCAAATGCCCGCTGTTCCTGCTGTCCGGGGAATACGACTATTCGTGCACGCCGGAAGAGACGATGGCCGTCGCCAACAGCGTCAAGGGCAGCCATGTAACCATCATGAAGGGCCTCGGCCATTTCCCGATGAGCGAGGATCCCGAGAAATTCATCGGTTATCTGCTGCCGGTGCTCAAAGACATCAAGTGAATGCGATCTAACAAACAGAAAGAGGGGAAACGCGTGAAGATCAACAAGCTGCTCGTGACGGCTGCGATGCTGTCCTTCGTCACAACCGCCTCGGCGGAGATTTCAAACGGCACCGTCAAGATCGGCGTGCTCACCGATATGTCTGGTCCCTATGCCGATAATGTCGGCGCCGGCTCGGTTCTTGCGGCCAAGATGGCCGTCGAGGATTTCGGCGGCAAGGTCAATGGCATGCCGATCGAGGTGATCTCGGCTGATCACCAGAACAAGGCCGATATCGGCCTCGCGCTGGCACGCAAGTGGTACGACACCGAGGGCGTCGATACGATCACCGAAGTGGTTTCGTCAGGCGTTGCGCTCGCCGTGCAGCAGCTTTCGCGTGAGAAGGACAAAGTCTTCCTGGCCACCGGCCCCGGCACTCCGGAGCTCACCGGCAAGTCATGCTCGCCGAACGGCGTGCATTGGGCGTATGACAATTACGCGCTGGCCAATGTTGCCACTGCGCCGCTGGTGCAAAAGGGCCTCAAGAGCTGGTACTTCTTGACCGCGGATTACAGCTTCGGCCTCGCACTGGAGTCGGAGGCCGCCAAGGTCGTGACCGCGAATGGTGGCAAGGTGCTCGGCTCTTCGAAGCATCCGCTGAACTCGTCGGACTTCTCGTCCTTCCTGCTGCAGGCCCAGGCCTCGAAGGCGCAGGTTGTCGGTCTCGCCAATGCGGGTTCGGACATGATGACGGCGCTGAAGCAGGCCAATGAATTTGGCCTCACGGCAGGTGGCCAGAGCATGGCTGCACTGCTCGTCAATCTGCCGGACATCCACGCCCTCGGCCTCGCCAGCGCCAAGGATCTGATCTTCGCCGACAGCTTCTATTGGGATGCGAATGACAAGACCCGCGCCTGGAGCAAGCGCTTCATGGAGCGCTTTAACGGCAAGGCGCCGGGCAGCCTGCAGGCCGCCGTCTATGGCGCGGTGACGCATTATCTGAAGGCAGTTGAAGCGGGCAAGACCGATGCCGGCGCCAAGGTCGTCGCCGAGATGAAGAAGCTGTCGATCAACGACTTCTACACCACTAATGCCTCGATCCGCGAAGATGGCCGCGTCATCCGCGACATGTATCTGCTGCAGGTCAAGGATCCCAAGGAGTCCAAGTATCCGTGGGACTACTACAAGATCCTCGACACCATCCCCGGTGACAAGGCGTTCCGTCCGCTCAAGGACGGCAACTGCCCGCTGGTCAGCGCGGCCAAGTAAGAGCCGGGCTTCAAAAAACTTGCCCCCAACTCGCGGGCACGGCGTTGCCGTGCCCGTTTTGCTACCGAGGGACTTGCAATGATCGATTATCCCGCGCTGAACCTTTTCATTGACGGCACCTGGCGTAGCGGCGAGGGCCGCACGAGCGAGTCGGTGCTCAATCCGTCCACTGGCGGTGTGCTCGGCGAATTGCCGCATGCCAGCGCAGCCGATCTTGACGAGGCCCTGGCGTCCTCTGCACGCGGCTTCGAGCAGTGGCGCAGAATGTCGGCGCTGGAGCGTGGGGCGCTCCTGCAGCGCGCCGCGGCGCTGATCATGGAGCGCAAGGAAACGATTGCCAGCCTGATCACGCTGGAACTCGGCAAGCCCATCGCGGAGTCGCGTGTCGAGGTCGATACGGCGGCCGGCATCTTTGTGTGGAATGCGGAAGAAGGACGCCGCGCCTATGGCCGTGTGATCCCGTCGCGCAGCCGCGGCATTCAGCAGATGGCGGTCCGCGAGCCGCTCGGACCGATCGCCGCCTTCGCGCCGTGGAATGCGCCGGCGATTACACCCGCGCGCAAGATCTCAAGCGCGCTGGCTGCCGGTTGCTCCGTCATCATCAAACCCGCGGAGGAAACGCCGGCGACGGCACTGGCTATAGCGGCGGCGTTGGTCGATGCTGGTTTGCCTGCGGGAGTGCTGAATGTCGTATTCGGCAATGCCGCGCTGATCTCGCAAAAACTGCTGGGCTCGCCGATTACGCGTGGCTTGACGTTTACGGGCTCGACGGAGATCGGCAAGCAGCTCGGCGCGCTGGCTGTCCAGACCATAAAGAAGATGACGCTGGAGCTCGGCGGCCATGCGCCGGTGCTGATTTTTGGCGATGTCGATCCTGAAGCTGCGGCGATCTCGGCGGTGACGGCGAAATTCCGAAACTCCGGTCAGGTCTGCACCTCGCCGACGCGCTTCTTCGTGCACGAATCGATTCACGGCCGTTTCGCTGCGAAACTCTCCGAACTGGCTAATGCAATCACGGTCGGCGATGGCTTCACCGCAACGACGAAGATGGGGCCGCTGGCACATGCGCGCCGCATCGATTCCATCGAGCGTTTCGTCGAGGATGCGCGTACCCGCAAGATCGCGGTGTCAGCGGGCGGCGAGCGTTGTGGCAATCAGGGCTTCTTCTATCGCCCGACCGTGCTGTCGCATGTGGATGACGATTGCATGGCCTCGAATGTGGAGCCGTTCGGCCCTCTCGCCGCGACTGCGCCATTCTCGACCATGGATGATGCCATCCGCCTCGCCAACCGGCTGCCCTTCGGTCTCGCCTCCTATGTGATGACGCATGACATGCGCAACGCCTCGGCCGTCACCGAAGCGATCCAGAGCGGAAATGTCATCGTCAATCACTGGCAAGCCTCACTGCCGGAAACGCCGTTTGGCGGTTACAAGGATTCCGGTATTGGCTCCGAAGGCGGCATCGAGGGACTGCAGGAGTTCCAGACGATCAAATATGTGAGCCAATTTGCAGGGTAATGGTCGCGAGCATCCGGCTGCGTGATTACCGCGACCAGTGTCTGCTATTGGCGGATTGTGTTGAAAAACTCTCCTGTTGAAGCGTGACGTCATCGCTGATTCAATCTCGATATCGGCGGAGGCTGGATCGATGATGGGTCCGAAGCAGACTGATCAGGCGGCTCTGTTCTATGAATTTTCGCTGGAGCGACACGTGCCAGCCGCTCACATGCTGCGGAACATCGACCGGTTTGTCGATCTGTCAGTCATTCGGAGCGAGTTAGCGCCATTTTACAGTTCGACCGGGCGGCCGTCGGTTGATCCCGAGCTGCTCATCCGGATGCTGCTGGTCGGCTACTGTTACGGCATCCGGTCGGAGCGCCGGTTATGCGAGGAGGTGCACTTGAACCTCGCTTACCGCTGGTTTTGCCGTCTGGGTCTCGATGGCGAGGTGCCGGATCATTCGACTTTCTCAAAGAACAGGCACGATCGCTTCCGCGATTGCAATCTCCTGCGCAAGCTTTTCGAGACGGTGGTGCGGCGCTGCATGAAGGAGGGGCTGATCGATGGTACGGCTTTCGCCGTCGATGCCAGCCTGGTCGCTGCCGACGCCAACAAGCAGCGTTCTGCTGCGGGGACCGACGACCATGTTTGGGAAGCGCTTGCCCGGACGCGGCGGTCGGTTCGAGAGTACCTCGACACACTGGACGAAGCTGCTTGGGGCGCGGCGAGCGAGACGGCGCCGAAGTTCGTCTCTCGATCCGATCCGGCGGCGCAATGGACCGGAGCTCACAAAGGCCACGCCTTCTTTGCCTACGCCGACAACTACCTGATCGACTTGAAGGCTGCGGTCATCGTCGATGTAGAGGCGACACGTGCGATCCGGCAGGCTGAGGTCGGTGCGGCACGCACGATGATCGCGCGTACTAAGGATTGCTTCGGGATTCATCCGGAGCGCTTGGCTGCCGACAGCGCGTATGGATCAGCCGACATGCTGGATTGGTTGGTCAATCAGCGCGCGATCGAGCCGCATATACCTGTGTTCGACAAGTCCGCTCGCGAGGATGGGGCGTTCGCCCGCGACGACTTTGCCTACGATCCGAAGACCGACATCTATCGCTGTCCGGCAGGCAAGGTGCTGACTTCAACCGGGACACTGGTGAATGACGGAGCAACGCTTCTCTACCGCGCCAGCAAACGTGACTGCGACATCTGCGAGCTCAAACCACGGTGTTGTCCGAAGATGCCAGCCCGCAAGGTGCCACGCTCGATCTACGAGAGCGCCCGGGACGTCGCGCGGGACATCGCCAGGACGGAGGCTTATGTGACCTCGCGACGTGAACGCAAGAAGATCGAGATGTTGTTCGCGCATCTGAAGCGTATCCTGCGCCTCGACCGGCTTCGTCTGAGAGGTCCTTGCGGTGCTCGCGACGAGTTCCTGCTCGCCGCCACCGCTCAGAACCTTCGAAAGCTGGCAAAACTGATCCCGCCACCGGCTCCGATGCCCATCTGAACTGGGCAGACACTCGCGTGCCGCCACACTGTGCACGCGCCGATAGCCAACTTGCCGACTTCTTCAACACAATCGGCGCAAAGCGGACATTAACCTTCCGACGGCATTTGGACTATGCGACCTTCACCACGATCCGACCGCGGATCAAGCCGGCCAGCACTTCGGCGCCGGCATCGATCACCTGGTCGAGCGCGATCTCCTGTGTGATCTGAGCGAGCTTCGTTGTATCCAGATCGTTGGCGAGACGCGTCCAGGCTTGATTGCGCAAGTCGATCGGGCACATGACGGAATCGATGCCGAGAAGACTCACGCCGCGCAAGATGAAAGGTGCGACCGAGGATGGCAGGTCCATGCCGCCCGCCAGGCCGCAAGCCGCGATGGCGCCTCGATACTTCGTCGAGGCCAACAGGTTCGCCAGCGTGGTCGAGCCGACGCTGTCGATTCCGCCCGCCCAACGCTCCTTGCCTAGCGGCTTGCCGGGCGCCGATAGCTCGTTGCGATCGATGATCTCTGCGGCGCCGAGGCCCTTGAGGTAGCCCTTTTCAGAGGTGCGGCCGGTGGAGGCGATGACGTGGTAGTCAAGCTTCGACAGCACAGCGATCGCGACAGAGCCGACACCGCCGGCAGCACCGGTGACGATCACTGGGCCATCGACCGGTTTCAATCCGTGATTTTCCAGCGCCAGCACCGAGAGCATGGCGGTGTAGCCGGCCGTACCGATCGCCATCGCATCACGCGCGCTCATGCCGTCGGGCAGACGCACCAGCCAGTCACCTTTGACGCGAGCCTTTTCGGCATAGGCGCCGAGATGGGTCTCGCCCATGCCCCAGCCATTGCCAATCACCTTGTCGCCGGGCTTCCAGGCCGGATTGCTGGAGCTCTCAACCGTGCCGGCGAAATCGATGCCGGCGATCATCGGGAAACGCCGCACCACCGGCGATTTGCCGGTCAGCGCCAGGCCGTCCTTGTAATTCAGCGTGGACCACTCGACGCGGACGGTGACGTCACCATCCATAAGCTCCGCTTCGTCGAACTGCGTCAACGCAGCCGTGGTGCCTTTTTCCGCCTTGTCGATCCGGACAGCCTTGAACGTCGCCATATGCTTCTTCCTTAATCTTTATTCAACGCGGGTTAACTGTAGAAAATGCCGCCATCGACATTGAGGGCCTGACCCGTGACGAAAGCGGAATCGTCGGACGCGAAGAAAGCGACAGGGCCGACGACGTCTTCCGGCTGACCGAGACGATGCAGGTCGGTGATCTTCTCGAAATAGGTGATGCGCTCTGGATCGCGCAGGTTGTTGCGGCCCATCTCGGTGAGGATGATGCCGGGGCACACCGCATTCACGGTGATGCCATGGCCACCGAATTCCATTGAAGAGACGCGCGTGAAGCCGACCACGGCGGATTTCGACGCAGCATAATGCGACTGCCCGGGACCGCCAGTGCGCGCGGCGAGCGATGCGATATTGACGATGCGGCCGTAGTTGCGTTCCTTCATATGCACGACCATGGCCTGGACCATCTGGAACACACCGCGGACGTTCACCGCAAAGGTCTGGTCCCAGTGTTCCGGCGTGGTCTCCTCGATGCTGGCGAGGCGCAGGATGCCGGCATTGTTGACGAGGACATCCACATGGCCCAACCCAGCCACGGCTTCCTTCACCGAGCGCTGGCAGTCTTCGATCTTGCTGACATCAGCCAGGATGGGGATGCATTTGTTACCAAGTTTCTTCACCTCGGCGACGGTCTCCAGCAGCACGTTCTCCTGTGCGGTGATGTCGGTGAGGGCAAGATCGTAGCCGCGTTGGGCGAGGCCGAGGGCAATGGCACGGCCGATGCCGCGGCTGGCGCCGGTCACGATGGCATGTCTGGTCATTGGAGTTTCCTGCTTCGATGATGAATCAAGCCCGGATGGGCAGCGTGTTCATGGCCTTCACCGTCTCCTCGAAGGAGACGAGATTGGCGCCGGACCCGAGACCGGTTGCGACTGTCGCGGCAGTCGCCGTCGCCAGTTTCGCGCATTCCAGCAAATCCCAGTCGCGCACCAGACCGGCGATGAAGCCGCCGGTATAGGAATCGCCACAGCCCGACGTGTCGCGCACCTTCACATCGAAGGCTGGCACGGTGAACTTGCGCCCTTCGCGGGTCATCACGAAGGAGCCGTGTTCGCCCAGCGAGATGGCGCAGGCGCCGGCGCCCTTGCCGATGAAATATTCGGCGCAGGCGGTGGGATCGTCGGTGCCGACTAGCGCATGGGTCTCGTCGATGCTCGGCATGAAGAAGTCGGTATAGGGCATCAGCGGCTCGACGAGTTTCAGCGTTTCGCCGCGCGCCTGGATGAGATCGACAGTGGTGATGCAACCAGCCGCCTTGGCGTCGCGCAACAGTGCCACCGTGGGTTCACCATCCATCGCCAGCAGCGAACCTACGCCGCCGAGATGCAGCACCTTGCTCTTGCATGCGGCCTTCTGTGCTTCGGGCGAAATCTTCCAGCGCGCGGAGGCGCCGCGGGCATGCAGCACCGGGCGCGAGCCGTCCGGGCGGATCGGCAGGATGGTGGCAGAGGTGGGCGCGCCGGCCATGCGCTCCATCACCGAAATGTCGATGCCTTCGCGCTCCATCGCGCTTAGCACCCAGTCGGCCTTCTCGTCGGCGCCGACAGCACCAACGGCAAGAGCCTTCAGGCCAAGACGGGCGCAGGGCACCACGGTGCCGCCTGCGGTGCCGGCGACCGTGAGCTTGATCTCATCAATCAACGCGCGTCCGCCGCCAGCCGGGATTTCGGTAACGGGTACGCCAAGGATATCGAGGATGTAGGTGCCGCAGACGCTGACGTCGTGGGGATGGGCCATGTGGCAAGTCTCGCAGTGGTTGAGGCTGATTGTTAGGTCGAAGTCTTTGGCGTGCCGTCGCTCTCGCGCAGGCCGTATTGTCCCCATCTCTTCAAGATGCTGTCGATCTCGGCATCAGGCAGCAGCGGCGGCGTGCCGAGCTGCAGACAGCCATGATATTGCTTCGCAAGCACCTCGACTTCCACCGCGAGCCACATGGCCTTGCGCAGATTGGGACCGATGGCGATCAGCCCGTGATGGGCGAGCAGGCAGGCGCGGCGATGGCGCAACGCGACGAGGGCAGCTTCCGACAATTCGGCGGTGCCGTATTGCGCATAGGGCGCGCAGGGGATGTCGTTGCCGCCGCCCGCGGCGATCATGTAGTGGATCGCTGGAATGCTGCGGTTCATGATCGCGATGATGGTGCAGAAGATCGGATGCGCATGCACGACGGCATTCGCCTCCGGCTTGGCATTCAGAATGTCGAGATGGAAGCGCCACTCCGTGGACGGCACGCGGCCTTCCGGCGCGGTCCAGTTGCCGTCCCAAGTCATGTGAACGATGTCGTCGGGGCGCATCGTGTCATAGGGAACACCGGAAGGCGTCAGCAGGATGCCGTCCTCGCAACGCATGCTGATATTGCCGGACGTTCCCTGATTGATACCCGCGGCCGACATTTCGCGGCAGGCATCGATGATAGCCTGCCGGGTTGTGACATCTGTGGCGCTCGGATGCGTCATCGCTCGTTTCCTAGATGGTCGTCGCAGCAGCTCTTGCCGGCCGCTGCGTGTCAATATGATGTCGCGTTTGAAACTCCTCAGCGCCCCATGGCGAAGAACTCGTCATTCGGCCGCATGCTGGTGACATTGGCCAGCCTGTTCGACATGCCGAAGAAGGCCGAGATCGCAGCGATATCCCACACATCGTCTTCGGAGAAGCCGTGTCCCTCCAGGGTCTCGATGTCGGCATCGCCGACCTCATAGGCCTGCATCGAAACCTTCATGGCGAAATCGAGCATCGCGCGCTGCCGTGGCGTGATGTCGGCCTTGCGATAATTCACGGCGATCTGGTCGGCGATCAGCGGGTTCTTGGCGCGGATGCGCAGGATGGCGCCATGCGCGACCACGCAATACTGGCACTGATTGGCATTGCTGGTAGCGACCACAATCATCTCGCGCTCAGCCTTGGTGATCGGGCCCGGCTTGTCCATCAGCGCGTCGTGATAGGCGAAGAAGGCGCGGAATTCTTCGGGGCGGTGTGCCAGCGTCAGGAAGACATTGGGCACGAAGCCGGATTTCTCTTGCACCGCGAGGATTCGCGTGCGGATGTCGTCCGGCAGGCCAGCGATGTCGGGAACGGGGAAGCGGCTGATGGCGGGCTTGGTCATTCTCTCTGTTTCCTCTCAGGCGGTCGCGAGCGCAACCAGTCTGTCCTGGTATTCTTCAAAAGCGTCGCGTTGATCTGCGATATGCGGTTCGGCGCGGACGAGGCATGTATGGGCCGAACAGCCCTGGCCGAATTGCGATGTGCCGATGTCGAGCGTCAGCACGTTGGGATTGCCGGCGACTTCGAGGCCGCTCTCGTCGCGCGGCGTGAACCATGCGCCGGTGGGCAGCACCAGCACGCCGGGGCGCACGGTGTCGGTGACGTCGGCGGTGGCGAGACAAGCGCCGCGTGCATTCCAGATGCGGATGGTCTGGCCATCGCTGATGCCGCGCGCCGCGGCGTCGTCGGGATGCAGACGTGCCTGCTCACGGCCATTGCGCTTGGTGGAGGCGCTGGCGATGCCGGTCTCGATCTGGCTGTGCAGCCGGCCGACCGGCTGATGCGAGATCATGTGCAGGTCGGATGCATCGCTGGGCTTGCCGAGCCATTCGGCGGGCTCCACCCAAGCAGGATGTGCCGGGCAATCGTTATAACCGAGACGGGCCAGCGTCTCGCTGCCGAGCACGATCTTGCCGCTCTCGGTCTTGAGCGGATGCGCTGCGGGATCGACGCGATAGTCGGCCAAGAATGTGTGGTAAGCGCGCACCGGGCAGCGGGCATAGCCGTCGTGCCAGAACGTCTCGAAGTCCGGCATCTCGAAACCGAGACGCTCGGCGGCGTCCTTGCGGCTCTCTTCATAGAGATGGCGCACCCAGTCCATCTCGTCGCGACCTTCGTTGAAGCGCTCGGCGACGCCGAGTTTGGCGGCGATGCGGTCGAAGATCTCGAAGTCGGGGAGGGACTCGCCGATGGGCTTGATGGCCTGCTTCATCGCCACGATGAAGTCCGAACGCTTGTTGCCGGCGAGATCGTTGCGCTCGATCGAGGTGGTGGCCGGCAGCACGATATCCGCGCGTTGCGCCGTGGCCGTGAACATCGGATCCTGGACGATGATCGTCTCCGGTCGCGTCCAGGCTTCGGACAGCCGGTTGAGATCCTGATGGTGATGATAGGGATTGCCGCCGGCCCAATAGACCAGCCGGGTGTCCGGATAGGTCCGCGTCTCGCCTTCATAGGTGAAACCCGCGCCGGGATTCAGGAGCATGTCGCTGATGCGCGCCACCGGGATGAAGCTGTCGATTGGGCGCGTGAGCTGCGAGATCGCGGGTGATTTGCCGAGATTGAACGGCGAGCCGACGCCGCCAAGCGATGCATAGCCATAGCCGACACCGCCGCCCGGCAGCCCGATCTGGCCGACCACGGAGGCGAGGCCGAGCGCGGCCCAGAACGGCTGTTCGCCATGATGGGCGCGCTGCAGGCTCCAGCTCACGGTGAGCATGCTGCGGGTATCGACAAGGCGCTGCGCAAGCTGACGGATGCCTTCGGCATCGAGGCCGCAGATGTCGGCAGCCCAGGCCGCATCCTTACGGATGCCGTCGGACGAACCATCGAGATAGGCGAGCAGTCGTTCGGCGCCGCTGGTGCAGTGGGCGAGGAAGTCGCTCGCATGCCGACCGGCTTTCACGATCTCACCGGCGAGGCCGAGCATCAGTGCGGTATCGGTGTTCGGGCGGATCGGCCACCATTCGGCATCGACCCAGTCGGGCAGGTCGTCCTTGAGCGGCGAGACGTGAATGATGCGGATGCCGCGATCGGCGATTTTTCGCAAATAGGTTTCGAGGCGATGGGCACCGATGCCACCGGCTTCGGTCTGCGACGTGCGCGGCGACAGCGCGCCGAACACCACCAGTGTCTCAGTATGGTCGGCGATGGTGTCGAGCGTGTTGGCCTGACCGTCGCATGCGTCCGAGCTGCCGAGCGTATGACGCAGGATTACCGGGCCAGCGGCGATGGAATAAGTGTCCACGTGGCGGGTGAAGCCGC
The DNA here is from genome assembly GCA_023451735.1 of Pseudomonadota bacterium. Classification (GTDB taxonomy): domain Bacteria; phylum Pseudomonadota; class Alphaproteobacteria; order Rhizobiales; family Rhizobiaceae; genus Neorhizobium. The sequence continues at coordinate 9,587 of JAEXYH010000007.1, read as the reverse complement.
CGACCAGATTGAGCATGCGCTTGAGCAACGACGAGGCGTGATGCAGGCGCCCGGAATTGGTCCAGCCATAGGAGCCGGCAAAGATCGACGCATTGCCGTGCGTATTAGAGACGCGGCGGATTTCATCCGCCACCAGCGTCGTCGCTTCATCCCAGCTGACCGGGACGAATTTCTCCGCACCGCGCTTGCGGCGGTCACTGCCTTCGCGCTTGTCGAGCCAGCCCTTGCGCACCATCGGGTGCAGAATGCGACGTTCAGGATTGGCCCATTCCGGCACCGAATGAATGATCGGCGAAGGCGCGGGATCGTGAGCGAATGGCTCGACGCCGATGATCTGCCCGTCTTGCACGAGCAGCGTATAGGCACCCCAGTGGCTGCAATGCGGGATCCGCTCGATCGCACTCACGCCTTGTCTCCGTGTCGTTGTCTGGTCCCGTCAGGATGCATGGGACAGCGGCCATTCGATCTCGCGCCGCATCTGCGCGGCGAAGTCCGGATAGGTCTCCGCGACTTCGTCGTAGACGCGCCCGCGCAGCAAGGCCAGCGTCTCCGCATTCGGCACCGCGGTCTGCTCCGGAGCGCTGTCATGGGTGAAGCGGAACCCTGTGGCGTCCTTGATGCCGGCGAGGTCGTGTCCGGGATGGACGCTCTGAAGCTCAAAACCCGGCCGTGTCTTGTCGAAGCGAAACAGCGCCTTGCCGGTCAACAAGGCGATCGGCCCGCCGCTGCGGTGGACGCCTTCGTCGCTGACGCCCGGCGTGCTGATGAAATCCACCTTCTCCACCAGCGCACGCGGCGTGTGTTCCTCGCGGAACAGGATTACACGGGGCACGACATAATAGAGATAGGCGGAGCCGAACGAGCCGGGCCATCGCACCGGCGTCTGCGGATAGTCGCCGGTGCCGACCAGATTGATATTGCCGCGTCCGTCGATCTGGCCGCCGCCAAGAAAGAACGCATCGATGCGGCCCTGGCCGGCGCAATCAAACAGTTCGGCCGAGCCATTGGTGAAAAAATTATGCTCCAACGATCCGAGAATCGAGATGCGGGGGCCTTTCTCGCCGGCCTTCAGTTTCAGCGCGCGCAGCAGCATGGCGCCGGCGGCGGGGATCGGCGAGGACGCACCGACGGCGACATGGCGAACGCCGTCGAGCAGTTTTGCAACGGTGCAGATCAGGATCTCGCGCGGGTGAACCTCGCTCATCACGCCGGCTCCATCTGTGCATTCGCCATGTAATCGGCAAAGCCTTCGGCGCTGCGCGCAGCGCGCGCATAGCGCACGATCTCGGCGGTGTCGGTCGGATATTCGCCCCACAGGCCATAGGGCCATGCGCCTTTCGGCGCGACGGCGATTTCGGTGACATAGAGCGCCGGCAGCACGCCAGCGGCACTCATTTCACTGGCGAGCAGGTTGTCATCCACGATGCGCTCCACCGTGACCAGCGTGGTGGCCGAGGCATAGGCCATCGCGGCGAGTTCGCGGCGGCGGCCGACCCAGACATTGCCGAACCGATCGGCCATCGGCGCGTGGAAAATGGTGACATCGGGATTGATCGCGGGAATGAGCACGACGGGATCGCCGCCATCCGCGAGCGGATTGTCGATCACCTGCCAGTCGCTGCGATGGCGCAGCAGGTCGCTGCCGATCAGGCCGCGCATCGGCATAAACGGGCTGCCCTTCTGCGCGGCCATGAGGCCGGCATGGATGGCGGGGCAGGTGGCATCCTTGAGCTCGATCGCGCCATCCTTGACGGCAGCATTGAAGCGCGGCGCACCGCCGGCTTCGCCCAGCGACACCGCGCTGGTCTCCACCGAGCGCACGAGACCGGCGCCTATCAGCTGATCGACCTGCAGGCCACCGGTCGGCACGCAGACGAGATCGAGATTGCGCGTGTTGCGCTCCATGATCGGGCGGGTCATCGCCATCGAGACGCCGGCATAGTCGACCGGCAGTGCCAGCCGGATTCCCGGTTCGACATACTTCGCCAGCGCGCGAAGATCGCTCACCACAATTCGCCTCCCGATTCTGTTGTTCTACATTGTGGAACGTAGTTCTAAATAAAATTAGTCTCGCCGCGCGGCGATTGTCAATGCGTTTGTATCGCCAAGTGCTGCCGCTGTAGATGCAAATGGATGTTCCGCGAAAAACGTTGTGATCGTGGGTGCAGCGCCGCATGGTGCGTCCCTTGACAAGGGCTTCGGTCGCGCCAACAATAATTGGAATAACGTCTCATAATATAGAACGACTAGGGAGGTTGAGGATGGCTGAGCCAGTGGCGCTGCGTGCGGGGGAATCCGGTGCGCATGGTCAGGCATCGCAGGCGGGCGCGAGCGCACGTCAGGCCATCGGTTCGCGCATCGTGGTGCGTGATGCCGAGAAACGATATGGCGATTTTCATGCCGTCAATCGTATCAATCTCGATATCGAACCCGGCGAATTCATCACGCTGCTTGGCCCATCGGGCAGCGGAAAGACCACATTGCTGAACCTTCTGGCCGGCTTCCAGAGTCTCGACGGCGGCGAGATCCTGGTCGATGGCAAGCCGGTGCATGACGTGCCCACGCATAAGCGCGGTTTCGGCATGGTGTTCCAGAGCTATGCGCTGTTTCCCAACATGACGGTGACGCAGAACGTCGCCTTTCCGCTGCGCATGGCGGGCGTCGATCGCGCGACCACCGAACGGCGTGTCGCCGAGACGCTGGAAATCATGCGCCTGTCCGAGCATGCGCGGAAGTCGCCGTCGGAAATGTCGGGCGGCCAGCAGCAGCGCGTGGCGATCGCGCGCGCGATCGTGATGCGGCCCAAGGTCGTGTTGATGGACGAGCCGCTGAGCGCGCTCGACCGCCGTCTGCGCGAATCGATCCAGATCGAGATTCGCGACCTGCACCAGACCATCGGCAGCACGATCCTGTTCGTCACCCACGACCAGGGCGAGGCGCTCACCATGAGTGATCGCATCGCCGTATTGGACGCCGGCAGGATCGTGCAGATCGGCCGGCCGCTCGATATCTATCGCCATCCGTCCAACCGCTTCGTGGCGTCGTTTGTCGGCGAAAGCAATCTGATCGAAGCCGAGATCATGCAGAAGCGCGGCACCACGGTGACGCTGAAGAACCGCGCGGGCTATGTGTTCGAGGCCGAGAGCCGCGATGCCATCGATGTCGGCCGTGTCACCGTGCTGGTGCGGCCCGAGCGCGTGGCGATCGCCCATGAGCCGACCGCAAGCTCGACGCCGGTGACCGTAACCTCGGCGATCTTCCTCGGTGAAATTTTGCGTATCGAGGCCAGGATGGAGGGTGGTGATACGCTCCTGATCCGCTGCACCGATACTGCCAAGCGGCCGATGCCCCAGGTGGGCGATCGCCTGCATGTGAGCTGGGGCTCCGAAGACTGCTGGGTGCTGACATGACGTCGATCTCGTTGCATGACGAGCCGCGGCACCGCGCTGCCTCCAGTCTCAGCATGAAGCTCAAGAACCCGGCGCTGCTGCTGCTGCCGGCGGTCGCCTTTTTGTCTTTCATCTATCTGCTGCCGCTGATCGATCTGATCCGCATCAGCATCAGCGGGCCAAGCTGGCTGACCTATTTCGAGCGCGTCTTTGCGGTGCCGTTATATTGGGAATCGCTGGTCCGGACCATGCAGATCTCGGTCACGGTCGCATTCCTGTGCCTGCTGTTCGGTTATCCTACGGCACTGCTGATCCATCGCACGCGCGGCCTCACCCGTGCGCTGATCGCTACGGCGATCGTGTTGCCTTACTTCATTGCAATCCTGATCCGCACTTATGCCTGGATGGTGCTGCTCGGCCGCAATGGTCCGGTCAACAAGTTCCTGGTGTCGATCGGGGTGCTCAGCGAGCCCGTGCAACTGCTGTTTCACCGTGGCACGGTGTTGCTCGGCATGACGGCGGTGCTGCTGCCGCTGATGGTGCTCACCATCTATTCGAGCGTGTCGCGCCTCGATCCCGGCCTCACCCGCGCCGCACTGGCGAGCGGGGCAGGACCCATCGCCGTGTTCTGGCGCGTGCTGCTGCCGCTGACGCTGCCCGGCATCGGAGCAGGTTTCTTGCTGGTCTTCGTGGCCGCCATCGGCTTCTTCATCACGCCGACATTGCTGGGCGGGCCGGGCGATCAGATGTTCGCCATGCACATCACGCAACAGGCGGATTCCGTAACGTCGGAAGGCTTTTTGCAAGCGCTGGGCGTCGTGCTGTTGCTGATTACTTTGGCAGTGGTGGCCATCGCCGGGCGTTTTCTGGGCCTCGAATTCATCTGGGGCGGGCGCAAGCTCACGGAGACTGGCGCAACCCACGCCGCACAGGCGGCCGAGTCCACCACGCCCCGTAATAGTGTCGGCAGCAAGCTCGCCGACATCATCGGCTGGCCGTTGCTGCGGCTGTTCGGCATGCTGCCGGCCAATTGCGGCACATGGACGGTGCGGCTGATGGGCGGTCTGGTCGTGGCGGTGCTGATCCTGCCGATCGTGGTGGTGATGATCATCTCCTTCAGCAGCGCGAGCTATCTCACTTTTCCGCCGCCGGGCTTCTCGCTGCGCTGGTATGAGCAGTTCTTCTCCGACAGCAACTGGATGAGCGCGTTCTGGTCATCGGCGCTGATCGCACTGGTCTCGGCTGCCATCGCGGTCGGGCTCGGCACATGCGCGGCGCTGGGCATCGTCCGCGGCGATGTGCGCGGCAAATCCGTGATCATGCTGCTGCTGGTGAGCCCGATCATCGTGCCGCCGGTGGTGCTCGGTCTGTCACTCTACACGTTGTTCCTCAAGTTCGATATGGTCGGTTCGGTCTTCGGCCTGGCCGCGGCCCATGCCATCGGCGGGCTGCCCATCGTGGTGGTGATCCTCGCCGCGGCGCTGCAGGGCGTGGACAAGCGGCTTGAACAGGCGGCCTCGGTCCATGGGGCGTCGTCGCTGACGGTGCTGCGACTGGTGACCTTGCCGGCCATCGCGCCGGGCCTTGCGGCGGCGACCTTCTTCGCGTTCTTGCATTCGTTCGACGAACTGGTGTTGACCCTGTTCCTGTCGAGCGCGCAGTTGAAGACGCTCCCCTTGATGCTGTGGGCCGACGTCAATTACCGGCTCAATCCGGTGTTGGCCGTGGTGTCCACGCTCGAAGTGTTGCTGGTGGTGGGAGGATTGTTCCTCGCGCGGCCGGTGCTCGCAACGTCGCAAAAAGCGACATGACAGATAAACGAACCAACAGGAGGAACGGGACTATGCTGGGAATGAAGCGTTTCATGCTGCCGGCCTTGGCTTCGGCGGCGTTCATCGCGATGGGGACGGGTTTTGCTGTCGCCCAGAGCAATGTCGTCATCATGCAGGATCCGGGCGGCGGTTATGGCGATGCGCTGCGCAAAGTGATGTATGGCCCGTTCGAGAAGGAAACCGGCATCAAGGTCGTCACCGTGCAGGAGGCCCGCAGCGGCCCGCGCATCAAGGCGCAGGCAGAAGCCGGCAAGGCGCAGTGGGATCTGACCTTCATCTTCGATCAGGAAACCAAGCTGCTCGGTGATTGCTGCCTGGCCGACATCGATTATTCGAAACTGTCGGAACCCGCACAGAAGACGCTGGCAGCCATGCCCGACAATCTGAAGCGCAAGAAGGGCGTTGCGCTGCAAGTGATCGGCGTCGGCCTTGTCTATAACAAGGACAAGTTCAAGGGCGACAAGGCCCCGCAGACCTGGGCCGATTTTTGGGACGTGAAGAAGTTTCCGGGCCGTCGCTGCATGCCGGCCTGGCCACGCTTTACCTTCGAGGCCGCGCTGATGGCGGATGGCGTTGCCAAGGACAAGCTTTATCCGATCGACATGGAGCGCGCGCTCAAGAAGCTCAAGGAGATCAAGCCGCAGATCGTCAAATGGTGGACCACCGCCGCGCAGCCGCCGCAATTGATGCTCGATGGCGAAGCTGACATGTGCATGAGCTATACGAGCTCGATGAGCAAGCTCTCCCTGGAAGGCGCGCCTGTCGACCTCACCTTCAATCAGGGCTTCATTTATTACGATTTCTTCTCGATCCCGAAGGGCGCGCCGAACTACGACAACGCCCTCAAACTGCTGTCCTGGCGTCTCGATCCCAAGCGGGCAGCCGAATTGACAACGACCTGGCCGGTGGCGTTGCCGTCCAAGGTCGTGTTCGACGCGGCGAGCGACAAGAATATCGCGCGCTATTGGGCGAACAATCCCGACAATGTCGCGAAGGCGGTCGAATGGAGCCCCGATTTCTGGGGCGCGCCGTCGCCGGCGGGCAATTCCACTAATGAGGAATATGCGCAGGAAAAGCTCAACGCTTTGCTTGCCCAGTAAAGAACGCCATACGATAATACAGCTGGCGGCTCCCAGCCGCCGGTTGTCTGAAACTGACCCTTCCCCATAACGGCTGCCTGGATGGATAAGGCCTTTATCAAAGGACTACGCTTGCTCGAAGTACTCGCGACGAGCGAGCTGCCACGTGGCGTGACCGATCTTGCCAATGAGCTGAAATTCACCAAGAGCAACGTGCATCGGCTGCTGGCCACCTTGCAGTCGCAGGGCTATGTCCGCCAGATTCCGCCTCACAGCACCTATGAGCTCACTACGAAACTATGGGTGCTTGGCAATCACGTCATCCAGCGCATGGATCTGCTACGCATCGCACGCCCCGCGATGTCGACGCTGGCGGAAGTCACCGGCGAGACCGTGCATCTCTCGGTGCTGGAAGGCACCGATGTGGTCTATGTGGACAAGATCGAAAGCGCCCATCATATCCGTGCGCATACCAGCGTCGGCATGCGTGCGCCTGCCTTCACCATGGCGACCGGCAAGGCCATGCTGGCCCAGATGCCTGATAACTATCTCGAAAATTTCCGCCCGCATCTCAGGCGCTATACGGATACGACGCGGACGACGATTGAGGAATTGCGCGAAGATATTTATGCGGCACGAGCGCAAGGTTATTCATCGGTCCTACATGGCGAATGGCGTGAAGGCATCGCCGCCTGTGCTTGCGCTATTGTCGGACGATCCGGCGAACTTGTCGGAGCGATCGGCATGTCCGGGCCGGACATTCGCGTCAAGCGCAAGCAGATCAAGGAATATGCTGTCCACGTGATGGAAGCCGCCCGCAATATCAGCCAGGCACTCGGGCGTATCTAGGCATTCCAATCTAGTTTTGTTCGTTTTGACCGACAGATTTGATGATCCCTATTGGTTGACTCGCGCAACCACTTCTCGGTCGACGTCCGCTTCTGGCGCAAAGCGGACTTTATAGATCAGTCCCCACTGACGTATCTGGCAAGTTCGTCATGCATTCCTCGCGGAAATGCGGTCTTCAGCACTTCAAGAAACGCCGACACGCGAGGGCTCAGCAGGCGCCGCGAAGGATAGAGCGCCCAGAGCGCGATTTCCGGTCCATCGACGTCGGCCCAATGTGTCAGCCTTCCGGACGACAGATCGTGCTGCACCAACGAGATCGGAAGACGCGCCGCGCCGACGCCCGTCCGCACTGCATCGCGGATCATGGGAAGCGACGATAGTCGCAGGACGGGACGCGCCGTCATTTGCGATTTTCCTGAAGCAGTGACCACATCCCAGGCTTCCGTTGGACGCGTGCCGCCGCGGACGACCGCAGGCACCGCTTCGTCGGAGGATCGGGGCAGGGACGGACTCGCAACGACGACGAGCCTGTCACGAAGGAAGACGCGACCGACCAAGCTGTCGTCCAGGGCGGGATTCACCCGGATCGCGAGGTCATATCCTTCCTCGACCATATCGACGCTCCGGTCCTCTGCCGTCACTTCGAGGCTGACGTCGGGAAATCTGAGCGTGAAGTCGCCAGCCAGCTTGCCCATGACCGTCTGGGAAAACAGCAGCGGTGTGCTAATTCGCAACCGCCCACGCGGCTTAGTCCCACCGGAAGCAATGGCCGTCGCCGTCTCGTCCAGTTCGGCAAGAAGCGCACCCGTGCGCTCGTGCAGAGCCTTTCCTTCCTCGGTCAATTTCAGCGTCCGCGCGCTTCGTTCGAACAGCCGCAGGTTCAATGCCGCCTCAAGCTCCGCAACCCTGCGCGACAGCGTCGCCTTGGGCCGGAGCGAGGCGCGGGCGGCCCTGCCGAAACCGCCGTGGCGGGCCACCAGGTTGAAATCCGCAAGCGCCAGCAAATCCATGTGTGTTCCGCCAGTGAGACAGTCTGTCCATATATACTGTCTATTGGATCGGATGTGGATCGATATTTTTGTTCATGCCACTTCGGCAATACCCAAACGGAGCAAGATCCATGACCATCCTCGTAATCGGTGCCACCGGCCGCGTCGGCCGCCATGTCGTCCAGCAACTTGTCAATCGCGACGCCAACGTACGCGTGCTGACCCGCGATGCCTCAAAGGCCGACTTCCCGGCGAATGTCGAAGTCGCACAGGGCGACCTTCTCGACATCGCCGCCCTGCGCAACTCCTTTAAGGGCGTCAGCAGCCTGTTCCTGCTCAATGCGGTGACCGGCGACGAATTCACCCAGGCGATCATCACCCTGAACGTCGCCCGCGAGTCTGGCGTGGACCGTGTGGTCTATCTGTCGGTTTTCGATGCCGACCGGGCCGTAGGATTGCCATGCGCCAAGGCATTCTTTGGCAATTTAGCTTCCAGAGCAAAAGATTGATCCGTGCCGACGGGTCGCTTCAGGACAACACCAGGGTTGTCAATCGCCGCTTCCACCGTTTTCGGATCGGCGGTTTCACGTGCAAAGCCTTGATGAAACAAATTCGAGTCCGCTCCCCAGATTTCGAGCGCGGCCTTCATCGAAGGGGCGGCGATCGCAAGATCGAAAAAGCCTATCGAGGTCTGGTAAACCTTGAGCTTTCGCGGCATGGCTCAATCGCAGGCAGGGCAGGCGTCGCCAAGAGCGTCAATGACCTCATCAACAGCAGCCACACGCTCCTGCTTGTTCTTTCCGGAAAACTTGCGGTGCTGGGCGAGGTCCTTGGCGTAATCAATGGCGTGATGACTGTGCCGGAGGCGCATATAGCCATGGTCCGGGCAAGCGGCGATAGCGTGGGCCTCAAGTAGAAGGTCGGTCGCCCACATCTCGAGCGTCTCCCGATCGTTTTGATTTTTCTTGTGAGCCTTAGGCATTTTGATTTCTCTTACGACTATTTGTGGTTACGGCGACCGGTGTCGAACGAAAGATGACATCGCCAATAACGTGGCGTTCCTCTGTATGGATACTTTCGGCGCGAAACGCGCTCTCGTCGCGCCAGTCGCGTCCGAGGGCGTCGGCGGCGGTCGCCAGCGCTCGCGCGTCATTCTCATTGTCGGCGGGGACAAACGCAACTTGCCTGTGCGGGCGTGACAAGTCCTCGAACACAAGCGTCAGTCGATACAGCCTATTGGTTTCCAGAACGGGTATCCGTTCCGAGGCGATTTCCGGGATGTCGTCATCATCGGACATAAGACAGTAATCCGGACCGTGTCGGGCTTCCAAAGGAGTGGGCCCGGAGATCGTCCGAGCCCATCACAGGTCACCAATAGCCGTAGGTACGATACACGCGACCGCCCCATGGTCCGCCGCCCCAGCCGTAGCCTGGACCGCCCCAAGCATA
>JAEXYH010000090.1 GCA_023451735.1 Pseudomonadota bacterium | reverse complement strand
GGCCGAAATAGACGAAGAAGAGCTGGATCAGCAGCGGCGTGCCTTGGAAAATCTGAATGTAGGTGGCCATGAGGAAGCGCAGCCAGGCCCATTTGCTGGTCCGGCCCAGCGCCACGGCAAGCCCGAGCGCTCCGCCGAAGGTGAAGGCGAGCAACGAAAGGACAATTGTCCAGCGTGCGCCTTCGAGCAGAAAGAGGAACTCACCCCAACCGAATTGACGGATCATCTCGCTGCCTCACTTTGCCGGATAGGAGAAATAGACCCGGCCGATCATGCCGAGAGCGATGGAGAGGAACTGCGACAGCGCCAGATAGATGACGCCGAGCGTCAGATAGATCTCGAAGCTGCGGAATGTCTGTGCATCGAGCGTCTGGGCGAAATAGGTCAGTTCTTCCGCGGAAACCGAGGACATCAGACTGGAGTTCAGCATCATCAGGATGAACTGGCTGCACAGGGCCGGATAGACCGCGCGGATCGCCGGGCGAAACACGATGAAGCGGTAGATATCGACCGTGTGCATTCCAAGCGCCCTGCCCGCCTCGATCTGCCCAGGTCGGATGGACTGGACGCCGCCACGGACGATCTCCGCTGCATAGGCTGCGCAGTTAAGCGTCATGGCAAGGATTGCGGCCTGTTCGCCGCTCAGGCGAATGCCGATCGCCGGCATGCCGAAGAAAACGAAGAATACCTGCACGAGGATCGGCGTGTTGCGGATCATCTCGATATAGCCGACGGCGATTGCTTTCAGCGCTCGCTGTTTGCTCATCCGCATCATCATGAAGACGATGCCGAGCGAGAGGCCGAAGATCATCGACAGCGACGACATCTTCAGCGTGCCGATCACGCCATCGATAAGCGACGGCCAGGCGGCAAAAACGGGAGCGAAGTCGAATGTGTAATTCATCGGCCGGCCCTCAGTGATTGAGAATCTGGCTGAGGAAGGTCTTGGTGCGCTCGTGGCTCGGATTGCTGAAGAACACATCCGGCTTGGCGCTTTCGATGATCTCGCCGCGATCCATGAAGATGACACGGTGCGCCACGGCGCGGGCAAAGCCCATTTCATGTGTCACGCAGATCATCGTGATGCCATCGTCTGCAAGCGAGATCATCGTGTCGAGCACTTCCTTGACCATTTCCGGATCAAGCGCCGATGTCGGCTCGTCAAACAGCATGATCTGTGGATCCATGCAGAGCGCCCGGGCGATCGCGACGCGCTGCTGCTGACCACCGGAAAGCTGGGCCGGATATTTCTGTGCCTGCTCGGCAATATGCACCCGTTCCAGATGGCGCATCGCCTTGTCTTTTGCTTCGGCGACCGAAGTCTTGCGTACGCGGCGCTGCGCCAGCATACAGTTCTGCAATACCGTCAGATGCGGGAAGAGGTTGAACTGCTGGAACACCATGCCGACATCGCGGCGGATATGGTCGGCATTGGAGCCTTTCTGGCTAAGCGCCGTGCCGTTGACGGCGATGCTGCCCTCCTGGATTTCTTCCAGATGATTGATGCAGCGAATCAGCGTCGACTTTCCGGATCCGGAAGGACCGCAGAGCACGATATGTTCGCCACGCCCGACTTCGAGGTTGATCCCCTTCAGCACCTGTAGGTGGCCGTACCACTTGTTGACGCCGCTCATGGAGATGGCTTTCTCCGAAATGCTGGTTCCGTTCATGGCCAGTTCCCCTTTTTTCATCAGGCTTTAGGTGCGATTTCGAAAATCGCGTCGACTTCGACGGATGATCCGCGCGGCAGCGAACCGGCACCGAGTGCGGTGCGCACATGACGGCCCTTGTCGCCGAAAATCTCCACGAGACAATCGGAGGCGCCGTCGATGACTGCGGGATGTCCCTTGAAGTCCGCCGGTGCATTGACGAAGCCGCGCAACTGCACGCAGGCGACAACGCGATCCAGATTTCCTTCCAGCGCCGCATTGACGCGTGCCACGATGTTCAGCGCGCAGAGCCGGGCAGCCTTGTAGCCGTCCTCGGGTGAAATATCCCTGCCAACGACACCGACATAATGCTCGACGCCGTCGATCCGCGGGATCTGGCCCGACACGAAGAGAAGGCTTCCAACGATGCGATGCGATATGTAATTCCCAGAGGCTGGCGCAATCGTAGGCAATACGATGCCGAGCTCTGAGAGTCGTGCAGAGACGACACCCATAGCGACTTTCCATCCGATTTTTAAAGATGCGCCATAGGCGCAACCACGTTCCCGGAGCAGGTCGTCATGGGCTTGAAGGCCCTGCTGATCGCCTGCTCACTTCTTATGGTTGAGATTATTGAAATACTATCTCTTGTCAATAAGAAAATCAGTGATGCTATCACCTGATGAATTCAGGCGACGTTATCAATCTAAGTACATGATTTATATGCATCTAGGAGCGATCATACGACATCATAATCGGATCGTTTAAAGCATTTCTCAGATTTTTTATGCAGATATAGCAGTGATCGCAGCGCACTTAAAAATCCAGTGTGCGCACTCTATTAATCAAAAGATGCGTTAAGGAGATAGCATCACCACGATAGGTCGTGCTACCTTGCTACCCATCAAGACATGCGCAGACCGCCAGCGCTTCACAAGACGGGTGATTTTTTGGACACTTTGACGGGCCGTACCATACAGGCACTGAAAACACATATCAGCGACAACCAGCTTTCGGCCGGCATAAAGCTCGGCTCCCTCAACGAGCTGTCACAGCAATTCGGAGTGAGCAGGACCGTTATCCGAGAGGCGGTCTCGGCGCTGCGTTCCGAAGGTGTCGTTGAAGCGCGACATGGCGTCGGCGTGTTCGTCCGCGATACCCCACGTGCAGGCGTGGAAGAACCGGGCACTTTCGATGCCGACGTCGCCCTCGCTCCCTTATCCCGCCTCAAGACATCCTTTATGGATCTTCTGGAACTCAGGATGGCATTCGAGGTGCACGCAGCAGGCCTTGCCGCAGTTCGGCGCTCCTGGGCACAAGAATCCAACATATGGAATGCCGCGCGTCAGTTCGAAGCTTCTCTGGATGACGAGACGGCACTCGATCATCTCGATTTCGTCTTCCACCGCTCCATTGCAGAAGCGACGAACAACGGCGCCTTCATCGAGTTCTTCAGCCTCATGAGCCTGCAGATCCTGCCGCAGCCGGCTTTTTCAAAAGAGCTAAACCCTGCCCTCATAACGTCAGACTATGTGCAGAACACGGTCGTAGAACACCGAGCGATCTGCGAGGCGATCAGCACCGGAAGCTCGGAAAAGGCGCGCGAGGCGATGCGGGCGCACCTGAATCGAAGTCACTTGCGCTATCGCGGTTTCGCGGACGGCGGCTCCTCGCCACTCAGTAATGTCGCAAGAGAGGAATGAGTGCCTGAACTTTGCAAGACCTTTCGGCTAAGTCAGCGATAGCTGGAGCATTATATCGTTGAACCGATACGAACCACTGACCCGCCGTTTGGTGGGTAATTTTGCAATGATATTCCAAGTCGACCGAGCGTTTTCTCCTCATGCTGGAAATATCGATGTTCTCTCAAACCCCATAGTTTGAAAAGAGCAAGCCTGCCGCGAGGTGCGGCAGGTCGGCGCGAGGCTAAAGCCGAAGCTCCGCGAAAGTACATTTCGTCTCGGATCGGCCATTGCAATCTGCGCGAACATGCGTTTATCGATTTCGAGCCGATTTCACCACACGAGGAGCCAACGTGCTTATCCTCGTCCGGACAACAACGTCGACCAAGCCCTGCGTGTCCTCAAGAAAAAACTTCAGCAGGAGGGCATAGTCCGGGAAATGCGCTTGCGCGAGCACTACGAGAAGCCATCAGAGAAGCGCGCACGAGAAAAGGCAGAAGGCATTCGCCGCGCCCGCAAACTCGCTCAGAAAAAGCTGACCAGGGAGTTGGGCCTCGGTCCTGCGAAGAAGTCGAAGCCATCACGATCTAAGTAATCGTCGCCTGATTTCGTAGAGCCGGTCACCCGGCCAACAAAAGCATCGCCATATAAGTCCAGTGAAAAACAATGAACCCGCATCAGCCGCTATCAGAGCGATCCGAACTTTCTGGCCGCTACACCGACAATGGAATCATCGTCCTTGTGGAAATCTTCCTCCCCTCAGGCGCAGATGATTGGCGTATGGAAGTGACAAGCCTAGAAGACCAGCTCACCGACTGGAATGAACCTTTCGCGTCAGCTCATGAGGCATGGGAAGAGTTTATCTATGTCGTCAATACGGAGGGGATCGCAGTTTTCCTTTAGCGCCACCCGACGTCATCGAGGATGAGCAGATTGGCAATCGACAGCGACAGACGGCGAATGATCTTCGATCAGGTCCGCACCAAGGCGATGTCACGGGGCACGCCTATCGACGATGACCCAGAGTTTTTGGCTTGGGTCGAGCTGTGGATCGGCGGTGAGTACGACATGTCTGAACTCAGGTCTCGATACAATGATCTCGCGATCCGCCGAGCTCAACGATCCAAGTCTGCCGCTGGTGCATTGGAACCCGTCGCCTTCGAAGCCACTACCTTGGATACCGACTGAACTTGATGGCGTCTTTTCCGGCAGCCTTCGCATCGTAAAGAAGCGCGTCGGCTTGCTTCAGGAGTTCGGAAACATCACGCTTTTCGCCCGTCCAGATACCGCCAATGCTGGTGCGGACATCGGCGATCACATTAGAAATTGGGATAGGCTCCCTCATCCGTGCGAGTATCCGCTCAGCGGCCGCTTCGCCTCTGGACCGATTACCCGCAACAACCACGACGAATTCATCCCCGCCCGTGCGTGCCACAAGATCGCTTTCTCTGACGGCTGAAGTCAGGCGCGGGGCTGTGGTTTGCAGGACGACATCTCCTATCGCGTGGCCATGAGCATCGTTGACCTCCTTGAAGCCATCGAGGTCGAGTGCAAGGATGGCAAAACCGTCAGCAGACCTTAATGCCGCGAATTCCATCGACAGACCGAGCCTGTTCAGCAATCCAGTCAACACGTCGGTGCGCGCCGTCTCCTCCAGCACCTCGATCCGGCGTCGTTCTTCGGTGAAGTCGATCGCCATGCCAACAATCTTGACCAGTCGGCCGTCGCTGTCGCGCAAAAGCCGGCGATCGCAACGCATCCAGCGCTCGCCATGGACGGTATTGAGGCGATACTCGGCGACATTCTGATCGAGCTCACCAGCAATCAGCGGTGTAAGATCGGCCTGGGCGCCGTCGTTTAGGTTGACTCTGTTAACGTAGCGCTCAAGATCGAGGCGCGCGGCCGTCGGGCCACCGATGAACTGAGCCAGTCGATCCGACGTCTCGAATTTGCCTGTCAGGATGTCCAATCTGCCAGAAGCCGCCACGGGGGGCTTCAAGCGCCAACTCGAGCTGCGCGGCCCGCTCAGCAAGCTGACTCTCATGCTCCTTGTGGCGGATGATATCCTCAATCTGCGATATAAAGCGTACGACATTGCGCATCGCGGCAACATGTATCAGGACGTGCACGATTTCTCCGAAAGGGCGTAGGTAGCGCTTGTCGATCGTGTAGCCGTCCCGCCTTCCGTTCAAAACCTGCTGGAATAGGATCCGATCCGCCTCGATATCGTCTGGATGGGTAAATTCCCTGAAATGCGTTCCCAGCACCTGTTCGAGCGGAAGCGACAGCAGCTTGGAAAACGCCGCGTTACCGCGAATGATGTGCCCCTCAAGATCGACCAGGGCGATCCCGATCGGAGCATTCTCGAAGGCAAAGTCGAACAACGCCAGGCGGGTTTCAGGGCCGTCGGCCGTATACGGTTCCGCTACCATCTTTCCTCCAGAGAAGAGCATCACGGCGATAGGTGTGTTTTAGGAGATGATAATCAAGGTGGCGGTCAGCATTGTCTCAGTGGCAGGCTGCATGTGCGCGGCATCCTTGATGTCAGGCACATGCGAAATTATCTCGGGCCTTAGCGGAATATTCGAAAAATCTGATATGGGACGGACTTAAAGACGAATGAGATCAGGGAGGAAGACATGGATAGCAGGAGCCGGGGTCTTTCCACGAGCGACATGCGGATACTCAGAACGCTTCTCGGTCGATACGCGGCGCGTTATCATCTCGCTGGCCCAGAGAAAGACGACTTGATCGAGCGAACGTTTCCGGCTTTAGCGAGCAATCCGGAGATTTTCTTCGAGATCCCAGTTGAAAAGGCCGCCGCAGAGACAATGCACCGGATCTACGCCGGCCACTAGAGCGTTGAAACCGTCGCAGCTTTAGCTGCTGGCGATTACGCCCCGCCAATCTTCGCGCTCGTATCACGCCGTAGGTGAGGCGGGACATCTTCCAGCTCTGCGAGCTTATCGTTCTGCTTCAGAAACACTCGAAAGTTCTCTCGGACCGCGTCGATCGGCCAGTGACCGTTCGCCGCTTCACGACAGTATCGAACAAGGGTCTCGTAAGCGAGATTGCGCTTCTCCTTGGGCCACTCGTCAAGAAAATCGAATACATCATCCAGTCCGGTGATCTCCTGCACGAAATACCGGCGCTGTGCGTAGACGGGCTTGTCAAATTGAGCGAGCAACATGGCAACCTCCTTCGTTTGCTCGATACCGACTGATAACTGAAGCCGGCCCTAGATCGGGCCGGCTGGTAGCAATCGATAATTCTTCCTGGTGTTTCGGGTCAGGCGACCCTGCGTTCGGCTTCGAGCCGGAGCGGCTCGCTAGCGGCTGATGCGACACCGATTTCGATCTTGCGCGGCTTCATGGCTTCGGGCACCTCGCGCTTCAAGGCAATCGTCAGCAGGCCATTCTTTAGATCGGCCCCTTCCACCCTCACATGATCCGCAAGCTCAAACTTACGCTCGAAGGAACGACCGGCGATGCCGCGGTGGAGATATTCGCCCTGCAGCTCTTCAGCCTTCCCCCCTTTGATCACCAGGACATTGCGCTCCTGAGTAATATCGAGATCGCCTTCGCCAAAGCCTGCCACCGCCATCGTGATACGATAGTCGTCTTCACCGGTCTTGACGATGTCATAGGCCGGCCAGGTCTCGATTGCGTTGAGACGCTGCGTATTGCTGAGCAGATTGAACACGCGGTCGAAGCCGATGCTCGAACGATAGAGCGGGGCAAAATCAAGTTCAGTTCTCATAACCATATTCTCCGTAAAGCAACATGGAAAGAAGCGGGAATTCGCATCCTCGGTCAGCCGACCCCCGGTTGGGCCGTCGGCGCTGACCGATTTGGTTTTTGAGATTTTGTCTTTCAAGACCCCGCTCGAAAATTTTTCCAGCTCTCTGAAATCGTCTTGTTCGCTGGAAATCCCATTTTATCTCGAGTCGCGATCTTCGCTTTGGGAGCATCGGGATGAATGATAGAATGACCGAGATGTTTTCGGACGCCGACATGGAGATTTTGCCTCCGCAACACGCCACTCAACACGAGATGGCCATTTGCCTTTGCTGCTGTCGCCAGCGTCCCAACTCCGCCATGGACGAAGACGGCTGCGGCATTTGTGACGAATGCCTGGCACCTTAACCTCTCGAGAGGAAAACAGGTGCCGCACTCCGGCAGCAAACTGAAGCACTGGCTGAAAGGAACATGAAGATGGCTGGTATCACGGATTGGCTGGACGATCGCGTACAGGAAATCAATCGCGACCCTGGCCTCTACCACAACAAGGCCGACTTTCGCGCTCAGGCGAAAGCCTTGGTGGAGTCCGCAGAAGCAGAAGGTTTCTCGGTGGCCCAGATCAAGGAGGCTTGTGGCGGGGACGTTGAGCGATATCTCCTCGATCAGCAGAACGCGATGACCGATGTCAACCGACAGCAGCGATTGGCCGATAACACGTAGCTTAGCGGGCGAATTGGGAATGTCGCAGGACGTTCCCACCCTATCAAGGAGCACTCTGAATGCCCGGAACCTTTGTCTCAATCTACGTCCTTGCCTTTAATCTCGACGACCGCGGTCAACCAGAGCCAGCATTTGATCCTCGCCCTGCCGCGACCTAGGTCGGAGACCGTCTTTCCCCAGAGCTCGCGCATGCCAACCGCTGGCCTGACGCGGATATCGTCGATGACGTGCTTGAGCACAAACCAGCCGATCCACCGAGATTGCGCCCGTAGAGGTAAACGGCAGAACATGACGATTGAAAACATTGATCCTACCCCTGTACGGCCGCCTGAGGATACGCTTACACGGCATCTTCCAGGAATGAAGATGCTCGGTGTGGCTCTGCCTGCGACTGATGGAACGATGGTCAGTCTCGCCGACAGCGGTCTGACGGTTATCTATGCTTATCCACGAACGAGCCCGCCTGAGGGAGGTGCGATCGAAGGATGGGATGCTATTCCAGGTGCGCGCGGCTGCACCCCGCAATCCTGCGCATTCCGGGATCATTTTGCCGAATTGCAGGCATTGGGTGTTCAACGACTGTACGGGCTATCCACTCAGAGCACAGAGTATCAGCTGGAAGTCGTCAATCGGCTGCACCTGCCCTTCCCGCTGCTTTCAGACGAGAGGCTTTCGCTCTCCCGAGCGTTGAAACTGCCCCTATTCGAGGCTGGAGGCTTGACGCTGATCAAGCGACTGACACTTGTTATCGACAACGGAAAGGTTGATCGCGTGTTCTTCCCAATATCTCACCCTGAGCAAAACGCTTCCGATGTCGTGACATGGTTGGCATCGGAGAGGAAACGGATCAGCTAGGTGGGTGCCTATCCATGAGAAACGTCGTCCTGTTTTCGGGAGGCAGCGCCTGCCGCACCATCAATATCGCGCTCAGCCGCCGGCAGGTGAATCTCACGCGCATCGTGCCTGCTTGGGATAGTGGTGGAAGCTCCAAGGTCATTCGCGAAAAGCTCGGGATTCTTTCGGTTGGGGATATCCGGCAGGCATTGATGACGATGGCACATGGTGAAGGCTGCTCCGGCGATGTCGTACGGATCTGCAACACGCGCCTGTCCGCCAATCGCAGCCACGAGGTGCATTCGCCGGATTCCAGTATTATGCCGACGGCCGCCATCCGCTGCTGAAGCGTAAGGAACCCGGTTTGCGCGGCTCGATCCTCAATTATCTCAAGACGTTCTCTACCACAGTGGGGAAGGATTTCGATTTCCGCAATGGCAGTGTTGGCAATTTCGTCCTGACCGGCGCTTGCATTGACCATAACGGCGACGTCAACACCGCGATTTTTGTCTTCCGCAAGCTCTGTGGCATCACGGGCAATGTCTGGCCATGCTCGCTCGACAGCGACCTCGTCCTCTCCGCGACTTTGAAGAATGGCAGCCGGCTTGCGCCGCAGGATGCCATCACCAAGATGTCGGACACAGATGCGGAGATTGGCATTCGGGCGATCGAACTCAGGCGAGAGCAGGGCTTGAAGCCGTCTGCCAACCCCGCCGCCCTGGAAGCCATT
>JAEXYH010000049.1 GCA_023451735.1 Pseudomonadota bacterium | reverse complement strand
CGTATAACGGCGAGAGCATTCTGGAACTCGATCCGGCCGAACGCGCCTCCAAGGGCATCTTCCTTGCATTCCAGTACCCGGTCGAAATTCCGGGTGTTGCCACGATGCAATTCCTCAAGGTGGCGATGAACGAGCAGCGCAAGGCGCGTGGCGAAGACGAACTGACGACGCCGGATTTCATGCGCCGCGTCAAGGACGCAGCAGAACAGCTGAAGATCGACCCGGCCATGCTGCGTCGTCCGCTCAATGTCGGTTTCTCCGGTGGTGAGAAGAAGCGTGCTGAAATCCTGCAGATGGCGCTGCTCGAGCCGACCCTTTGTGTTCTCGACGAAACCGACAGCGGCCTCGACATCGACGCCCTGAAGATCGTCGCAGATGGTGTCAATGCGCTGCGTTCGCCTGACCGTGCCGTGATCGTCATCACCCACTACCAGCGCCTGCTCGACTACATCGTGCCGGATACGGTTCACGTTCTCTACAAGGGCCAGATCATCCGTTCGGGCGACAAGGAACTCGCTCAGGAACTGGAAGCAAACGGTTATGCCGACGTGATCGGGACCGCGGCCTGATACCGGGAAGGATTTTGGCATGAATATCCAGACAAACCAGCCTGTGGCCAAGCTCACGGTTGCCGAAACCGCGCTCGTCGAGGCTTTTGCGTCCCAGATCGGCGAACTGCCGGGCAATGGCGCCGTCACAGGCACCCGCGACCGGCTTCTCGACGACCTGAAGAAGGCCGGACTGCCGACCCGTAGGATCGAATCCTGGCATTATACGGATCTGAAGAACCTGTTGCGCGCCGTGCCGGAACGCGTCGCCGGGGCGGCGATCGATCCGATTGCACCTCTGGTGAAGGGTTCCACGGTTCTTTCCGTCCTGCAAGGTGTGGCCGATGCGACGGCGTCCATGGACGGCGTCACGGTTTCAGCATTCCGCGATCAGCTGACCGACGGCTCCGCCGTTGCAGGCCTGACCGCACTCGACAAGGATGACGCGATCGGCCGGCTGAACGGCAGTTTCGTTCGCGACGGTCTGGTGCTTGCCATTCCGGCAGACGCAGAGATCGAAACCCCGATCGAGTTGCAGGCGCTGCACGGCGAAGGCCAGATTCATACCCGCTTCCCGGTATCCTTCGGGGCAGGGTCGAAGGCGACGATCGTCGAACGTCACCAGTCGGCGACCGGCGCTGCGGCGCTTGTATCCTCGATCAGTGACATCACGCTGGAGGATGACGCCGAGATCACCTGGATCATCCTGCAGAGCCAGGGACCGGTCGATACGCATCTGGCGCAGATCCGCGCCACGCTCGGTAAGGACGCCAAGCTTCGCCTTTACGTGGTCAATGCCGGCGGCAAGCTGGTGCGCCAGGAACTGCGCATCGACGTGAAGGGCGAGGGCGCCGAACTGACGCTGCGTGGCGTCAACCTGCTCGGCGGCGACAGCCACACCGACGTGACGCTGGTTCTCGGCCACAACGTGCCGCATACCAACTCGACGGAAACCTTCCGCAACGTCGTGTTCGACAAGGCAAGCGGCGTCTTCCAGGGCATGATCCGGGTTGCGCCCGATGCCCAGAAGACCGATGCGAAGATGGCGTGCAACACGCTGCTGATGTCCGATGACGGTGACTTCTCCGTCAAGCCGGAACTCGAGATTTTCGCCGACGACGTCATCTGCGGCCATGGTGCCACGGTTGCCGATATCGACCGTAACCATCTGTTCTACATGATGGCCCGCGGCGTGACCGAGAGCAAGGCGCGCGCCATGCTGGTGAACGCTTTCGTCGCTGAAATCGTTGAGGAACTGGAAGAAGAGGCGTTGGTCGAGCCGTTGGAAGAGGTAATCTCCACCTGGCTTGAAAAGCACGCTTAAGACTGCATGACGGAGGAAGTTTTTTCCTCCGTCATTCGCATGCTCGGGTTCGACCCGAAGATGACGCAGACAAAATTGCGTCACTTGCCGATATAGAAGACTTTCAAAGGCTCCTTTCGGGAGCGTGGTATTGAAGGGGTCTGCAATGGACCAGACGACACCGTTAGCCGCCTATGACGTTGACGCCATAAGACGAGATTTCCCGATCCTGTCGACGATGGTGCATGGCAACAAGCCGCTCGTGTACCTGGACAACGGTGCGTCGGCGCAGAAGCCGCAGCAGGTGATCGATGCGATAGCCCATGCCTATTCGCATGAATATGCCAATGTGCATCGTGGCCTTCATTTCCTCTCCAATGCCGCGACCGATGCCTACGAGGCAGCGCGTGAAAAAGTGCGCAGGTTCCTGAATGCCGGTTCGGTGGACGAGATCGTCTTCACCAGCAATTCGACATCGGCTATCAACATGGTCGCCTACGGCTACGGCATGCCGCATATCGGCGAGGGCGACGAGATCGTCATCACCATCATGGAGCATCACTCCAACATTGTGCCGTGGCATTTCATCCGCGAGCGTCAGGGTGCCAAGATCACCTGGGTGCCTGTGGACGACGAGGGCGCCTTCCATATTGATGATTTCGTGAGTGCGTTGACGGAAAAGACCAAGATGGTCGCGGTTACGCATATGTCGAATGCGCTCGGCACGGTGGTGCCGGTGAAGGAGATTTGCCGCATCGCCCACGAGCGCGGTATTCCCGTGCTTGTCGACGGCAGCCAGAGCGCCGTGCATATGCCGATCGACGTGAAGGACATCGATTGCGACTGGTTCGTCATGACCGGCCACAAGCTCTATGGCCCGTCCGGTATCGGCGTGCTCTACGGCAAGATGGATCGGCTGAAAGAGATGCGGCCATTCCAGGGTGGCGGCGAAATGATCATCGAGGTGGCCGAGGATTTCGTCACCTATAACGACCCGCCGCATCGTTTCGAGGCTGGGACGCCACCAATCGTGCAGGCGATCGGACTGGGTTATGCGCTCGATTACATGGACAAGATCGGACGCGCCGCAATCGCTGCCCACGAGGCGGATCTGACGGCTTATGCGACCGAGCGGCTGTCGGCGATCAATTCGCTGAGGATCATCGGCAATGCGCCGAACAAGGGGGCGATATTCTCCTTCGAGCTTGCCGGCATCCATGCCCATGACGTATCTATGGTGATCGACCGTCGCGGTGTTGCCGTGCGTGCCGGCACCCATTGCGCCATGCCGCTCTTGAAACGTTTCGGCGTTACCTCCACATGCCGTGCATCGTTCGGCATGTATAATACCCGTGCCGAAGTCGATGCGCTGGCGGACGCTTTGGATTACGCGCGCAATTTCTTCGCCTGAGGATTTTTAGACGGCCATGGACCAAGACATACCAAAATGGGATGCCCGTGAAGGGATCATCGAATCCGCCATTCCCGCGGACGAGCTGGAGCGTCTGTCCGATGATATCATCGCGGCGCTGAAGACAGTCTACGACCCGGAAATCCCGGCGGACATTTTTGAACTCGGACTGATCTACAAGATCGACATCGAAGACGACCGCATGGTGAAGATCGCCATGACGCTGACTGCCCCGGGTTGCCCGGTTGCGGGTGAAATGCCGGGCTGGGTGGAAAATGCCGTCGGCGCCGTTGAAGGCGTGTCCGGCGTGGAAGTGGAAATGACCTTCGATCCGCCGTGGACGCCGGAGCGCATGTCGGAAGAAGCGCAGGTGGCGGTCGGCTGGTATTGATCGGCGCCGTCGCCGCGACTAGATTATTGTCAGAAACGCCGGGCCTTGAACCCGGTTGTGGAAGAGGAATGAGCCGATGGGCTTTGCAGTGATGACCATGACCGATGCGGCAGCAACCCGCGTCAAGCAGATCGTTTCCAGTTCCGGTCCGGATGCCAAAGGCATTCGCGTCGGCATCAAGAAGGGCGGCTGCGCCGGCATGGAATACACGATCGACCTCGTCACCGAAGCGAATGCCAAGGATGACCTCATCGAGCATGACGGCGCCCGGGTGTGGATCGAGCCTTCGGCGGTGCTCTACCTGCTTGGCACGCAGATGGATTTCGAAACGACCCAGATGCGCTCCGGTTTCACCTTCGTGAACCCCAACCAGACATCTGCCTGCGGCTGCGGAGAATCGGTCGAACTTAAGCCCGCGGACCTTGCGGCACTCGCCAAGCAGCGCGAATCGGGTGTCAGCGCCTAAGGCCGAACCCGCAGCTTTCGGGTTTTCGCCAGCGTCTTAGGGTCATTCAGCTGCATATGAAGCGTGAAGGTCGGCCTTATCGCGACATATCGTTCGACGATGCTTGCTGGAATGAGGTAGGCGCGCTGCAGGAGAGGGCGAGTTCATTCAAGAGCCTGATCACGGAAGATGTGTCCGCTTGTTTCCGTAAGTTGTTGTAATTGCGTGGACTTTCCCTTGTAAAGAAGCTTGTTTCCGTATTTTCTCAATTCGGTTACCGGCGGCGCGCTGGCGCGGCACTATGATGCCAATGTACCCATCGGAGACACCGGAAGCGACCCGAGCGTGATTACGCCGAGCACCAACCATGATTCACCGACGACAGGTTATGATGCGTCGAGCGGTATGACTGTGGACCCGACCGTCACCGGCTCGATCAGCAACAATCCCAACTGCAGCCCGGCGGCCGACGCCAACCCGGCCCCCCTGCCGACCGAACTGAAAGCTCCGAGCGTTCGGTCGTGTAACCCGCGCTGGTAGATCCAGGCAACAACCGGTCGCGGGGAGCGGCGCAAGACGCTCCCCGTTTCGTTTCGTGTAGGCAGTACTCCCCGTAGGCTGGCCTTCCAGCGTCTTCAGTTGAACGTATGGACCCGAAGTTTCAGCCTGCCGTCTGCCTGTTTCTCGAAAATATGGGTCGCGATCCCGGCCCAAGGCTGGTCTGCACCCTTGGCATCCTTGCCGTTTGCCGACCATTTGGCGGTGCCGAACAACAACTTGTCATCGCCTTGCGCTTCTATGAGTTCGAGTTTATGCCCTGTCACCCCCATGCCGAAAAGGCCGCCGAAGAATTTCTCCACTCCTTCGGGTCCCTTGATCACGTCATGGGTGGCAGGCAGGAAAACGGCCTCCTCCCCATAGAATGCAGCAATCGCCTTGGCATCACCCGCATTGAAAGCTGTGTCCCATGCCGCGTAGGCGGCTGTAACCTCATCGGCGGGATCAGCATTCGCGGGAGCGGCTGCCATGAGGCAGACGCACAGTAGCGCAAATATCGAAGTCAGAAATCTGATCATGATTCCCTCCACTGCAATTTAACCGGAATACATTGCCCGGTGCGCAACCTATTATACGCCCATGTTTGAAGGCTGTGAATGCAGATCGACGAGCGGTGATCTTTGCAATCGGCGGATGAGCGCCTCCTGCTCGCAATCGCAGGATCGCACCCACCGTTGACGAAGGGGTGCGTTAGCGTACTCCCAGAAACTCTTATAGAACCCGTCATCTTGATAATCTTCTGTCGCAGTAGCAAACTCGATGAGGCTGTTGCGAATGCGCTCCATCTCCAGCACCGAGTCTGACGCCAACGAGACAAGAGAGCCCATCCCTTCGTCAATGTGCTCACTTCGACAACCAGTCTCTCAAGGCTGCCTCGATGAACGGAAGGCAGCAGTCTGCTTCTCTCAAGCGCGCCGTCGGCGCGCAGCAGCACCAGGCGGTATCGACCGCTACCTTCTGCTCCGACCGTATAACCCATTCACCTGAGGCCGTACGCGTTCAGCGTCAGCTTTGACGGCGGTTATGAACCAATGGTTCCTCTCGCACTCATAGGCAAGGACCTTCTTGAAGATCCGGAGCTTTTGGATATTACTCTGCCTGCGCCTCCATGCTTCAAGTGCATCCTTAATTATGAAGAGGAGAATGGCAGCATATACGGCCGTGGGAAGCGAGAAGAATTTATCAAACCACGACGCGCCCAAGAGCCCGACTCCGATCTCTACAACGGACCAAAGTTGTCAGTGCGAAGCCACGCTTCGCAGAGGGAGGATGCCGATATCCACAAGAGACAAGGTGATGAAATGCCCGTTATAATAAAACGACACTTACGTCGCAAATCGTCACCTAAGACGTTGATTCACTGAAATGATGGCGGAAGAGGTGGGATTCGAACCCACGGTACGGTTCCCCGCACGACGGTTTTCAAGACCGTTGCCTTAAACCACTCGGCCACTCTTCCGAACCGTTGCGCTTTATCGTCCCTTGGTCGTTCCGTCAACGGCGGGCGAGCGAGATCGGGATGCAAGGCGGGCGCTGATGTCTTCTCTATGGTCGGCACACCCTCGTCAGCAGGTGATTCTCGCGTAGCTTCGCGGCGGTATTAAGTTAAATATCAGTATAGAATCAGGTATGTTCTGTATTGAAACAGAGGTAAATCCCGTGCACTTTACCAATCATTAACCATAAGCTCTTGTATTTTAACCACTCCACAGATTTTGTTCGCATTTCCGCCACGAACAAAGCAAAACCTGTCCAATATTGAGCCTGAGTGATTTCGCGAGGGTAGGGTGATGGTTGCGAATGGGACGGGGCTCGAAAGCTCTGCATCATATCAGCACAAGACGATATAGGGACGGACGAGTTTTGAGTTTGAGTGGCGGCAAACTTTCCCTCTGGTCTAAATGGCTGGGGATCAGTGTAATGTGCGCGACGATGGCATCCTGTGCCTCGACGAAAACCGCAGAAGTTCCCAAGAAGAAAAGTCACGGCAAGGAATATTTTGCCGAGTCGGAATATGGCGTGAAGGCCAGCCCGCGAGTCGTCTCCGATGGCAAGCCGGTTCCCAAGGGCGGCGGCCGGTTCATGGTCGGCCAGCCTTATGAGGTCAAGGGCAAGACCTATGTGCCGAAGGAAGATGCGAACTACAACAAATCCGGCCTGGCATCCTGGTATGGTTCGGCGTTCCACGGTCGTCTGACGGCCAATGGCGAAGTTTATGACAGCTCGCACCTGTCTGCTGCGCATCCGACCTTCCCGCTGCCGAGCTATGCGCGCGTTACCAATCTCGATACCGGTTCGTCGGTGGTCGTTCGCGTCAACGACCGCGGACCTTATCATGCGGGTCGCATTATCGATGTTTCGGACAAGACTGCCGAGATGATCGACATCAAGCAGACCGGTACCGGCCGCGTCAACGTTCAGTATATGGGCCGCGCCCGCATGGATGGCGAAGATATGCCGTTCCTGATGGCATCCTATGTTCGCAAGGGTGATCGCCTGCCGTCGTTCAATCCTGGTGGCCAGATCGCAAGCGGCGTCATGGTGGCGTCTAACCAGCCGCTTGGCGATCAGCTGCAGAGCTATGGTTCGGCAGTCCCCGCCACTGCGTTTGCAGGCCGGACGCCGAGTGCGTCTTCGGCGAAGCGCCCGGCGGCCCGTCAGTTCGAGCAGCAGACGGCGCAGATGGCTTCGGTTGCGCGTGCCGCTCCGATCCCGAGCGAACGCAAGGCCGCTCCGGCTGTTCGACCGGCCCAGCAGGAGCGCGTTGTCGCGTCCTCCTATTCGCCCGCACCGAGCCAGCCCAAGGTACAGCGCGTCCAGACCGCACAACAGATCCAGCCGCGCGCCCAGCAGCCTGTTCAGGTGCAGACAACCGAAACGGCCTACGCCGCCGAGCCGCCGCAGGGCAAGGTTACCCGCGTCATGTTCGGCAACATGCTGCTCGAGCCGCCGAAGCCCGGCCAGAAATACTAATGCAGGCGCTGGCTTGTTTCTCTAGGCCATAATGATTTTTCATCACCCCAAAAGCCTGAAAGGTTTTTGGGGTGATGTGTTTTTCTGACGTGCCATGGCGTTCTTTATCCAGCATAAACGGCTGTGTGGCACCATACGCATGAATCGGACTGACTGCGGGGGAATGATGCGAGGTTTTCTGCTTTTTGGGTTTGCGCTGGCTGCTATCTTGATGCGACCGGCGGAGATTGTGTTCGCGCAGGATGCCCAGCCGACATTTTCGACCAAGGCGAAGCAGGCTTATCTTGTCGAGGAGGCGAGTGGCACGGTGCTTCTGGCGGTCAACGAGAACCAGTCCTTCCCGGCTGCATCGCTGGCCAAGCTGATGACGATGGAAGTCGTTTTCGATGCGTTGAAGAGCGGCGTAATTTCGCCCGAAACGCTTTATCCGGTTAGCGAATATGCATGGCGGACGGGCGGAGCGCCTTCGGGCACGACGACGATGTTTGCGGCATTGAAATCGCAGGTTCCCGTGGGCGACCTGATGCGCGGCGTGATCATCCAGAATGCAAATGACGCTTGTATCGTTCTCGCGGAAGGGATTGCCCGTTCCGAGGGCGCGTTCGCTGCGCGCATGACGGCAAGAGCCAAGGATATTGGCCTTGCGCGCTCCACATTCGGCAATGCGACCGGTCTGCCCTATGCGGAAAGCTGGACCACGGCTCATGACCTGGTCGCGCTTTCGCGGCATCTCTATCGCAGCTATCCGGACTATTATCCGCTTTACGCTCAACCGGATTTCCAGTGGAACAAGATTTTTCAGCGCAACAAGAACCCGCTTCTGTCGCTTAATATGGGCGTCGATGGGCTCGGCGCCGGTTTTGCGGAAGGGACGGGATACGCGATCGCGGCCTCGGCGGCACGGGATAATACGCGCCTATTCCTTGCGCTTGGCGGTCTTGCCACCGACAAGGAGCGCTCGGAAGAAGCCAAACGCATCCTGGAATGGGGATTGTCGTCCTTCGAGACACGGGTGGTTCTGAAGGCGGGAGAGGTGATCGGGCAGGCCAGCGTTTATGGAGGCGTCGACAGCCGGGTCGATCTCGTTGCACGCGAACCCGTCGATATTTTCGTGCCGAAGAGCAATCCGGAACGGCTGTCCGGTCGGATCGTCTATCACTGGCCGCTCCGCGCGCCGGTGACTGAGGGTCGCGAGATCGCCACGCTAAGGATTTCCTCCGGCGACAGGGTGATCCGTGAAATCCCGCTTGAGGCAGCAGCGTCCGTTGATGTCGGAGGGCTGAGGGCACAGGCCGGCGATGCTCTCATGGAGTTGATGTTCTTCTGGCTTTGAGCCCATCCGCCATGCGTGCCGAAATTCGTTCCGAATTTCTGGCCGATGCGCTATATGGCGGTCAGACAGAGGCAGGTACGAAGACACGCGTGACAGATCGTTCGGGCATATTCATCACCTTCGAAGGCGGCGAGGGGGTCGGTAAATCGACACAGATTCGCCAGCTGGCGGATCGTCTGCGTCGGGCCGGGCATGATGTGCTTGTAACCCGTGAACCTGGCGGATCTCCCGGCGCGGAAGCCGTTCGCCATGTTCTCCTGAGCGGTTCTGCCGAGACTTTCGGTGTGCGCATGGAGGCGATCCTGTTTGCCGCCGCCCGTAACGATCATGTCGAGGAAGTCATTCGTCCTGCGCTGGAAACCGGCGCCGTCGTGCTCTGCGACCGATTCGTCGATTCCTCGCGCGTCTATCAGGGCGTGACCGGAAATCTGGAGGCGGGCTTCATCGAGGCGTTGCAGCGCATTGCCACCAACGGCGTCATGCCGGATCTCACCGTCATTCTCGATCTTCCGGCAGACGCCGGCCTTGCCCGTGCACGCCGCCGCGGCGGCAGCGACGCACCGGATCGTTTTGAGAAGGAAGAGGTCGAAACGCATGAGAAGCGACGCCAGGCCTATCTCGATATAGCCGCCGCTGAACCACGTCGCTGCAGGGTAATCGATGCCGGCCGGCCGGAAAACGAAATTGCGGACGAAATCTTTACTCTCGTCGAAACTGCTACGGAGAAAACCGTCGCCACGGAGCAGGTCTCGTGAGCGATACGGCAGCCAATGTTCTGGACGGCGCTATTCATCCGGCCGCCAATACCCGGCTTTTCGGACATATTGAAGCACAGGAATTTCTGGCGCGCAGCTACCGGACCGGCAAATCACATCATGCGATCCTGATCGAGGGACCGGAGGGAATCGGCAAGGCGACGCTGGCGTTCCGCTTTGCGAATTACGTCCTTTCAAATCCTGAGCCAGGTCTCGCGCCGGTGACAATTCCAGACCCGGAACCGTCGACACCGATCAGCAGGCAGATCCTGTCCGGCGCCTCTCACAATCTACTGCATCTCAGCCGTCCGGTGGACGAGAAGACCGGCAAGGTCAAAAGCGCCATCACCGTTGATGAAGTGAGGCGGGCAGGGCACTTCTTTTCGCAGACCTCAGGCACGGGCAATCGACGTATCGTCATCATCGATCCGGCCGACGACCTGAACAGGAACGCCGCTAACGCGATCCTGAAGATTCTCGAGGAACCGCCGCGGGGTGCCATGTTCCTCGTTCTCTCGCACGCGCCCGGCAAACTTCTGCCGACAATCCGTTCCCGTTGTCAGACGCTCAGGCTATCACCGCTCAGTGACGGCGATCTGAACGAGGCGCTGTCGGCACTTGGTCAATCTCTTGACGGTGGCAGGACGGAGGAAACGGTGCGCGTCCTGGCCAAGGGCAGCGTCTCGCGTGCCTTGAAGCTGATGAATTACGGCGGGCTCGATATCATCGCTGCCTTCGACGAGATCGTCACCGGGGAGGGACCTTCTGCGCGCAAGGCCATGCATAGGCTGGCGGACGTGCTTTCCGGCAAGGACAGCGAGGTGATCTTCACCTTCCTCCTCGAACACCTGAGCGAGTATCTGGTGGAACAGGCACGCAGTGCGGCCTTGCAAGGGCAGTTGGCCATTGCCGACCGGCGGGCGAAGCTGGTCAGCGAGATCGTCGAGAAGATCACGGTTTCAACCGCCTATAATCTCGATAAAAAGCAGACGCTGTTATCCATCCTCGAGGCGGCGAAGGCGGCCTGACAATCGGTCGTTAACGGCTTCCCATCAGGAAGTTTGGGTTTCGCATCAGCCAAACATGCGCTAAGAGCGGCATGACCCGCGCCTCTGCGCCGCGAAAAACCATTTTCCGAGTGTTCCATGTCCGACAAGACGCCTTTCTACATCACCACCGCGATTTCCTATCCGAACGGCAAGCCGCATATCGGCCATGCCTATGAACTGATCGCGACCGATGCGATGGCGCGCTTCCAGCGCCTTGATGGAAAAGATGTATTTTTCCTGACCGGCACCGACGAACACGGCCAGAAGATGCAGCAGACGGCGCGCAAGGAAGGCATTTCGCCGGAAGAGCTGGCGGAGCGCAATTCCAGCGAATTCCGCGCCCTGGGCAAGGTGCTCAACGCCTCCAACGACGATTTTATCCAGACCACCGAGCCGCGCCATCATGAGGCTTGCCAGGTGATCTGGAACCGGATGGCCGACAATGGCGACATCTACAAGGACAGCTATGCCGGCTGGTATTCCGTGCGTGACGAGGCTTATTACGCCGAAGACGAAACCGAGGTTCGTCCGGACGGCGTCCGTTATGGCCCGCAGGGCACGCCGGTGGAATGGGTGGAGGAGTCCAGCTATTTCTTCAAGCTTTCCACCTATCAGGACAGGCTTTTGAAGCTTTACGAAGACCAGCCGGATTTTATTGGTCCGGCCGAGCGTCGCAATGAAATCATCTCCTTCGTGAAGTCGGGCCTGAGGGATCTGTCGATCTCCCGCACGACCTTCGACTGGGGGGTCAAAGTTCCGAACGATCCGGCGCATGTCATGTATGTCTGGGTCGATGCGCTGACCAATTACTTGACCGCGACCGGCCTTCTGACTGACGAAAACGGCCCGCGGGCAAAATTCTGGCCAGCGGATGCGCATATCATCGGTAAGGACATCATCCGTTTCCACACGGTCTATTGGCCGGCCTTCCTGATGTCGGCGAACCTGCCGCTGCCCAAGCGCGTTTATGCGCATGGTTTCGTTCTGGCAAAGAGCGGCGAGAAGATGTCGAAATCGCTTGGTAACGTGCTCGATCCGTTCGAGCTGATCGAGCATTTCGGTCTGGATGCGATCCGCTATTACCTGATGCGCGAAATCTCGTTCGGCCAGGATGGTTTCTGCAGCGAGGAAGCGATCGGCATTCGGATCAATGCCGACCTTGCTAATGGTATCGGCAATCTTGCCAGCCGTTCTCTGTCGATGATCGTGAAGAACTGCGATGGCCAGATCCCGACGCCGGGTCCGTTCGATGATGCTGACCGCGAGATGCTTGCCTCGGTCGATGCGCTGATCGCCATCTGCCGCGAGGAAATGAGCAAGCAGATGATCCACAAGGCGCTGGCGGCCATCATCGCCGTTGTTTCCGAAACGGATCGTTACTTTGCCGGCCAGGAACCTTGGGCGCTGAAGAAGACCGATCCGGAACGGATGGGCACCGTTCTTTATGTCACGGCCGAGGTCGTGCGCCAGATCGCCCTCCTGCTGCAGCCGTTCATGCCGGAATCCTCGGCCAAGCTGCTTGATCTCGTTGCAGCCTCGGCTGAAGCACGCGATTTCGCTTCGCTTGGCGAGACGGGCCGCCTGAAGCCGGGCACGGCGCTTGAGGCACCGAAGCCGGTCTTCCCGCGTTATGTTGCACCCGAGGCCAATGGCTGAGACAGACGATGACGGCCCGTTTTTCCGGGCCGTCGCACATATTGAAGTCAGGGTTTGAATAACGTGTCCATGCTGATCGATACCCATTGCCATCTGGATTTTTCCGAGTTCGATGAGGAGCGCGACCAACTCATTGAGCGAGCGCATCAGGCTGGCGTGAAGCAGATGGTGACGATTTCGACGCGCGTCAGGAAACTCGAGACGCTGCTGGCGATCACGGAAAAATATCCGTCGGTCTTCTGCTCGGTCGGCACGCATCCGAACAATGCCGGTGAAGAGCTTGATATTCAGGCGGAAGACCTCATCCAGCTAGCCAATTCGCATGAAAAGATCGTGGCGATCGGTGAAGCCGGTCTCGATTATTTTTACGACACGCAGACGCCGGCGGACCAGAAAACTGGCCTGATACGGCATATCGAGGCGGCCCGCGTCACCAGGCTTCCGCTGGTCATCCATAGCCGCAGCGCCGACGAGGACATGATTAAGCTCCTGCGGGAGGAAAGCGGGAAGGGGGCTTTCCCCTTCATCCTGCACTGCTTTTCGGCTGGACCGGACCTCGCCCGCACCGGCGTGGAATTGGGTGGCTACGTGTCATTCTCCGGCATTCTGACCTTTCCGAAATCGCAGGATATCCGTGATATCGCCAAGACCGTGCCGCTGGACCGTCTGCTGGTGGAAACCGATGCACCGTTCCTGGCGCCGAAGCGCTGGCGCGGCAAGCGCAACGAGCCGTCCTATGTCGTCAATACGGCCGAGGTTCTAGCCGAGGTTCATGGCTTGAGCTATGACGAAATTGCTGCGATCACGACCGATAATGCGTTTCGCTGCTTCTCCAAGATGCCGAGGCTGTAAACCGTGCCAGAGGTAGCAAGCGGATACCGCCGGCGCTTCACCATCCTCGGCTGCTCGTCATCTCCGGGTGTGCCGCGGCTGAACGGTGACTGGGGCGCTTGCGATCCTTCAAATCCGAAGAACCGCCGCACGCGTGCGGCTTTTCTCGTCGAGCAGATCGCCCCGGATGGCGGCCGCACGGTGGTGGCTATCGATACCGGCCCGGACTTCCGCGAGCAGATGATCGCAGCCAAGGTGCCGCGGATCGATGCGGTTCTTTATACGCATGCCCATGCCGACCATCTGCATGGCATCGATGACCTACGCGGTTATGTTCTTTTGCAGAAGCACCGGATCCCGATCTATGCTGATCCGACCACAATGGAACGCATCCGCCAAGGTTTTGGCTACTGCCTGGAAACGCCACCTGGCGGAAACTATCCGCCGATCGTCACTTCGGTGCTGATCGACAATCTGGAAGACGAAATTGTGGTCAAAGGCGCCGGTGGACCGCTTCGTTTCCAGGCGCATATGCAGGCGCATGGCGAGGCTCATTCGCTCGGTTTCAGGATCGGTGATGTCGCTTATTGCACGGATGTCAGTGATTTCCCGGCAGAGAGCATTGAGCGACTTTCCGGACTGGACACGCTAATCATCGACGCGCTCCAGTATACACGCCACCCGAGCCATCTATCGCTGGAACAGGCACTGAACTGGATTTCACGTTTTGGCGCCAAGCGAGCCATTCTAACGCATATGCATACTCCGCTGGACTATCAGACGGTGATGGATGAAACGCCGAAGCATGTCGAACCGGCATATGACGGATTGAGCTTCGAGATAGACGTGTCTCAAACGGCGCTTTAGCCGATTACGGCAAGTTTCAGAGGCCTTTGATATATTCTTTAGTTCCATAATCTATCTTATGCGATCTTTGTTTGTAAGGGCTATTTAGTAATGCGACAGTTGGGCCAGTTAGAGATGCGACAGTCTCGCCTCTCGACGCACTGGTCAAAGCCAACGTTGGGAGCAAGGATGACGATCTTCAGCCTGG
>JAEXYH010000094.1 GCA_023451735.1 Pseudomonadota bacterium | reverse complement strand
CCCGCGGTCTTGCGATGGTCTTCCAGTCCTATGCACTCTACCCGCATATGAGCGTGCGCAAGAACATCGCCTTCCCGCTCAAGATGGCGAAGATGGAACAGTCCGCGATCGACAAGAAGGTCGAGGCCGCAGCCAAGGTTCTGAACCTCACCGATTATCTGGAACGCCGCCCCTCGCAGCTCTCGGGCGGTCAGCGTCAGCGTGTCGCGATCGGCCGCGCGATTGTCCGCGAACCGTCCGCCTTCCTCTTCGACGAACCGCTGTCCAACCTTGACGCTGCCCTGCGCGGCACTATGCGTCTCGAAATCAGCGATCTTCACAACCAGCTGAAGACGACGATGATCTACGTCACCCACGACCAGATCGAGGCCATGACCATGGCCGACAAGATCGTCGTGCTCAATCGCGGCAATATCGAACAGGTCGGCTCCCCGATGGAACTCTATCTGACGCCGCGCAACCTGTTCGTGGCAGGCTTTATCGGCTCGCCACGGATGAACCTGATCACCGGCGATTACGCCAAATCCAAGGGCGCGACCACAGCCGGCATCCGTCCCGAGCACCTGACGCTGTCGAAGGAGAGCGGCACCTGGAAAGGCAAGGTCACCGTTGCCGAACATCTCGGCGCCGACACTTTCCTGCATCTCGATGTCGAAGGCATCGGCCAGATGACCGCCCGCGCCAGCGGCGAGTTCGGCGCCCATCACGGCGACACCGTCTATCTGACGCCGGATGAAACCAGACTGCACCGTTTCGACGACAAGGGCCTGGCAATTCGGGCCTGATTGATCCTACCGGCCTGACGATGAGGCCAACCGGAGTATGAGAAAATGACTGTGAAGCTTTCGTTGGCAAGCCTCAAGGATGCCGCTGCGACCGCTGGCGTGCCCAATTACGACCCGAAGAGCCTGACGCCGGGCATCGTGCATTTCGGCGTCGGCAATTTCCACCGCGCCCATCAGGCCGTCTATCTCGACGACCTGTTCAACACCGGCAAGGGCCATGACTGGGCGCTGATCGGCGCAGGCGTGCTGCCTTCCGATGCCGCCATGCGCGACAAGCTTAAAAGCCAGGATTATCTGACAACCGTCGTCGAGCAGGACAACAACAAGACCGGCGCCCGCGTCACCGCACCGATGATCGACATCATCGCGCCGGACCAGAAGGACGCGCTGATCGAAAAGCTCGCTGATCCTTCGATCCGCATCGTCTCGATGACGATCACCGAAGGCGGTTATTTCATCGACGCCGCCGGCCACTTCAACCCGGCCCATCCGGCCATGGTCGAGGACGGCAAGAACCCGACAGCCCCCAAGACCGTCTTCGGCCTCATCCTCGCCGGCCTGAAGCTTCGCCGCGAGCGTGGCATCGCCCCCTTCACCATCATGTCCTGCGACAACATTCCGGGTAACGGGCACGTCACGGAAAACACCGTGATCGGCCTGGCAAAAATGTCCGACCCGGCCTTTGCCGAATGGATCCACGGCAATGTCGCCTTCCCGAACTCGATGGTCGACCGAATCACGCCGGCCACCGGCCAGCGCGAAGTCGATATCCTGAAGAACGACTTCAACATCGACGACAACTGGCCGGTCTTCTGCGAAGAGTTCAAGCAGTGGGTGATGGAAGACAATTTCCCCGCCGGCCGGCCCGCGCTGGAAGAGGTCGGCGTCCAGTTCGTCCCCGATGTCGCGCCCTACGAGCTGATGAAACTGCGCATCCTCAACGGCGGACACGCGACGATCGCTTATCCGGGCGAGCTGCTCGACATCCACTTCGTCCATGAGTCGATGGAACACCCACTGATCCGCGCCTTCCTTGCCAAGCTGGAGAAGGAAGAGATCATTCCGATCGTGCCGCCGGTTCCCAATACCAGCCTCGACGACTATTTCGACCTGATCGAGCGCCGGTTCTTGAACCCGAAGATCGGCGACACGATCCCGCGTCTCGCACAGGACGGTTCCAACCGCCAGCCGAAATTCATCCTGCCCTCGACCCGCGATCGTCTGGCTCAAGGCAAGGATATCGTCGGCCTGTCGCTGGTCTCGGCCCTATGGTGCCGCTACTTCGCCGGCACATCCGACAGCGGCCGCAAGATCGTCTTCAACGACGCGAGCGCCGAAAAGCTGCAGGCCGCAGCCATCAAGGCCAAGGACGATCCGGATGCCTTCCTCGTCTTCGACGAAATCTTCGGCGAGGT
Organism: Pseudomonadota bacterium; assembly: GCA_023451735.1. Classification (GTDB taxonomy): domain Bacteria; phylum Pseudomonadota; class Alphaproteobacteria; order Rhizobiales; family Rhizobiaceae; genus Neorhizobium. The sequence goes on along the minus strand of JAEXYH010000094.1, from coordinate 22,071 downwards.
TTCCAACAACGAACTGTTCCGCAAGCGTTTCGCTCATGCCCTGAAGACGCTATGGGCACAAGGAACTGCAAAGACCCTGCAGCTCTATCTCGACGACAAGCTGGTTCAGGAGTGAGGTGAAACGTGGCGGATAAGGCAAGCTTCAACAGCGGACCTCTGGTGATCTTCGATTGCGACGGCGTGCTCGTCGACAGCGAACCGCTTTCGGTCCGGGTTCTGGTCGAAGCCCTCAACCGCCACGGTGTCGACATGGCCGAGGAGGAAGCCTATCAGCGCTTCCTCGGCCGCAGCCTTGCCACGATGCGGCAGGTCATGGACGAGGAATACGGCTTCCACACCGGACCTGAATTCCTTGAGGGCCTGCGGATCGACCTCTACGATCTGTTCAAGACGGACCTCCAGCCTATTCCCGGCATCGCCGAAACGCTTGATGCCCTGGCTCTTCTAAACCTGCCGCGCTGTGTCGCCTCCTCCAGCCAGCCGGAGCGTATTCGCCTGTCGCTCGCCATCACCGGTATTCTCGACAAGCTGGAACCGCATATCTTCAGCGCCTCGATGGTGAAGAACGGCAAGCCTGCACCCGATCTCTTCCTTCATGCCGCCGATCAGATGGGGGTAGCCCCAGAAAAATGCATCGTCATCGAGGACAGCCCCGCCGGCATAGAAGCGGCTCGCCGTGCCGGCATGACCGTTTTCGCCTTTACCGGCGGATCGCATGCCTGCGTCCCCGGATATCGTGAACGGATCGACGAACTTTCTCCCGATGCCGTGTTTGACGCCATGCCGGATTTGCTCCACCTTGTAAAAAACCACATGGAGGGTCGCGAAAAAACATCTTCCCAGCGCGCGGTCTGATCGTCGTTGAGAAAAAGTTTGCCGCGAGCGGTACAGGGACAGGAAACAGATCCGGATGCGTGACAATCTCGTTGCGGTCGATATCGGCACGACCAGCGCGCGTGCCGGCGTTTTCGACAGCAGTGGCCGAATGCTCGCCAAGGCCAAACATCCGATCCGGATGTTGCGCCCGAAGGAAAGCCATGCCGAACACTCCTCCGAGGATATCTGGGCCGCCACCTGCCATGCCGTGAAAGCCGCAATGGCCGAGGCCGGCATCAAGCCTTCAAGCATCGCCGCAATCGGCTTCGACGCCACCTGCTCGCTCGTCATGCGGGACCGAAGCGGCAAGCCGCTTTCCGTCTCCACCACCGGCAATGCGGAACAGGACACGATAGTCTGGCACGATCATCGCGCGATCCGCGAGGCCGACGAACTCTCCGCCTCCGGCCACCACGTTCTCGACTTTTCCGGCGGCTCTCTTTCGCCCGAAATGGAAATGCCGAAGCTGAAATGGCTGAAGGAAAACCGGCCGGAAAGCTGGGCCAAATCCGGCTTCATCCTCGATCTCGCCGATTTCCTCACCTGGAAGGCAACGGGTTCTGCAGAACGTTCCCGCTGCACTGTCACGTCCAAATGGAACTACTTGGCACATGAAACACCGGGCTGGAAAAGCGACTATCTGAAACTCGCCGGCCTTGAAGACTTGAGAGAAAAGGCAGGCCTGCCGGAAGGCACCGCCGCCGTCGGCTCCAGCCTCGGCAAACTGTCCGAAGAAGCAGCACTCCAGATAGGCCTCGACACCGAGGTCGAAGTCTCGCCAGGCCTGATAGACGCTTATGCCGGCGCCTTCGGTGCGCTTGCCGGTGCCGCCAGCAATACGGAACTCGAAACCAGCGTCGCACTCATTGGAGGCACGTCCAGCTGCATCGTTGCCTTCTCGCGCGATCCGAAACCCGGCCGCAGCCTCTGGGGACCTTATTACGAGGCAGTGCTTCCCGAACATTGGCTGGTCGAAGGTGGCCAGTCCGCGGCCGGCGCGCTGCTCGATCATATCGTCCAGATGCATGCCGCAGGCGGCGAACCGACCGCCGATCTGCACGGCCTCATCATCGCCCGCATCGCGGAACTCCGTGCCGAAACGGAAGGCGATATTGCCCCCAACCTGCATATCCTGCCGGATTTCCACGGTAACCGCTCGCCGCTCGCCGATCCGCATGTCCGCGGCGTCATTACCGGTCTGACCCTTGACACGTCCTTCGATGGACTGTGCCGCCGTTACTGGCGCAGCTGCGTGGCGATCGCGCTCGGCATCCGCCATATCCTCGATACGATGGTCGGATTCGGGTATCGGTTCGAAACCCTGCATGTCACCGGCGGCCACGTCAATAATCCGCTTCTGGTCGAGCTCTACGCCGATGTTACCGGCTGCCGGGTCGTCGTGCCACAAACGAGCGATGCGGTGCTGCTCGGCACGGCGATGAATGCGGCGGTAGCCGGTGGTCTGCATTCATCTCTGTTCGCCGCAAGCAAGGCCATGCAGGCAGGAGGCACCGAATATCTTCCCGATCCTTCTCGCAAGGCCGCCTATGAGCGCGATTATCGCCGCTTCCTCACCATGGTCCGCCATCGCGAAGAACTGCAAGAACTGGCCTAGACAGGCAAAAGGCGTCGATGACCCCGATCTCCTGCGCCGATCACGACTGTTGCCGTGAGTTGTCCTGCGATGTCTCGTTGGCATCCGGCAAAGGATCGAAGAACAGGTAAAGCCCGCAGATCCGCCCGTCGCGGGCGATGATGAAGTCCGTCCCGGCATAGGCTGGCGGCTCGCCGGGCGGGCCGGACACCCAGCGCACCCGACCCGCGGTCCCATGAAGCTCTTCGGCCGGGGTGAGCTCGCTGTATCGATAATCCGGATGGGACGCACGGATGACACCCGCGATCCGCGCGATTTCCGCCGGCCCTCGATATACTGCGCTCGGCTCATGGAATTCGGCGTCCGGCGTGAAGATTTCCGCAGCCGCCGCCTGTCGGCGTGCGTCATCCGCCTCGCCGAAAACCTCCAGCAGATTGCGTTTCAGCAATGTCTTGATGTCGTAAGTCATCATCAATCTCCTTGACGAAAGCCGCGCGTCCGCCTGGACACATTCGGGGCGCGCGGGATGAGCTTCATCTTCAAATTCTACGATGTTTCAGATCTGAACCTGCCCGCCATCAACGAAGAGTTCGACGCCGTTGACGAAGCTTGCATCCTCGGAAGCAAGGAACAGCACGGCCTTGGCGATCTCTTCCGGCTGACCGACCCGGCCTGCAGGGATCAGACCTGCAAGATAATCCTTCGTACCTTCCGCCTGCGCGCCGCCACCGAAAAGTTCGTTCAGGCCGGCAGTATCAGTTACGCCGGGGCTGACGGCATTAACACGGATATGCCGATCCTTGAGATCGAGGATCCAGTTGCGGGCAAAGCTGCGGATCGCGGCCTTTGTCGCCGAATAGACGCTGAAGGCCGGGGTGCCGGAAATGCTGGTGGTCGAGGACGTCAGCACGATCGAACCGCCGTCGCGCATCAGCGGCAGCGCCTTCTGCACGGTAAACAGAACACCCTTCACATTGCTGTCGAACGTCGACTGGTAGTGTTCCTCGGTAATCGAGCCTAGCGCCGCGAATTCACCGCCACCGGCATTGGCAAAGACGACATCGATATGACCGTGCTTCTGCTGAACGGCGTCATAAAGCCGATCGATATCGGCAAGCTTGCCCATGTCGCCTCGCACGCCGGTCACCCGGCCCCCGACTTCCCCCTTGGCGATAGCCTTCACCGCCGCATCCAGCGCTTCCTGGCGGCGGCCGGTAATGAACACCGAAGCGCCCTCGCCGGCAAAGGCCTTTGCCGTGGCAAGCCCGATACCGCTCGTGCCGCCGGTCACGATGACGACCTTGTTTTCAAATCTTGCAGCCATTGTCTTTCTCCTTTGATCTTGCGGTTCGTTCTCCGCTGGATAAGAAATGCATCCGGAACGATGTGAGCGAAAGTCGGCAATTTCGACACTCATCGTTCCATCAGGAGAACGATAATGCGCCTTGACCTGAATGATCTTGTCTATTTCGCCGAAGTGGTTGCCCATGGCGGCTTCGCCCCGGCCGGCCGCGCGCTGCGGGAACCGAAATCCAAACTCAGCCGTCGCGTGGCCGGGCTGGAGGCGCGGCTCGGCGTGCGCCTGATTGAACGATCAAGCCGCCGTTTTCGAGTAACGGATGTGGGACAGACCTTCTATCAGCGCTGCAGGGCGATGCTGGCAGAGGCGGAACTGGCGCAGGCGCTGGTGGCGGAGGCAAAATCGGAACCGGAAGGCCTCGTGCGCTTCAGCTGTCCGACCGGACTGGTCGAACCCATATCGGCTCTCGTCAACACTTTCCTCGACCGCTACCCGAAAGTGCAGTTGCAGCTCGTGGCACTCGACCGGCCGGTGGATCTCATCGAGGAACGGATAGACATCGCGTTGCGTGTCCGCACCACGATCGATAGTGACGCCTCGCTCACCATGCGCTCCCTCGGCCAGTCGATCCGTATCCTTGTCGCAAGCCCGCAACTCGCAAGCCGCATCGCCGAGGTCGAACAACTCGCCTCCCTGCCGACACTGGCGACCAGCGACGACGCAAGCGAACTGGAGTGGCATCTGGAAACCGACGACGGCCGCCGGCACATCGTCCGACATGCGCCACGCATGGGCTGCGCCGATTTTTCTGCCGTCCGCGCCGCAGCGATCGCCGGCCTCGGTATTGCCCTTCTGCCCGATCATACCTGCCGGCAGGCGCTGGACGACGGAACGCTCGTTCGCATCCTGCCCTCATGGCGCGGCATCACCGGCATTGTCCATCTCGTTTTCACCACCCGCCGCGGCCTGCCGCCGGCGGTGCGAAAATTCATCGACCATCTGGCCGCGAATTTCCCCAGGGACGCTCTGGATGAACCGCGATTTTGGAGCCGTCTTAAGCCGGCGTCTTAGCCATTGGTGGCAACCAGCGTCCCTTTCAGATGAAACTGAACGCCTTCCGGATCATAGATCGTCTCGGCATTGCCATGGAAATAGGACGCGACAATCTGGTTGTTGAGACGCGAGCCGAAGCCGCTGCGATCGGGCTTCGACACCTGCGGCCCGCCGCGCTCACGCCAGGAAAAGCTGAACTCGTTACCGCCGTTGATGCTCCAGCCGATGGAGACGCACCCTTGCTCGACCGACAGGGCGCCATATTTCAAAGCGTTGGTCGCCAGCTCGTAAATCGCCAGCGACACGCCGATTGCCTGCTCGGAAGAAAGAAGCGCCGCCGGCCCCGAAACGATTGCGCGGTTCTGCCCATCAATGTGCGGCATCAGCGCATTCTCGATAACCTCACGCAGATCCACGCCGTCATCTGAAGCGGAGATGAGGTTTTGGGCCTGCCCCAGTGCTTCGATCCGCCGACCGATCGTTTCCTTTGCCTCGGCAAGGCTCGTCGCATGCCGCATGGAGGCGCTGACCACGGCACTGGTAACCGCCATTGTGTTCTTTACCCGATGGACCAGCTCGCGGCGCAACACGTCTTGGGTTTGCCTAGCCCGGATCGTCTCGGTGGTTTCGATCACCGTATCGACCATGCCGACGATATTGCCCTCGTCATCGCGCAGAGGGCTGTAGCAGAAGGTGAAATGGGCGATTTCATCATAGTTGTTGCGGTTGATGCGCAAGGGGTAGTTTTCGATATAGGTGGACTCGCCGCGATAGGCCTTTTCGGCGATCGGGCCGATCGCCTCCCAGGCCTCGGACCAGACATCCGCAAACGAACGGCCGATCGCTGACGGCTTGTTACCCAATATCGGCAGGAAAGCATCGTTGTGGATCGTAGTGAATTCCGGCCCCCATACGATGGCCTGCGGGAATTTTGAATTAAGCGTCACCTCGACCATCGTCTTCAGCGAGATCGGCCATTGGGCAATCGGGCCAAGCGGCGTTTGCGACCAGTCAAAAACCGCAACGACCCGGCCCATCCGGCTGTCGCCCCACACTCCATTACTCACGTCCACCGAAAACCTCTGCCTCCATCCTGGACACCAAGTAGCATGTCAGGCGCTCCCCCTGGATAATAGGCCCACCGATCAACAATATATGGCGCGGCGCGCCTTAAAGACCAGTGTGCATGACGTCGGTCGCTAGAAACGGCTTCCTAAGGCGCGAAGGCGAGAGTGAACGTGTGGAACCTCTCGGGAACAACAGCCTCTGATCGCACCAACTCAGTAACGGATAGGCAACCGCATGCCTGTCTATCGAGCGCTTGTTCCGGAGCTGCATAACACCTACATCTGCCCGGCTAACCGCCGGAGACCTTTCATGATCCTCGACGCCGCCCGCCTCGCGCTCGTCAACCTTTTTTCGCCTGAAGCCCGTTCGGCGTTCTGGAAGATGCTGGGGCTCACCCTGCTTATTCTGGTCGGCCTGTGGTTCGCGCTCAGGGAAACCTTCGCCTATTATGTCTGGCCATGGTTCGCGGCCTTCCTTCCGACAATGCCTGAATGGACAGGTTGGCTGACGCTGATCGCCGCCATTGCCGCAAGCATCGGCCTGGCGCTTGGGCTGGCGCTCCTCATTGCTCCGATCACCGCACTGATCGCCGGCTTGTTTCTCGACGATGTCGCGGCGGTGGTTGAAAAACGCGATTATCCGAACGACGCACCGGGTCAGGAATTGCCGCTCGGCCAGGCGATCGCCGGCTCGATCAAGTTCCTGGGCGTCGTCATCCTCTGCAACGTCATTGCGCTTCTTTTACTGTTCATTCCGGGCGTGAACCTCATTGCCTTCTTCATGGTCAACGGTTATCTGCTCGGCCGCGAATTCTTCGAATTTGCCGCGATGCGTTTCCGCACGCCGGCAGAAGCCCGCGCTTTCCGCTCGAAACACGCCTCGACAGTGCTCCTTGCCGGAATGGTGATCGCCGGGTTCCTTGCGATCCCGATCGTCAACCTTCTCACCCCGCTTTTCGCCGCGGGGCTTATGGTGCACCTGCACAAGTCGCTCTCGAAGCGAGATCCGGGTTTCCGGCTTTAGGACGGAAGCGCCGAAGCCTCGTACTGGGCTGCAAATTCGATGCTGGGCGGGATCGGCTTGATGATATCGATCAGCACGCCATTCGGGTCGGCGGTAATGAAGTGCCGCTGGCCGAAATCCTCGTCACGGATGTCAAGCCGGATCGGCAGGCCAGCGGCCGTCAGCCGTTCATAAACCGCATCGACATCCTCGACCTCAAAATTCAACAGAAGCCCCGACACCTTCCCGCGTCCGCTTTCCGGGATCGTACCGTGGCAGCCGTCGAGAATGGCGAGCGTCACATGCTCGCTCTCCTTCGACTGCAAATGCACATACCAATCGGCGGAAAACAGAGCCGCAAAGCCGAAATGGGCAATGTAGAATGCCGCCGTTCCGGCAACGTCGTCGGTCATGATGACTGGATAATAGCTGACTGCTTTCATCTCTTTTCCTCCGTTGCAATTGAATATACATTCAGTTTGCATGTTTTTATAAATACATTCTGCCTGTATGTAAATGGATGAAATCACTATGGCACGCAGCAATCGTGAACGCACCGACGTCACCCGCAGAGCGCTGCTGGATGCAGCCCGCACACTCTTTGTCGAAAAGGGCTATGCGGACACGGCCACGCCGGACATCGTCGCCGCGGCCCAGGTGACAAGGGGCGCGCTCTATCACCATTTTGCCGATAAGAAGGCGCTGTTCTGGGCGGTCATCGAGCGCGAGGCAAACGATGTCGCCGCTGATATCGATGCCCGTTCGGCTGACGCATCATCGGCACGCGAAGCTCTCATGGCGGGGGCGTCAGCCTATTTCGACGCGATGGCGGTACCGGGCCGCACACGATTGCTTTTGAAGGAGGCTCCTGCCCAGCACGCAATCGATAGTGGCGAAGGAGAAGACCCCGCCGAAGAGGGCCTCAAGACAGGCCTGTCGCACCTGCTCGCCGGCTCAGACAATCTCAAGCTTCTGGATCCACTGACTGTGCTGATCTCGTCGCTGTTCGAAAAGGCTGCAATCGCCATCGACTGCGGTGGCAAGCGAGCCGATTACGAAGCCGCGATCGCAGCCCTGATCGACGGGCTTACTGCGCAGCCTCACCGATGAGCTGAGGCGGCAGCTCCACAAGCGGGGCCGGTATGTCGAAGGTCTTTTCCGGCGAGCGACAGAGATCGGCGATGACACAATGTTCGCATTCCGGCTTGCGGGCCTTGCAGGTGTAACGCCCATGAAGGATCAGCCAGTGATGCGCATGGAAAAGATACTGTTCCGGAATAACCTTGAGAAAATGCTCTTCCACCTCGTCAGGCGTCCTGCCCGGCGCCATGAGACAGCGGTTTCCGATGCGAAACACATGTGTATCGACAGCAAGCGTCGGTATGCCGAAGGCCATGGACATCACGACATTCGCGGTCTTTCGCCCGACACCCGGCAACCGCGTCAGTTCCTCGCGTGTCTTCGGCACTTCGGAGCGGAATTCGTCGATCAGCATGCGACAGAGCGCAATCACGTTCTTTGCCTTGTTGCGATAGAGACCGATCGTCCTGATATGGGCGATCACACCGTCTTCGCCCAGCGCCAGCATCTTTTCCGGCGTATCGGCGATTTTGAACAATGCCCGCGTCGCCTTGTTGACGCCGGCATCAGTCGCCTGGGCGGATAGCGCCACGGCAACGACGAGCGTGAACGGGTTCACATGTTCCAGTTCACCCTTAGGCTCCGGCCGCTGGATCGAGAAACGCCGAAAGATTTCCACCATCTCATCCCTGGAATAGGCGGATTTGAAGCGTTTCGTCTTGGCGGCACCGGTTTTCGCAACCGCCTTGGAAGGCGTCCGATTTGACTTTTGCAAGGAAGCGGTGCTGGATCTGGATTTGGAAATGGCCATCAGCCTGTATAGTCACGCCCCATGACGGAAAGCAACGCGCAGATGAAGGAGGACCGCCCGGTCTTCGCCGCCGAACTGACACCCTATCGCTCGCTGGGGCGCAAAGGGTTCAAACTCGTGCTTTTGCTGTCGGGCGCCGTCTGCGCCTTCTACGGCATCTTCTTCATGATAAGCGGCGCCTGGCCCATCGGTCTTTTCCTTGGTGCGGATTTTCTGCTTCTCTATGTTGCGCTGAAAATGAGCTACCGCTCCGGCCGGCAGCGCGAGGAAGTCAGCGTATCGCCGACCAGAATATTGATCCGAAAATTCTCCCCGACCGGCAGAATGATCGAGCATCGGTTCAATCCGTTCTGGGCGCGCTTCCGCATCAGCCGGCATGACGAATTCGGCATCACCTCCATGCATGTCAGCGGCGAAGGCCGGGCGACAGATATCGGCTCCTTTCTCAATCCCGACGATCGGGAAAGTTTTGCAAAAGCCTTCCGCAACGCGCTCGCAACGGTCACCCGCCGATTGTGACCAACATGAGAGCGTGCAAGAAACGGGTGGTATCAATGAAGATGAAAGAGCACATATGAGCGAAAGGAGACAGACCATGAATGCTCTCGCTCAGTTTTCAACGCCCGCAGTCGATGTGACGCCGGAGGGCTCGGATTACGAGACCGTGCGCCGGGTGATCGAAATGATCACCCTCGATTACCGCGACCAGCCTTCGCTCGAAACCATAGCCGCCGAGGTTGGTCAGTCGCCGACGCAGTTGCAGAAGCTGTTCACCCGCTGGGCAGGCCTGTCGCCGAAGGCCTTTCTGCAGGCGGTAACGATCGATCACGCCAAGCGCCTGCTCGGCCAGGAAGGCCTGCCGTTGCTCGAAACCTCTTATGAGGTCGGTCTCTCCGGCCCCGGTCGCCTGCATGATCTCTTTGTTACCCACGAGGCGATGTCGCCCGGCGAATGGAAGGCCAAAGGCGGGGGCCTGACGATCCGCTACGGTTTTCACCCCTCCCCGTTCGGACTGGCTCTCGTCATGGCAACCGATCGAGGCCTTTCCGGCCTCGCTTTTGCCAATCAAGGCGGCGAACAGGAAGCGCTGGACGACATGACCCGCCGCTGGCCGAACGCGACCTATGTGGAAGACAGCGCTGCAACCGAACCCTATGTCGGTCGCGTCTTCGATCGCTCCAAATGGCTCTGCGACCGCCCTCTGCGGGTGGTGCTGATCGGCACCGACTTCCAGATGCGCGTCTGGCAAAGCCTGCTGAAGATCCCTTACGGCAGGGCCGTCACCTATTCCGATGTCGCCCGTGACATAGGCCAACCGACCGCGAGCCGCGCCGTCGGAGCGGCGGTCGGTGCCAATCCGATATCATTCGTCGTACCATGTCACCGCGCCGTCGCGCGAAACGGAGCATTGACCGGTTACCATTGGGGTCTCACCCGCAAGCGGGCCATGCTGGGTTGGGAAACAGGCAGCGTGTAAGCACAGCCGATCCGATCTGGTATCAGAATAGGCATCCGCCAATCTACCCAAAGAAGTTACGGGCTTGTTTGCGGGGTTTTCCCGCATTGCTGCGGAACGCTACAGGGTCTCCAGCCGCAAACAGGAGATCCAACCGGGTGCATGAGCGTAAGTTTCCGCGATTGAGGGCATTCCTCGGCGCCAAGATCCTGTTCAACGATCACCGTTCGGCTTTTGATGGCATCGTCAAGGAGATGTCGGAAGGCGGAGCGATGATCAAGACGGAAAGCGCGATGTCGGTTCCGGAAAGCTTCACGCTGCAACTCTCCGACGGCCGCCAGTTCGAATGCGATGTCCGCTGGCGCCGCATCAACGCGATCGGCGTCGAGTTCCGCACCGGCTGAGCCTTCCATGTGTTTGACGGATTGGCTCGTCGGTCTTCAACGCGTAAGCTGAAACCTTAGAACCAATCCTTTTTTATGCAGCAGCTACAGACTGATTGCCCCGGCTGCCGCAAAGGCGGCCACCTCGTCCTGTCCGAACCCGGCTTCGCTGAGAAGTCTGGCGGTGTCCTCCCCCAGAACCGGTGCTGATTTATCCGACACCGGCGGCATATCAGACAGCTTGATCGGCAAACCAAGCGTGCGGATCGGGCCAAGAGACGAATGCTGGGTCTCGACGATCATATTGCGGGCGATCGTCTGCTCATCACGCAGCATGGCATTGATGCTATTGATCGGACCGGCAGGAACGCCGGCCTTTTCCAGATCGGCCAGCCAGGCCGCGACCGGCCGGGTGCGGAAGATCTCAGTCAGGATGACCTCCAGTTCGGGCAGGTGCGCAAGACGGTTGGCATTGGAAGAAAAGCGCGGGTCTTCCGCCAGGTCGCGCCGATCGAGAACGTCCAGAAGCCGAAGCCAGTTCGTCTGGTTGGATGCGCCGATCACCAGCCAGCTATCAGAAGCCTCGAACGCCTGGTATGGCGCACCAAGCGGGTGAGCCGAGCCGAGTGGACCGGGAGAGACGCCGGTCGCCAAAGCCATGGCCGACTGCCAGTAGGTCAGCATGATGCCGGCCTCGAACAACGAGGTATCGACCTTGCCACCCTTGCCGGTCGATTGACGGCGCATCAACGCGGCAAGCACACCTATGGCGGCAAGCAGGCCCGACGTGATGTCTGTCACCGGGGATCCAACCTTAACGGGAGGCCGGCCGGCACCTTCGCCGGTGATACTCATCAGGCCGCTCATCGCCTGCGCGATCAGGTCGAAACCGCCGCGGGAAGCATAGGGGCCGGTTTGGCCGAAGCCGGTAATGGAGCAGTGGACGAGACGCGGATTGATCGCTTCGAGCCGCGCATCGTCAAAGCCCAGTCGCACCAGGGCACCGGGGCGGAGGTTTTCCACCAGAACGTCGGAGCGCTCGATCAGGCGCTCGATGATCTTGCGCCCGTCAGGCGACTTCAAATCCAGTGCCAGGCCGTGTTTGTTGCGATTGACCTGCAGGAAGGCCGCGGACTCATCACCGATAGTCGGCGGAACCATCCGGCGGGAATCATCGCCGCCCTGCAGTTTCTCGATCTTGGTGACATGGGCGCCGAGATCGGCAAGGAACATGGAGCAGACCGGACCTGCCATGACATGGCTGAGATCAAGAACGCGGATTCCATCGAGGGGAGTAGGCATCGGGTATTAACGACCTTTGAACTGCGGTTGTGTCTTGTTGAGGAAGGCTTCGCGGCCGATCTGGAAATCTTCAGTCGCAAAGCAGGCATAGCTCTCGTTATGCTCTTCGGGTGTAACCTCCCGCGGCTCGCTGAGCCGGTGTACGAAGCGCTTGTGCCAGCGCGCCACCAGCGGAGCCCCGGCAGCGATTTTTGCTGCGGTCGCGCGTACCGTTTCCTCGAAATTTTCCGCGTCGCTGACAATGCCGACCAGCCCGATCCGTTTTGCCTCCTCGGCATCGATAATGTCGCCGGTCAGCAGCAATTGCAGACTTGGGCCGGGGCCGATCAGGCTGACCAGAGGATCAAGTTCGCTGAGCGCGACGGTCAGACCGAGGCGCTTGACCGGAAGTCCGAAGCGCGAAGCCTTCGAGGCGATACGGATATCGCAGAGCGCTGCAAGTTCGAGCCCTCCGCCAACACACAAGCCGTCAATCGCGGCAATCACCGGATGGCGGCAGTTGCGGATCGCCGCAAGCGCTGCACCGGCGCGCTCTCCATACCGATGAGCCGCCTCCGGATCCTGGCGCTCTTCAAGAAATTCGCCGATGTCCGCCCCCGCGCTGAAGGCGCGTCCGCCCTGGCCGGAAAGGATGACGCAGCGAATGTCGGTATTGCCATCGAGCGTGGCGAGCGCCGCATTGAGAGCGTCCCACATCTCAAGCGACATTGCGTTATGTTTTTCCGGTCTGGCGATCCCGATATGAGCGACATCAGCTGAAATCTCGGTCTTGATATATTGCGACATGAATGAACCAATCGTTGGCGTATTACATTTTCAAAATAGCCCGACGCCTTGCTATCCGCCAAAGCGCAGCCTGCTGAGAAGATGCCCAGAAAATATCTGTTTTGTCCTCACACGAGCGTTAGCTCCGACTTTCTCCTCTTCGTCACAGGTGAAAGACTTCGCTACCGTTGGCTCGCCGCATATTAATGATAAGCCCTCTTTGAGCTTGGAATTTAATTTCAAAGAGATCCATCAGTAGGAATTATTTATACGCAAGACGCAGATACAGCGTAACAAATTCTCTTTTTAAGCTGACGCCCGTTTGTACAATCGCAGGCCACGATCATCCCTTAGCAAAGTGCGTTTCATGAAAAATATTACAGTCCATTTGTCCAAGGCCGCTCTCGCCGGCATTCTGGCAACCGTCATGGCCGTTTCGGCCCAGGCCGCCTCGATCAAGGTCGGCACCACATCGGGCCCCCATGCCGAGGTTCTCGAAGTCGTCAAGGAAGAGGCTGCCAAGCGCGGTCTCGATATCACGATCATCGAGTTCAACGACTACGTCATTCCGAACGAAGCGCTCGTCTCAGGTGAAATCGACGCCAACACGTTCCAGACACGGCCTTTCCTGGACAATTATGTCAAGTCTTCGGGCAAGACCGTCGTCGACGTCGCCAAGACATACGTTCTGCCGCTCGGCTATTACTCCACGAAATACAAGAGTTTCGACGAGCTGCCGGAAGGCGCTCAAGTTGGCATCTCGAACGATCCGACCAATGCGGCCCGCGCACTGCTGCTCCTGTCGCACAAGGGCGTAATCAAGCTTCGCGACGGCGGCCACGACAATTCGACCGTCCTGGACATCGTCGAGAACCCGCGCAATTTCGAATTCATCGAGCTGGAAGCCGGACAGTTGGCCCGCAGTCTGGCCGATGTCGATGTCGCAGCCATCAACACCAGCTTTGCGATCAAGGCCAACCTGGATCCGGCCAAGGATGCAATCCTGCGCGAAGACCGCGATTCCCCTTATTCCAACATCATCGCCGTCGGCGAGAAGAACGTGAAGGCTCCATGGCTTGCCGATTTCATCTCGGCTTTCCATTCCGATCCAGTCAAGGAAGCGCTTGCCGTCCAGCTTAAGGGCGCGGCCGTTCCCGCCTGGTAATCCACCCTAGTCTCTCGTCGGACCAGCCCTGTCCAACAGCATTGCCATGTCGGGACGGCCGCATTGGTGGCCGTTCCGATTTCATGATGGCCACTCTTAGGCGTTCAGCAAACTGCGCTTCCGTCAGAATGCGCAACGCTCCAGGATGAATCCGGCCTTCAGGTGACTGTCAGTTTGAAAGCCGATGCCATGTAGCAACGGCAGGCGTGACCTGCCTGTTCAGCAAGGTGGATCGGCGACATGGCAGTGACATTCGGGCGAAAATGGCTTCGCAAAGGAGCAGCGGCCATCGGCTTGACGGCGCTTGGCCTCGGCGCCTATCTCGGCTTCCTTCAGCTTTCCGGCAATTTTCACACCGTGATCGCCGGCGAACTCTACCGCTCAGCGCAGCCGAGTGCGGCGCAGATAGAAGACTATGCGCAAACCTACGGGATCCGCACCATCGTCAACCTGCGCGGCGCATCGAAAGACGCCCCATGGTACATCGATGAAACGTCGACAGCGCAGCGGCTTGGGATACGGCATATCGACTTCCGCATGGTCGCCTCCAGAGGACTTACCGCAGAGCAGGCGGACCAGCTCGTCGCCTTGCTGAAGGACGCACCAAAACCGATCCTGATACACTGCCAGGGAGGTGCCGACCGCACCGGCCTCGCATCCGTCATCTACAGCCAGCAGATAGCTGGCATCGCGACCGAAAAGGCCGAGCGTCAACTGTCACTCTTTTTCGGCCATATCGGTCTGCCGCACATTTCGAGAGCCTATGCGATGGATCAGACCTGGGAAATGCTGGAGCGGCACTACGGCCTGTCTCAGGATCGGTTCCCGACCCTGAGTTGGCCCGCTTCCGCCTCAGGCGATCTGCACGATATGCCCGTTAGAGACCTCACGATACTGCCGGACCGGCGGGACATAATCCACGGCCCGCACCGGGCTCTTGATCTCGTCGGTGGACATGTTGCGCTTGATCGACCGGCGTGAAGGGTCAGGGATCGGCACCGCCGACATCAGCTTCTTCGTATAGGGATGCTGCGGGTTTTCGAAGACAGCCGCCCGGGGCCCGATCTCGACGATCTCGCCCAGATACATCACCGCTACCCGGTGACTGACGCGCTCCACCACCGCCATGTCATGGCTAATGAACAGGTAGGCGAGCTTCAGGCTCTGCTGCAGGTCGAGCAGAAGATTGCAGACCTGCGCCTTGATCGACACGTCGAGCGCCGAGACCGCCTCGTCCGCCACGATCACCTTCGGATCAAGCATCAGCGCCCTGGCAATCGCAACGCGCTGTCTCTGCCCGCCGGAAAATTCGTGCGGAAAGCGTTTCATCATGTCGGCAGACAGGCCGACCTTTTCCAGAAGCGCTGCCGCCTTGTCCCGCGCCTGCTGTTTCGTGCCGAGGTTATGCTCGACAAACGGTTCCATCACGGCGGACCCGATGTTCATGCGCGGATTGAGTGAGGCGAACGGATCCTGGAAGATCATCTGGATCGACCGTCGCATCTTTCGGAGTGTCGGCTGGTCGAGCTTCATCACCTCGTAGCCGTCGAGCACGACATTGCCGCTGGTTGGGTTGATCAGCCGCGTCACCGAGCGCCCGGTCGTCGATTTGCCGCAACCGGATTCACCGACCAGCGAAAGCGTCTCGCCCTCAAAGAGATCGAAGGACACCTTCTCCACCGCATGCACGGCTCCGGTCTTGCGGCCAAGCAGCCCGGAATGAATGTCGAACCGCGTCGTCAGATCCCTCACATCGAGGATCGGCGTCCTGCCCTTGGCAACCGTATCGGTCACGTCGGCAAGTTTCTGCTGCTCGCCGGTCTTGATGTCGATGACGGGAAAGCGAAGCGGCAGCTTGCGCTCGCCCATAGAACCCAGCCGCGGCACGGCCGAAAGCAGTGCCCGCGTATACGGGTGCTTGCCGCGATGGAAGATATCGTCGGTCGCTCCGGTCTCCACCGCATCGCCGCGAAACATCACGATCGTCCGGTCGGCAACTTCCGCCACCACGCCCATGTCGTGGGTGATGAACAGGACCGACATCCCTTCCTCGTCCTGCAACTGCTTGATGAGGTCGAGGATCTGCCCCTGGATCGTCACATCGAGCGCCGTCGTCGGTTCGTCGGCAATCAGCAGCTTTGGTTTCGATGCAAGCGCCATGGCGATCATCACGCGTTGCCGCATGCCGCCCGAAAACTGGTGCGGATATTCGTCGAACCGACCCTTGGCATTCGGAATGCGCACTTTCTCCAGCAATCGAAGGACTTCCGCCTTAGCCTCGGCCTTGGAGATGTTCGTATGGACGGTCAGTGCTTCGGCGATCTGCTTGCCGATCGGGAAGATCGGATTGAGCGATGTCATCGGCTCCTGAAAAATCATCGAGATGTCATTGCCGCGCACCTGCCGCATCTGCTCCTCGGGCAAGGAGATCAGCTCCTTGCCCTGCAGGAACACCTGCCCCTCGACCCGGCTCGTCTTTTTCGGCAGCAGCCGCATGATCGACAGCGATGTTACCGACTTGCCCGAACCGCTTTCGCCGACAATCGCCACCGTCTCCCGTGGCGCAACATCAAACGAGATGTTGCGCACCACGGTCTTCCACTCGTCACCCACGCGGAAAGAGGTGGAAAGGTTCTTGACCGAAAGAACCGGAGCGACCGAACCGCCCCCCTGTTCCATGTCATTTCCGGAAAGCAGCATCGGTATCCCCTTTTTATCTCGATGATGTTATCCGGATCAGGCCGCGAGGGCGGTTTCCGCCAGCGTCACCCAGTAGCTGACGCCATAGGGGATCGCCTCGTCGTTGAAGTCATAGGCTGCATTGTGCAGGTTGGCCGTATCGCCGTTACCGATGAAGATGAAGGCACCCGGACGCTGCTCCAGCATGTAGGAGAAGTCCTCCGCGCCCATATGCGGGTTGACATTGCCGTTCACCGCCTTCGGTCCGGCCACCTTGCCGGCGATATCGATGGCAAATTCGGTTTCCGCATCGTGGTTGAAGGTCACCGGATATCCACGACGATAGACGACCTCGGCTGTCGCGCCATGTGCAATTGCCGTCGTTTCAGCCACTGCCGTCAGACGCTTCTGGGCAAAATCGCGCGTTTCCGGCAGAAGCGTGCGTACCGTACCGACAAGCTTCACCGTATCGGGAATGACATTGTTGGCATCGCCACCATGGATCGCCGCGACAGTGACGACCAGCGACTTCAATGGATCTGTCTCGCGCGAGACGATCGACTGCAGCGCGATTACGATATGCGACGCCGCCAGCACCGGATCGATCGAATTATGCGGCTGCGCGGCATGGCTGCCGCGACCGTTGACGGTGATCTCGAACACGTCGGCAGCCGCCATGATTCCGCCTTTGCGGATGGCGAAATTGCCGACCGGAAGACGCGGCTCGTTATGCATGCCGTAAACTTCTTTGATGCCGAACTTGTCGATGAACCCGTCGTTGATCATTGCGAGCGCACCGGCGCCGCCTTCTTCGGCCGGCTGGAAGATCACGGCAACCGAACCCTTGAAGTTTCGCGTCTCCGCCAGATATTGCGCAGCCCCCAAAAGCATGGCGGTGTGACCGTCATGGCCACAGGAATGCGCCTTGCCGGGTGTCTTCGATGCCCAGGGTTTGCCCGAGGTCTCGAAGATCGGCAACGCATCCATATCGGCTCGAAAGCCGATTGCAGGCCCGTCGCCATGCCTGCCCTTGATGAGGGCAACGACACCGGTCTTGCCGATCCCCGTTTCAACCACATCACAGCCGAAGGATGTGAGCTTCTCAGCCACGAAGCGCGACGTCTCGTGAACATCGTAAAGCAGCTCAGGATTCTGATGCAGATGACGCCGCCATTCCGCCACCTCATCCTGCATCTCGGCTACGCGATTGATCACTGGCATTCCGGCACCTCATTGATTTTTCTGGAATTCCCACTCTGATTGACAGAGATATTGCGATGCTTATGCACGCTTTTGCAAGCGTCAATTTTCGCTCTTGAACGAAAAATAGGCTTGTGCTTTGATGGCTCAAAATTTGGTCACACACGCCAGACGTGAAGGAATGGACGTGTCTTAAATCGACTGAACAGAGAGCTTGCGGGCAGCACTATTGGCACCCGTCGGGAAGGTTGACAGGCACAACGCCGCGACCAGGGAGCCCGACAGGAACCGTCCGCCACCAATCACTAAAACTCGCAAAGAGAACCACAAAGGGGAACAGCAGCATGCGCAAACTGAGACTTCTGTTGGCAGGCACCGTTGCCGTCATGGCGCTTTCCGGTGCCACGGCTCATGCGGAACGCGGTACGGATGGTGACCTGAAGATCCTGTTCTGGCAGGCTGTCTCCACCATGAACCCATTTCTTTCGGCCGGCACAAAGGAAGTGCTTGCCTCTTCGATCGTCATCGAGCCGCTGGCCCGTTACGACGAAAAGGGAGAGCTGGTTGCCTGGCTCGCTGCGGAAATCCCGACGCTCGAAAATGGCGGCGTCGCCAAGGACCTGCTCAGCATGACCTGGAAGCTGAAGCCGGATGTCAAATGGTCGGACGGGACCCCCTTTACCGCCGAGGATGTCATCTTCACTTGGAAATACTGCACGGCGCCGGACGGCGGCTGCGCCCAGGCAGCTCAGTATGAGGGCGTGAAGAACGTCGAGGCCGTCGATCCGCACACGGTCAAGATCACCTTCGAAGAGCCGAAGCCCTATCCGTATTCCGCATTTGTCGGCGCCCAGTCGCCGATCATCCAGGCCGCCCAGTTCAAGGATTGCCTCGGTGCCAAGGCTCCGGGCTGTACCTCTGCCAATTTCATGCCTGTCGGCACCGGTGCATTCACCGTCAAGGATTTCAAGCCGAACGACGTCATCACCTTCGCGGCCAACCCGAACTACCGCGATGCCACCAAACCCGCCTTCGCCTCCATCACGCTGAAGGGCGGCGGCGATGCGGCCTCTGCTGCCCGCGCCGTTCTCGAAACCGGCGAATACGATTACGCCTGGAACGCCCAGGTCGAGCCGGAAGTGCTGCAAACCATGATGGCCGCCGGCAAGGGCCGCCTCGAAATCTCCTTCGGCACCCAGGTCGAGCGTATCAATCTCAACTGGACCAACCCCGATCCGTCGCTCGGCGCCAAGCGCTCGACGACAGAAGCCGGTCCGCATCCGGCGTTGAAGGACCCGGCGGTTCGCCGCGCACTGTCGCTCGCCATCGACCGCGATATCATCGTCGAAGCCGGTTACGGCCAGTCCGGCAAGGCCACCTGCAACATCGTTCCGGCACCGGAAACCGTTGCCTCCACCAAGAACGACAGCTGGTGCCTGAAACAGGATCTCGAAGCCGCCAACAAGCTGCTCGACGACGCAGGCTGGGCAAAGGGCGGTGACGGAATCCGCGCCAAGGACGGCGTAAAACTGTCCTTCCTCTATTCCACCTCCACCAACTCGGTGCGTCAGGCGACTCAGGAACTGGTCAAATCCATGTGGGCAGAGATCGGTGTCGATGCCGAACTTCGCAACGCATCCGCCTCAGTCTTCTTCGGTGGCGATCCAGCGAGCCCGGACACGTTCCAGAAATTTTATGCCGACGTCATCATGTACACCAACAATTTCGACGGCACCGACCCGGAAAAGTATCTGGCAGAGTGGCTTTGCGACAAGATGCCGGGACCGAGCAACGGCTGGCAGGGCCAGAATATCCCGCGTTACTGCAATCCGGAATTCGATAAGCTGGTCGGCACCCTTTCCAAGACCGCCGACCTCGAAAAACGTGCGGAAATCGCCAAGCAGCTCAACGACATGCTGACTGAGGAAGGTGCGCATATTCCGCTCGTCCATCGTGGCGACCAGTCCTCCTTCGCCGTCACACTCGATGGCATCAAGATGAACTCCTGGGATAGCCAGGTGTGGAACATCGCAGACTGGTATCGAAAGAAGTAATGGCGCGGGCCGGACGACATGAGATCGGTCCGGCCTTTGCACTTCTTGGATGAGACCAGAGCCTGCCCTGCCCTCCGGCGGGGCCTGCTTACCAGCATCGATAATTCTGCGCCCCCTAGCCCATGTAGTCGGGCGCCCTGCAGCCATGGCGTACGGATGCGTAGCCGGAGAGTCCTATATGTTCACATACACGTTGCGACGATTGTTCTTCGCAATACCGACCTTGCTGATCATCAGCTTCGTCATCTTTGCCCTGCTCGATCTTGCCCCGAACGACCCGACCGGCGACCTGCCGCTGACCATCCCGCCGGAAGTGCGCGAGCAGATCCGCGCCTCGCTCGGCCTCGATCAGCCTTTCCTGATCCGCTACATCAAATGGCTGCAGCAATTCTTCATCAACGAACCGCTCAACATTCTCGAAAGCCTCACCGGATGGCAGTTTGGTGATGGCGAACGCATGCGGGTTCTCTCCTGGGCAACCCGCAGCCCTGTCGTCGACCTTATCGTCCAACGTCTTCCGCAGACGCTTTGGGTCGTCGGGCTCGCCTATATCTTGGGCATCCTGATCGCCATCCCGATCGGCGTCATCTCCGCCTACAAACAGTATTCGGTCTTCGACCAGATCGGCACCTTCATCTCCATGGTCGGTTATTCGGTTCCGACCTTCTTCACCGGCGTGCTGCTGATCGTCATCTTCTCCTCCTACCTGCAATGGTTTCCGTCGGTCTACGATACCAATCTCAGGGTCACGGATTTCGACAGCTTCATTGCACAGATCAGGCAGATGGCGCTGCCTGTCTTCGTTTTGGCTCTTTATAACGCCTCGCAGATCGCCCGTTTCGTGCGCGCCTCGATGCTCGACAATCTGCATCAGGATTATGTCCGCACCGCCCGCGCCAAGGGCGTCAAGGAAAAGGCCGTTCTTCTCGTCCATGTCCTGCGCAACAGTCTCATCCCGGTCGTCACCGTGATTGCGCTCGGCGTTCCGACCGTTTTTTCCGGCGCCATCATCACCGAACAGGTTTTCCGCGTGAATGGGCTGGGCCAATTGCTGATCACTGCGGTGCAGGGCGCCGATATGCCGCTCGTCCAGACGCTCACCTTCATCTTCGCGGTGCTGATCGTCCTCTTCAACCTGATTGCCGACGTGCTCTACGGCATTCTTGACCCGAGGATCCGTTATGACTGACGCAACCGCGACCTCCCCTGCCGCACCGTTGGCAGCCTCCACCCCGACACGCTCGGCCCTTGCCGACATGTGGCAACAGTTCCGCGCCCACAAGGGCGGCGTGGTCGGATTGTTCACCTTCGTCTTCATTCTGCTGGCCGTCTATGTGGGGCCCTACATCCACACCGTCGCGCCGAACCAGATCAACATCCGCGACAAGAACCAGTGGCCGTCGCTCGCCCATCCCTTCGGCACCGACAATCTCGGCAAGGACATGCTCGCCCAGGTTCTGGCCGGCGGCCGCATATCGCTTGCTGTCGGCATAACCGCCATGCTGCTGGCGCTCTTCCTCGGCACGCTTGTCGGGGTCCTGTCGGGTTATTTCCGCCGCCTGGACGGCCCTCTGATGCGACTGACGGACCTGTTCCTTGCGTTGCCGCTGCTGCCGCTCCTGCTTGTCGTCATCATGCTGTTTCGCGATACGCTGCGCGCCGCCTTCGGCCCGGAAACCGGCATCTTCATCCTGATCGTCTTCGTTATCGGCATTACCAGCTGGATGCACACCGCCCGCATCGTCCGTGGCGACGTTCTGGCGGTGAAGAGCCAGGAATTCGTGCTGGCAGCAAAATCGAGCGGCATCCGGGAGTATCGCATTATCCTCAAGCACATTCTGCCGAATGTACTTTCCTCGATCATGGTTTCGGCCACGCTCGGCATCGCCTCGGCCATCATCACAGAATCGGCGCTCTCCTTCCTCGGCCTCGGCTTCCCGTCGGATTTCCCGACCTGGGGCCGACTCCTGTTCGACGGCGCCAACTTCCTGCAGCTCACGCCCTCGCGCGTGCTGTGGCCGGGCCTTGCCATTTCGCTGACTGTTCTGAGCGTCAACTACATGGGTGATGCGATCCGTGACGCGCTTGATCCGCGTGCCGTAAAGCGCTGAACTGAAAGACACCAAAAAGGCTGAGAATGGCGGTAAAAATCCGCCGTTTTCACGATCTACGCATTTAAGAAGACGGCTTGATTTTTTTCTCGAAAAAATCGGAACCTTCTTTATCGCCGCTCGTTATTACAGTGTCCGAAGGCGACCCCCCGTCCCCCGCCCTACAAAGCTT
>JAEXYH010000047.1 GCA_023451735.1 Pseudomonadota bacterium | reverse complement strand
GTGATGATCAGATCGACCGGATGGTCGATGCCGAGGTCGTGCTGGCGGGGGATGTTTTCTACGATCGCGATTTTGCGGCGGCGTTGGTGCCGTGGTTCACGCGACTGGCTGATCAGGGCAGGTTGGTTCTGGTCGGCGATCCGGGGCGCAGTTACCTGCCGAAGGAGCGGCTGGAGCGGCTCGCCGTCTATGAGGTGCCGGTGACGCGGGCGCTGGAGGACAGCGAGGTGAAGAAGACGACGGTTTGGCGGTTCGGGTAGGGGGCTTCCTCCTTTGCATCGTTGTGAACCGGTCCTCATCTGCCTGCCGACAGACGATGGCGACAGCCAAATGAGCTGCGGATTGCTTGTGTCTGGATCCTCGGGTCAAACCCAAGGGTGACGCGAGGATCCAGACGCAGACGACCAGGGTGCCGATGGCTCTGCGACTCCCGGCACATGAAACCGCCCCCGCGCAGCACGCTGCCGTGGTTGTTAAAGAGCATTCCGGAGAAGCGCACGCATATGCGGGACCTCTATGGAATTTAAAAATGTGGCTCCGCATATGCGTGGTCCTCGGCGTTTTCTCGGGACTTCCGGTCCCTACAGGTGATCCTCTCGCCTCGCTGCATGTGGTTTCCCACACTTGGACGGCTCAACCGAACCCGGCATGGCTGCCAGGGGGAGGCTTGATAGGAGAGCTGAGGTTTTGACGCCATCCCCTCCATGATTTTCACCCCTTCCGTTCTTGCCGCACGTTACGGTTAAAACGAAAGCGCCGGCTCCCATCTGCCCGCGAACGTCTCGCGAAACACTCCGGCGATGGAGGCAGGGGGATTGTAGGCATGGGTTGGGAAAGTGGGGATGAAACAAGGTTCAAGTTATTGATGAGATTGAGTTTGGTGGCGAAATCTTCCCCGTATCCAGGTCCGTTTATTCTGCGTTGCTTGCCGCCGAAGTTTTGTTGACGGTCGAAGCCGATACTTTCCGCGATTATCGGCGCGGAACGAGCGGTCCATTTGCCGCGTTTCACCGCCCATCGGGATTTATCCGGAAAGGCACGGCAGGAATGGGTGAACTGTCCGAAATCTATCGCGGCTATATCGACTGCCTGAACCGGCAGGATTGGCAAAGGCTAGGCGATTTCGTCGACGAGGATGCGATTTACAATGGGCGACGGATCGGGCTCACCGGCTATCGCGACATGCTGGTAGGAGATTTCCGCGCCATTCCGGATCTGCGTTTCGCTATCGACTTTATGGTCACGGAGGCACCGAAACTCGCGAGCCGGCTGGTCTTCGATTGCACGCCGGCCGGCGAGCTTTTCGGCCTGCCGGTCAACGGCAAGCGCGTACAGTTTTCGGAAAACGTCTTTTACGAGTTTTCCGGCAGACGGATTGTGCAGGTCTGGTCGATCATCGACAAGGCGGCGATCGAGGCCCAGCTTTCCTGAGAAATTGGTGTTTTATCTCTCGCCGCGGATAACGCAGACGCCCATTTCGTAGGAGCATCCGTTGACGGGGTTAAAGCTGCCTCGAGCAGACGCCTCGGTCACGTCGATGATCTTTGCCGTGGGGGCGATGTAGGGGCCTGTCGTCGAAGGTGTTGCGAAGGTGGAGTAAACCGTCCGATCGCCATCGACATAGAAGAAGCTGGAGCCGGACACGCTGCCGACATAGCTCGGGGTCACGAATGAGCCGCTTTCGGCCGATCTGTCTCGTGAGCCGGAGACGACACGGCTCGCGCCGCCGAGGCGCTGGTCCGAAAAGAGTTTCAACTGGCCGCGTCGGCCATGATGTCCGTGGCCGTAATGGTGTCCCCGATAGCCGTTGTTGCTGCTGTTAAAATCCGGCGAAGGATCGCGTGCGAGGGCAGCAGAGGCTAAGGCACCGACAAGTGCAGCCGCAACAAGGACAGGTTTCATGCGATTCGCTATCATGGCGAACTCCGAGATCATGGTTAATCAGATGTTAACATGATCTCGCGACAAGCGCACGAGCAGTGCGCAAATCTTTGGAATTGATGGTTAATGTGCCGCGGCGATATGTCCGGGGTCTTCCCCCTTGCAATTCCCAATCGATTAAATTCGGGCTCACTTGGAATTGTTCTTGTCGTAGCGTAATTCCAAGATTAAACCACGCCGATGATGCAATGCACATTTTCTCGGCATGGTGCATTGCCGGGCGCCCGCCCGCTGAGACGACGCCGCGAGGTAATGATGGCGAATGTAACTAATAACCGGCCTCTGTCGCCGCATCTGCAAATCTACAAGCCAATCCCCACAATGGTTATGTCGATCGTCCACCGTATTACCGGTGGCGCTCTGGCTGCAGGCACGATCCTGCTGGCCTGGTGGCTGATCGCAGCCGCTTCCGGCAAGCCCTATTTCGACTGGGTCAGCTGGCTTTTCGGCACCTGGATCGGTCTGCTGGTCCTGTTCGGCTATACCTGGGCTCTGATCCACCACATGCTCGGTGGTCTTCGCCACTTTGTTTGGGACATGGGGCATGGCTTCGAAAAACATTTCGCGACCAAGGTCGCACTGATCATGCCTGTCGTTTCGATCTGTCTGACCGTGCTGGTCTGGATCATCGGCCTGGCCATCTGAGGAGGAAACATCATGGATATGCGTACTCCCCTTGGCAAGGTTCGTGGTCTGGGATCAGCAAAGGACGGCACCGAACATTTCTGGATGCAGCGGATGTCGGCCGTGGCGCTCGTGCCGCTCGCCATCTTCTTCATCATTTTCCTGATCCGCTATGCAGGCGCTCCTTACGAGGATGTCGTCGGCGCGCTGTCGAACCCGATCATTGCCGTGTTGTTCGGCCTGATGATCATTGCGGGTCTCGTGCACATGCGCATCGGCGTTCAGGAAATCATCGTCGACTACGTGCATCACGAAGGCATCAAGTTCCTGGCCGTGATGCTCAATACATTCTTTGCAATGCTGATCGGTGGCCTCTGTCTCTTCGCCGTTCTGAAAATTGCGTTCGTAGGATAATCCATCATGGCATCCGTCACACCTATAGCCCAGAACGGGGCTTCCCAGAACGTCCGGGCCTATAACTATGTCGACCATTCCTACGACGTGATCGTCGTGGGCGCCGGCGGCGCCGGTCTGCGCGCCACGCTCGGCATGGCCGAGCAGGGTTTCAAGACTGCCTGCATCACCAAGGTTTTTCCGACGCGTTCCCATACCGTCGCAGCACAGGGCGGCATTGCCGCCTCGCTGCAGAACATGACGCCGGACAGCTGGCAGTGGCATCTCTATGACACCGTCAAGGGTTCCGACTGGCTCGGCGACGTTGACGCCATGCAGTACATGGTCATGGAAGCACCGAAGGCCGTTTACGAACTCGAGCACTACGGCGTGCCGTTCTCGCGTAACGAGGAAGGCAAGATTTACCAGCGCCCGTTCGGCGGCCACATGCAGAATTTCGGTGCCGGCCCGCCGGTGCAGCGCACCTGCGCTGCTGCCGACCGTACCGGCCACGCCATCCTGCACACGCTCTATGGCCAGTCGCTGCGCAACAACGCGGAATTCTTCATCGAGTATTTCGCCCTCGACCTGATCATGTCGGATGACGGCAGCCGTTGCGAAGGCGTCGTCGCCTGGAACCTCGACGACGGCACGATCCATCGCTTTGCCGCCAAGATGGTGGTTCTGGCGACCGGCGGTTACGGTCGCGCATATTTCTCGGCAACGTCCGCCCATACCTGCACCGGCGACGGCGGCGGCATGGTGGCACGCGCCGGCCTGCCTTTGCAGGACATGGAATTCGTCCAGTTCCACCCGACCGGCATCTACGGCTCCGGCTGTCTGATCACCGAAGGTGCGCGCGGCGAAGGCGGCTACCTGGTCAACTCGGAAGGCGAGCGCTTCATGGAGCGTTACGCGCCTTCGGCCAAGGACCTTGCCTCGCGCGACGTCGTTTCGCGCTGCATGACGATGGAAATCCGTGAAGGCCGCGGCGTCGGCAAGAACAAGGACCACATCTTCCTGCATCTGGACCATCTCGATCCGGCCGTTCTGCATGAGCGTCTTCCGGGCATTTCGGAATCGGCGAAGATCTTTGCCGGCGTCGACGTGACCCGCGAGCCGATCCCGGTTCTGCCCACGGTTCACTACAATATGGGCGGCATTCCGACCAACTACTGGGGCGAAGTGCTGAACGCCGACTCGAGCAATCCGGAACGGATCATTCCTGGCCTGATGGCTGTGGGTGAAGCGGGCTGCGCTTCGGTTCACGGGGCTAACCGCCTCGGCTCCAACTCGCTGATCGACCTCGTGGTCTTCGGTCGTGCTGCTGCGATCCGCGCCGGCCAGGTGATCGACCGCGAAAGCTCGATCCCGGCGCTCAACGTTGCTGCCTGCGACAAGATCATGGACCGGTTCGACAGCCTGCGTTACGCCAAGGGTGAAACGCCGACCGCCGTGCTGCGTGACAAGATGCAGCGCACGATGCAGGATGATGCGGCGGTGTTCCGTACGCAGGAATCGCTGGAATCGGGCTGCAAGCGCATGTCGGAAATCTGGAGCGAGCTGCCGGACGTCAAGGTCACCGACCGTTCGATGATCTGGAACTCGGATCTGGTCGAGACGCTGGAACTGCATAACCTGATGGCGAATGCGATCACCACCGTCTATGGCGCCGAGGCCCGCAAAGAAAGCCGCGGTTCGCACGCTCGCGAGGACTTCACGGAAGGCGCATTCGCCGGCCGCGACGACGTCAACTGGCGCAAGCACACGTTGGCCTGGGTCAACGAAAAGGGCGACGTCAAGCTCGATTACCGTCCGGTCCATACGGACCTAATCGCCGAAGGCATCGATCCCTACAAGATCGAGCCCAAGGCTCGCGTCTATTGATCCGGAGGGAAAAGAACCATGGTTGAACTCGCTCTCCCAAAAAACTCGCAGATGTCCGAAGGCAAGGTCTGGCCGAAGCCGGAAGGCGCCACGAACGTGCGCGAATACCGCATCTATCGCTGGAGCCCGGATGACGGGAAAAATCCGAGCATCGACACGTTCTATGTCGATCTCGACGATTGCGGCCCGATGGTGCTCGACGGTCTGCTCTATATCAAGAACAAGATCGACCCGACGCTGACGCTGCGCCGTTCCTGTCGCGAAGGCATTTGCGGTTCCTGCGCGATGAATATCGACGGCACGAACACGCTGGCCTGCACCAAGGGCATGGACGACATTTCCGGCACGGTGAAGGTCTATCCGCTGCCGCATATGCCGGTGGTGAAGGATCTCGTTCCGGACCTCAACAACTTCTATGCCCAGCATCGCTCGATCGAGCCGTGGCTGAAGACGGTGTCGCCGACGCCGGCGAAGGAGTGGAAGCAGAGCCATGAGGATCGCCTCAAGCTCGACGGTCTCTACGAGTGCATCCTGTGCGCCTGCTGCTCGACCTCCTGTCCGAGCTACTGGTGGAACGGTGACCGTTATCTCGGTCCGGCGGTTCTGCTGCAGGCCTATCGCTGGCTGATCGACAGCCGCGATGAAGCGAAAGGTGAACGCCTCGACAATCTCGAGGACCCCTTCCGTCTTTATCGTTGCCACACGATCATGAACTGCGCCCAGGCCTGCCCGAAGGGTCTGAACCCTGCCAAGGCAATCGCCGAAATCAAGAAGATGATGGTCGAGCGCCGCGTCTAGTCTTTGAAAACCCAAGGCCGCAGCTTTTTCGCTGCGGCCTTGTCGTTTGTTCTACTGCCCGGTGCGCACGCGGAATTGACCGTTCAGATCGTCGCGATTATGCCGGATTGGCCGGATACCCTTGATTAACCAAGTGCGTTTACGATATTCCCGGCCAAACTGTCGTGCCCAAGTTGTAGGGCAGTGTGAAATGATCCGGACAGGAGTTTTTGATGCAGTTCAAATATGTGGCAACAGGTCTCGTTCTGACCTTGGCTCTGGCGGGTTGCCAGCGGACATCCTACAGCCCTTATAGTGATCTGCCTTCGCAGCCCGCTCCGCTTCAGGCCCAGCCCGTGCAGGGTGTACAGGGCGGTCAGCTTCCGCCTCCGGGCGGTGCCTCGCAATATCCGTCCGCTCCGCAGCAGGGCCAGAACATGGCTTCGCTCGACCCGAATGCGGCTGCTCCGGCAAGCGCGCTCGACGTGACGAAGGAGCAGATGGTTGGCAATTGGCGCGTCTCCAATGGCGGCTCTTCCTGCGACATGTTCCTGACCCTCACCAATCTGGGCAGCGGTTCACGCGGCGGCACACGCGGTTGCGCCGGCGAGCTGACGACCATGGGGTCCTGGGAAGTCTCCGGCAAGATGGTTCAGTTCAAGAACCGCGCAGGCGACGTGATCGGCCGTGTCTACAAGAGCGCCGACAACCGTTTCGACGGCACGACGAATTCGGGCCAGCAGGTCAGTCTGAGCCGTTAATTCCTGAAAACAAGGGGCCTCCCTCGTGGAACCCATTCCAGAATATACGTCGAGCGTCTGCGAAGAGCTCAAGGCGCTGGCGGCGTCCGGCGTTCTGACGCCCGACAAGGCGCAGATGGAGGTTGCGGCTAGGCTCGACCGCGTGCTCGTTGCGTTGCGCGAGGCAAAGCCCGCAAAGAAGTCGAGCGCGCTCGGCTGGCTGTTTGCCCGCCGCGGCAATGGCCATGCGGAAAAGGTGCGTGGTCTTTATGTCTATGGCAGTGTCGGCCGCGGCAAGACCATGATCATGGACATGTTCTTCAAGAAAGCGCCCACGCAGAAAAAGCGCCGGGCGCATTTTCATGAATTCATGGCCGATGTGCATAACCGCATTCACGAACAGCGGCAGAAGCTGAAGCGGGGCGAGACGAAGCAGGCCGATCCCGTGCCGCCGGTTGCCGCCGCCCTTTATGCGGAAGCCGAGCTTCTGTGCTTCGATGAATTTTCCGTCACCGACATTACCGATGCGATGATCCTGGCGCGGTTGTTTACCGAGCTGTTCAATCTCGGCTGCGTGCTCGTGGCGACATCCAACGTCGCGCCCGACAACCTCTACAGGGACGGGCTCAATCGTGGCCTGTTCCTGCCGTTCATCGGGCTTCTCGGCAATCATGTAGACGTAGTGACGCTGGATAGCCCGACCGATTACCGGATGCAGAAGAATGCCAACCTACCGGTCTATCTGACGCCGCTCGACGGCCGCACGGATGCGGCGCTCGAGGCGGCGTGGCATCAGATGACCGACGGTGAGCGGGCGGAACCCGCCGAACTGCCGATGAAGGGGCGCAGCATTCATGTGCCCTCGGCGGTGGGACGGGTTGCGCGGTTCACCTTCTCGGATCTCTGCGAAAAGCCGCTCGGGGCCTCGGACTATCTGGCGATCGCGGCGCGCTTCGATGTGGTCTTCGTCGAGCACGTGCCGCAGCTTGGGGCGGAAAAGCGCAATGAAGTGAAGCGGTTCATCAATCTGGTCGATGCGCTCTACGATCAATCCGTGCGGCTTTTCATTTCGGCTGCCGCCACGCCGGATGCCTTACTGACGGAGCGGAGAGGGACCGAAGGTTTCGAGTTCGACCGCACGGTTTCGCGGCTTTTCGAAATGCGCAGCGCGGAATATCTGGTGCTCCATAATGAGAAGCGGCAGTAATTCTGACATATTTATGGCAGAAATTCTTACGTTTACGTAACTCAAATCATATCTAACCGATTGAAAAATATGACCTCGAAATAATCGTTTGCCATTTTGGGCGGATGAGGCTATCCGTGCTGCCGCAAGCAGAGCCTGCGCTAACTTGCCGCAGGTCGGGATTTGAGAGGAAGCATTTCCATGTCGCGTAAGAAGATTGCACTTATTGGTTCTGGCATGATCGGTGGCACGCTGGCGCATCTTGCCAGCCTGAAGGAGCTGGGCGACGTCGTCCTCTTCGACATCGCCGACGGCATTCCGCAGGGCAAAGGCCTCGACATCGCTCAGTCCGGCCCCGTCGAAGGCTTCAATGCGAAGCTGACCGGCGCCAGCGACTATGCTGCGATCGAAGGCGCAGATGTCTGCATCGTCACTGCCGGTGTTGCCCGCAAGCCGGGCATGAGCCGCGACGACCTGATCGGCATCAACCTCAAGGTCATGGAGCAGGTCGGCGCCGGCATCAAGAAGTATGCCCCGAACGCTTTCGTCATCTGCATCACCAACCCGCTCGACGCGATGGTCTGGGCGCTGCAGAAGTTCTCCGGCCTGCCGAAGAACAAGGTCGTCGGCATGGCCGGCGTGCTCGACTCGGCCCGCTTCCGTCTCTTCCTCGCCGAAGAATTCAACGTTTCCGTCCAGGACGTCACCGCATTCGTTCTCGGCGGCCACGGCGACACGATGGTGCCGCTTGCCCGTTACTCGACGGTTGCCGGCGTTCCGCTCACCGACCTCGTCAAGATGGGCTGGACCACGCAGGAAAAGCTCGACCAGATCATCCAGCGCACCCGTGACGGCGGCGCAGAGATCGTCGGCCTCCTGAAGACCGGTTCTGCCTATTACGCTCCGGCCGCTTCGGCGATCGAAATGGCTGAATCCTACCTCAAGGACAAGAAGCGCGTTCTTCCGGTCGCGGCTCACCTTTCCGGCCAGTACGGCGTCAAGGACATGTATGTCGGCGTTCCGGTCGTTCTCGGTGCCGGCGGCGTCGAGCGCATCGTCGAAGTCGAATTCAACAAGGACGAAGAAGCTGCCTTCCAGAAGTCGGTCGGCGCTGTTGCCGGTCTCTGCGAAGCCTGCATCGCCCTCGTTCCTTCGCTGAAGTAATTCAGCTTTCGCAAGGTTCAGCGCTGGCTTTTGTCAGCGCTCACGTCATCCAAATAGGGATCAAGCCCCATGAATATCCATGAATATCAGGCCAAAGCTCTTCTGAAGGGTTATGGTGCGCCCGTTGCCCAGGGCGTTGCCATCCTCAAGGTGGAAGAAGCCGAAGCCGCCGCAAAGCAGCTCCCGGGCCCGCTTTACGTGGTCAAGAGCCAGATCCATGCCGGCGGTCGCGGCAAGGGCAAGTTCAAGGAACTCGGCCCCGATGCCAAGGGCGGCGTTCGCCTGGCGAAGTCGATCGAGGAAGTCGTGGCACACGCCAAGGACATGCTCGGCAACACGCTGGTAACTGCCCAGACCGGCGACGCCGGCAAGCAGGTCAACCGCCTCTACATCGAAGACGGCGCTGATATCGAGCGCGAACTTTACTGCTCGCTGCTGGTCGACCGTTCTGTCGGTCGCGTTGCCTTCGTCGTTTCGACCGAAGGTGGCATGGACATCGAAGCCGTTGCTCACGATACGCCTGAGAAGATCCACACGATCGCCATCGACCCGGAAACCGGTGTGACGGCTGACGACGTTGCCAAGATCTCCAAGGCTCTGGAACTGTCGGGCGCTGCTGCCGAAGACGCCAAGGTTCTCTTCCCGGCGCTCTACAAGGCGTTCGGCGAAAAGGACATGGCTCTTCTCGAAGTCAACCCGCTGATCGTCATGAAGGACGGTCATCTGCGCGTTCTCGACGCCAAGATGTCTTTCGACGGCAACGCGCTGTTCCGTCACGACGACGTCAAGGCGCTGCGCGACGAGACCGAAGAAGACTCCAAGGAAATCGAAGCCTCCAAGTGGGACCTCGCCTACGTTGCCCTCGACGGCAATATCGGCTGCATGGTCAATGGTGCCGGTCTCGCCATGGCGACGATGGACATCATCAAGCTTTACGGCAAGGAGCCGGCAAACTTCTGCGACGTCGGCGGTGGCGCCGGCAAGGAGAAGGTCGCAGCTGCCTTCAAGATCATCACTGCTGACCCGAAGGTCGAGGGCATCCTCGTCAACATCTTCGGCGGCATCATGCGTTGCGACGTCATCGCCGAAGGCGTTGTCGCAGCTGTTCAGGAAGTCGGTCTGAAGGTTCCGCTCGTCGTGCGCCTCGAAGGCACCAATGTCGAGCTTGGCAAGAAGATCCTCAACGAGTCCGGTCTGGCGATCACCGCTGCCGACGATCTCGATGACGCGGCGAAGAAGATCGTCGCGGCGATCAAAGCCTAATCTGGAAGGATCGAAAGAATGTCCATTCTCGTCAATAAAGACACGAAGGTCCTCGTTCAGGGCCTGACCGGCAAGACCGGCACCTTCCACACCGAACAGGCGCTGGCTTATTACGGCACCAAGATGGTCGGCGGCATTCACCCGAAGAAGGGTGGCGAAACCTGGTCGTCTGGCGTCGACGGCACGGCGCTGCCGATCTTCACCTCGGTTGCCGAAGGCAAGGAACAGACCGGCGCAGATGCGACCGTGATCTACGTTCCGCCGGCAGGCGCTGCCGACGCGATCATCGAAGCGATCGAAGCTGAAATCCCGCTCATCACCTGCATCACCGAGGGTATCCCGGTCATGGACATGGTGCGCGTGAAGGCCAAGCTCGACAAGTCCAAGTCGCGCCTGCTCGGCCCGAACTGCCCGGGTGTCCTGACGCCGGAAGAATGCAAGATCGGCATCATGCCGGGCTCGATCTTCCGCAAGGGTTCGGTCGGTATCGTTTCGCGCTCCGGCACGCTGACCTACGAAGCCGTGTTCCAGACGTCGAACGAAGGCCTGGGCCAGACGACAGCTGTCGGCATCGGCGGCGACCCGGTCAAGGGCACCGAATTCATCGACATGCTGGAAATGTTCCTTGCAGACGAAGCCACGCAGTCGATCATCATGATCGGCGAAATCGGCGGCTCGGCTGAAGAAGAAGCAGCCCAGTTCCTGATCGACGAAGCCAAGAAGGGCCGCAAGAAGCCGATGGCAGGCTTCATCGCCGGCCGTACCGCTCCGAAGGGCCGCACCATGGGCCACGCAGGCGCTGTCGTTTCCGGCGGCAAGGGCGATGCGGAATCCAAGATCGCAGCCATGGAAGCAGCAGGTATCAAGGTGTCTCCTTCCCCGGCACGCCTCGGCAAGACGCTGGTTGAAGTCCTCAAGGGCTGACGCCACATAACGGTCACTCGCCGCCGATAGACAGGCGGCGATGGACCTCGAGTTTCAACCCGCAGGCGGAAGCTTTTTTGCCTGCGGGTGACCCGTCAAAAGACGGTGCCGCAGCGGCGGCATAACAGGACGACAGACCAGAGAATGCGGAGCCGGCGAGGTCCTCGGTTCCGACCACGTGAGGAGGCGGGCGCGGCGCCCGCAATAGGCCATGTCCCGGCAAGAAGCCAACGAGCAGTTTCTTATCACTTCGTTCCTCGACGGCGCGAACGCCGTCTATATCGAACAACTCTACGCCAACTACGAAGCCGATCCGAATTCGGTTTCGGAAGAATGGCAGGCCTTTTTCAAGGCACTGGCCGACAGCCCCGAAGACGTGAAGAAGGCAGCGCAGGGCGCTTCCTGGAAGCGTTCGAACTGGCCGATCGCGGCCGGCGGAGATCTCGTCTCTGCTCTCGACGGCAACTGGCCTGTCGTGGAAAAGGCGATCGAAACCAAGGTCAAGGCGAAGGCTGAAGCGGCTGCCTCCGCCAAGGGCGCAACCGTCAACGAAGCCGACGTTCATCAGGCGAGCCGCGACAGCGTGCGCGCCATCATGATGATCCGCGCCTACCGCATGCGCGGGCACCTCCATGCCAAGCTCGATCCGCTCGGCATCGCAAGCCCGGTCGAGGATTATAACGAGCTGTCACCGAAGTCCTACGGCTTCGAAGAGGCTGATTACGACCGCAAGATCTTCATCGACAACGTTCTGGGCATGGAATACGCGACGGTTCGCGAGATGATCGCGATCCTCGAGCGCACCTATTGCTCGACCATCGGCGTCGAGTTCATGCATATGTCGAGCCCGGAAGAAAAGGCCTGGATCCAGGAACGGATCGAAGGTCCGGACAAGGGCGTCGCTTTCACCCCGGAAGGCAAGAAGGCCATCCTTTCGAAGCTGATCGAAGGCGAAGGCTACGAGCAGTTCCTCGACGTCAAGTTCAAGGGCACCAAGCGCTTCGGCCTCGATGGTGGCGAAGCGCTGATCCCGGCGCTGGAACAGATCATCAAGCGCGGCGGCCAGCTGGGTCTTGAAGAAGTCATCGTCGGCATGGCCCACCGTGGCCGTCTGAACGTTCTGACCAACGTCATGGGCAAGCCGCACCGCGCCGTGTTCCACGAGTTCAAGGGCGGTTCGTTCAAGCCTGACGAAGTCGAAGGTTCGGGCGACGTGAAGTACCATCTCGGTGCGTCTTCCGACCGCGAATTCGACGGCAACAAGGTTCACCTGTCGCTGACCGCCAACCCGTCCCACCTCGAGATCGTCAACCCGGTCGTCATGGGCAAGGCCCGCGCCAAGCAGGACATGCTGGCCAAGGTCTGGGAAAAGGACAACATCATCCCCCTCTCCGAGCGCTCCAAGGTTCTGCCGCTGCTGCTGCACGGCGATGCGGCCTTTGCGGGCCAGGGCGTGGTTGCCGAAATCCTCGGCCTGTCGGGCCTGCGTGGTCACCGCGTTGCCGGCACGATGCATGTCATCATCAACAACCAGATCGGCTTCACCACCAATCCTGGCTTCTCGCGTTCGTCGCCTTATCCGTCCGACGTTGCCAAGATGATCGAGGCGCCGATCTTCCACGTCAACGGCGACGATCCGGAAGCGGTTACCTACGCTGCCAAGATCGCCACCGAATACCGGATGAAGTTCCACAAGCCGGTCGTGCTCGACATGTTCTGCTACCGTCGCTTCGGCCATAACGAAGGCGACGAGCCGGCGTTCACGCAGCCGAAGATGTACAAGGTCATCCGCGCCCACAAGGCCGTGGCCGAGATCTATGCCGAACGTCTCGCAAGCGAAGGCGTGCTGACGGAAGCCGAATTCGACAAGATGAAGGCCGACTGGCGCGCGCATCTGGACGCCGAGTTCGAAGCCGGACAGGCCTACAAGCCGAACAAGGCCGACTGGCTGGACGGCCAGTGGTCGGGTCTGCGCTCGGCTGACGATGCCGATGAACAGCGTCGCGGCAAGACCTCGATGCCGATGAAGAGCCTCAAGGAAATCGGCCGCAAGCTGTCGACCATTCCGGAAGGGTTCAACGCGCACCGCACAATCAAGCGCTTCATGGAAAACCGCGCTCAGATGGTCGAGACCGGCGAAGGCCTCGACTGGGCGATGGCGGAAGCCTTTGCTTTCGGTTCGCTTGCCGTCGAAGGCACGAAGATCCGTCTATCCGGTCAGGATTGCGAACGCGGCACCTTCTCGCAGCGTCACTCGGTTCTCTACGATCAGGACACCGAAGAGCGCTACATCCCGCTTGCAAACCTGCAGCCGGGCCAGGGCAAGTATGAAGTGATCAACTCCATGCTGTCGGAAGAAGCCGTACTTGGCTTCGAATACGGCTACTCGCTGGCCCGCCCGAATGCGCTCACCCTCTGGGAAGCCCAGTTCGGCGACTTCGCCAACGGTGCGCAGGTCGTGTTCGACCAGTTCATCTCGTCGGGCGAACGCAAGTGGCTGCGCATGTCGGGTCTCGTATGCCTTCTGCCGCACGGTTATGAAGGTCAGGGTCCGGAGCATTCGTCGGCACGCCTGGAACGCTTCCTGCAGCTTTGCGCCGAAGACAACATGCAGGTGGCCAACGTCACGACGCCGGCCAACTACTTCCACATCCTGCGCCGCCAGGTGAAGCGCGACTTCCGCAAGCCGTTGATCCTGATGACGCCGAAGTCCTTGCTGCGCCACAAGCGCGCAACTTCTTCG
This sequence comes from Pseudomonadota bacterium, assembly GCA_023451735.1. GTDB lineage: Bacteria > Pseudomonadota > Alphaproteobacteria > Rhizobiales > Rhizobiaceae > Neorhizobium. The sequence goes on along the minus strand of JAEXYH010000047.1, from coordinate 89,751 downwards.
CTGGCGGAACTGGCGGGCGAAAGCTCGTTCCACCGCCTGCTGTGGGACGATGCCGAAGTCATCAAGGACGGCCCGATCAAGCTGCAGAAGGACGCCAAGATCCGTCGCGTCGTGATGTGCACCGGCAAGGTCTATTACGACCTTCTGGAAGAGCGCGAAAAGCGCGGCATCGACGATGTCTACCTGCTGCGTATCGAACAGCTCTATCCGTTCCCGGCCAAGGCTCTGATCAACGAGCTTTCGCGCTTCAAGAACGCGGAAATGGTCTGGTGCCAGGAAGAGCCGAAGAACATGGGTGCATGGGCGTTTATCGACCCGTACCTGGAATGGGTTCTGGCGCATATCGATGCCAAGTATCAGCGCGTCCGCTACACGGGCCGCCCGGCAGCAGCATCGCCTGCGACCGGCCTGATGTCGAAGCATCTGGCACAGCTCGAAGCCTTCCTCGAAGACGCTCTGGGCGGCTGACTTTTCAGCCGTCTCCCCTAAATTGTTCGAAACGAAATCCAAAGAAACACGGAAACAGATCATGGCCACCGAAATTCGCGTCCCTACTCTCGGCGAGTCCGTCAGCGAGGCAACAGTCGGCACCTGGTTCAAGAAGGTCGGCGACACGGTCAAGGCTGATGAGCCTCTGGTCGAATTGGAAACCGACAAGGTCACCGTCGAAGTCCCGGCTCCGGCTTCCGGCGTCCTGACCGAAATCGTGGCCCAGAACGGCGAGACCGTCGGTCTCGACGCGCTGCTCGGCCAGATCGCAGAAGGCGCTGCCGGTGCTGCCACCGCCGCTCCGGCTGCAAAGCCTGCCGAAGCTGCTCCGTCCGCCGCTCCTGCGCCTGCCGCCGCTGCCCCGGCTGGTGGTTCTTCCATGCCGGCTGCTCCGGCTGCTGCCAAAGTTGCTGCCGACAACAACATTTCGACCGCCGACATCGACGGTTCGGGCAAGCGCGGCCAGGTCCTCAAGGGCGACGTTCTTGCCGCCATCGCCAAGGGCCCGTCGGCTTCGGCTGCCCCTGCTGCTGCGGCTGCTCCGCGTCCGGTTTCTTCGGCTGAAGATGCGCCGCGCGAAGAGCGCGTGAAGATGACGCGCCTGCGCCAGACGATCGCCAAGCGCCTCAAGGATGCACAGAACACCGCAGCCATGCTGACCACCTATAACGAGGTGGACATGTCGGCCGTGATGGATCTGCGCAACCGCTACAAGGACGTGTTCGAGAAGAAGCACGGCGTGAAGCTGGGCTTCATGGGCTTCTTCACCAAGGCCGTGACCCACGCGCTGAAGGAACTGCCGGCCGTCAACGCCGAAATCGACGGCACCGACATCATCTACAAGAACTACTGCCATGTCGGCATGGCCGTTGGCACCGACAAGGGTCTCGTCGTTCCGGTCATCCGTGACGCCGACCAGCGTTCGATCGCCGGCGTCGAGAAGGAACTCGGACGTCTTGCCAAGGCTGCCCGCGACGGTTCGCTCGGCATGGCCGACATGCAGGGTGGTACGTTCACCATTACCAATGGTGGCGTCTACGGTTCGCTGATGTCCTCGCCGATCCTCAACGCTCCGCAGTCGGGTATTCTCGGCATGCACAAGATCCAGGAGCGTCCGGTCGTTGTCGGCGGCCAGATCGTCATCCGTCCGATGATGTATCTCGCGCTCTCCTACGATCACCGTATCGTCGACGGCAAGGAAGCGGTCACCTTCCTCGTTCGCGTCAAGGAAAGCCTGGAAGATCCGGAACGTCTGGTTCTCGATCTCTAAGACTTCAAGCCTAACATCCTGAATTAAGGGAGAGCAGCATGGAACCCGCTTCGGCAAATGCGACCCATCTCGTGGTGGTACTTTGTTTAAGTGTGGTCCTGCTGCTCTTTCACGTTCTGCTGCAGGGATATCTTGCCACGCGTGAACTGGGTTCCAAATGGAATGCGGGACCGCGCGACGGGGATCTCACGCCGAAAAATGCGGCAGCGGGTCGTGCTGCGCGCGCCTCGAAGAACTACCAGGAAACCTATCCGGCCTTTATCGGCCTGCTTCTCGGCCTCGCCTTCATCGGTGATCCGACCGGGCTTGGCATCGGTGGTGCCTGGGTATGGCTGATTGCGCGGATTGCTTATGTCCCGCTTTATCTCGCCGGTATTCCCTATGTCCGCTCACTCGTCTGGCTCTTGAGCCTTGCCGGACTGCTGATCATGATGGCCGCGCTGCTGCTCTGAGGGATTTCACCATGCATGCCTATATGATCGAACTGATCTCGCTGATGGCGATCTTCTCCTTCGCGATTGTCTCGCCGGGGGCGGATCTCGCCATGGTGATGCGTCAGGCGCTGGTGCATGGCCGGCGGCAGGCGATCATCACCAGTTTCGGTATCGGCACGGCGCTGATGTTCCATGTCAGCTACACGATCCTCGGCCTCGGGCTGATCATCTCGCAGTCGGTCTATCTGTTCAATATCGTCAAATGGCTGGGCGTCGCCTACCTCGTCTATATCGGCATCAAGGCCTTGAAGGCCGGGCGGACGGAGATCACGGTTTCTACCGAGGCGCAGGGTGAGGCTCCACGGACGCAATCTGCATTGAAGGCGTTCACGCTCGGCTTTGCCGCCAATGCGCTGAACCCCAAGCCGGTCTTCTTCTTCCTGTCGATCTTCTCTACCGTCGTTGGCGCGCATACGCCGATGGCGATCAAGTTCAGCTACGGGCTGGTGATGGCGACCTGCCTGATCATCTGGTTCGTCGGCGTCAGCACATTCATGACGACGCCGCGCATGCGGGCTGCGTTCTCACGCGCCAGCAAGTGGATCGACCGGACCAGCGGCGTGGTGTTCATCGCGCTCGGAATCAAACTCGCAACTGAAAAAGCGGCCTGAGGGCCATTCTCGAAACGCTGGCGGGAATGAGCCTGCCAAGACCAGAAATCAGGAATTAGAACATGGCTTATGATGTCGTCGTTATCGGAAGCGGTCCCGGTGGTTATGTCTGCGCAATCAAGGCAGCGCAGCTTGGCTTGAAGGTCGCTGTCGTCGAAAAGCGCGCCACCTATGGTGGTACCTGCCTCAACGTTGGCTGCATTCCGTCCAAGGCCCTGCTGCATGCGTCTGAAATGTTCCATCAGGTTGCCCATGGCGTCGATACGCTGGGCGTCGAGGTTGCAGCGCCGACGCTGAACCTGACCAAGATGATGGCGCATAAGGATGCGACCATCAAGTCGAACACCGACGGCGTCGCCTTCCTGTTCAAGAAGAACAAGATCGACGGCTTTATCGGCACCGGCAAGATCGTTGCCGCCGGCAAGGTTTCCGTCACAGGTGAAGACGGCAAGGTGCAGGAACTCGAGACGAAGAACATCGTCATCGCCACCGGTTCCGACGTTGCCGGCATTCCGGGCGTCAATGTCGAGATCGACGAGAAGGTCATCGTGTCCTCGACCGGCGCGATTTCGCTGGAAAAAGTTCCGCAGAACATGATCGTTGTCGGCGGCGGCGTCATCGGGCTGGAACTCGGCTCGGTCTGGATGCGTCTCGGCGCCAAGGTCACCGTCATCGAATATCTCGACAAGCTGCTCGGTGCGATGGACGCCGACGTGTCGAAGCAGTTCCAGCGGATGATCGCCAAGCAGGGCATGGATATCCGCACCGAAGCCAAGGTGACGGCCGTCGAAAAGACCGCATCCGGCGCCAAGGTCACCTATGAGCCGGTCAAGGGCGGTGATGCCGTGACCGTCGAAGCCGATGTCGTGCTGATCTCCACCGGCCGCAAGCCTTACACCGAAGGTCTTGGCCTTGAAGCTGCAGGCGTAGCACTCGACAACCGTGGCCGTGTCGAAATCGATCACGGCTTCAAGACCAATGTTGCCGGCATCTATGCGATCGGCGACGTGGTGAAGGGCCCGATGCTGGCGCACAAGGCGGAAGACGAGGGCGTCGCTCTCGCCGAAATCCTGTCCGGCCAGCATGGTCACGTGAACTATGACGTCATTCCGGGCGTCGTCTACACCCAGCCTGAAGTCGCTTCGGTCGGCAAGACGGAAGAGGAACTCAAGGCCGCAGGCATCGCCTACAAGGTCGGCAAGTTCCCGTTCACGGCCAACGGCCGCGCCCGCGCCATGCTGGCGACCGACGGTTTCGTCAAGATCCTCGCCGACAAGGAAACCGACCGGGTTCTCGGCGGCCATATCGTCGGCTTCGGCGCCGGCGAGATGATCCACGAGATCACCGTTCTGATGGAATTCTCCGGCTCGTCGGAAGATCTCGGCCGCACCTGCCACGCGCATCCGACCATGTCGGAAGCCGTCAAGGAAGCAGCCCTCTCGACCTTCGCCAAGCCGATCCATATGTAATCGGTCCGGAAGATCACAGATGTGAAAGGCGGGATTTCGGTCCCGCCTTTTTCTTTTCCGCATCTGTCCTAAACTTCATGTTTTATTGCTCTCTCAGGAAAGTGACGGACATGAAGACCGCATTCTCTCTGTCGCAGCGCATTCTGCACTGGCTGATGGCCGTGCTGATCCTTTTCAACCTTCTGTTTTCCGATGCGATGACGGCCTTCGGGGAACTCTATTTCGGCGACAAACCGATCCCGCCCGACATCATGACGTCCGCCAATATCCATGCCTATGTGGGGATTGCGATCCTGGCGCTGGCCCTGACGCGGCTCTGTCTTCGCATCGCGCTTGGCGCGCCGCCGCATCCTGAAGCCGAACCTGCCTTTTCGCGCATCGTGGCGACGATCGTGCATTGGTCGCTCTACGCAATGTTCATCATCATGCCGCTTGCCGGGATCGGGGCCTTCTATTTCAAGAACAGCATGGCGGCATTCGCCCATATCGGCTGGATGAAGACGGTTCTTTGGGTGCTGATCTGTCTGCACATCCTCGGCGTGCTGGTGCACCAGTTCTATTGGAAGACCAATATCATACGCCGGATGACGAGCGGTTAGACGTTTGCCCGACACCAGCCCACAACGTCTTGCGGGCCGGTTTTTGAAGTGAGGCTCACGCTCTGACCGCGTGGAGATACTGGAAGTGGCGGTCGTATTGGGCGAGCACGTCCTGGATCAACTCCTCGCGGGTCAGGCCCATGACGTCGTAATCCTGGCCGCCATCCGAAAGGAAGACTTCGGCGCGGTAGTATTTATCGGCGTGCTGGCGATTGGTCTGGCTTTCGATGAAACTGTAGCTCGGCATGTCATAAGGGCGGATGCGGATTCCGTAGGAGAATTCCTCCTCGCCGCCGGGCGTGACGATCATCTTCAGGCGGTTGTCGTCATGCTGGATTTCCGCTTCGAGCGAGCGCTTGCGCAGTTCGGCCGCCACGTCCTCCAGTGCCGGTGCAGCGATCTCTTCAAGGAATTTCGCCACCTCGGATTTGCGCGGATAACTGATGATGCCGTGCAACTGTCGTTGCCAGCTGACGGACTTGCGTGGCCGCAGACTCTGCACCAGTGCATTCTGGCGAACCCCTTCGCGGCGCAGGCCCTGGAACAGGCCCCAGCACATCAGAAGCATGACGAAGGTGAAGGGCAGGGCGCCGGCGATCGAAGCGGTCTGCAGGGCATCCAGTCCACCTGCCGCAAGCAGTACGGCGCCGATGACGCCGCCGGTGATTGCCCAGAAGACGCGCCGAGCCACCGGACCATCCTCGCGGCCGCCGGAGGTTAGCGTGTCGATGACGAGAGCGGAGGAATCCGCACCGGTGACGAAGAAGAAGACAATCAGCGCCATGGCGAACCAGGAGACATAGACGCCGGCGGGGAACTGTTCGAGGAAAACGAAGAGTGCCAGTGTCACGTCCTTGGCAACGGCATCGGAAACGGCCGTCGTCTGACCGGTCAGGTGCATAGCAAGCGCTGTGTCACCGAAGACGGTCATCCAGGCGAAGCTGAAGCCGGCGGGTACGAGAAGCACGCCGAAGATGAACTGGCGGATGGTGCGGCCGCGGGAAATACGGGCGATGAACATGCCGACAAAGGGCGACCAGGCGATCCACCAGCCCCAATAGAACAGCGTCCAGTCACCCAGCCATTCGGCCGGCTGTTCATTCGGCGCATAGGCATACATGTAGAAGGTGCGCAGCACGAACTGGTCGAGATAGGCACCGAAATTCTGCACGAAGGCACGCAGCAGGAAGGTCGTCGGTCCCATGATGAAGACGAAGGCCATCAGGGCGATCGCCATGATCATGTTGAGGTTGGAGAGGAACTTGATGCCCTTGTCGAGCCCGGTTGCGACAGAGATGGTCGCCATGCCGGTGATGACGACGATCAGCGGCAGCTGCACCCAGAAATCCATCGGCCAGCCGAGCACATGGGCAAACCCGGCATTGACCTGCAGAACGCCCAGGCCGAGCGAAGTGGCAACGCCGAAGAGCGTGCCTATCACGGCGAAGATATCGACCGCATTGCCGATCGGTCCATAGATGCGATCACCGATGATCGGATAGAGCGCCGAGCGCATGGTGAGCGGCAGGCCGTGGCGATAGGAGAAATAGGCCAGTGACAGGCCGATGACGGCGTAGACGGCCCAAGCATGCAGGCCCCAGTGGAAATAGCTGATTTCCATGGCGGTGCGGGCGGCGGCAATCGTTGCCGGATCGCCGACCGGCGGCTTGGTGAAATGATTGACCGGTTCGGCCACGCCGAAGAAGACAAGGCCGATACCCATGCCGGCGGCAAACAGCATGGAGAACCAGGCGGGGTAGCTGAAATCCGGCTCCGAATGGTTCGGCCCGAGCTTGATGTTGCCGTAGCTCGAGACGCCCAGATAGAGCATCAGCATCAGGAAGATCGCGACGGCGAGAAGATAGATCCAACCGAGTTCGGTGACGATCCAGCTCTGGACTGCGGCAAAGGCCGCGGCGGATGCTGCGGGCGCAAGCACCCCGGACAGGACGAAAAGCAGCGTGATGCCAACGGACCAGAAAAATACGGGCCGGTTGACACCCTCCATCAAACCGACTTTGCCGGAAGGTGGTGTTTCGTTCGTTTCTGCCATGGATGCCCCTTGCGATTACCCGTTACGCAGCAGCCGGGCATATGTTAGCCCAGCCGCATGAGCGGATATGGAGCCGGGTGTTTATTCGCCAAGGGGCGGCAGAATAACCGAAAGTTACTCAGATTGCGGACGTGACGGTAAAACCATGCTTGCGCAACAGTTCGACGAGGCCTTCATCTCCCGGCAGATGAAGGGCGCCGACGGCCATGAAGACATTGCCTTCGTTCAGGATCGGTGTCGCGCGCTCGGCCATGAGATGGTTGCGCCTGGTGACGATCAGTTCCTCGAATTCGGCATAACCGGCATTGTCGCTGCCATCGGGCGCTACCTGTTTGAGGAAGGGCATGGTGAAGCCGATATCGCCAGTCAGATAAAGCTGCGTCATGGTTTCAAAGACGTCATCCATTTTCGGACCGAGCTTGATGGTCTCGACCAGCGACTTGAGATGCATTTCTGTCGGGATCGAGGCCATGGCGGAAAGCTGTTCGGCGAGCGTTTCAAGGCCCTTGACCGTCTTGCCTTCGGCGGCAGCATCGAGCGCGATGCGCTTGTCGAGAAAGGCGGTGTTTCCCTGGCGGGCCAGTTCGCAGGCGGGGAGAGAGACGAGCGACATCAGCATCCAGGGCTGCATGCGGGAGACGGTCGCCAGCGGAACGCCCCGCTTCTTCAGGCCCTCTTCGAGAACGGCGAGATCATCAGGCTTCAGCAGCTTTTCGAGGGTCTTGCCATCGGTCAGCATGGTCAGTTCCGGCTTGCTCAAAATGCCGGCCATGGCCTTGTTCTGATCGAGGATTTCATTGGATTCGATGACGATGGTTCTGGTGTCGGCGAGTGCCTTGTCGGCGCCTGACGGCATCTTGAGGACGCGAGGATCGGTAACATGCATGGTGCCGAGAAGATATGAAGTCGCTACGCCCGGCTTTTCAATCTTCCAGAAAATACCCTTGGCGTTCGCTACCTTGGCGGCATCGGCAAGGGCTTTTGCGTAACCATCCGGGTTTTCCGACTTCATCTCGTCGACGAGATTGACGCCATGGCAGGCAATGTCTTCAGCTTTGGCAGAGGACAGCATGCCGAGCACGAGGATCAGCGAGGCGAGAGCCGCAACATGCAGGGATGCGAGCAGCCATAGGGCGAAACCCTGCAGGCGCTCGAAAAGAGGGCTGTCGAGGAATGAAGAATTCATATCAAGGATCCGCATCAGAGCCTTTCCGCCTTTTTTCGAAACGCGAAACCGCTCTATCTGTTTGTTTCAGCGCAATTCCGAACGCAAAATCGGTTCTCACGTCTGATAAGATTGCTTTAATCGATCCAAAACGTATCACCGTCGCTTCGACAGATGCTTAACGGGGTTGGTTAACAAATGGTTCGGATCTGCTCGTTGGAGACCTGAGCCTCATGCGCGTGGATGGGCGCGGTCATAGACTTCCAGCAGGCGCGAGGTGTCGACACCCGTATAGACCTGCGTCGTGGACAGGCTGGCGTGACCGAGCAGTTCCTGGATCGTGCGCAGATCGCCGCCACCGGCAAGCAAATGAGTGGCGAAGGAATGGCGCAGCGCATGCGGGGTGGCCGTATCCGGCAGGCCGAAGGCGCTTCTCAATTTCTGCATTTGCCGCTGGATGATCGCCGGCTGGAGCGGGCCGCCACGAGCGCCTCGGAAGAGGTTTTTTTCATCGGTCAGATGGAAGGGGCAGATATCCCGGTAACGGGTCACGGCCTCGGCGACCACGGGCAGGAGCGGCACGATTCTGGTCTTGCCGCCCTTGCCTTTGATGCGCAACGTGGTGGTGCCGGGCTCGATTTCACCGGGGCGAAGACCAAGCGCTTCGGAAATACGCAGACCGCAGCCATAAAGAAGTGCGAGAACGGCGGCATCGCGGGCGGCGATCCAGGGTTCATCGTGAAGCTGGGTTTCGGCGTTTGTCAGGCTGGTCGCCTGCCGATCGCTCAGTGGCTTCGGAAGCGATTTCGGCTGTTTTGGCGCGCGGACTGCACCGGCGGCTGCGGCATTCACCAGGCCCTGGCGTTCCATGTAGCTGAGAAATGATCTGAGGCCCGCAAGATGGCGGCCGAGCGAGCGGGAGCCTGAGCCGTCGCGGCGGCGGGCGGCGAGAAAGGAGCGCAGGTCTGCCGGGCGCAGCGTGTGAATATCGGATATCTTCGGCGGGCCGGCGAGATGGCCGGTCAAAAAAGTCAGGAATTGCCGCGTGTCGCGCTCATAGGCATCAAGCGTATTGGGCGACAGCCGGCGCTCGTTTTTAAGGCTCTCCAGCCATTCGTGGCGTTTGGCGGCGAGATCGGGCGCGGCGATGATCAGCAGTTCGTTCAAGCGTCTCGACCGTTGATTTTGGTGGAAAGGAGCACCAGATTGCTACCGACAGCGTTACGGAAATACTAAGCCTGCGCTGTCTGCCAAAGTTTTATCATACGGGACTGTCAGGAGAGGCTTTCCCGCGCAAGGAGTTTGTATGGCCCGCCGTGATAGTTCGACGACCTTTAGTCAATTCGCGGAGACCATTACACTCAACTCACGCGGCCGGCCGGGGCATATCGTCGACACACTGATCGGCGAGCGTGGCCAGAAGATTGTCGGAAGCCCGTTCTGGCCGATCATGCGGCCGTTTCTCTACACGCTGCTGCGATATGGAAAAGCGATCGAATTCGCCGATGACGTGGCGCCGAAAAGCGGCTTCCAGTGCTTCGAATATATGAGCGACCTGCTGAAACTGCACATCGAAGCACGCAATGTGGAGCGTATTCCGGAAAAAGGCGGCTTCATTCTGGTCAGCAACCATCCGACCGGAATTGCCGATGGTGTCGCGGTCTTCGATCTTTTGAAGGCGAGGCGACCGGACCTGATGGTGTTTGCCAATCGCGATGCGGTGCGCGTCAATCCGCGCTTTGCCGAAATGATCATTCCGGTTGAATGGCGCGAGGAATATAAAAGCAAGCTCAAGACCCGCGAGACGCTGGTGTTGACAAACCAGGCGGTCGACGAGGGCAAGGTGATGGTGCTGTTCCCGTCGGGACGCATCGCCTATTGGGCCGATGGCAAGCTCAACGAGCGGCCATGGAAGACCTCCGCCGTCAGTCTGGCCCGCAAATACAATCTGCCGATCCTGCCCATTCACATTACGGCCCGCAATTCCGGCCTGTTCTACTGGCTCGCCAAATGGTCGACCGAGCTGCGCGACATGACGGTGTTTTATGAGTTGCTCAACAAGAAGGGCAATCGGTTCGATTTTACCGTCGGTCACATGATCCAGCCCGATCAGCTCGAAGGCGATCCGGCCGAAGTGACGAAGGCGCTTGAGAACCATACCGTCTTCGACCTGGCGCAAGACGGGGATGCCCGGTTCTCGGGGCTCGTCAAGCCGCAGGTCGTTTCGGCGGCCTGACGTTTTACCCGCCAATGTTGAATGGAGGTCGAGCATGCTTCTCCGCTCCATGTCTGCCCGGAACTATCGTTCGCTCAAAGCGATCGGCATGGATCTTGCGGGCGTGAATGTCTTCATCGGCGATAACGGCGTCGGAAAATCCAATCTCTATCGTGCGCTGCAGCTGATCCAGGCAGCCGTGCGCGGAACACTGGCACAGGAAATTGCCGCCGAAGGCGGCATGGCCTCGGCGCTCTGGTCCGGGCCTCGGCGTAACGAGAAAAATTTCCGCATCAAGCTCGATGTCGAGGTGCTGGACGAGGAACGCGCCATCACCTTCCGCTATCGCGTCGAGGCGGGATTGAGGCCACCGATCGATGCGGCAGGCTTTGCTTTCGAACCGCAGATCAAGGAAGAAGAGCTAGCGATCGAAACCGGCCAGCGACCGGTGACGATGATGAAGCGGGCCGGTCCCGGCATCATGGTACGGGGAGAACGCGGCCGCATGGTCGAATATCCTGAGCGGGCCATGACATCGGAGACGGCGATCGCGCTTCTCGGGGATGCCGGACATTATCCGGAAATCGGTGCTTTCCGACGGATGGTGGAAAGCTGGCGGTTCTTCCACGGGTTTCGCACCGATCGCGATTCTCCGATGCGACAGCCTTGCCTTGCCGTGACCTCGCCGCTGCTTGATGAGGATGGGGGAAATATCGCGGCCGTTTTCGCGACGCTCGAACATATCCGCGGTGACACAATCGAGTTGAACCGGGCCATTGCAGCGGCTTTCGAAGGGGCGCGCCTGCATGTGCCGGAACCAGGGGAATATGCCGAGTTCGGGCTCGTAATGCCGCATATGCCGCTGCGCGTCTTCAAGCCGCGCGAGCTTTCCGACGGACAGGTCAGGTTTCTCGGGCTGGCGGCCGCACTGATGTCCTATCGGCAACCGCCGCTGATTGCACTAAACGAGCCGGAGGCAAGCCTTCATCCGGACATGCTCGATCCGTTGGCCGACATGATCGCCGAGGCGGCTCAGGCGAGCCAGATCTGGATCGTGACACATTCCGAGCAACTCGCATCCGCGATACAGAAACGCTGCGGCGTGAGGGCAAAGCGGGTGATCCGCAAGGATGGTGCCACCTGGCTCGAAGGTATGAGCGCGACCGGCGGCATGGAGGAGGACGAAGAGGAAGAGTGATCCATAAAATAGTTCACTTTTGTTCTCTCTTTCGGCATGGTCGCGCCGCATGGCCAAGGATTCTGCTGACATGATGGATTCGCTGTTCGGCGACGCGTTGGCGCCGTCCCGGGCATCCGTGCGTGTCGTGCCGGTGCTTGTGCCGTTGCCGGTGCCGGGAGGCTATAGTTATGCGGTGCCGGACGGCATGCATGTCGAGCCCGGTTCTGTCGTGCAGGTGCCGGTCGGGCCAAGGCAACTGATCGGCGTTGTCTGGGACGGTGAGAATGACGAGCGGCTGGACCCGAAAAAACTTCGCCCGATCACGCTTGCCTTCGACTGTCCGCCGCTTTCCAAGGGCATGCGCGATTTCGTCGACTGGGTATCCGCCTACACACTTTCTCCTCCCGGGCTTGTGGCGCGCATGGCGATACGGGCGCCGGCAGCGCTCGATCCGGAGCCAATGGTCGAAGGGTTGCGTTATCTCGGCGGCGAGCCGGATCGGCTGACACCTGCGAGAACGCGCGTGCTCGATCTGGCGAGAGAACAGGACGTGCCGTGGACGCGCAGCGGCATGGCGAATGCCGCCGGCGTATCGCTCAGCGTCATCGACGGGCTGATCAAGCAGGGCATGTTCGACACGGTTTTTCTGGCCCCGCCGCCCGTCGTGGCACGGCCGGAACCGGACTATATCGCGCCGCGCATCGAGGGGCCGCAGAGGCAAGCGGCGCAAGAGATCGTCGCCTCCATTCGTGAGGGCGGGTTTGCCGCTTCGCTGATCGACGGTGTTACCGGCTCGGGCAAGACGGAAGTCTATTTCGAGGCGGTGGCCGAGACCCTCAGGCGCGGCAAGCAAGTCATGATCCTGTTGCCGGAGATCGCGCTCACGCCAGCCTTTCTCGAACGTTTCGAGCAGCGATTCGGAGCAAAACCCGCCGAATGGCATTCCGATCTTTCGCCGCGTATGCGCGAAAAGGTCTGGCGCGGTGTCGTGACGGGCGAGGTGCGCGTCGTCGCCGGTGCGCGGTCGGCGCTTTTCCTGCCCTTCGAAGAATTGGGTCTTATCATCGTCGACGAGGAGCATGATCCTGCCTACAAGCAGGAGGATCGCGTCTTTTATAATGCCCGTGACATGGCGGTCGTGAGAGCCCGGATTGGCGATTTTCCGGTCGTGCTCGTGTCCGCCACGCCTTCGGTGGAAAGCCAGGTCAACGGCCTGTCCGGGCGTTACAATCTCGTGCAGTTGCCGACCCGTTTCGGCGATGCGGCGCTGCCTGACCTGCATTTGATCGACATGCGTCGGCATCCGCCCGAGCGCGGCGGTTTTCTGTCGCCGCTTCTCTTGAGAGCGATGGCGCGCACGATCGAGCGCAAGGAACAGTCGCTGCTCTTTCTCAATCGTCGCGGTTATGCGCCGCTGACGCTGTGCCGGGTCTGCGGCCACCGGTTTCAGTGCCCGCAATGTTCCAGCTGGCTGGTCGAGCACCGGTTCCGCAACCAGATCCAGTGCCATCAATGCGGTTATCACCAGCCGACGCCGGAGGCGTGCCCGGAATGCGGTACGCTCGACCATCTCGTTGCCTGCGGCCCCGGCGTGGAGCGGATCGCGGAAGAAGTTGAAAGGCATTTCCCCGATGCCCGAACGATCGTGATGTCTTCGGACATTCTCGGGGGCGTAAAACGTATGCGGCTGGAGCTGGAGGCGATCGCCAAAGGTGACGTCGATATCGTCATCGGAACCCAGCTTGTCGCCAAGGGGCATAACTTTCCGCTGATGACGCTGGTCGGCATTGTCGATGCGGATCTCGGGCTTTCGAATGGCGATCCGCGTGCGGCGGAGCGGACGTTCCAGCTGTTGAGCCAGGTGACGGGGCGTGCCGGACGAACCGGCCTCAAGAGCCACGGCCTGATCCAGACCTTCCAGCCGATGCATCCGGTGATGCAGGCGATCGTGTCGGGTGATTCGACAGCTTTTTACGAGAGGGAAATTTCGGAGCGTGAGAAAGCGCTATTGCCGCCTTTCGGTCGGCTGGCTTCGCTCATTGTCTCGGCGGATACAAGGGCCGATGCGGAAAATCACGCTCGCGCCTTACGCGCCGCCGCGCCGCATGTGTCCGGTATATCGGTGCTCGGGCCGGCGGAAGCGCCGATCGCACTCGTCCGGGGACGCTATCGTTTCCGCTTGCTCGTCCATGGCAGGCGTAATTCCGACATGCAGGCATTTTTGAAATCGATGCTCGGCAATGGTCCCAAAGCGCGGGGAACCGTCCAGGTTCAGCTCGATGTCGATCCGCAGAGCTTTTTGTAGTTCATCGCCCTGATGCGTCGCCCGGCTTTCGCCGAATGCCATCCATGTGTCATGTGCGCCGATCTTTGCGACTTGTTTACCCTGTTGGCTAGAATCAGTGCGATTCGAGGAGTGCGACAGAATGGAATTCTACTTTCCCACTGAACTGAACGAACAGGTTGCTTTTGTCGGCTGTGCCGTAACGGCGCTGATTGGTCTACTGATCTTTCTGCTTCCAGGTACCAGCATGCGTCTGTCCTCCTTCCAGATTGGCGAGATAAAACCCGAGGGATACGGCTCCGTGCGGGCGGCAGGCGCGCGTTACATTGGTCTCGGCATATTGCCGGTCCTGCTCGCGCAGGATTGGTTCTATATGGCGACTGGCGTGGTGCTTGCGCTCGGGGCGGCGGGCCGACTGGTTTCGTTCTTCGTTGATCGCGGCGTAACGCCGCAGAATATTGCGTTTTTTCTACTTGAAGGTGTATTATCCGCGGCGCCGCTCGCCTACGTGTTTGGCTACATCTAATGTCGCATATCGCCGCGCTCGGATGCCGATCGCCCGGAATTGCGGGTGAAAGCCGCAAATAATCTCTGCATGCCTTTGAGAGGTAGGCTTTTTCGGCGCCAAGGCGTGTTGCGAGTCCCTACATCCTATGCTAGACGAACCGCAAACGTCGGAAAGGCGGGGCATACGCCCAGCGGGTTCCGGGGGGAAATTCAATAAATTTCAAGATCTTGCTCGTTCATCGGTTTCGGGTTGGGTGCTTGGGATGTAATTCAGGGAAACTTGTGCCTGTGGCTGACACGTCCCCGCTTATTTCTGGTGTCGCGGAGCGCTATGCTTCGTCGCTGTTCGAGCTGGCTTTAGAGGCTGGTTCCATCGATGCGGTTGGTGCCGATCTCGATCGTTTCCAGGCGCTGCTGGACGAGAGTGAAGACCTGAGGCGCCTCGTGGCGAGCCCGGTCTTTTCCGCCGAAGAGCAGCAGAAGGCCATTGCGGCCGTCGCCGAAAAGGCCGGTCTTTCCGGAATTGTTCTCAATTTCTTCAAGGTCGTGGCCGGCAATCGCCGTCTTTTCGCTCTGCCGGGCATGATCCGTTCCTATCGCCAGATCGCCGCCGAGCATCGCGGTGAAATTTCCGCCGAAGTCACTTCGGCCCATGCGTTGACCGCAACGCAGGAAAAAGAACTCAAGTCGGCGCTGAAGGGCGTGACCGGCAAAGACGTAACCATCGCCGTTACGATCGATCCGTCGATCCTCGGCGGCCTCATCGTCAAGGTCGGGTCGCGTCAGATCGATACGTCCCTTCGCACCAAACTTTCCACCCTTAAGCTTGCATTGAAAGAGGTCGGTTGATGGATATCCGTGCAGCGGAAATTTCCGCAATTCTCAAGGATCAGATCAAGAATTTCGGCCAGGAAGCCGAAGTTTCTGAAGTCGGCCAGGTTCTGTCCGTCGGTGACGGTATCGCTCGCGTCTACGGTCTCGACAACGTGCAGGCCGGTGAAATGGTCGAGTTTCCCGGTGGCATCCGGGGTATGGCTCTGAACCTCGAATCCGACAATGTCGGCGTGGTTATCTTCGGGTCCGACCGTTCGATCAAGGAAGGCGACACCGTCAAGCGGACAGGCGCCATCGTTGACGTTCCTGTTGGTCCGGAGCTGCTCGGCCGCGTCGTCGACGCGCTCGGCAACCCGATCGACGGCAAGGGCCCGATCAATGCGACCCGCCGCGCCCGCGTCGACGTCAAGGCTCCCGGCATCATTCCGCGCAAGTCGGTTCATGAGCCGATGTCGACCGGCCTCAAGGCCATCGATGCCCTGATCCCGGTTGGTCGTGGCCAGCGCGAGCTCGTCATCGGCGACCGCCAGACCGGCAAGACCGCGATCATTCTCGACACGATCCTGAACCAGAAGCCGATCCACGACAACGGCCCGGACAACGACAAGCTCTTCTGCGTGTACGTTGCTATCGGCCAGAAGCGTTCGACCGTTGCTCAGTTCGTCAAGGTTCTCGAAGAACGCGGCGCTCTGCAGTATTCGATCATCGTTGCTGCTACGGCTTCCGACCCGGCTCCGATGCAGTATCTCGCACCGTTCGCCGGTTGCGCCATGGGCGAATACTTCCGTGACAACGGTCAGCACGCCCTGATCGGTTACGACGACCTTTCCAAGCAGGCTGTCGCTTACCGCCAGATGTCGCTTCTGCTGCGCCGTCCGCCGGGCCGTGAAGCTTATCCGGGCGACGTCTTCTACCTGCATTCGCGTCTTCTCGAGCGTGCTGCCAAGCTGTCCGACGAAAAGGGCGCCGGCTCGCTCACCGCTCTGCCGGTCATCGAGACCCAGGGTAACGACGTTTCGGCCTTTATTCCGACCAACGTGATCTCGATCACCGACGGCCAGATCTTCCTCGAAACCAACCTGTTCTTCCAGGGTATCCGCCCGGCCGTTAACGTCGGTCTGTCGGTTTCCCGCGTCGGCTCTGCCGCGCAGGTCAAGGCGATGAAGCAGGTTGCCGGTTCGATCAAGGGCGAGCTTGCCCAGTATCGCGAAATGGCTGCGTTTGCGCAGTTCGGCTCCGACCTCGACGCCTCGACGCAGCGCCTGCTCAACCGCGGTGCGCGTCTGACCGAACTCCTGAAGCAGCCGCAGTTCTCGCCGCTGAAGACGGAAGAGCAGGTTGCGGTGATCTTCGCAGGCGTCAACGGCTATCTCGACAAGATCTCGGTTTCCGATGTCGGCAAGTTCGAGCAGGGCCTGCTGTCCTACCTCCGTTCGGAAGGCAAGGATGTTCTCGAGACGATCCGCAGCGAAAAGCAGATCTCCGATGACACGAAGGCAAAGCTGAAGTCGGCTCTCGACACCTACGCCAAGTCTTTCGCCTAAAGTACGGATCAAGCTTCAAGGACCGATAACGGATGCCTTCACTTAAGGATCTGAAAAACCGGATCGCCTCCGTCAAGGCGACGCAGAAAATCACCAAGGCGATGAAAATGGTCGCCGCGGCGAAGCTGCGTCGTGCACAGGAGGCTGCCGAAGCCGCCCGTCCTTACGCAGAACGGATGGACAAGGTGTTGGGAAGCCTTTCGGCAGCCAACGCCGGCAACGCGGGCGCTCCGCTGCTGCTTTCCGGTACCGGCAAGGATCAGGTTCATCTCCTGATCGTCGCCACCGGCGAGCGCGGTCTGGCAGGCGGCTTCAACTCTTCGATCATCCGTCTGGCGCGCGATCATGCTCAAAAGCTCATCGCACAGGGCAAGACGGTCAAGATCCTGACGGTCGGCCGCAAGGGCAACGACGTTCTGCGTCGTTCGTTCAAGGACAACATCGTCCACTACATCACCTTCCGTGAAGTCAAGCAGCTCGGTTTTGCCCAGGCTGACGAGGTTGCGGGCAAGGTGCTGGACATGTTCAACGCCGGCGAATTCGACGTTGCGACGCTGTTCTTCGCACGCTTCCAGTCGGTGATTGCGCAGGTTGCAACCGCACAGCAGATCATCCCGGCCAAGTTCGAAGCCGCTCAGGCGACGGATGCTTCTTCCTCGGTATTCTACGAATATGAACCGAGCGAGGAGGAAATCCTCGAGGAGCTGCTGCCGAAGAACATCGCGGTGCAGATCTTCCGGGCGCTGCTCGAAAACAACGCTTCCTTCTACGGTGCGCAGATGTCCGCCATGGACAATGCAACGCGCAACGCTGGTGACATGATCAACAAGCTGACGCTATCCTACAACCGTCAGCGCCAGGCACAGATCACCAAGGAACTCATTGAAATCATTTCGGGCGCGGAAGCGCTCTGACCGAAAAGAAGAGGGTAAGAATCATGGCTACCGCAACGGGCTCGTCCCTCGGCAAAGTGACCCAGGTTATCGGCGCTGTCGTCGACGTCGCGTTCGACGGCGAACTGCCGGCGATCCTCAACGCGCTTGAAACCGAGAACAATGGCAATCGCCTGGTTCTCGAAGTCGCGCAGCACCTTGGTGAAAACCAGGTCCGTACCATCGCTATGGACTCGACCGAAGGTCTCGTTCGCGGCCAGAAGGTTACCGATACGGGTTCCCCGATCTCGGTTCCGGTTGGTGACCAGACGCTCGGCCGCATCATGAACGTCATCGGCGAGCCGGTCGACGAAGCCGGTCCGCTGGACCGCACGACGCTTCGGGCCATCCACCAGGACGCTCCGGCCTATGTCGATCAGTCGACCGAAGGCCAGATCCTCGTCACCGGCATCAAGGTCGTCGACCTTCTGGCTCCTTACGCCAAGGGCGGCAAGATCGGCCTGTTCGGCGGCGCCGGCGTCGGCAAGACGGTTCTGATCATGGAGCTGATCAACAACGTCGCCAAGGCGCATGGTGGTTACTCGGTCTTCGCCGGCGTGGGTGAACGTACCCGCGAAGGTAACGACCTTTACCACGAAATGATCGAATCGGGCGTCAACAAGCATGGCGGCGGCGAAGGCTCCAAGGCTGCTCTGGTTTACGGCCAGATGAACGAACCGCCAGGCGCTCGCGCTCGCGTCGCCCTGACGGGTCTGACGATCGCTGAAGACTTCCGTGACAAGGGCCAGGACGTTCTGTTCTTCGTCGACAACATCTTCCGCTTCACGCAGGCTGGTTCGGAAGTGTCGGCTCTGCTCGGCCGTATTCCTTCGGCTGTTGGCTATCAGCCGACGCTGGCCACCGACATGGGCCAGATGCAGGAACGCATCACCACCACGACAACGGGCTCGATCACCTCGGTTCAGGCCATTTACGTCCCCGCCGACGACTTGACCGACCCGGCGCCGGCAACCTCGTTCGCCCACCTGGACGCAACGACGGTTCTGTCGCGTTCGATCGCTGAAAAGGGTATCTACCCGGCCGTCGATCCGCTCGACTCCACGTCGCGCATGCTCGACCCGCTGATCGTCGGCGAAGAGCATTACGACATCGCTCGTAAGGTTCAGACGACGCTGCAGCGCTACAAGTCGCTGCAGGACATCATCGCCATCCTCGGCATGGACGAACTGTCCGAAGAGGACAAGATGACCGTTGCCCGCGCCCGCAAGATCGAGCGCTTCCTGTCGCAGCCGTTCTTCGTTGCTGAAGTCTTCACCGGTTCGCCGGGCAAGCTGGTTGCTCTCGAAGACACGATCAAGGGCTTCAAGGGCCTGGTCAACGGTGACTACGACCATCTGCCGGAAGCTGCCTTCTACATGGTCGGTTCCATCGAAGAAGCGATGGAAAAGGCAAAGAAGCTGGCTGAAGCCGCTTAATTTAAAGACTGAAACGGCGCGCCGGATATTTCGGCGCGTCATTCCTGCATAAGACACGCAAGCCTACGTTAAGATATTCATCGACGTGGGAATTAGGGGAAGTGGACCTTCATGGCCGACGCTTTCAATTTTGAGCTGGTTTCGCCCGAGCGCCTGCTCGTTTCGGAAAAGGTATCCGAAGTGGTGATCCCGGCGACGCTTGGCGAGATGACGGTGCTTGCCCAGCACGCGCCGACGATGACGACGATCAAGCCGGGCATTGTTTCGGTAAAGCTCGCTTCCGGACAGGTCAACAAATACGTGGTGTTCGGTGGTTTTGCCGACATCCTGCCCGAGAGCTGCACGCTTCTGGCTGATGCCGCTATTCCGGCTAACGAACTGACCGCAGACACGCTGCAGCGCCGTATCGAGACGACGCAGGCCGAGCTCGGCAAGGCAGCCGGCGATGAGCACAAGACCCGGCTCGAACAGTTCCTGACGGATCTGACGCAGCTGAACGGCATCGTCGTCGCAGCCTGATTTCGGCAGGACGCAACAATCTTTCAGGGCGGTCCATTGGGCCGCCTTTTGCGTTTTCGGGTAGTCTCTTCGTCATCCTCGGCTTTGTGTGGAGGTTTTGCGCAGGCTGCAGCCCATCAAGGCTGTGATTGGATGCCTGGGACAAGCTCAAGCATGACCAACGGGGTATTGTTGCCTCAAATCCCCAACGACAGATGCTGGTGCAGCCGCGCGGCACCCGGCGTCAGTGAACGATAGCGCGGCATGCCGAGGTGATAACCGTAACCAGTTTCGAGACGCCGTGCCCCGAGCTCGACGAGCGCACCCGAGGCCAGTTCATCCGCGATCAAACCGATACTGCCGAGCGTGACCCCTTTGCCTCGCAGAGCGGCATCGACCGCCAGAGAATAGGTGGAGAAGGAGAGGCGGGGCGTAATGCGCACCTTCGGCGGATCGGAAAACCGCGCGAACCATTGGCGGAACGAGATCCAGTGGGCGTTGAAGCGCTCGTAGTCGATCAGGTCGAGACCGGCGATCTCGTCGGGGCCAAGCGCGACAGGATCGAGCTTGTGCTTTTCGATGAAATCCGGTGATGCAACGGGTACGAGAATCTCCTTCATCAGAGGTGTCAGGTTCCATCGCGGGTGTTCGCCGGCGGAATAAAGGATAACCAGATCGTTCGCCTCGGAGGCAAGTTCCGAGGGAGCGTCGGTCGTCAGGAGCCTGACGGAAACGGACGGATTACCGTTGTCGAAATCCTTCAGGCGTTTGGCAAGCCAGAGATGTGAGACCGAGCCGCTGGCGGCGATGGAGATCGTTTCGAGACCGCCGCCACGAAAGGGTTCGAGGCTTTCTTCCAGATATTCCAGCGTCGCACGCACCCGCTGCGCCAAGCGCTCACCTTCCGGCGTCAGGGCAAGATTGCGTCCGCGACGGGTGAAGAGTTTTGCGCCGAGCTGGTCCTCCAGACGCTGGATACGGCGGCTGACAGCGGCCTGAGTGATGTGCAGTTCCCGCCCGGCGCGGGAAAAGTTCATGTATCGGCAGGCTGCGTCGAACACGCGAAATGCTTCGAGCGGTATGCGATCCAGCACCTGGCTCTCCATGATCTCAGATCATCAACTATGCCGATATTTTGATGGATTTGAAGCGCTGAGATTGTGATGCAGATTGTACGGGTAATCCTCGCTCAGTCGGTGCCTTGTGAAATTCTCGACCTCCTTCGTTCCCGAAATCGAATTCGGCCCTGGGATATCAAAGGGTCTGGTCAATGCTGTCAGACGCTTCGACAACATATCTAACGTGCTGATCGTCATGGATGGTTTCCTTGCTCGGTCCGGGCTCGCAGAAGAGATGATCGATGTGCTCGATCAGAAAAGGGTTACGGCGCGTATCTATTCCGATTTTTCCGGTGAGCCGAAGATCGCACATCTGCGGGCAGCCAGCAGCATGGCGAAGGGCAGGGATATGGTGATCGGTGTCGGTGGGGGATCGGCACTCGATATTGCCAAGGTAGCGGCCTGTTGCGGGGCATCGGGCGAAGACCCGATGTTTTATGCGCTGGCGGCCAATCCATTGCCGAAAAAACCGCTGAAGAAGATCATGGTGCCGACCACGGCCGGCACGGGGTCCGAGACGTCCGCTACCAATATCTTCGCCGGACCGGAGGGCAAAAAACTCTGGATCTGGGGAGGGGAGACCAAGGCCGATGTGGTTTTGCTCGACCCGGAACTGACGATCTCGCTGCCGCCGACCCTGACGGCATGGTGCGGCATGGACGCCTTCATTCACGCCTTCGAGGCCGCGACCAACCGCAATGCCCATACGGGCGCAAAGCTTTATGCGCATGAGGCAATGCGGCTGGTCGCAGGCTCGCTGGAGGCCGCGGTAAAGGCGCCGGGTAATCTGGAGGCGCGCGGCAAGGTGCTATTGGGCTCCTGTTATGCCGGTATCGCCATCGACAATTGCGGTACGGCCATCGCCCACACTCTCAGCCACGCACTCGCCGGGCTTGCTCCGATACATCACGGGCTGGCTACGGCGCTGGGCTTCGAAGCGACACTTTCCTGGCTGGTAGACAGCGATACAGCCGATCTCAATGAGGCGGCGCGGGCTATCGGGCTGAATGAGGCAAAAGACCTACCGGAATTCGTTTCCGAGCTGATGGATCACTGCGGTGTGGAGCGGGCTCTGCCGAAAGCATTCAGCGCCTTCTCCGCTGAGGATTTGGCCGCGGAGATGCGGGCGCCCGAAAATCAGCCGATGCGGTGTTCGACCATACGCGAGGTCACGGAGGCGGATATCGATGACTTTGCCGCAAAGATGATGGCAATGCCGAAAACGCTTTGAGGAGGTGCTGCAATGTCCAGGACCTATAGCCGGACTTACTGGGAAAATGCGCTCTCCGCGCTCAAGCCCGAAGGCCGGCATTTTATCGATGGCGGCTATCGCGCTGCGGCGTCGGGGCGGACCTTCACCCGTCTCCGCCCGATGGATGGCAAGCCGGGCGCTGAGCTGGCCCGTGGCGAGCAGGTGGATATCGATGTTGCCGTCGCTTCGGCGCGAGCCGCATTCGAAAGCGGCATCTGGCGAAAGAAGGATCCGCTTGAGAAAAAGAGGATCATGCTGAAATGGGCGGAGTTGATCCGTGCCCACGGCGAGGAGCTGGCGATATTGGAAACGCTCGATGTCGGTAAGCCGGTTCTGGCCTCGCTGAATGTCGATGTACGCCTCTGCGCTGACGGCATCCAGTTCTACGCCGAGATGATCGACAAGCTTTACGACGAGATCGCGCCGACCGGGCCGAATGCGCGCGCCTTGGTGCGCAAGGTTCCGCTTGGGGTGATCGGGGCGATCACGCCGTGGAACTATCCGATGATCATCGATGCCTGGAAGCTGGGGCCAGCGGTCGCGGCCGGAAATTCCGTCGTGCTGAAGCCTGCCGAGCAGTCGTCGCTATCGGCGATCCGACTTGCGGCGCTGGCGGTCGAGGCCGGGCTTCCGGCCGGCGTGCTGAACGTTGTCACCGGTTACGGTGAGGAGGCGGGCAAGCCGCTGGCTCTGCATATGGACGTAGATATGATCGCCTTTACAGGCTCGACCGAGGTCGGCAAGCTGATCATGGGCTATGCGGCGCAATCTAACGTCAAGCGGGTGGCGCTTGAGCTTGGCGGCAAATCGCCGCTGGTCGTGTTCGAGGATGCGGATCTCGATGCAGCGGCTTCCGCCGTCGCCTGGGGCTGTTTCTACAATTCCGGCGAGACCTGTCACGCCTCGACAAGGCTTCTCGTCCAACGCTCGGTGCAGGAAAAGCTGATTGAGAAGATCGAGGCGGTGACAAAGAGCGATATCCCGCTGGCGCATCCTTTCGAGCCGTCGGCACAGATCGGTGCGCTGATCGAGGAGGCGCATATGGTCAAGGTGCTCGGCATGATTGCCGCCGGCGAAAAGGAGGGTGCGCGACGTGTCTTCGGGGCCGAGCAGGTGATGTCGGAAACCGGCGGCTATTACATTTCCCCCGGGCTGTTCGTAGACATGACCAACGACATGAGCCTCGCGCGGCAGGAAATCTTCGGACCGGTTCTGGCGGTGATCCCCTTCGATACGGAGGAGGAGGCGCTGAGGCTTGCCAATGATACGATCTATGGCCTGGCCAGTGCGGTGTTCACCAGGGACATGGACCGGGCGCATCGCTTTTCCGAGGCGCTGCATGCCGGCACGGTGTGGATCAACAGTTATGACATGTCGAACTTTTCGACTCCGTTCGGCGGCTTCAAACAGTCCGGTTTCGGGCGGGATCGTTCGGTGCACGCGATCGACAAATATTGCGACTACAAGACGATCTGGCAGCAATTCGGATGAGGTGTTTTCGCCCACATGTGAGTGCATGTTGACGGTGAAGGGTGGTCGGCTTGTGTTGGATTCTCGGGTCAAGCCCGAGGATCCAACACAAGCGGCCATGAAAGATTCGAGACGCTAAGCCTGAGGTGGGAGAGGACAATATGAGC
Source organism: Pseudomonadota bacterium (assembly GCA_023451735.1). Lineage (GTDB taxonomy): Bacteria > Pseudomonadota > Alphaproteobacteria > Rhizobiales > Rhizobiaceae > Neorhizobium. The sequence goes on along the minus strand of JAEXYH010000047.1, from coordinate 66,164 downwards.
CGCATCACATCCATCGAGATTACCCATCACCGTCTCCCTCTCGATCCGCCTTTCAAGGCGAGCTGGGACGGGCGCGCGCGGCGGCATTTCGATGCAACGATCGTCAGGGTTCGGGATGACGAAGGCCGCGAAGGCATCGGCTCGGGCGACCTGATGAAAGGGTTCGAAGGGCACGAAGAGCTGTTTATCGGTGAGGATCCGCGGCACCTGGAGCGGCATTACGAGGTCCTGTCTCATATCAATTTCCACTATGGCCGCTGCTGGCCTCTGGATCTGGCGCTTTGGGATCTTTCTGGAAAAATCACCGGCGAGCCGGTGTGGCGCATGCTTGGTGGACGGTCGGACAGAGTGAAACTCTACGCCTCTTCCGGCGTGCTTCGCGATCCATCGGCGATGGCCGATCAGGCGCAGCGCTATATCAACGAGGGTTTTCCGGCGATGAAGGTGCGCTTCTCCTCGTCGGCTGGCGGCCGTTCAGGATGGCGCGACGATGTGAGGGCGCTGGAGGCGATCAGAGAGAGGGTGGGTGACCGGATGGAATTGATGGTCGACTGTAACCAGGGCTGGCGCATGCCTTGGGATACGACGCTGCCCTGGACTTTCAAGGATGCGCTTTTCGTGGCGAAGGAGCTGGAAACGCTCGGCATCTACTGGATGGAGGAGCCGTTGTTCCGCTCCGACCGAAAGGGTATGAAGGCGTTGAAGGAGGCGACTTCGGTGAGGATCGCCGGCGGGGAGATGACCCGCGAGCTTTATGAATTCCGCGATATCATCGAGGAGCGTGCCTTCGATGTGATCCAGCCGGATGTGGCGCTGGTGGGTGGCATTAGCGGCTGCCGGCGGCTTGTCTATCAGGCGCGCGAAGCAGGCGTGATGTTTACCCCGCATAGCTGGACGAACGGAATCGGGGTGCTTGCCAACGCGCATCTGACGGCCGGGGCAGGGGACGCGCCGTTTCTCGAATATCCTTACGACAATCCCGAATGGAGCGAAGAGCGGCGGGACTATCCGATGGTCTCACCGCTCAAGCACAGCGATGGCTGGCTGGAATTGGGCGATGCGCCGGGGCTTGGCGTTGTGCTGGATGAGGAGCGTCTTTGCGCCACACGGATCGGCTGATTTCGCCATGGCGCCGTGATGCCGAGCTGCTATGGTTGCCGCATTTCACGGAGTGATTGCGATGAAGATAGGCATTGTCGGTGCAGGCATGGTCGGCAGTTCGGCGGGTTTCGCGCTGGCGATTGCCGGTTATGCCAACGAGATCGTGTTCGTGGACAAGAACGAGGCCTTGGCGGTGGCACAGGCCGAGGATATTTCCCATGCCGTGCCGTTCATGTCCGCAACGCGGGTGCGGGCCGGTGGTTATGCGGATCTCGCCGGGGCCGGGATCGTCGTTCTTTCCGCGGGTGTGGGGCAGCGACCCGGAGAGGGGCGGCTCGAGCTTCTGGAACGGAATGCCGCCGTCATCCGCAGCATTGTCAGCGAGATCCTGGCTGTCGTGCCCGATCCGATCCTGCTGGTCGCGGCCAATCCGGTCGATATCATCACCCATATTGCCGCAAAGATTTCCGGCCTGCCGCGCCACCGGGTGATCGGGTCGGGTACCATCCTCGATACGGCGCGGTTCCGCAGCCTGCTCGCCCGGCATATCGAGATCTCGCCGCAATCGATTCCGGCCTTCGTGATCGGCGAACATGGAGATAGCGAAGTGCTTGCGTGGTCGGGTGCGGTTGCCGGTTCGGCCGATCTGATCTCGTTTGCCGCGCAGCTCGGCCGACCGATCACCGAGGAGGTCCGCAAGGCGATCGACCACGACGTACGCAATGCCGCCTACAAGATCATCGAAGGCAAGGGTGCGACCTATTACGGGATCGGCGCCGGTATTGCCCGGATCGTTCGGGCGATCACGCGGGACGAGGGATCTGTGCTTTCAGTATCGATCCATACCGATCACGTGGCCGGCGTCGACAATGTAACCCTGTCCTTGCCACGCGTCGTCGGTGCCCGCGGTGTGACGGCCGATCTTCTGCCCGACCTCGAACCTTCAGAGCAGCAGGCGCTGACACGCAGTGCACAGATTTTGAAGGAGCTTTCGGATTCTCTTCGGATCTGAGGCAGCCGTATCAGGCAAGGCCTGGGTGCCAGTTCGATTTGCCTGTTGGCAGGTCCGAGCTGAAGCGGTTAGAACTGGTCCCTGACGATGTCGAGGACAAGATGCTCGCAGGCCTACCCATGTATGACTGGCCGGAAGTTTCCGCGGCCACGGACGAGTTCTGGACGGTGCTCAGGGATTGTCTGCTGCGCAGGGACATCGATGCGCCGGAGGCGTTGACCCGCAATGATGATCTGGCGGGAATGTGGTCTTCTCCAGATCTGGTGCTGGGGCAGACATGCGCTCTGCCCTTTGCCATGGATCTCAATGCGCATGTGCGGCTGATCGGGTCTCCCAGCTATGATATCGGTTGCGCGCCAGGCTGTTATTACAGCCTGTTGATCGTGCCGAAGGGCCGCACCACACGGCTTGAGCGGTTTCGTGGACCCGTCGTGATCAACGAGTTCAGTTCCCAGTCCGGCTTTGCGACGCTGATGCTGTCGCTTGTCGCAGCAGGGGCAGAGATGAGCGACGTGGACGTCCATGCGTCCGGCGCGCATCGCGCCTCGATCGATGCCGTGGCGAATGGCAAGTCGGAACTGGCGGCGATCGATGTCGTATCCTTCACGCTGGCACAGCGCTATAAGCCGGAGGTGACAGCGGTCGAGGTGATCGGCTGCACTCGCCCGACACCGGGAATGGCGTTGATCAGCGCGCTTCCGGCTTGCGCGACCGATGATCTTGCCGCTGCATTCGGAGAGGCTGTCGGACTGCTTGTCCCTTCGCTTCGGCGCGAACTTCTGTTGACCGGATTTTTGCGCCGAAAGGCAGAGGATTATGCCGGTGTCGCTCAGGACTGGCGCTCAATAGAGGGCAGGTTGCCACCGGAAATAGCCTATTCTCTCCAGTCCTTTGCGGTGCGCCAATGATCGACAAGCTGGAATTCTTCATTGTTCTGGCACGCGAAGGCCATTTCGGGCGAGCCGCCGAGGAGTGCGGCATTGCTCAGCCTTCGCTCTCTGCCGCCATTCGGCAGCTGGAAGAACAGCTCGGCGTTCAGCTCGTCGTGCGCGGGTCACGCTATCAGGGGCTGACACCGGAGGGGCAGCGGGTTCTGGAATGGGCAAAACGCATCGTCGGCGATGCCCGGACGATGCGCGAGGAGATGCGCGCGGCGCGCAAGGGGCTGGCAGGGCATATCCGCCTTGCCGTCATTCCCACGGCACTTGCCATGGTGCCGCGCTTGACGCAGCCGTTTCAGGAGAAACATCCGAACGTGACTTTTTCGATCGTCTCGCGCAATTCGCTGCAGGTGCTTTCGCAGCTCGACGATTTCGAGATCGATGCCGGGATCACCTATCTGGACAATGAACCGCTCGGTCGCGTGACCAGCGTTCCGCTTTATTCGGAAAACTATACTCTGGTAACGGCCGAGGGCACGCCGCATGCCGACAGGGACAGCGTCAGCTGGGCCGAGATGGCGGATATGCGGCTATGCCTGCTGACGCCGGACATGCAGAACCGAAGGATCATCAACCAGCATCTTTCCAATGCAGGCGTGTCTATCACGCCGATGCTGGAATCGAATTCGATGGTCGTGCTGCTTTCGCATGTAGCGACCGGGCGCTGGGCCAGCATCATGCCGCGTAATGTCGCCAGATCCTTCGGCTTCACACAGAGCCTTCGCATGATCCCGCTCGTGGAGCCGGAGGCGAAACACATGGTGGGGCTTGTCGCTCCATATCGGGAGCCCTTTACTCCTCTTGTATCCGCCCTGCTGCATGAAGCGAGAGGACTCGGCAAGAGTATGGCAGAGGCCTAGAATTTTCGCGTTGAAGTCGGCGGAGCGGAACTGGCGATTTATGGCCAAGACATTACATAATATCGGTGCCGCTTACAGGTTGTGCTGAGAACGCATAGACCACAGCAATCAAGGAGAACCGATGGCCGGCTTCAGGACGACCACTGTCGCGCAAGAGATCATTCGCCGGAATGGGATGGTCCGCGTGGGTTCGCGCTCGGTACCGGAGGAAGTTCCGATCGCGTTTTCCTATGGTGGCTCAACCCATGCCGTGATGATGGGCACACCGGCGGATCTGGAAGATTTCGCTATCGGTTTCAGCCTGACGGAAGGGATCATCGCTTCGATGGCGGAGATCGAGGAGATCACCGTTCTCGACGAAGAGCGGGGCCTCGACGTTCAGGTTCGGCTGGCGGATGCCAAGGAGGATGCGTTGCGCGCCCGGCGGCGACATATGGCCGGCCCGGTGGGTTGCGGGCTTTGCGGTATCGAATCGATCGAGCAGGCCATGCGTGTCGTGCCGGATGTCGCTGATGTCCGGATGGCGCTGACGCCGAAGGATATAACGTCGGCGATGACGGCACTGAACGGTGCGCAGCCTTTGCATGCAGAGACACACGCCGTTCATGGCGCCGGATTTTTCATTCGGGGCGAAGGTTTGATTGCCGTTCGCGAGGATGTCGGCCGGCATAATGCACTCGACAAGTTGGCCGGCGCAGTGATCCGTGCCGGGCGGAAAGGCGACGAGGGCATTGTTGTTGTCACAAGCCGTGTCTCGGTCGAAATGGTGCAGAAAACCGCGATCTTGGGAAGTTCCACGCTTGTGGCAATTTCTGCACCGACGGCGCTTGCCATTCGCACGGCGGAAGAGGCGGGCATGACGCTTGTCGCGCTGACGCGTGGCGAGGATTTCGAGATATTTGTCGGGCCTGAACGTATAGAGATGGGATCGGTGGCCGACGTGGCTTAAGGCCTTTTTTGCTTTAAATCGCGGTCGATCTTTTTTATAAACGGAGATGCCTCCGTTTATCTTGCCAAGTCGTCCGGGGTCGGCTATTGATGCGCCGTGCCTTTCGCGGATTGCGCAGTCCTGCGGCCGGGGCACCGTCTTATTTCACATACTATATCTCCCAGATGGAGCCGTTCATGCGATACAATCAATTGGGCAATACAGGGCTGTTCGTATCAGAGCTGTGCCTTGGCACGATGACCTTCGGCGAAGCAGACAGTGCGGCGTTGTGGGGCAAGATTGCTGGCGTCGATCAGGATGCGGCGGACCGTATCCTCGACCGTTCGATCAAGGCCGGTGTCAATTTCGTCGATACGGCCGATGTCTATTCCTTTGGAAATTCGGAGCGGATTCTCGGCCAGGCCATCCGCAATATCGGTGTTGCCCGCAAGGACATCGTGATCGCGACCAAATTTCTCGGGCAGATGGGCGACAAGCCCAATGATCGGGGCGCGTCGCGCGGGCATATCATGGATTCGGTCGAGCAAAGCCTGGAGCGGCTGCAGGTCGATCATATCGATCTGTACCAGATCCATGGCACCGATACCGTGACACCGATCGACGAGACATTGAGGGCGCTCGACGATCTCGTCTCACGCGGGCTGGTTCGTTACATCGGGCTTTCCAACTGGGCAGCGTGGCGCATCGCCAAGGCGCTCGGTATTTCGGAGCGGCGCGGTTTTGCCCGGTTTGAGACGGTACAGTCCTATTATTCGATTGCCGGCCGCGATCTGGAACGCGAGATTGTGCCGCTGATGCAGGAAGAGAAGCTCGGCCTGATGGTCTGGTCGCCGCTCGCCGGTGGTTTGCTTTCGGGCAAATACGGCCCCGGCGCGCCGGGCAACGGCGAAGGCCGGCGTCAGGACTTCGATTTCCCGCCTGTGGACAATTATCGCGCCTGGGCCTGCGTCGCCGCTATGCGGGAGATTGCGGCGAAGCATGAAACGAGCGTCGCTGCGGTGGCGCTGGCCTATATCCTCGCCAAGCCGTTCGTGACCAGCGTTATCATCGGCGCCAAGCGGATCGAGCAGCTGGATGAAAATCTGAAGGCTGTTTCCGTCGCGCTAGACGCCGACGATATGAAGAAGCTCGATGAAGTCAGTGCGCTGCTGCCGGAATATCCGGGCTGGATGCTGGAGCGGCAAGGGGCGGGCCGTCGTCCGGCGCCGTTCGAGGCGAAAGATTGAAAAAAATGGAGGGAGGCCGAATCGGCCTCCCTTTATCCGTTTCGGTTTAGAAATCCTGCCAGCCCGCTGCCTGTTTGAGATTGGCATGCGCCATGCGCAGAGGGGCGGTGTTGGCGTAGGCCGGCTGAGGGGATGGCCGGGACATGATGACGGCAGCCCCTTCGCCGATATCGAACTGCATCAGCAGTCCGCGCAGGCTTTCGGCTTCGTTCGCCAGAGAATGGCTTGCCGCTGTCGTCTCTTCCACCATAGCGGCGTTCTGCTGGGTCGCCTGATCCATGTGGTTAACTGCCTGACTGATCTCGCGCAGGCTCGACGCCTGTTCGCGGGAGGCATCGACGATGGCGGAGACGTTTTCATGGATGCTGGCGACCTGGCCAAGAATATCCCGCAATGAGCCGCCTGTCCGTCCGACGAGTTCCACACCGCCCGAAACCTGGTGGCTGGAGGTGTTGATCAGCGTCTTGATCTCCTTGGCGGCCTTGGCGGAGCGTTGCGCGAGTTCGCGGACCTCCTGTGCGACGACCGCAAATCCCTTGCCTGCCTCGCCCGCACGAGCGGCCTCGACGCCGGCATTCAGGGCAAGCAAGTTTGTCTGGAAAGCAATGTCGTCGATGACGCCGATGATGTTGGTGATCTCGTTCGACGATTTTGCGATCTCGTCCATGGCGGAGATCGCCTGCTGGACGACAAGACCGGATTGCTCGGCATTCTGGCGGGTGGTGGTGACCAGTCGCCCGGCTTCTTCAGCGCGATGGCTGGAATCGCCGACCGTGCGGGTGATCTCCTCGAGTGCGGCTGCAGCTTCCTCCAGCGATGCCGCCTGTAGCTCGGTGCGCTTTGCCAGTTCCTGCGATGCGTCGCGTATCTCGCTCGATGCGGATGCTATGCCGGAGGCATTCTGTGCAACTACCTTCATTGCATCGCGCAGTTTGCTGGCAACCGAGTTGAAGTCCTGGCGTGTCGATTCCATGCTGGGAACGAACCGCGTGTCGATCGACTGATCGAGTTTGCCGTTCGCGAGATCCCGGAGGCCGCTGCCAAGCAGGCCGATCGCGCTCATGCGCGGGGTGACGTCGGTGGCGAATTTCACCACTTTGGAGATCTTGCCGTTCAAATTGACGATCGGGTTATAGGCCGCCTGGATCCAAATCTCCTTGCCGCCCTTGCCGTACCGAACAAATTCGTCGGCGATGAATTCTCCATCGGCGAGACGCGGCCAGAACTCGGCATATTCTTTCGAGGCGGCATAACCCGGCTCGCAGAACATTCGGTGATGCTTGCCTTTGATCTCCGACAGGTCGTAACCCAGCCCGGCGCAGAAATTTTCGTTGGCGTCGAGAATGGTACCGTCCGGCGCAAATTCGATTACGGCCTGTGAGCGGCTGATGGCGGAGAGCTTGGCGGCGTCTTCGGTGGCTTTGATCTTCGCTGTGGTTATATCGGTTGCGATCTTGACGACCTTGTAAGGTTTGCCGCTGCGCGAAACCGGGTTGTAGGAGGCCTGTATCCAGATCTCACGTCCCGATTTGGTGATCCGCTTGTATTCCTTGGCGTCGAAGTTGCCCGCTGCAAGATTAGCCCAGAAGGCTTTGTATTCTGAAGAGGCGGCATATTCCGGCTCGCAGAATATGCGGTGATGTTTGCCCTTGATCTCCTGAAGCGTATAACCCAGCGCCTCGCAGAAATTGGGATTGGCGTTGAGGATGTTTCCGCCAAGGTCGAATTCGATGACTGCTTGTGATCGCGATATCGCGGCGAGCGTGTCCAGCGCATTTGCCGCCTTGCCCAGTCCCAGCATTTAGTGTCCCTCAGACGTAACCCTGTGGCGGCTACTGCCATATATGTTGGAGATCGCGCCTTCGTTCAACACGCTGAACTTCCAATTATATTAGGACATCAAAAAATTAATGTGACCTTTACTAAAACTGCAATTATTAGCCCGGAATCAAGAAGAGCCGCATCTCTGCGGCTCCTGAACTTGGCGTTGGTTCATAGACTGCCTCAGGCGGCAATATCTTCCAATTCGGCGCCCTTGAACATCTTAGCGAGATTCAGGAAGCAGATCATGCCATGCTCGTTGGCGATGATGCCTTCCGAGAAAGACTTGTCGAAAGAGGCCGATACTTCAGGAACCGGTTGAACCTGGCTCGACGGAATCGTGAGTATGTCCGAGACGCGGTCGACCAGCATGCCAATGACCATGTTGTGAACTTCGGCGACGACGATGGCGCTGCGCTCGTTGGCGACGGTGCTTTTCATGCCGAGCTTGTAGGCCAGATCGATGATCGGGATCACCGAGCCGCGCAGGTTCATGACGCCGATAACATCCTTGGGGGCGTGCGGGAGAGGCGTGGACGGTGCCCAGCCGCGGATTTCGCGGATCGTCGTCGTCTTGACGCAAAATTCCTGATCGTGAAGGCGGAAGGCGATGATCTCGAGCATTTCGCCGCTATACATTGTAGAATTGATCGTGGTTGCCATCAAAAATGCCCCAGCTTCCGTTGCCTGCATGAGGACCCCGCACCTGACGAATTCAGGCACAAATCCCCATCACATCGCGGTCCGGCGCCGAATCACGGCAAATCTCAGATCGCGCGAGACCGACTTTAACCAAGGATTATTGCTCAAACATAAATCATAGAACGCAAAAGCGTGGTCTGCTTTCCTATTGAGCGTTTCAATATTCCTTTTCGTAGAATATGCCGGCCTTGCCGCCTTCGGTGCCGGCACCGGCCTTGAGCTTCACGCCGCGGCCGACATCGAGATTGATCGTCGCCTGGGCACCGCCTTCACCACCCTGTTCGACCTGGAGATAGGTGCGGTTGTTGATGTAACGGCCGACGGAAACGGTCGTCTGGCCGGCCGCATCCGTGTTGACGTCCAGGTCATCGACACCGAGATTGCTACGCAGAGTCTGCAGGAGCGAAGTCGAGCCACCGCCGGCGAGCTGGCTCACCGCATCGGCCAGCTGCGCGATCTGCAATGGCGAAAGCCGTGACATTGACTGGCCGAAGATCAGCTGCGCCAGAACTTCGTCCTGCGGCAGTGCAGGGGAGGATGAAAAGGCGATCGTCGGATCGTCCGCCATTCCGGTAACGCCGACGGTAATCGTCGTCTGGCCTGAAGTCGTATCGGCCGACATATTGAGAACCGGGATCAGTCCGCCACCGAAGGTGATGTCGCCTTCGGTGAAATCGAGACGTTTCGTCAGGATGATGATGCGACCGCGGCGCATTTCGAAGCCGCCGGATACCTGCGGTGCGATCGCCGTTCCTGCAACCGTCAGTTCACCGCCGAGTTCCGCATCGATACCGCGGCCTCGGACGAAAATTCCATTCGGGGCGCGTACTTTCAGCTCGAGCTTGATGGGGTTGGAACTGCCCGATGCCTGTTTCGGCCGGATTTCTTCCATTTGTCGCAGAACATCTGCCGGCGCATTGCGGTGCCGGATATCGACGGAGCGCAGCGAGGTCGGGAGCTTGGCCGGAACCGTGATCGACGCCTTGGTCAGCGAAACGTCGCCGCCTAGCGTTGGGCCGGACATGACCGGTCCCTTGAATGTCAGGGTACCGTCTGCAGTCACGGCAAACAGGGTGCCATCCGCATAGCTTGCCTGATCCAGCCTGATCGTCAGGTCCGCAGGGAAGCCGGAGGCCGGTTCGATGCCGACGGTCCCTTCAACCGAGACCTTGCCGCCACCCGAGAGCGAACCCGAGATGCCTGAAAGGCGTGCTGTCTTGCCATCAAGCGCGATGTTGGCCGTGAGGCCGGTGATTGCAAGGTTTCTGCGGACATCGATCAGTCGCGAACCGGAGGTCGCAAGCGTGCCGGTAATTGCGGGAGACGACGCATTGCCTCCGACGGCGATATCGACATTGCCCGTGCCTTCCAGAACAAAACCCTGGTCTGCCAGCAGGCCGGCAAGAATCGAGAAGGGAACGTTGCCGGAGAACTTGAGATTGAGCGGCCTGTCGCCGGTAATCACTGCTGTGCCGCCGCCTGACAGGGCGATGCCACCGCCGCCGGAGAGGCGGGTGTCGACCGTGACGCGGCCATCCTGGAACGTGCCTTCGGCGGTTATGTCGGCGGCCTCGACGCCGGCACTCGTGGTCTGGCTGATGGCTGCATTGTCCCAGCGAAGATTATAGCGAACTGCGGGCGCCTGTGGCGTGCCGGTGGCCGTTACCGTGCCGGAAATCATCCCCTGCGCGCCGAGATTTGGAACGAAGGCATTGGCGATGTTGGCAGGAATGGCTTTGGCACGGGCATTGATGTTTAGCGCCGGGCCGCCATTCTCGTTGAGAAGAACCTTGCCATCGGCGGTGACTTCCATGCCGCCACCACCGGAAACGCGTGTTTCTTCTAGTGTGACTGCGCCATCTGCAAAGGTACCTGCTGCAGAGATGCGAAATGGACTGATGCCAGCATCGCGCATCTGGCGAAGCTGGGCATCACTCCATTCTAAATCATACCGTATAGCCGGAGCAGAGCTTGTGCCCGTTGCATTGATCGTGCCCGAAATATTGCCTGCCGCATGAATGGTTGGCAGGAAGGTGTTGAGCAGGCTTGCCGGCAATGCGTTGATCTTCGCCGCAACATCGAGCGTCGAGCCTGCGGTGCCAGTTACAGAAACGCTGCCGGTGCCGGTTGCGAGTGTCAGGTTCGACAGGCGCGCGCCGCCATTCTCGATGACGATCCGGCTCGGGCTTTCCAGCCGCACGGGAATCTTGCGTGGTGTCGCTTCGAAGTTCTGGATGCCGATGGCAAGGCCGTCTGCGGTTTCAATGGTTGCCCTGCTGGTCAGGGGAGCGCCGTCGTAGTTGGCTGACAGATCGACAGAAGTCGTCGTGCCTGAATGGTTCAGGCCGACATTCAGGCCTTCAAGGAAAATGCTGTCGGTGCCGAGGCGAGCGGCACGGATCGAACCCTGTGCTGCGATCGTCTTGATATCCGGAACGGTGAGGTCGATTGCCGGCTGCAGCAAGCCGGCATTTCCGCGCCGAAGCGCGGAGCCATTCGCCTTGATGATTGCGCCGGTGGTCTGGCCTTCGCGATTGAAGGTGACGGAGCCTTTCAGATCGCCCTGTGCCTGCTGGGCGGCGAGGGCGGCGAGAAGGGAGACATCGGGGAAATCGAACTGAAGCTGGCCGGACGGCATGAATTCCGGCGAGAAGGTCAGGGCGCCCGTCAGCTTGTTGGGGCCGATCTCGGCATTGATTGCCGGTGCCTGCGTCTCGCCGTTGGCAGATGCGAGATCGCTGCTGATGCGGATCGGCTTGCTGTCGATCGCGCCGTTGACAGTGAGACGGCCCTGCGGTGCATCAGGATTTGCCATGCCTTCGAGAACGAGGCTCAGGTCTTCCAGCCTTCTGCCGGCAAGCCGGGCTTCGGCGGAATTGATAACGGCTCTTACATTCGCGCCGGTGAGCGGGCCTTTTGCGGATATGTCGAAGCCTGCAGCTCCTTCCGCGTCACCCAGCCAGCGCTTGATGTCCGGAAGGCGGCCGGCAAGCCGGCCGGAGACATTGCCGTTTTCCATCAGGACATTGCCATGTGCTTCCACGGCATTCGACTTGACGACGAGGTTTTCCAGGCTCATGCGGCCGCCCTGAACGACGTCCACATACCCTTCGGCGGCGATCGCACCTTCGAAGCGGGGAGCAAGTGCCGGCGGCAGGATATTGGGATTGGCTGAGAGCCGGAAGTTGCCGGTCACCGCCTGCTTGGAAGTGTCATAAGCACCGCTGACTGTGCCATTGAATCCGGCGCTTTCGAATGTCGCGGCGTCGAGCCCGATCGCGGGCGGCGCGAGACGCAGCGGAGCGTCCAGCGTCACCGGGCCTCTGACAATTCGGCCGATCTCGGGGTTGGCAAAATTCAGATCGGCCACCGTGAAGCGGCTGCGAATGCTGCCTGCCCGGGCGATCAGATCGAGATCTTCACTTTCCGCCTGCAACCGGATCTGGCGGAAACGTCCCTGGGGAAGCTCGGCATATGGCAGAGAGGCGGTCGCATTAAAGCGGGCAGCGGCGGCGGCGCCGGTCAGAGTGAAGTTCAGGGTTTCGAGGGAGAAACGGCTCGGCTGGCCGTTGATCGGCCACGCCACCTCGACCGGCCCCTTTGTGCCTGCGAGGCTGGCCGTCAGGCTGTTGTCGCCCTTCGGATCCCAGGCGCCTTTGGCGGAAATGCGCACCGCGCCCGAGGTCAGCTGGCCGCGCTGGAAATCGACGCGGCCCGATTTCGAATAGGTTGCGGCGATATCGATATCGGTCGTGCCGTCGAAGAGATCCCTGAGTGCCGGCGGCATCAGCGTTGCAAGCTGACCGCCGCCCTTGACCTCGACGCGATGGCCGCCATTATCCACCAGGACATGCCGTCCATCCACCGAAATGACCGGCTGGCCGTCGACATTGCCGCTGAGTTTGCCGGCCCAGTTGGACAGGGGGCCTTCGCCATCCAGAGCGAGTTGCACGGCGGGAGCGCCAGGCAATCTCAACAGGCGTGCAAGAAGTCCGCCCTGCGGCTCGGAGACCGATGCCTTCAGTGTCAGTCGGTTTTCAGACGGGGCATAAACGATGTCGGCAAGCGCCCTCGCATCCGGCTCATCCTTGCGGGTCGCCTGGAGATCAAGCGCGATATTCGGTCCCGTCGCATCGATCGACCCTTTGAGCGAAAGGGCGAAATCGCGGCCGGACAATCCCTGTGCAAGATTGATGTCCGGCAGGTCGAGTTGTGCCACCCGGATGCCAACGGGCAATGTGGTGCCGCCAGACGAGGTGGTGGTCGCGGCCGGCTTTGCCGCCGTCGGTTCCGGGGGGCGGTATATGTCGATTGCGCCTGCGGTAATCCTGTCAGCACGAAACTCGCCGGTGATGAGGGCGGTTGGCGACCAGTCGATCTCGATGCCGTTGATCTGGGCGTAGGGGCCCTTGCTGTCGGAGAGCGTCAGGGCGCCGACGCGAAGATCACCTGTCAGCAGGCCTTCAGGCCGCGAGAAGGTTATCGAGCGATCCGGCGTGGAGACGAGGGAGGATATGCGGCTGGCAGCGATGTCGCCGCCCACGGGGGTGAAGGCGACGAAGAGAACAACGCCGAGCGCCATGACGAAAAGAACGCCGATTGCCGCTATTGCGGCTCTCAAGGTCCATTTCAGAAGGCGGACGATGAATGTCATAGTTGTGTTGCTGCCTCTTTAGAAAGCCTGGCCGATGCCAGCATAGATACCGAACGAATTTCCACCATCATAGCGCTTGAGCGGAACTGCGAAATCCAAGCGGATGGGGCCAAAGGGCGTTGCATAACGCAATCCCAATCCTGCACCCGCACGAATATCAGAGAAATCAGGCACGATTTCGGTTGTCACCGTTCCGACGTCGACAAACGGAACAATGCCGATCTTCTCTGACACTTTTACGCGCGTTTCGAAAGAAGCCAATAGGTATGAGCGGCCACCTAACGCATCGCCATCGCTATTATAGGGCGATATCTCGCGATAGCTGTAGCCGCGTACCGAACCGCCACCGCCCTGATAAAAACGGCGCGTCACCGGAATGTCCTGGAGGTCGCCGGTTCCAACCAGCGTGCCGGCACCGAGCCGGGCGGCGAGAACCACCTTGTCTTCTGCACCGAGGCCGTAATAACCCGATATCGAGCCTTCGAATGAGGAGAACACGTTGCCCTTGAGCGCCTCATAACTCGGCTTGGCAGAGACGGTACCGTAATAGCCCTCGGTCGGGTCGAGCTTGTTGTCGCGGGTGTCGCGTTCGAAGGATACAGGCAGGCTGAAGGTCAGGTAGTCATTTCTGTCAAACGCGTCATCGGCGCGAATATAGGAAATCTCGCCGCCGCCGGTGACCTTGTCGGTGTCGTTGAGTTCATAAGCGATGCCGGCGGAATAGGTGATCGACTGGGCTTCGTAGATATCGTCCGGATTTTCGCTCTTGGCTTCAAGCTTGGACACGAAGGTTGCCTCCGGCACGTAGATGCCGGGCTTGGTGAAGGTGATGCCGGCAGAGTAATCGAATGTCGTCACATCCGTCGTGGCGCCGATGCCGGAAACGGATCCTTCAAGCCGCAGCGATTCAGCCTGGCCGAACAGGTTGCGGTGTCCCCAATATCCCTGGACCCCCGCGCCATCGGTCGATGCATATTCCAGGCCGAAACCGAAATAGCGGAACTTGCCTTCGGAAACTTCGATAGCAAGCGGCAGAGAACCATCGGGCGCCAGGCTGTCAGCCTCGTGGATGGTAATGCTGGAGAAAACGCCAAGCTGGCGCAGGCGTTCTGAGGCTTTTTTGAGCTGTTCCGGGGAATAGCGTTCTCGTCGGTCGAGGCGGGAGTAACGCTGAATGAAGTCAGGGTTGACGGCTCGCGCGCCCTTGACCGTCACCGTACCGAACGGCGCCACAGGTCCGCCGACGGCGCCCAGCACTACATCGACCGTCTTTTTTGCGTGATCGGCGGTGATCTGTCGCTGGAGAGGGTGGGCCAGCGGGCGTCCTTCTGCCTTCAAATCGAGAACGATCTTTTCGCCGGCCTTCAGAATGATCAGCGAGCCTGCCGGTCCTCCCGGTTCCAGATCGTAATCAGCAGGGTTTCTGCCTGCCGCATCTCCCTCGAAGCGCACGGCGCCGAGTTTGAATTCAGGACCTGGGGTCACATTCACCGTGACGGGAACGGGCTTGGAATGGTCGAATGTCGGATTTGGGGGGAGTTGGTCGATATCTGTTCCGGCGATCGTTATGTTGACTACGCCGCCGTAGCGGGCTTCCTCGTAGAGCACGGCTACCAGACGATCGCGGTCCTCTCGCGCCTTGACGATAATGCCCAGATCACCGGAAACAGGCTTTTCGTCGTCATTCACCAAGGCGGCCGCTGATGTCAGCCGGTCAGCCAGATCGCTGTCTGCATCGCCCGTCTCGATCGTTGCTTCGTAGCGAACGGGGTCAATGACCTCGACGGTTTCCTCGTCGCTGCCGAACAGGGTGATGCCGAAAATCTTGAATGCATGGGCCTCAGACGCAAAGGCGGGTGAAAGAGCCAGACTACCAGCCAGCATGCAGGCCAGGCTTTTCCGCCGGCTGCTCCAGTCGCTCATCCTACCAGCTTTTCTCTTTTCCATACGCAGACTTAGTAATCGCAGCTGTCGGTGGAGACCCTCATGGTCAGTTGAAACCTCTGTACCCGTAAAATCTTAAAAGGGGTACCCTTGATATCGGCTGCATGATGATTTGATGAAATAAAAGGCCCCGAAGCTGGCTTCGGGGCCACATATCTGAAATATGACTTTATGTCAGTTGCCGTGGTCAGTAACGGCGCGGGCAATCGTCGATGTAACGGCGGCCATACCGGTCACGATAATAGCACTGGCCCGGCTGTTCTGAGACATTGCCGATCAGGGCGCCGGCGACACCGCCAATCGCGCCACCAACGGCTGCACCGCGGACATTGCCGGTTGCGACGCCGCCGATGATTGCACCGGATGCTGCGCCAATGCCTGCGCCCTGTTCCGTGGCGGTGCAGCTTGCGAGCGATGCGCCCAGCATCAACATAATCAGAGCCTTTTTCATGGCTTCCTCCATTTCGATTTCGTCGCTTCCATCTGCTGATGGGGCAACGTTTCCGATGGAACAATAGTTCTCGGACGCAAAGAGTCCATAAGAGCGCTGTCTTTTATTGCATGAACGGCTGAAATCGCTGCGAAGTTGCGGCTTGGGCGAAATGTCGATGCAGGGAGTAAAGTCGGCGATAGACTGGCCGATAGTGTTCCTGACTTGGTCGCGACTTTTTCACTCAGTGCTTGACGTGGGTCAATCTTCACATTTTCACTACCGCTAAGATTTGGATTGGAATAAATCTAAAATGGGCCTATTGCCGCAGGCAAGCGTGAGCAGCCTCTTCAGGCTTGACGAAGAAGCTGGCAAAAATCAAAAAAAGCCTAACGCAGTTTTTGGAGCGTAAGCATGGATTTCGAGGCATATTTCAAAAGCGAACTGGACGGACTGCATCAGGAAGGCCGTTACCGCGTGTTTGCCGATCTCGAACGACAGCGCGGAAGTTTTCCGCGAGCGACGCACCATACGCCTGATGGCACCAAGGACGTGACCGTCTGGTGTTCCAACGACTATCTCGGAATGGGCCAACACCCGGCTGTGCTTGCGGCCATGCATGAAGCCATCGATCACTGTGGCGCGGGTGCGGGAGGCACCCGGAATATTTCTGGAACCACCCACTACCACGTTCTGCTCGAGCGCGAGCTCGCAGACTTGCATGGCAAGGAAGCCGGCCTGATCTTCAACTCCGGATACATGTCGAACTGGGCGACGCTCGGCGTGCTTGGCCAGAAGATCCCCGGTCTCATCATTTTCTCCGACGCGCTGAACCACGCCTCGATGATCGAGGGTATCCGCCACGGCAAGTGCGAGCGAGTGATCTGGAAGCACAACGATCTCGTCGACCTGGAAGCCAAGCTTGCGGCCGCGGATCCGAAGGCGCCGAAGATGATCGCTTTTGAAAGCGTCTATTCGATGGACGGCGATATCGCGCCGATCAAGGAGATCTGCGATCTCGCCGACAAGTATGGCGCGATGACCTATCTCGACGAGGTTCATGCGGTTGGCATGTATGGTCCGCGTGGCGGCGGTATTGCCGAGCGCGAAGGTCTGATGGGCCGCGTAACGATCATCGAGGGAACGCTTGCCAAGGCATTCGGCGTGATGGGTGGTTATATCACCGCGTCTGCGGCGCTTTGCGATTTCGTCCGTTCTTTTGCCTCGGGCTTCATCTTCACGACGTCGCTGCCGCCGGCGCTTGCGGCCGGTGCGATCGCATCGATCAAGCATCTGAAATCAAGCCAGATGGAACGCGCGCGGCATCAGGAGCGCGTGCGCAAGCTGCGCGGCATGCTCGATGCCAAGGGCATTCCTCATATGCCGAACCCGAGCCATATCGTGCCGGTCATGGTCGGCGATGCCGCCAAGTGCAAGTGGATCTCGGATCTCCTGATGGACAACTGCAATATCTACGTGCAGCCGATCAACTATCCGACCGTGCCGCGCAAGACCGAGCGTCTGCGCATCACGCCGACGCCGCTGCATTCCGATGCGGATCTCGAACATCTGGTCGGCTCGTTGCATCAGCTGTGGTCGCGCTGCGCGCTGGCCCGGCACGTGGCGTGAAGCCGTGAAGCGAGAGTGAAAGAAAAATGGCCGCTTATGCGGCCATTTCCTTTTGAACAATCGCTTCCGCGGCCCGGCGCCGGGCTTCCGCGTCGGCGGCGAAGACGTCGTCCATGGTGATCGCCGAACCGTATCCGACCATTTCATCCATCACCTGCTCGGCGATATCCGCCATCTGCAGGAAGCCGATGCGTTTTTCGAGGAAGGCATTAAAGGCGGTTTCTTCTGCGGCGTTCATCGCTGCGCCCTGAACGCCACCGCGATCCATGGCGGTACGTGCAAGCCTCAAAGCCGGAAAACGTACTTCGTCGGGGGCTTCGAAATCCAGCCGCGCCAGTTTGGCGAAGTCCAGTCGTTCGACATCGAGTTTCGGGCGATCCGGATAGGTCAAAGCGTAACCGATCGCGGTGCGCATGTCGGGGCAGCCGAGCTGGGCGAGCACCGAGCCGTCGCTATAACCCACCATGGAGTGGATGATCGATTGCGGATGAACGATTACCTCGATCTGGTCCGGCCGGACACCGAAGAGATGCTTTGCCTCGATCATCTCCAGCGCCTTGTTGAACATCGAGGCGCTGCCGATCGATATTTTCAGGCCCATCGACCAGTTCGGATGGGCGCGTGCGACATCAGCGGTCACATTCGCCATCTGCTCGCGGCTCCAGGTGCGGAACGGTCCGCCGGAAGCGGTCAACATGATGCGTTCCACCGCATGACGCTGATCATCCTCCAGCGACTGGAAGATGGCGCTGTGCTCGCTGTCGACAGGGATGAGCCTGCCGCCGCCGTCCGCGACGGCCTTGACGAACAATTCGCCGGCCGAAACGAGACATTCCTTGTTGGCAAGCGCAATATCCGCGCCGCGTTCTGCGGCTGCGACTGTGGGGGCGAGACCGGCGGTGCCGACGATCGCGGCCATGACCCAGTCGGATTCGCGCTGGCCTGCCTCGACAAGTGCTGTACGGCCTGCTGCAACCTCGATGCCGGTGCCGGCAAGCGCATCCTTCAACGTGGCATATTGCTTGTCGTCGGCAGTGACGGCGAGACGCGCACCGAATGTCCTCGCCTGTTCGGCCAGCAGCGCGACATTACTGTTGCCGGTAATCGCGACAATGTCGAACGCATCCCGTCCGCCCAGCTGCGCGACCACGTCGAGCGTATTGACACCGATCGAGCCGGTCGACCCGAGAATGCTGATGCGGCGTCTATCCATATCTGCCATGCCGTTTCCATATTCACAGTTGCGGTTGGTCTACAAGTGAATGCGACATGCCACAAGAGCGCTCAGGACGAGGCAGATGTGATCGGATATGGCTTGATCCGGCGCCCGATGGGAGCGAAATGGAGCGATGAGCGAAATCGTGAAGATCAAGACGACCTGTGTCATCGCCGGTGCCGGTCCTGCCGGCTTGATGCTCGGCTTTCTCCTGGCGCGGGCTGGCGTGGATGTGACCGTCGTCGAAAAACATAGAGATTTCCTGCGGGATTTCCGCGGCGACACCATTCATCCTTCGACGCTCGAGGTGATCGACCAGCTCGGCCTGATCGACGATTTTCTTGCTCTGCCCCATACGAGGGCGGAAAAGCTCTCGGCCGAAATGGGAGGGCGCACGATCACGATCGCGGATTTTTCCCGGCTGCCGGTGAAGAACCGTTTCATCGCCTTCATGCCGCAATGGGATTTTTTGAATTTCCTCGCGGCGTCCGCTCGGGCCTTTCCCAACTTCCGGCTCATCATGAAGGGAGAGGTTACCCGCATCCTCGAAGACGGCGGGAAGGTTTCGGGCCTCGTCGTCCGGACACCCGAGGACGAGGTTTGGATCGAGAGCGATCTTGTTGTCGGGGCGGACGGTCGCAATTCCGTTGTTCGGTCCAAGGCCGGTCTGCGCGTCGAAAGTTTTGGAACGCCGAGCGAGGTCGTCTGGATGAAGCTTTCCAAGCGGCCAAGCGATCCGAACGAAGTAATGGGCCATGCCGGTCCAAGACAGGGCCTCGTCCTGATCGATCGCGGAGACTACTGGCAATGCGGTTATGTCATTCGCCGCACGACCTTTGCCAAAATCTGCGATCAGGGCATCGAGGCGTTTCGAAAGATGGTGGCAGATGTGTCACCGCTGCCTGCGTCACGCATGGATGAAATCAGGTCCTTCGAGGACACAAGTCTTCTGACGGTCCGGATCGATCGCCTCAGGCAATGGTGGCGTTCGGGGCTGATCTGCATCGGCGATGCCGCGCATGCCATGTCGCCGATCGGCGGGGTCGGTGTGAACCTCGCCATCCAGGACGCCGTTGCGGCAGCGAATATTCTCTCGGTGCCGCTCCGCGAAAACAAGCTTTCCGATGCGGATCTTGCCGCAGTCGAGAGACGTCGCAGTTTCCCCACCCGCGCGACACAGAAGTTGCAGTTGATGATGCGGAGCAGCCGGCGCGCGGATCAAACCGAAGAAAGCAAACGCAAAGGCCCGCCCGGCTTCATCCGCAGCATCGCCCGATGGCCGGTGCTGGCTCATCTTTCCGGCCGGCTGATTGGCCTTGGTTTCAGAATGGAGCGGATCAGGGAACCGCGCCTGAAGCGATAAAGGTTTTTCTCGTCAAGCTATGCAGATCCCCGCTGCTGCAACCTTTGCGATCCGGATTCGTTTATCGGCATGACGAAGCCGAGGATTGATCGTGTTTTTTGTTCAACGCTTACTGGTGTTGTTGATTGTCGCGTCCAGCGGCGTCCTGTTTTCACAGGCGCCGGAGTTCGCCCAGCAATACAAGCAGCGCCTTGCCGGCGCCATCGATGAGTTGACGACCATCATCCAGGCTTTCGACGAACAGGCAAACCACGCAGGTCTCGACCGTCAGGCTGCGTTGAACGTCTACTCAACATCGCAGGAGAGCTTTCTTCGGCAACAGGGGGATGCGTTGCGGAGAAGCTTTATGCGGTATCAATCGCTTTCGGATCAGCTTGAGGATCTGTCCGCCGCCTCGCCGATATTGGGGCCTCTGATGATTGCAAGGCAGCCGGATCAACGTATTGTCGCCAGTGCCTGGCATGATTTCGTGCCGGGGTTACCCGTCAGCACGGCGGGTTTCGTATGGGGTGGTTTCGGCCTGCTGATCGGGGCGATCATTGCAGCTGTCGTTGGCGCTCTCATCAGCCTTGCTGCAAGGTTTCGTCGCGATTCCAGAGCGCAGGCTTCGCCTCGGATCAGGGGCAGAGCGTTGCAGTGATCCGCGCCTTATTGCCGCGGCAACCCAGCCTGCAGTTGATTAGCATCAAGGCATTATCCTGGGGGTGCGGCAAAATGGATCTGATTACCATCGGATCAATAACCAATGCGCAGACTGTGCGGACGGAGCGAATGGGCTACAAGATCGGCACACTCAATGCCCGAGACGTGTTGCGTGCCTATGCGTTGATCGAGCGGGTCATGCCGGGCGTGGATCTGGAACAGTGGACCGCACTCACCGCCACGACATTGCTGTGCCGCCGCTGGTTCGTCGTCAAGGATGCCGAGGGTTATATCCGGGGCATCGCCCACGTTGCCGTCAGGGGTGAAGGCGACGTGCGACGTCAGGTCGAAGTTCCGCTCTTCGTCTCGGTGAGCCTTGTCGATACCAGGGAGGTGCTGGGGCTGCTTTTTTCGGCAATCCGAACCTATGCGATCAGCGAGAAATGCCGCACCATCCATATATGGACTGCCGTGCCTCCTGACTGGTCAGTGCTGGCAGGCTTTCTGGAGCATGGACCATGGGACCATGGACTTGTCTGCGGAGTCGATGACGAGGCTCCGCCGGATCACCCGATCTTGCCGGTGAAGATGTAACCTACGCCTCGGATCGCCTTGATGAATTGCGGATGCTTGGCATCCGCCTCGATCTTGCGCCGAAGCCTGACGATCTGCGCGTCGATCGTGCGATCGAAGGCTTCAAGTTGGCGGCCGCGTGTCAGGTCCATGAGGAAATCGCGGGTCAGCACACGTCCGGCATGGTTGAGGAAGGCGGCCAGCATGTCGAATTCGCCGGTCGTCAGTTCCACTTCGGTTCCCACCGGGTCGAGCAGCTGACGCCGCGAGACGTTCAGGATCCACCCTTCGAAGCGGATGGTCTGATCCTCTTCCTGCACGGCCCGCGGTGCGGCCGGCTGGCGCCGCCTCAATATGGATTTGAGGCGGGCATGAACCTCCCTGAGGTGGAAGGGTTTTGCGATGTAATCGTCAGCACCGATCTCTATGCCGAGGATGCGATCGACCACGTCGTCGCGCCCGGTCAGCATCATGATCGGAACATCGGATGTCGCACGGATATCGCGGGCGAGATCAAGCCCGTCGCGCCCACCCGGAAGCGAAAGGTCAAGCAGAACGGCGTCGACACTGTTTTGACGCATCGCAACGTTCATCTCGACGCCATCGGCTACAGTCGTCACCCTATAGCCCTCGCCCTCGAAATAGCGGGCGAGCATCTGGCGGATACGGGGATCGTCGTCAACGACGAGGATGTGTGCCGCATGGGCGAGATCAATAGACATTAAAAACTAGCCGGGCTGTTACAAACTGTTACCAATTCGAACCGTCTTTTACAGCGGTAGCATTCGCGTGTTACCGCCAAGACGTCAACTACCCCCATCAAACGACGGGGTTAATACCATGTTTCTCACCAGCTATAATCGCGAACGCACTGCAGCAACTCTTCTTCATGAAGCAGAGCCGGAAACGCTCAATGGCCTGTTTTCGCGCCAGCCCGTCGAGTTTATTCAGCCCGGCCAGTCGATCTTCTTCGAGGGCGACGAAGCAAAACACGTGTTCGAAGTCGTGGAAGGCGCACTGCGTATCTTCCGGATCATTTCGGACGGTCGCCGGGTTATTACCGGTTTCGTTTTTGACGGCGATCTTCTCGGCGTATCGCTGAAGAGCAATTATCTCTACAGCGCCGAAGCGATTGTCGGGACCAAGGTCCGCCGACTGACAAGGAAGAGCTTCGAGGCTGCCGTACTGGACTCGGAAGACCTGCGCCCGCAGGTATTCGCGCGGGTTTGCGATGAAATGGCCGCTGCTCAGGACCAGATGGTGCTGCTTTCGTGCAAGAGCGCCGAGGAACGGCTCTGCACTTTTCTGCTGAAGCACCTGCGCAGGGCGGCGGCCAAGAGCGATGTGCAGTCGATGGTGCAACTTCCGATGACACGCCAGGACATGGCGGACTATCTGGGCCTGACCATCGAAACCGTGTCGCGCACGATCACCAAACTGAGCACCAAGGGTGTACTTGGCTGCGTCGGCCGGCATTCGGTGAAGATCCTGAAGCCGATGATGCTTGCACAATTGGCTGGAGACGAAGATGAATACGGCTGGGGAGACTCGATGGGGTCAGCCGAAGACCGGCGCCATCACTAATCGCAGCCAGGATTTTTAATGCCACATAAAATAAGAAACACTCTCACTACCCAGGCTGAACTGGATGCGGTCCTTCATCTTCTGGACGATGCCAATGTCATCGTCCACGGAAACGACGGCATTATTACCCGGTGGAGTTCCGGTTGTGAGGCGCTTTATGGCTGGCCGCGTGAGGAGGCGGTCGGCCAGTCCGTTCATCAATTGCTGCAGACACGGTTTCCCAAGCCGCTCGATGAAATTCGCCAGCAGCTGGCGTCGGAATACTCCTGGCAGGGAGAGGTGGAGCACCGCACACGCGACGGCCGCCCGGTTTTCGTTGCAACGCGTTGGGTCTCGGTCTCCCTGTCGGTCGACGGAGCGCCGATCACCATCCAGTCCAACAACGATGTGACCGCAATGAAGAGGGTACAGAACGATCTGGCCGAACGGGAGGCGCATCTCCGCTCCATTCTGGACACGGTGCCGGAATCCACGATCGTCATCGACGATGCCGGCATGGTCACCTCGTTCAGCGCCGCGGCGGAGCGATTGTTCGGTTACAGCGCTTCGGAAGTGTGCGGCCAGAATGTCAGAATGCTGATGCCCAATCCCGACCGCGATGCGCATGACGGTTACATTTCCAACTATATGGAAACCGGAGAACGCCGGATCATCGGTTACGGACGTGTCGTGACCGGACTTCGCAAGGATGGCACGACGTTCCCGATGGAGCTTGCGGTCGGCGAGGCGAGAACCGGTGGCAAACGCATCTTTACCGGTTTCATCCGCGACCTGACGAGCCGCCAGAAGATCGAGGAAGAGCTTCGCCAGTCGCAGAAGATGGAAGCGATCGGTCAGCTGACCGGTGGGCTGGCGCATGACTTCAACAATCTCCTGACGGTCATCAGCGGCAATCTCGAGATGATGGAATACAAGCTCGACGACCCCAATCTTCGGGTTCTTCTGCAGGAGGCGCAAGCTGCTGCGGATGACGGCGCCAAGCTCACCGGCCAGTTGCTTGCCTTCGGCCGACGGCAGCCGCTCAACAACAAGCTGGTGGATGTCGGGCAGCTCGTCTCCAGCTTCTCCGATCTGATGCGGCGCACGCTGGGCGAAGCAATCGAATTCAGGACGGTGATCGCAGGTGCGCCGAACGAAGCGCTGGTCGATGCGTCACAGTTGCAGAATGCCATTCTCAATCTCGTTATCAATGCACGCGATGCGATGCCGCGCGGCGGCAAGCTGACGGTCGAGATTTCGAGGATCAAGCTCGATGTCGACTACGCGCAGATGTATTCGAACATGCGGATGGGCGAGTTCATTCTGGTTGCCGTCACCGATACCGGCACGGGCATGACATCGGAGGTCAAGGAAAAGGCGTTCGAGCCGTTCTTCACCACCAAGGGCGTCAGCGCCGGAACGGGGCTTGGCCTCAGCATGGTCTACGGTTTCATCAAGCAATCGGGCGGCAATATCCAGCTCTACAGCGAGCCAGGACAGGGGACGTCGGTGCGGATGTTCCTGCCCGCGGCAAAGAAGAAGGTCGAAAAGGAAAACCTTCAGTTCATGGGAGGCCAGGCACAGAGCCCGCTGCCTGGCGGACCGGAGAAAATTCTGGTCGTCGAGGATGACCCGCGCGTGCGCCGCGTTACGGTGTCCCGCTTGACGAGCTTCGGTTACGAGGTGATCGAGGCGGAAAACGGCGCCCAAGCCCTGTCGCAGCTCGAGCGCCATGATAATATCGCCCTGCTGTTTACCGACGTGGTCATGCCAGGCGGCATGACGGGCGATGAGCTGGCAAACCGCGTCCGTTCGGAAAAGCCGCATATCCCTGTTCTGTTTACCTCGGGCTACGCAGAGCCGGCAATCGCGGGCCGGGAGCTTGCGCTTTCCGGCAGCTGGCTGAAAAAGCCTTATACTGCGCGGGAGCTGGCCGTCCGTATTCGCGAGCTGCTGGACTGATGGCCCGGTGATCGCGAAGGGTGGCCGTGTGTGCCGATCACGCAGATTGTATCGCGATACACCCAACTCATGCTGCCGCGAATGAGGCCATTTTCCGGCAGTTTTGTGCCTTCCTGCCTTTGTTTCAAAAGGTGGCACGAACAGGCGCTGCTTCTGTGCAAAACTGGCACAAATTAACGAACCATTAAGCTGCTGCGCACAAGGTCCCGCCCATGACTATGTAGTTTTGGAGTTGGTCATGCGCATCAGTGGCGGCGTAGTACTTCTCGTCATCCCGATCATCGCGATCCTGCTTTTCGGCGTATCCGTATCCTGGACACGTCTTCAATCGGTCGACCGGACGTTCACGAGTTCGATCACTCCGAAGGCCGATGTCCCACAGCCGACGCGGCCTTGAGGGCAGCGTCTTTGATGAAATTTTGCGGGAAATGGTGATCCCAGATGGATTCGAACCATCGGCCTCAGGATTAGGAATCCTGCGCTCTATCCGACTGAGCTATGGGACCACTTGCGCTCATCCATACAAAAGCCGTCCGGATTAGCCAAGCGTTTTTCCAGCGCTCATTCCGATAGCCGCTTTTCCGCAAGTTTTACCCAATAGGAGATGCCGTAGGCGATCGATTCGTCGTCGAAATCATACTTCGGGTTATGAAGTGGGGCTGTGTCGCCGTTGCCGATGAAGATGAAGGCGCCGGGGCGGCGTTTCAGCATGAAGGCAAAATCTTCGCCGGCCATGGTTGGATCGACATTGGGATCGACATTGGCTGTTCCCACCACATCGGTCGCCACGCTGATTGCGTGTTCGGTTTCCAGGTCGTGGTTGAATGTGACGGGGCACTGCCGGTAATAGTCGATCTCGGCCTGTGCGCCATGAGCACTGACGAGCCCTTCGACGATCTGGCGTATACGGTTTTCCGCAAGGTCGCGGGTTTCCTCGCTCAGTGTGCGGACAGTGCCCATGATCGTTGCTGTGTCCGGGATGATATTGTGCGTCGTGCCAGCGTCGAAACGCGTCACCGAAATCACCACCGACTGGACCGGGTCCGCGTTGCGGGCCGCAATCGCCTGCAGGCTGCCGACAAGCTGAGAACCAATGAAGATCGGATCGATCGTCTTGTGCGGCTGGGCGGCATGGCCGCCGCGTCCGGTAATGGTGATGGTGAACCGATCGGGAGCCGCCATGATGCCGCCCTTGCGGATGGCGAACTGGCCAACGGGAATTCCTGGCATGTTGTGCATGCCATAAACTTCCTCGATGCCGAAGCGCTCCAGCATCCCGTCTTCGACCATGGCGAGTGCGCCGGCTCCGCCTTCTTCGGCCGGCTGGAAGATGACCGCAACGCTGCCGCTGAAATTGCGGGTCTCGGAAAGATATTTCGCAGCTCCCAGAAGCATGGAGGTGTGACCATCGTGGCCGCAGGCATGCATCTTGCCGGGGACGGTCGAGGCATAGTCCCTGGCTGTCATTTCTGTCAGTGGAAGCGCATCCATGTCCGCACGCATGCCTATCGTGCGCGCGCTTGATCCCGTGCTGCCACCCTTGCCGCGGATGATGCCGACAACGCCAGTGCGGCCGATGCCGGTGACGACCTCATCGACGCCAAATTCACGCAGCTTTTCTGCCACGAAGGCTGCGGTATCGTGGACGTCGTATAGAATCTCGGGGTGCTGGTGGAGAAAACGTCGCCAGCCGGTCACTTCGCCCTGGAGCTCGGCGGCACGGTTCAATATCGGCATTCTTTTTCCTATCGGCCTGACTTCACGCGGTTATGACACTCCACCCGTGGGCATAGTGCCTGCCCCGATTGACGTAATCAATCTTCTTTGCCATTGCTTCGACATATAGGCCATCTAATGGCCCCACTCGTTAACATTCGGACGAGGACCACCTTGCTGCACTCAAATATTCGCCATCGCGCCGCCAGCCGGCTTCTCTGCCTCGTGACGGCGGTGGGACTTGTCGGCTCCGCTACGGCTGCATCAGCCAATCCCAAAATGATCATCGATGCCAATACCGGCCGAGTGATCGCCCATCAGGAAGCGTTTCGGAAATGGTATCCGGCCTCGCTGACGAAGCTGATGACCGCTTATGTCGCATTCAGGGCGCTGAAAAGCGGTCGGCTTTCGCTCGACAGCACGGTCGTGATGAGCAAGTTCGCGACCGACCAGCCGGCCAGCAAGATGTATTTCCGTCCCGGCTCACAGCTGAAAATGGATGATGCGCTGAAGATCATGCTGGTGAAGTCCGCAAACGACATGGCGGTTGCCGTGGCCGAAACGGTCGGCGGAACAAACGATCAGTTCGTAGCGATGATGAATGCCGAGGCGCAGCGGCTCGGCATGTCGTCTACGCATTTCATCAATCCTCACGGATTGCCGGGCAAGGGGCAATATACGACTGCGCGGGATCTTGCGATCCTCGCCATGCAGATCAAGCGGGAATTCCCGCAGTATTCCGGTTACTTCACCATCGAAGGCATCGATACCGGCAAGAAGAAATATCCGAATTTCAACACGCTGATCGGCCGCTTCGACGGCGCCGACGGAATGAAGACGGGCTTTATCTGCGCTGCCGGTTTCAACCAGGTGTCATCTGCCACCCGGAATGGCCGCACCGTGGTCTCGGTGGTGCTCGGTTCCGACAGCCTTGCGGGCCGCGCCGACGATTCGGCCAATCTTCTGCAGCAGGGACTGACGGCCTCCGGTAGCCAGGGCGTTTCTCTGGCGTCGCTGGCGCCCTACGGCGATACCGCTGTCGTCAACGATGTCAGTCAGGAAATCTGCAATCCGAAAGCCGCCAAGGTCCGTAGCGAAACGCGCGACGATGCCGGCCGCACGGTGATGCATTCCCCCTATATTCATGAGATGACGCACCCGCCGGCCTATGTGTTCGCGGGCCTGATCCCGGGAACCGAGCCGGTCGAAACGAAGATCGGCGAGAAAACCTACGCCAATATCCCGATCCCGGTACCGCGTCCGACATTCTGATTGGAACAGCCTATGGCCTACGGTCAGGACCGGATCCCGGTCTCCATCATCACCGGCTTTCTCGGCGCCGGTAAATCGACGCTGCTCAACAGGATGCTTCGCGATCCTGCAGCCAAGGACATAGCCGTCATCATCAATGAGTTTGGCGAGGTCGGGATCGACAACCTGCTCGTCGAGGCTTCCGGTGATTCGATGATCGAGCTGTCGAACGGCTGCCTGTGCTGCACGGTGCGCGGCGAGCTGGTCGATACGCTGGCTTCGATGATGGATGCTATCCAGACAGGCCGCGCCAAGCCGATCACGCGGGTTGTCATCGAAACCACCGGCCTTGCCGATCCGGCACCCGTCATGCAGTCGGTGATGGGCAATCCGGTGATCGCGCAGAATTTCGAGCTCGAGGGCGTGGTGACCGTCGTCGATGCGGTCAACGGCGTTGCTACGCTCGACGCGCATTCGGAAGCTGTAAAGCAGGTGGCGGTCGCCGACCGGCTCATCCTGTCGAAACAAACTTTGGCCAGCGCCGAGCAGCTCTCCGCCTTGCGGGTAAGGCTCTTGTCGCTCAATCCGCGTGCGCCCATTACGGATGGCGACGACATGTCGGCCGGCAGCCTGTCGATCCTTGAGAACGGGCTATACGATCCGGCGACAAAGATCGCAGATGTGGACCGCTGGCTACGCGACGAGATTGCGGCCGAGAGCCATGGGAATCATCACGATCACGGGCATGGTCGTGGGCACGGGCATCACGCCCATGACCACGGTCATCACCACCATCACGATGTAACGCGCCATGGGGATGACATCCGCTCGTTCTCCATTGTCCATGACCGGCCGATCGATCCGATGGCGATCGACATGTTCATCGATCTCCTGAGAACCGCCCATGGCGAGAAGCTGCTCAGGATGAAGGCGATCGTAAAGCTGTCGGACAATCCCGAGCGGCCGATTGTATTGCATGGCGTGCAGGCGATCTTTCATCCGCCGCAACGGCTGCCGCGCTGGCCGGAGGCGTCCGAGCAGAAGACCCGAATGGTCCTGATCACCAAGGGGCTTTCAGAGGAGTTCGTCGAAGATCTCTTTGCCGCCTTTACCGGTGAGCCGCGTCTCGATCGTCCCGATCGTGCGGCACTGGAAGACAATCCGCTGGCCGTGCCGGGTTTCAGGCGATAGCTGTCATACCCTTGCGAATGACAAAGCGGTGCCCTTCCGCCGTCTTCTCGCTTTCGATCAGTTGGTGGCCTTCCTGATTGCAGAAATGCGGGATGTCGACACTCGCCAAGGGATCGCTGGTCTCAACGACGAGACGGTCTCCATCATGAAGCGTTTTCAGCCGACGACGCGTCTTCAGCACCGGCAGAGGGCATTTCAGCCCTCTGAGATCGTAAAGCACGTCGGCTGAGGCGATCACTGCTTGTCCCAGAACTTCCAGAACGGCTTCTTGGCTTCGCTGACGGGATCTGCCGGAGCCGTGTAGGCAAGCGGGTTCTGTTCCGGAACAGGGACGGCAGTCGTCCTGCCTTCTGCAGTCTGGACGGTCGTCGTCGCGGCGGCAACGGGGGCAGCCGAAGGGATAGCGCCGGTCGCTGCGGGCAGACGGCCCTGCCTCATCCGTTCAGCCACTGTTGCGGGCTGCGGAGCAGTGGAGGCAAGCTGGGTCGATGCGGGCTTCGGCTGGCCAGCGGCTATCCGCTTTTCCATCATTGCCTGGAATTCGGACTGGCTCATCAGCTTGCCGGCTTCGAGGGAGGTGCCGGTCGGTGCATAGGCGAGTTCGCGGCCCTTGCGCTTTTCGGCGACGACAGCCTTGCGCTCGGCTTCGCTCGGCTCGTACCAGACCTTGCTGCCAAGCTTGTCGACAGCTTTTTCGAAGGCGACGTCATAGGTCTTGTTATAGGAGGAGAGGGCTGAGACCAGCGCGGGCGGCGTCGACATCTCCGGGCAGGCGGCCGCGGCGCTGAGCGGGCCTTTGCTCTCCTGGTTGAAAGCGTATTTCTTGCCGCAGACAGCCACTTCCGGCGGGCGCTTGGTAACTTCGAAATTATCGTAGCCGACCTTGATCATTTTCCAGAAGTCGGAATGTTCGCTTTCACGGTGGCGGGCCATGTTTTCCGCCGTCATGCGGAAGGGTAGGGCCTGCAGCTGCACGGATGTCTGGCCGCCCTTGAAGGCGTCACGAGCGAAAGCGTAGATCTCGAGGATCTGCTGGTCGGTCATCGAATAGCAGCCTGAGGACGAGCAGGCGCCATGGATCATCAGGTTGGTGCCGTTGCGCCCGTTCGCCGCGTCGTAGCGGTTCGGGAAGCCGGTATTGATCGCCAGATAATACTGCGAATTCGGGTTCAGGTGCGCCGGCGTCAGGCTGTAGAAACCTTCCGGTGCCTGGCGGTCGCCTTCCTTGATCTTCGGTCCGAGCTTGCCGGACCAGGCGCAGATATCATAGCTCTTGATGACATCAAAACGGTTATCCGCCTTCGCCTTCCAGATCTCCAGCTTGCCCTCTTCCTTGAGGATGCGGATCATGATCGGCGAATTGCGCGGCATGTTCTTCGCCTGCATGTCGGCGACGATCTTTGCTGGCAGAGGTTGCTCGACCTTGTTCTTGACCTTGGACAGGTCGACGCTTCCGGCGGAATCAAGGGTGTCGTTGCAGCCTGTAAGGGCTGTTGCAACCAGAAGAGCGAGGGCGATGTGTTTCAGACGCATCGTAACGGACCACATATCTAGTTCGGCATCAAACCGGGGCAGAGGTGTGCAATAATAAAGCGGTAATCTTTACATCTTCTTAACCGCTGGAAATTGCCTGTCCAGCAAAACTCTCCGCACGCACTGTTATGATCATTGTGGCCAAAGTTGGCAAGCCGCAGTGCGGCTTGTTCAACTTCCTAGAGGTTACGGCCGATTTCCAGGAATTTCTGGCGGCGTGCGGTGCGCACTTCGTCGCCCGAAAGTTTCGAAAGGTCTGTCAGAGCCGACGAAATCACCTTGCCGGCAGCATTCATGACCGTAACCGGCTCGCGATGGGCACCGCCATTCGGTTCGGGAATGATGTCGTCGATGATCCCGAGACCCTTCAGGTCCTGCGCGGTGATCTTCATGTTGGTGGCGGCTTCGCGGGCGCGGGTCGAATCGCGCCAAAGGATCGAAGCTGCACCTTCTGGAGAAATGACCGAATAGATCGAATGTTCGAGCATGTACACGCGGTTGCCGGTGGCAATGGCGATTGCGCCGCCGGAGCCGCCTTCACCGATGACGATCGAGATCATCGGGACTTTCAGGCCAAGGCACATTTCCGTCGAACGGGCGATGGCTTCCGCCTGACCGCGTTCTTCGGCGCCAACGCCCGGATAGGCACCTGCGGTATCGATGAGAGAGATGACGGGCAGGCCGAAGCGGTCGGCCATTTCCATGATGCGGATCGCCTTGCGGTATCCTTCCGGGCGCGGGCTGCCGAAATTGTGCTTCAGGCGAGTCTTGGTGTCGCTGCCCTTCTCCTGGCCGATCAGCGCCACCGGAATGCCGTTGAAACGCGCAAGGCCGGCCTGGATGGCTGCATCCTCGCCGAAATTGCGGTCACCGGCGAGCGGCGTGAACTCTGTGAACAGATGGGCGGCGTAATCAACGAAGTGCGGACGCTGCGGATGACGGGCAACTTGGGTCTTTTCCCAGGCGCCGAGCTTGGAATAGATTTCCCGGGTGGCTTCCTTGACGCGCACTTCAAGCCGATTGATCTCGTCGGACGTGTCGATGCTCTCGTCTTCCGTCGCGAGCTTCTTGAGCTCGTGAATCTTGCCCTCGAGGTCCGAGATGGGCTTTTCGAAATCGAGATAAGTCTGCATCAGATCCGGTTTCCCGTTGTTTTCCCATGGGAACATCAAGCTCCCATTTTTCATTTGGGGCTTCTAATCCCGGTTTTTGGCTTCTTTTGCAAGAGGGTGATGTGTTTCCACCAGTTGACGAAGCCTTTCTTCCAGCACATGCGTATATATCTGAGTGGTCGAAATGTCTGAATGTCCAAGCAGTTCCTGTACAACACGCAGGTCTGCGCCGTGTGCCAAAAGATGGCTGGCAAAGGCGTGGCGCATGACGTGCGGCGAAATCGATGCGGTCTTGAGGCCAGCACGGGAGGCGATGCCCTTGAGGTCGCGGGCAAAGACCTGGCGCGGCAGATATCCGGTGCTGCCATAGGACGGGAATAGCCAAGGGCTTTCTTCTTCATCCGTCACGGTCGCCCGTTTCGCCTCGCCATAGGCCTTGAGCGCGGTGATGGCGGATCGGGAGAGCGGCACAAGCCGCTCCTTGTTTCCCTTGCCGCGTATCATCAGGAAGCGGCCATCCTGTTCCAGCACTTTCAACGGTAGTGAAACGAGCTCGCTGACACGCATGCCCGTCGCATAGAGAAGTTCGAGAAGCGCCAGCATGCGCAGGCGCGAAAGGTGGTCTCTACCCGGTTCCGCGGCCTCCAGTGTGGCGCGCTCCAGAAGACGTGTGACATCCTCTTCACTCATGTTCTTCGGCAGGGGCCGCGCCTTTTTGGGCGCATCGAGAGCAGCGGAAGGGTCGTCGCCGCGCAACCCTTCGGCATAGAGGAATTTGTAGAACTGCCGCATGGCGGAGAGCCGGCGTGCCTGGGAAGAAGCGGCAAAACCGCGCTTGCTCAGATTTCCCAGATAAGCAGAAAGATGGTTGTTCTCGGCGGTCAGCGGTGAAGCCTTGAACGAGATCAGAAAGTCGTAGAGGTCGTCCAGGTCGCGCCGATAGGATTGGAGTGTATTCTCGGCAGCTCCGCGTTCGGCGCTCAGCATCTCAAGAAAGGCTTCGATATGGGCGGCGGAAAGATCCCTCATGGCGGATGCCCGTTTATTGCTGCGCCGGCGGGTTGAGCCGGTCGGATGGCACACGGATGGTGATCTCGCGCTCCTTCGGTTCGACCAGCACGACGAGCGCGACCATGCTGCCATAGATCACACCGGCGATGGCAGCCAGGATGAACAGGAAGCGGAAGAGTGTGGGCATGGAAAAAGGCTCCGTATCGTTCCGGCGCACTATAGCCCTAATGGTTTACAGATCGACAAGAACTGCATCTTCCGCGTGATCTAGCCGCGTGCGTGGCTTGACGCTGAATGAACATTTGTTGATACCGTTTTGACGAACGGACGGCATCATGAGTGAAGAAATAACAGTCGAGCGACAGACATTACGGGACCAGGCTCGCACAGTGCTCGGCAACCGCAACCTGATTTTTGTCGGGCTGATGGGAGCGGGCAAATCCGTTATCGGCCGACTGGTGGCCCAGACGCTCGGAATTCCGTTTGTCGACACCGATGCGGAAATCGAATCCGTTTCCAGAATGACAATCGCGGAACTGTTTTCACAATATGGTGAGACGGAGTTCCGGGCGCTGGAGACACGGGTGATCGAACGTTTGCTGAAACAGGGGCCGCGCGTCGTGTCGACCGGCGGCGGCGCTTTCATCAACGAAGCGACACGGGCGCAAATCAAACAAGGCGGCCTGTCGGTTTGGCTGAACGCCGATCTCGATACCCTGTGGGATCGGGTCAATCGGCGCGACCATCGTCCGTTGCTGAAAACCGAAAATCCAAGACAGACGCTGGAGAACCTGATGATCCAGCGTTATCCGATCTATGCCGAGGCCGATCTCACGGTGATGTCCGTGAATATCCGCAAGGAGCTGATGGTCAACGAGGTCCTGCAGGCCATTGCCGGTCTGGCTCCACTCGATCTGGCTCAACAAGGTGATACGCAATGACAGTGCAGTCCCGATCCCCCGAACGCCTTGTGCATGTGCCACTCGGAGACCGGGCTTATGACATCCTGATCGGTCCCGGCCTGCTCGCGCGGGCCGGTGGCGAGATCACCTCGCGGCTGAAGGGGCGCAAGGCTGCGATCATCACCGACGAGCATGTCGCCCCGCTTTATCTCGAAGCGCTGATGGATGGGTTGCAGACAGACGGCATCGAAGCCGTGTCGCTGACGCTGCCGGCCGGCGAGAAGACGAAAAGCTTCGATCATCTGGCAACCGTCTGCGATATGGTTCTGGCTGCCCGCATCGAACGCAATGACGCGGTGATTGCGCTCGGCGGCGGCGTTATCGGCGATCTTGCGGGCTTTGCCGCCGGCATCGTGCGCCGTGGCGTGCGCTTCGTGCAGATCCCGACCTCGCTTCTGTCGCAGGTAGACAGTTCCGTCGGCGGCAAGACCGGCGTCAATTCCCGCCACGGCAAGAACCTGCTCGGCGTCTTCCATCAGCCGGATCTGGTGCTCGCCGACACGTCCATTCTCGATACATTGTCGCCCCGCGAATTCCGCGCCGGTTATGCGGAAGTGGCGAAATATGGCCTTATCGACAATCCGCAATTCTTCGAGTGGTTGGAAAAAAACTGGAGACAAGTTTTCGAGGGCGGTCCGGAGCGGATCGAGGCGATTGCCGTCAGCTGCCAGTCCAAGGCCGATGTCGTCGTAGAGGACGAGCGCGAGATGGGGCGTCGGGCGCTGCTCAATCTCGGCCATACATTCGGTCATGCGCTGGAAGCGGCCACCCAATATGACAGCAAGCGGCTGGTGCATGGCGAGGGTGTGGCGATCGGCATGGTTCTGGCGCACGAGTTCTCCGCTCGCCTCAACCTTGCGAGCCCTGACGATGCCAAGCGTGTGGAAAGTCACCTGAAGGCCGTCGGCCTGCCGACGAAGATGAGCGATATCCCCGGCGAGCTTCCGGGCGCCGACGTGCTTCTCGACGCGATCATGCAGGACAAGAAGGTGAAGGGCGGCAAGCTGACTTTCATTCTCACCCGCGGCATCGGTCAGTCCTTCGTGGCCGACGATGTTCCGTCTTCGGAAGTGCTGAGCTTCCTGAACGAAAAGCTCTCGAAATGACACCTGCAGGCGGCTTCCTTTCGCGCAGCGTCAATGCCGTTATCCGTGGCCTGATGCGTGCGACCGGAACGTCGCTGAACGGCAGGACGCTTACGCTTTGTGGTCATGACGAATTGCATGCCGCGCTCGATGCCATGCACCGGGACGGCAATTTCGGCGCCGAGGATCGCGACCGGCTGAGCGAGCTGTTCGATCTCACCGAACTCGAAGTTTCGGACGTGATGCGCCATCGGATGGCGATGGTGGCCGTCGATGCGGACGATCCGGCGGATGTGATCGTGCGCACGGTGCTGGAAAGCCCCTATACGCGTATGCCGGTGTGGCGCAATTCGACGGAAAACATCATCGGCGTGGTGCATGCCAAGGATCTGCTTCGCGCGTTGCTGGAGCCGGATACGACGCCCACCGATGTCGATATTTTGAAGGTCATGCAAAAACCGTGGTTCGTGCCCGACAGCACGAGCCTCAAGGACCAGCTCGCAGCCTTCCTGAAGCGAAAGGTGCATTTTGCGGTCGTCGTCGACGAATATGGTGAGGTGCAGGGCATCGTCACACTGGAAGACATCATGGAAGAGATCGTCGGCGACATTGCCGATGAACACGATGTCGAGATCCAGGGCGTGCGCAAGGAGGCAAACGGCTCCATCGTGGTAGATGGCTCGGTGCCGATCCGCGACCTTAACCGAGCGCTCGGTTGGGACCTGCCGGATGGCGAAGCGACGACGATCGCCGGCCTTGTCATCAACGAATCCAAACTTATTCCCGAAGAGCGGCAGGCATTTACCTTCTATGGCAAGCGTTTCGTCGTGATGAAACGGGAGAGGAACCGGATCACCCGGCTGAGGATCCGGCCGGCGGAAGATGCAGTGCCGGTCGCGGAGTGATTCCGGTCCAAGTGGCGCGCGTAATGCTGACAAATGATCACAAAAGCTTAGCTCAATCTTCAGTTTTGTAACCTAACGCCGGCACTACCGTATGTTTAAGGTATTGCCATGAGTATCGTGACATTGGAGCAGGTTGAGGCCCAGATAGCGCATCGTTTCGCGCTTCTGCGTTTCAAGCCAGAAATCGAATTGCTGTTCAGGCAAGATTATGTTGCGGAGCGCAATCGCCTCATCGGCATTTGGGTCGTGATCGGCCTTCTGATCTACAATCTGGTCTATTTCGGCGATCGAGCCATGATCCCCGACGTATTGACCGAAGTGACGGCGCTCAGATTTCTGGTGTTCACGCCTGCTGTCATCGCATCCGCCTTTGCGGTGCGCCGTTGGCCGAGTTCACGTCTCTATGATGCCTTGAGCGTCTTTGTTGCCGTGCTGGGCGTCAGCTTGCCAATGGCGGCTGCCGTCGGCAGCCAGAGTCCCTACCTTCTGATCTATCAGAACTACAATTCCGCGGCGTTTCTATTTTTTGTAATCGCCCTGCGCCCCCTGTTTTCCGCCATGCTGGCCGGACTGGCGCTGATGTGCCTCTCGCATCTGTCGGCGGCCTATCTGACCGGCGCCTTCGACGCCGTGACCTTTGGCGGCATCGTGACGTTTTATCTGATGCTGTCGATATTCCTTGCCGCTGCCGCCTATTTCCTGGAGCGCACCGACCGGCGGAATTTTCTGAACCATTTGCGTGCCAGCCTTCTTTACCGGCGACTCGAGGTGAATGCCGAACGGGACGAACTGACCGGGCTTTTGAACCGTCGATCGCTGGCGCGTATCGGGAGCGAAATCTGGAATGCGGAGGGGGGGCTGGAGCCGCCGGTAGTTTCCGCCATTTTGCTCGATATCGATCATTTCAAGCGCTTCAACGATCTCTACGGCCATATAGACGGAGATGCCTGCATCCGCACGGTTTCGCAGCACATCTGCGCGACAGTGGGCAAGGCGAATTCCGTTTTCCGCTTTGGCGGAGAAGAGATACTGGTCCTGTTGCCGGAGCAGGCATCTCTGCAGGCCTTGGCAATGGCTGAAAAGATCCGCAGTGCAATCGAGGAGTTGGGCATTCCACATGGCAGCTCGGATCATGGTGTCGTGACCGCAAGCCTCGGTGTCGCTTCTGCCATGGCCGAACAGATGGGAATCGAAAAGCTTCTCCAGCGGGCTGACGAAGCGCTTTACGAGGCCAAGCACCGTGGACGCAACACGGTCGTTATCGCGGAAGAGCCGCAGATCGCAGCGTAGTCAAGGCACCAAGTGATCCGTTGACGCTCCTGGCCAGTTCCAAGGGCTATGGCGAAAAACCCGTCTGCCATACTGGCCCTTGGCCTTCGCCCCACCAATCCCTATTTAAAGTCCATCACCAG
This sequence comes from Pseudomonadota bacterium, assembly GCA_023451735.1. GTDB lineage: Bacteria > Pseudomonadota > Alphaproteobacteria > Rhizobiales > Rhizobiaceae > Neorhizobium. The sequence continues at coordinate 29,398 of JAEXYH010000047.1, read as the reverse complement.
CGTGTCGGTTCTCCCGGCGCTGCGGCTTCCACCGCGAGCGCGTGAAGACCGGCGTCCAGTTCCGGTTTCAGAAGAGCATTTACGGTCCGGTGCCGGTCTATCCGGCTCATCCCTGAAAAGGCTGCTGCGACGATACGCACACGTATATGTGTCTCGCCGCCACCGGTCATGCCCGGCTGATGGCCGGCATGCTGATGGCTTTCGTTGATCACATCGAGCCTTTCGGGCGCGAGATTATCGCGAAGTGTGGCTTCGATACGGGCTCTGACGGACATTTTTAAGCTCCGGTGGTCGGCGCGAGAGGGTGATCCAGAAACCAGCAACAAACCGCTTTGTCAATTCTTGTTTGGCCCCTTCTTGGGCCCCATAATGTGTGCCTCATGAAACTCGACTCCAAATATTTCGACCGTATCCGGACGCGCCGGAAAAGGCAGCAAGATGCCCCGCCGCAAGCGCCGACCTGTCAATGGGACGGGTGCGACAGGCCAGGTGTGCACAAGGCGCCGGTCGGGCGGAATGCTGAAGGCCAGTTCTTCATCTTCTGCTTCGAGCATGTGAAGGAATACAACAAGGGCTACAATTATTTCTCCGGCCTGTCGGACGGCGAGATCGCGCGTTACCAGAAGGAAGCGATCACCGGGCACCGCCCGACCTGGAAGGTCGGCGTCAACAAGGACGCCAAGGATGGGCCTATCCATTCGTCGGCACGATCCGGTTCAGCCTATACGCAACAGCGCTTCAAGGATCCTTTCGGCTTCGTTTCCCAGGCACGCGCCGGCGGCGGTGGCCGTTTCGAGACGCAGGGGCGCAAGCTGAAGACGCTGGAGGCCAAGGCCTTCAATACGATGGAGCTTGGCGCGAACGCCACCTCGAGCGAGATCAAGACCCGCTACAAGGAGCTGGTCAAGAAGCACCACCCGGATGCCAATGGCGGCGACCGCGGGTCGGAAGAACGTTTTCGTGCCGTGGTGCAAGCATATCAGTTGTTGAAGCAGGCGGGTTTCTGCTAAGCCTCAAAAATCAAGGCAGCGAGGATGACGGCCGGGCGGTTGCCCGTGCCCTGGAGTTATGATGAGCAAGATTGACTTGGATATTACAAACCTCCCCGACACGACCGTTTCCGTTCGGGAAGTATTCGGCATCGATACCGATCTGAAGGTTCCCGCCTACAGCAACGGCGACCCCTATGTTCCGGACCTCGACCCGGACTATCTCTTCGATCGCGATACGACGCTCGCCATTCTTGCAGGCTTTGCCCATAACCGACGCGTCATGGTCTCCGGCTTCCACGGTACGGGTAAATCCACCCATATCGAGCAGGTCGCGGCCCGTCTCAACTGGCCCTGCGTGCGTATCAACCTCGACAGCCATGTCAGTCGTATCGATCTCGTCGGCAAGGACGCAATCGTTCTCAAAGACGGCAAGCAGATCACCGAATTCAAGGACGGCATCCTGCCCTGGGCCTATCAGCACAATGTCGCGCTCGTCTTTGACGAATACGATGCCGGCCGTCCGGACGTTATGTTCGTAATCCAGCGCGTGCTGGAATCGTCGGGTCGCCTGACCCTTCTCGACCAGAGCCGCGTTATCCGTCCTCACCCCGCCTTCCGCATTTTTGCGACGGCAAACACGGTCGGCCTCGGCGACACGACCGGCCTCTATCACGGCACGCAGCAGATCAACCAGGCGCAGATGGACCGCTGGTCGATCGTCACGACGCTGAACTATCTGCCGCACGAGAAGGAAGTCGATATCGTTGCCGCCAAGGTAAAATCGTTCGGCGCCACCAAGGAAGGCCGCGAGACGGTTTCCAAGATGGTTCGCGTCGCCGATCTCACCCGTTCGGCCTTCATCAACGGCGACCTTTCGACCGTGATGAGCCCGCGTACGGTCATCACCTGGGCTGAAAACGCCGAGATCTTCGGTGACGTGGCCTTCGCCTTCCGCATCACCTTCCTCAACAAATGCGATGAGCTGGAACGGACCCTTGTGGCCGAACAGTATCAGCGCGCCTTCGGCGTCGAGCTGAAGGAAAGCGCCGCCAACATCGTTCTGGGAGCATAAGGCAGAGGAAGCGAAGCCGATGGCAGGTCACGGAGACAATTCCAGGGGCAAGCCCGCCGGTCCGGTCGATACCGAGCCGATGCGGCGGGCGATCACCGGCTGCGTGCGGTCGATCGCCGGCAATCAGGAGGTGGAGGTTTCCTTCGCCAACGAGCGTCCGGGGCTGGCCGGCGAGCGTATCCGCCTGCCCGAAATTTCCAAGCGGCCCACGGCGCATGAACTTGCGGTGACGCGTGGTCTTGGCGATTCCATGGCTCTCCGGATCGCCTGCCACGACAGCAACGTCCACGCGACGCTTTCGCCTCAAGGATCGGATGCGCGAGCAATTTTCGATGCCGTCGAGCAGGCGCGCGTCGAATCGATCGGCGCGTTGCGCATGGCCGGTGTCGCCGCGAACCTCAACTCGATGCAGGAAGAGAAATACGCCAAGGCGAATTTTTCGGGCATCGACCGGCAGGAGGAAGCGCCGATCGGCGAGGCGGTTGCCATGCTGGTACGCGAAAAGCTGACCGGTCAGAAGCCGCCGGAAAGCGCCGGAAAGGTGCCGGACCTCTGGCGCCCGTTCATCGAGCAGAACGCCTCTGCCGATCTCGATAACCTGAAAAACGTGATCGAGGACCAGCAGGCTTTCGCCAAGCTCGTCCGGCACATGCTGTCCTCCATGCAGATGGCCGAGGATCTCGACGACGACGAAAACGAGCCGGAAGAGATCGAGAACCAGTCGGAAGAGGACCAGCCGAGCAGCGGCGAGACCGAAAACGAAGAGGTCGAGGAAGAAGCCGGATCCGATGCCGCGCCCGCAGAGCAGAGCGATGCGGCCGACGAGGAGATGGATGAAGGCGAGATGGATGGCGCGGAAATGTCGGACGACGAAATGTCCGACGAGGCCGACGACCATTCCGAAACGCCCGGCGAAACCCGCCGCCCGAACAGCCCGTTCGACGATTTCAACGAGAAGGTGGACTATCACATCTTCACTGAGGAATTCGACGAGGAGATCACCGCCGAAGAGCTTTGCGACGAAGCGGAACTCGACCGCCTGCGCGCATTTCTCGACAAGCAGCTGGCGCATCTGCAGGGCGCGGTCGGACGTCTTGCGAACCGTCTGCAGCGCCGCCTGATGGCGCAGCAGAACCGCTCCTGGGATTTCGACCTGGAAGAGGGTTATCTCGATCCGGCCCGCCTGGTGCGCCTGATCATTGATCCGATGCAGCCGCTTTCCTTCAAGAAGGAGCGCGACACGCAGTTCCGCGATACGGTCGTCACTCTGGTCATCGACAATTCCGGTTCCATGCGCGGACGTCCGATCACGGTTGCCGCCTCCTGCGCCGACATTCTGGCGCGCACGCTGGAGCGCTGCGGCGTCAAGGTCGAGATTTTGGGCTTCACCACCAAGGCGTGGAAGGGTGGTCAGGCGCGTGAAAACTGGCTCGCCAGCGGCAAGCCTGCCTCGCCGGGTCGCCTCAACGACCTGCGCCACATCATCTACAAGTCGGCCGATGCACCGTGGCGCCGTTCACGCCGCAATCTAGGCCTGATGATGCGCGAAGGCTTGCTCAAGGAAAACATCGATGGCGAGGCGCTGATGTGGGCGCATAACCGGCTGATCAACCGGCCGGAACAGCGCAAGATCCTGATGATGATCTCGGACGGTGCGCCGGTCGACGATTCCACGCTGTCAGTCAATCCGGGCAATTATCTGGAGCGACATCTTCGTGCCGTTATCGAGCAGGTCGAGACCAAGTCGCCGGTGGAACTGCTGGCGATCGGCATCGGCCATGACGTGACGCGGTATTATCGCAACGCCGTGACGATCGTCGATGCCGACGAGCTTGCCGGTGCGATGACCGAGCAGCTTGCAGAGCTGTTTGCCGACAAGGCGGGGGGCGGGCGGTCTTCTCGTGGCGGCCGCATGCGCCGGGCCGGCTGACACTTTGGCGAAGCTTTCGCATGTTCTTCTGACCGGTGTCGTCTTTGCGACGCCGGCCATGTCATTTGCGCAGGACGCAGTGCGCGTGACGGCGAAGCCGATCTCGCAGTTCAAGGCGGGGTCTGACCGGGCGGTATTCGGCCCACTTGAATTTCTCGGTGGCATCGAGTTTCGCTCCAATGATGGCCGCCTGCAGTCGCTTTCCAGCATCCGCTTTCGGCCCGATGGCACGCATTTCGTTTCCGTCCTCGATACTGGCGAGTGGCTGACGGGGCAGATTACACGGGATGCATCGGGCAGGCTGTCCGGGCTTTCCGACGTTGCTGTGAGCCCGATCCTGCTGCGCAACGGGCGAGCCGGATCCAAATCCGCGTCGGATGCAGAGGGGCTGGCGTTGCGAGACGGTGAGGCCTTTGTCAGCTTCGAGCAGCAGCACAGGGTCGATGCCTATCCGGATCCTGGTTTCGAGACTTCAAGTCCCTCGCGTGGCGTGGATTTCCTCATCCCATTGCAGGAGCTTCGACGCAATGCCGGCATCGAAACGCTGGTCGCGTCACCTGCTTTCAGCCCGCTTCAAGGCGGGCTTGTGGCGATTGCGGAGAGCAGCCGGGATGACGTGGGCAATCTGCTGGCGGCGATTGTCGATGGACCGCTCAAGGGCGAGTTCACCGTTGTGCGGCACGATCCGTATGATGCGACGGACGGTGCCTTCCTGCCGGACGGCGATCTGCTGCTGCTTGAGCGCCGGTTCAGTTTCATCGGCGGAATGGGCATGCGGATCAGGCGGATCAAGGGCGCGAATATCCGCCCGGGCGCCGTGGTCGACGGCGAGGTATTGATCGATGTCGGCATGGACCACGAGATCGACAATATGGAAGGCATCGACGTAGTCGAGGGGCCGGATGGCCGGCCGCATCTCATCATCGTCTCGGACGACAACGGCAATTTTCTCCAGCGTAACGTGATGCTGGAATTTCGGCTGGAGCAATAAAAAAGGGAGCTGATAGCTCCCTTTTTGTTTTTCAGGCCGTCTTTGCCGCCACCTGCGGCATCGGCTTCAGCACGTTCATCAGCGCGCCGTAGGGCAGGAGCAGAACCACGCCGACCACGACCTTGACCACAAGGTCACCGAGCGCCCAGGAGATCCAGCGCGGGGCTTCCGCGGACATGACGCCAAGGATCGGAGCCGATGCCGTTGCGAAGTCGAAGTTCGGGCCGATGAAGGCGAAAGCGGGCGCAAAGGCGATCGAGAAGAACAGGATCGTATCGATCACCGTGCCGATCATCGAGGCGGCGAGGGGTGCCTTCCACCAGGATTTGCGGCGCAGTTCGTTGAAGACCGAGATGTCGAGAAGCTGGCCGATCAGGAAGGCGGTGCCGGAGGCGATCGCAATGCGCGGTTCCGACAGCCAGAAAGACAGGGCGACCCCGACGACAAAACCAACGAACACGATACGGCGGGCAATGGCCGGGCCGAACTGGCGGTTCGCAAGGTCTGTTACGAGAAAGGCGACGGGATAGGTAAAGGCGCCCCAGGTGAGGATGTCGCCGAGAGCGATGCCCCAAAGCGTTCCAGTCAGGTGGAACTGCACGAGGATGTTGGAAGCCACCACGATGGCTGCCATCGCGAGGGAATAGATAAGGGTATAGCGTGCTACTTGCATTTTTTTATCCTGGGGTATGCCACCAGTTGCGGATAGGCCAAGAGAAAAGGCTTGCCCGGTATTATCCGGTCAAGCCTCTCCAAAGCCGGTGAAGTCAAGGAAGGCGCTATTAAGCGGCTTCTGCAGTCTTCTTGGCGATCTGACGACGCAGCAGACGGGCGCGCATCGACAGTTCGGTCTCGTCGGACTTCAAGAGGAAGGCATCGAGGCCGCCGCGGTGTTCAACCGAACGCAGAGCGTGCGCGGAAACGCGCAGGCGGAAGCGCTGGCCGAGAGCGTCGGAGATCAGAGTGACCTGGCACAGGTTCGGCAGGAACCGACGACGGGTCTTGTTGTTGGCATGGCTGACGTTATTGCCGGTCATTACGCCCTTGCCGGTCAGTTCGCATACACGAGACATGGCATTCACCTTTGTTTTCTTCTGCAATTGGAGGCTCATCCGGACAATGTCCGGCACGCCGATCCAACTGGTCCTGATTGGAAAGTTGCGGTTCTATAGTCAGTGAGGCTCGGCGCGTCAAGCCAAAACCTTGGCTTTCGTATGCCTTTGCACCGTGACTAACTGCAACCACGGCTATTTTCTTGCCATGATGCGCCTCTTATATCGGATTCCTGGAATTCTCAAACCGGTGCAGGCAAACCATGTTCTCATTCATCCGCCCGCTTGCGGGAGTTCTTTTCCTTCTCGCCGCAAGTGCTTTGCCGGCGTGGTCTGCCGACAAACATGTCACCGATTATGACATCACGCTCGGCATTCTGCCGATCGGCACGGCAAGCTTTTCCAGTGAGTTCGACGGGAATGGTTACAGGATCAATGGCATCTTCAAGTCCGGCGGTATCGTCAATGTCATCAAAAAAGTGTCTGCCGAAACCAATGTGGCCGGGCGGATCGAGGGTGATCGATTGCAAGCGGATCGCTACAATCTGGTCTACAAACTCGGCAAGCGGACGCGGATCTACGATGTTGTCTATACCAACGGCAATGTGACGGACACGACGATTACGCCGGCGCCCCGCCGCAAGGCGGAAAACTGGGTGCCGGTCACGCCGCAGGATTTGCGTTCGGTGCTCGATCCCTTGAGCGGGCTGATCTTTCCTGAAGGTGCAACGGTCTGCCCGAGCCGTGTTCCGGTCTATGACGGGGAATCGCGGATGGACCTGTTGCTCAAGCGGGAAGGGACCAAGCCCTATGAGACGAAGGGCTTCAAGGGTGAAGTCATTGTCTGCACCATCCGCTACCAGCCGAAATCCGGTTACCGCAAGGGCCGCGATGACATCGAATATCTGAAGAAGACCCCTATGGAAGTCTGGTTTGCCAAGGCTGACGGGTCCAGTGTTTATGCCCCTGTCTATGCCCGCATCCCGACGCGCATGGGACCGCTCTATATAACCGCTGCCCGTTACGGCGGTTGACGAGCGAGGCCCGGCGCGAGAAGAGTAGGCCCAAAAGATAGAGGGGCCTCGCTTGAAAATTAAAGGGACTTTGATCGGCTTCACGGCCATCCTGATGTGGTCGCTACTCGCGCTTATGACGGCCGCTTCCGGAAGCGTGCCGCCATTCCAGATGAATGCAATGACATTCGCGATCGGTAGTTTGCCGGGGCTGGTGCTTCTGGCGTGCAGGCCCGAACGGATCAGGCTGCTGAAGCAGCCGGCAAAGGTCTGGATCATCGGCATTGCCGGCCTGTTCGGCTATCATTTTCTGTATTTCACAGCGCTTCGAAATGCACCGGCTGTCGAGGCAGGCTTGATCGCCTATCTCTGGCCGCTGCTGATTGTCGTTGGTTCGGCGCTGCTGCCCGGCGAAAAACTGCGTTGGTATCATGTCGCGGGCGCGCTTGCAGGCCTATGCGGCACATTCGCGATCATCTCGCGCAACGGCGTGTCCTTCGACCAGTCCTATCTGTTGGGCTATGGCGCGGCCCTGCTCTGCGCCTTCACCTGGTCCGGCTATTCGCTTCTGACGCGCAGTTTCGACAGAGTCTCGACGGACGTGGTGACCGGCTTCTGCCTCGCGACTTCGCTTCTGTCGCTCGTCTGCCATCTGGCGCTGGAGACAACTGTGTGGCCGGCAAGCGGGACCGAATGGATGGCTGTCGTCGGCCTCGGCCTGTTGCCGGTCGGGGCGGCATTCTATGCCTGGGATTACGGCGTCAAGAACGGTGATATCCAGGTGATCGGTGCCGCAAGCTACGCGGCGCCGCTGCTTTCGACGCTGATCCTGCTCTTCAGCGGTTTTGCAGAGCCCAGTTGGCGGATCCTCATCGCCTGCGTGCTGATCACCGGTGGAGCCGTGCTGGCAGCCAAGGAGATGATCCGGCCGAGAAAATTGACTGAAGCGCCTGCGGAATAGTCATCGTCCCGGCTGCCAACCGGGCTCTGCCATCTCAAAACTCGAAAATTCGAAACCCGGCGCCACTGTGCAGCCGACGAGCGTGAAAGCGCCCAGCGGCTCGGCCGATTGCCAGGCGTTTGCCGGCACCACCGCTTGCGGGCGCTCGCCGGAGGCAAGGTCCGTGCCCAGGCGGATTTCGTGAACAACGGTCCCATCCGAGATCTTCAGCAGCAGCGGATCGCCGGCATAAAAATGCCAGACCTCGGCGGCATCGCGGACGCGGTGCCAATGGGAACGTTCGCCCGCCTGGAGAAGATAATAGATCGCCGTAGAAGCGCTGCGACTGTGGCCGTCGCCGTCGCGAAAGGTCTCGGCATACCATCCGCCTTCGGGGTGGCGCTGCATCGCAAGCGTGGTGATGATTTCTTCTGGCGTCTGTTTTGAACGATCGGATGTCATGGCTTAAAAATTGTCCTTGCGCTTGCGGATCTCGGCAAAAACCTCCTCGTTCGTCCTGCTTTCCATGAGCAGGTTGCGGCGGATTTTTGGATCCTTGGCGCGCAGGAAGGGATTGGTTTCCTTTTCCAATCCCATCATCGTCGGGATGGTGAATTTTCCTTCGGCGCGCAGTTCTTCGATCTGGGCGGCGCGCCGTTTCAATGGCCCGTTGTCGGGATCGATCGTCAGCGCGAATTTTGCATTGGACAGCGTATATTCATGGCCGAAATAGATGGCGGTCTCGTCGGGCAAAACCGCGAGCTTCTGCAGCGAATGCCACATGTCGGCGGCCGGGCGCTCGAACAGGCGTCCGCAGCCGAGGGCGAACAGCGTATCGGCGGCGAACAGGATCTTGTCGTCGGGGAAATGGAAACAGATATGGCCGGCGGTGTGGCCAGGTGTTTCAATCACCCGCACGAGATGCTCGCCAAACTGGAATTCGTCACCATCCTCAACGCTCCTGTCCAGGCCTGGGATCGCGACCGCTTCATTCACGGGTCCGATGATCTCCAGGCCGTAGCGCTCCTTCAGCGCCAGATTGGCTTCCACATGATCGGTGTGATGGTGGGTGGTGAAGATATGGGTGAGCTTCCAGCCGCGTCGGTTGGCTGCGTCAACGATCGGCTTTTCCTCCGGCGCGTCGATCGATACCGTCAATCCGCTTTCGGGTTCGTGCACCAGAACGCCGTAATTATCGCTCCTGCAGGAAAAAACTTCGATTTCCAAAGGCTTCATCGGAATACACCTATTGCTCAATACGTCTTCCGGAACAATGTAGAGGGAGGCATGCCCCAGTCCAACCACTGAACACGAGCATTTGCGTTTTGTCCGTCGATATTGTTGACCTTCGTGAGTTCTATCATTCCGCGCTCGGCCGTCTGGCGGAGCAGTCTATTGCGATGGCGCTTTCCTCGCTCTGGGCCCGGTTGCCGGAAGAGCGCCTTGTCGGGCTTGGTTATGCGGTACCCTATCTCGATCGGTTCCGGGCCGATACGGAACGCACCTTCGCCTTCATGCCGGCGGGGCAGGGGGCGGTAAACTGGCCTGTGGGTGAGAAATCCTCGACCGCGCTTGTCTTCGACGAGGAACTGCCGCTGCCGGACAGTTCCGTCGATCGCGTGCTGATGGTCCATTCGCTGGAATTCACGGAAAACCCTCGCGAAAGCCTGAAGGAAATCTGGCGCGTTCTCGCACCCGGTGGGCGGCTGGTCATCGTCGTTCCCAACCGGCGCGGCGTCTGGGCGCGGATGGAACATACACCCTTCGGATCTGGCCGGCCCTATTCCCGCAGCCAGCTGACGACCTTGCTGCGTGAGGCGAATTTTACGCCGGGTGCATCAGCCGAGGCGCTGTTCTTCCCGCCATCCAAGGTCCGTGTAATCCTGAAATTCAGGAACCTTTTGGAGCGCCTGGGGCGGCGGTTCTGGCCGGTCTTTTCCGGCGTCATCGTCATCGAGGCGCAGAAGCGGCTCTATCAGGGCCTGCCGGTGGCCGCTCGCGCTTCACGCCGCGTTTTTGTGCCGGTGCTTGCGCCACAGGGCGTTCGCACCACCCGCGACAACAATCACGGCTGAAGATTAAAGATCCCCAGAGGTTGTCCTGCCATGGCGAACGGTACGGATTCATGGGTATGGACGATCAGCCAGTGCCCATCCTCGCGAGCAAAGGCCATCGTCAGGCGAAACCAGAAGCCGCTTTTTTCCGTGCCCTTCTTGGTCCCGGCCAACCACGTCAGCGCCGAACACCAGGCGATATCTCCTCCAAGCCGAAGGTCGGTATCGCGGATCTCGAATTCCAGCGGTCCGTCCCATGTGTCGAACCAGGCCTGGAGCGCTGCCTTGTCGTTACCCATCTCCTGAAGCGGAGGGGCAAGCGAGAAATGCCGGATCGTGGCAGACTGGCAGCGGATGATGCGATCCGCATCCTTCTCCCGCAAAGCTGTCATCCAGTCCTGCATCAGAAGCCTGATATCATCATGGTCGCCGGTGCTCATGACTTCCTCCATAACATGTCGGTCACCTGAAAGACGGTTTGGGGCCGATCGTTCCGACAGTTGCACTCGACAAGCATCGTTTTCGGCTTTAATTCCTCTCACATCCTGCCAGAGCAGGCATTTCCAAGAAGGTTGATCCGATGAGCATCGTTGTGAGTGAGCCCGTTCCACGTCCAGGCATTCTGGATATTGCCGCCTATGTGCCCGGCAAGGAACATGCTCCCGGCGTTGCGCGCGTGTTCAAACTTTCCTCCAACGAAACACCGCTTGGCGCGAGCCCCAAGGCTATCGAGGCCTTTCGCCAGTCGGCCGGCCATCTCGAGCTTTATCCCGACGGTCAGGCGCTGGCGCTGCGTGAGGCGATCGCTTCCGTGCACGGGTTGAACGTCGCCAACATCATGTGCGGCAACGGTTCGGACGAGCTTCTCGGTCTCATCTGCCACGTCTATCTCGGTGCAGGCGACGAGGCGATCATCACCCAGCACGGGTTCCTCGTCTACAAGATCCAGATCATGGGCGCCGGTGCTGCGGCAATCGAAGTGCCGGAGAAAGACTACACGGTTGATGTCGACGCGATCCTTGCGGCCGTGACGGAAAAGACCAAGCTCGTCTTCATCGCCAATCCGGGCAATCCGACCGGCACCTATGTTCCGGTCGCCGATATTCGCCGCCTGCATGCCGGCCTGCCGAAAAATGTCATCCTCGTTCTCGATGCGGCCTATGCGGAATATGTGCGCAAGAACGATTACGAGGCGGGCGTCGAACTCGTCTCGCAGAACAAGAATGTCGTGATGTGCCGGACCTTCTCGAAGGTCTATGGCCTGGCTGCGCTGCGTATCGGCTGGATGTATGGTCCGGCCGGAATTCTTGATGCACTGAACCGCGTGCGGGGTCCGTTCAACATGAATGCTCCGGCAATCGCCGCCGGTGCCGCTGCCATCCGCGACCAGAATTTTGTCGGCGATGCCGTCGAGCACAATCTGCTCTGGAAGGACAAGCTTACTCATGCCTTCGAGACGATCGGCCTGACGGTCACGCCTTCGGTCACCAACTTCGTGCTGATCCACTTTCCGGATGTCGACGGCAAGCGTGCGCCGGATGCCGACGAATTCCTCACCAGCCGCGGCTATATTCTGCGCATGGTGAAGGGGTACGGTTTGCCGAATGCATTGCGCATGACTGTCGGCTCGGAAGAGGCAAACCGTGGCGTGATCGAAGCGCTCGGCGAATTTATGGGACGCAAATAATGACAGACGGACATTTCGAGCGGATCGCGCTGATCGGCATCGGCCTGATCGGCTCGTCGATCGCCCGCGACGTCAAGCAGCTCGGGCTCGCAAAACATGTGGTCGTCTCCACGCGCAGCGAGGAAACGCTGACGCGCGCGGAAGAACTGGAACTCGGCACTGAATATACTGTATCGGCTACCGATGCGGTCAAGGATGCCGATCTCGTCATCGTCTCCGTGCCGGTCGGTGCGTCGGAAGCGGTTGCTCGGCAGATTGCCGGCTCCCTGAAGCCCGGCGCGATCGTCACCGACGTCGGCTCAACCAAGGCATCGGTCATCGCGCAGATGGCGCCGCATATGCCGGACAACGTCCATTTCATTCCGGGTCACCCGCTGGCCGGGACCGAAAAGTCCGGCCCGGACGCCGGTTTCGCAGGGCTGTTCCGTGATCGCTGGTGCATTTTCACGCCGCTGCCGGATACCGATCCCGTGGCACTCGACAGGTTGAAAGCCTTTTGGGTGGCACTCGGCTCGCGGGTCGACGACATGGATCCGGAGCACCATGACAAGGTGCTGGCCATCGTCTCGCACCTTCCGCATATCATCGCCTACAATATCGTCGGCACGGCTGATGATCTTGAGACGGTGACGGAATCGGAAGTGATCAAATATTCGGCCTCCGGTTTTCGTGATTTCACCCGTCTGGCGGCGTCCGATCCGACTATGTGGCGCGATATCTGCCTGCATAACAAGGATGCGATCCTTGAAATGCTGGCGCGCTTCTCGGAAGATCTCGCCTATCTGCAGCGGGCGATCCGCTGGGGCGAAGGCGACAAGCTGTTCGAGCTTTTCACCCGCACCCGTGCAATCCGCCGTTCGATCGTTCAGGCCGGCCAGGATGTGGATGCGCCGGACTTTGGCCGTCATTCGCTGGACACGAAGAAGTAGGATAGCTGAAGATCAGATCGGCGGGATTTCGCCGATCGGGATCAGGCCGCCAGCAAATACTTTGCCGCGGCGGATGGTGATGTCGAGAGACGCTTTCTCCCCGCCGCCGAGTGCCTGCAGCATGTTTGCCGCCGTGCCGATGGTGGATTCCAGATCCGGAAATGCGCGGCCCAGGCTGTCCTGCCAGGCCGGAATATCCTCGATCCTGAGCTTCAGCTTGCCGGACAAGCGCCCCTTGTCGTCGAAGGAAAACGGGCCTGCAAGCGTCAGAACCTGACCTTGCCCGAGATCGGCCTTGAATTCGCGCAGGTCGCCTTCCGAGCCATGCAGCGCAAGCCCGTTGCTGTCGCTTCCGTCCAGAACGCCGGCGCGGCCCTTCAGCGTCACGTCGATGCTGGTGTTGGTCGCCGGCAGAAGTTGCGGCAGGCCCTTGGCGGTCGTTGTGGCATTCTGCAGCTGGATCGCGGCATCGAGATCCTCGCCGTTCTGGCGTAGATGGATTTCCGACTGGTCGGCGGCGATATCGAAAGCCTGCCCGCTGGCAGACGACATGATGGTGGTTTTCGGCTTCTGGATAACCATGGAGGCGCGCTCGACGCCCTTCAGCTTGGTCACAAGACTGGATTGCAGGCTTTCCCAAGTGCTGGTGACAGACAGGCCATGGCCGGTTCGCACTTCGGAAGGTGCATCGAGCTCCCAGACAATCTGGCTGGGATTGTAGACCTGGGCCGCCGAACGCAGGGTGCCAAAACTCGCGGATATGCCGTTGACGGTATCATCGACATCGACCTTCGAGCAGAACAGCCCGATGCGGAAGGGATAACCGCGATATTCCGCATTTTCGCATGAGGCCGAGATTCCAGCCTCCGTCTGGCTTCCAAGAAGAAGCAGTGTCTTTTCGCGCAGGACCGAGGCGGCATAAAACCAGCCCGCGGTATAGAGAGCAATAACGAGCACGACGGCGCTGGCAAGCAGCCATAATTTGGTGCTGACGCCGGATCGGCTTGACGCTGCCATGTTGTTCTCCCAAAAGTGCGACGCAAACTGAGGCAATTCCAGCAAAAGTGGGAACCGGTTTTGCGTCCGGAATTGCGTTGAAACAGGTATAGAGAGCGATTCAGAGAAAACCGGAAACGCTCTCAGGCGATGGCATGGCGTGCGATATGGACGAATTTTGGGTCTTTGGCTACGGATCTCTGATGTGGAACCCGGGATTTCCCTATGTGGAGCGACAGGTTGCCCGTGTTCATGGCTTCCGCCGATCGTTGTGCGTCTGGTCCACCGCGCATCGCGGGACCGTTGAGCAGCCGGGGCTTGTGATGGGGCTCGACCGGGGCGGATCATGCCGAGGCATGGCATTTCGGGTTGCCAGCGCGGATCGGGACGATGCGATCGACTATCTGCGCAAGCGCGAACTGATCACCAATGTCTATCTGGAGCGTGTTCTGTCCGTTGCGTTGCCGGAGGGGCGTTGTGCGCGAGCGGTAACCTATGTGGTAGACCGCCACCATGCGCAATATGCCGGTAATCTCGACGTGGAGGAAGCTGCAGCAATCGTGCGGCGCTCCCATGGCCAGTCAGGCCCGAACGATGCCTATGTGCTCAACACCGTCGCGCAATTAAAGCAGATGGGCATCCGCGATCTGTGGCTGCAGGCCGTTGGCGAGGCGGTGGCGGAACGCGCCGCATCCTGATGCCCGAAAATCCGGCTGATCTTTAAAAGGGTTCGCAGTCCAGACGTCGCCACGAATGTTTCTTGCTTGTGGCATGGCTGCGTTCAATCGCGCTTTTTTCGAAGCGCTGTCCTGCTTCTGCCGGTTTTGCCGTGACCCGACATATCGCCTGTAGCGAAGCTTGCCCGAACCATTCGGGTGGCTTTGGGCGCTCATATCCACGCGTATGCCTGTCTGCTACCGTCGGTAGTATGCGTGGGCGGCCGATTCGCGCATTTCATTTACTACGCATCATATCCTGCAGATTTCGGTAATATTTTAAGGGATCAAGCAATGCAGAATGAATTGGTGGCATACCAGCACTGCCCGTTGTGTAGTGGCGATAACAACCGTCTTCATAAGGCTGCTGACTGCAGCATCAGTCCGCGTTACGACGCAGCTCTTTCCAGCACGATCAACTGGATGATCTGTGAAGATTGCTCACATCAGTTCCGTTCCGGGTATTACACGCCGGAGGCGCTTTCGATTGTTTTTAAACGCACCAATCAGAATCAGATGGTGGGTTACGACATTGAAGGCCAGCGCCGGGTTTCGTCTCAAATGATCGAGAAGATCTTGCCCTATCAGGACAGCGGACGCTGGCTTGATGTCGGATTCGGAAACGGTTCGCTGCTTTTTACCGCCGAGGAATATGGATTCTATCCCGTCGGTCTGGATTTGCGTCCAGACACCGTTGCAAGCTTTCGCCAAATTGGCATGCCTGCATATTGTCAGGATGTCATGGATCACGATCCTGAAATACCATATGCCGTCGTCAGCATGGCAGACGTTCTCGAACACATGCCTTACCCGAAGGCGGCGCTGAAAAAGGTCAACTCCATCATGGAAGAGCGCGGCGCACTGTTCCTGTCGATGCCGAATGCCGATTGCTTCGCGTGGAAAGTTCTCGATCAGTTAGGCAAAAATCCGTTCTGGAGCGAGATCGAACACTACCATAACTTCGGCCGGAGGCGGCTTTACAAGCTCCTGGAAGAAACCGGCTTCCAAGTCGTACGATACGGTATCAGCGAAAGATATCGTCTTTGCATGGAAGTCGTCGCCATCAAGGATTGAAGGCATTTTCAAACGGCAAATCTCGTGACGTCAAAACGAGATGCCGTTATGTTTCCGGCTTCTGCAGCCGCAGTTCCGCCAGCCGCTTGGCCGCCGTCGGCGGTAGCGGCAGGTTCGGGTTTGCTTCGACAGTTTCGATCAGCAACTCGTCGCTCGCCTTTTCCAATGTCTCGATCAGATGAGCGTAAAAAGCGTCCGGGTCCAGGCCGGGCTGAATGGGTGGCAGGATGCGAACCTTGAAGCGGCCGGGATATTTCACCAGCTTGCGGCGGCCCCAGAACAGGCCCCAATGGGCAACGATCGGTACGACCGGAACCTGCACGTCACGATAGATGCGCGCGATGCCGTAACGGTATTCCGGCGGCGCTCCCGGCGGTTTGCGGGTTCCTTCGGGATAGATGATCAGCTGGCGACCGTTGGCCATTTCCTGCTGGGTGCGCTTCATTACCTCGACCATGACCTTGCCACGGGCACCGCGATTGACCGGGATCATTCTCTGCTTTGCCACATACCAGCCGAATAGGGGGATCCACATCAGTTCCCGCTTCAGGATGTAGACCGGATCACGCTGGTAGGGCAGTAGCGCGAACGTATCCCAGGCCGACTGGTGCTTCGGCGCGAAGATGCAGCCGCCTTCGGGGATGTTTTCCATTCCCTCGATCTCGAAAGTCGCACCGACGATCTTTTCCATCAGCCAGTTATTGGATGACGCCCAGGCTTTCGGAACACGAAAGGCGGCCTTGCGCGGGGAGAGGAAATAGACCGGCGACATCAGGATCATGCGCAGGATGGTGTTGGTGTAGAACGCGGTGTTGAACAGGATCGAGCGCAGCAACAGCATGATGGGTTCCTTCAGGGATGGCGTTGCCTACACGAGATCGTGCGCTGACAAAAGAGCCGTTGAAGAGAGATCACCGCGAAGGATTGGCCGCCTTGCCGCGCTCTTCTTCCTCTGTCCGAAGCCCGGTCCAGCGGGCGACACCCAGCCAATCGCGAAATGACGCAAGAACGACCTTGCCATATTCCGACAGCATGGTTCGCAATGTATCCGGTTCGGCGAACCAGGCGCGGCGGGCAAGGTCGGCGTTGACGACCGGGTAGGGAATGAATTCGGTCGCAGGATCGGCGCGGCGCAACTCGTGAAGACTGCGCAGCATGTGGTAGTTGTTGGTCACCACCAGCACGGATTTGTAGCCGTGATCATGAATCCAGCGGGTGATCTCGTTGGCATTGCCGATCGTATCGATCGCATCGTAACCGATATCGACGCAGCATTTGAAGAGATCGGCCGATGCCTGGGTGGCCTTGCGGATCTGAGTCGGCGTGGTGGAAGGGTGCGCGCCTGAGATCAGCAGCCGCTGGCCGGCACCGTCGCGTAGCAGACCTACAGCCTGCTCTATGCGAAGATAACCACCGGTGAGGACGACAATCGCGTCCGCCCTCACTCCATCGGGTGCGCGCAGCGAGGTGACCGAATCAGCGAACCACAAAAAACCGCCACCGAGAATGGCCACGCCGATGAAGACCAGCATGATCAATCGTCTTGCGAACCGCCGCAAGGCGCTCTGGCGCGACAATAGCCCGATATCCGGCCGATCCGGAGGTCGGCCTTCGGGCGTCCAGCGATTGCTCCTGCCGAATTTCATGATCCGTCATTAGTCGCAGATTGAGGCGGTGGATAGTCCCCGAAACATTACCAAATAATATGACTACATGTCACGATGACGGAAGCCCATCAGAGCGTGACGGATCGGACCGCACGAGGTCTATTTCATCGATCGTCCGCATTACCGTGAACCGGGCCGTCAGCGTGGTCAGCAGAGCGATGACCAGCATGGTTGCGAAAATCCCCAGATATCCGCTCCACCCGATCGTGAACGATCCAAAGAGCGCCATGGCCTGCTCACTTTCGGGTGTCGCACGCGAATTTGACTGCCAAAGGCTGGCCGTGGCGAAGAGAAGGGCCGCCAGCACTCCCCCGACTGCGGATCCCTTGAGGCTGATCTTGAGGAAGTGTTTCTGGAATTCATTGGCAACGAAAGTGCGTTCGGCACCAACGAAGTGGAGGACTTCGACGATATGCCGGTTACCGGAAAGTGCACCACGGGTGGCGAAGATCACGGTCAGGATCATCGCCGTGAAAACCAGAACAAGGACACCGGTGCCGATCCATACTGTTGTCCGCGCCATGGAAACAAGGCGATCGACCCAGGTACGGTGATCGTCGAGTATGGCTTGCGGCACTTCGGCCTTGAGGAGATCGCGGATGGCGGCAAAGTCCGGCGGGTTGCCTTCGTCGATGGTGATGATGACGAGGCGCGGCACGGGCAGGTCGTCCAGTTGCAGATCGGCGCCGAGCCAGGGTTCGAGAAGCCTTGCGGTTGCCGCATCATCCATGATCGTGCCGGATTTGGTGCCGACAAATGTCAGTGCCAGGTCGCGCGCTTTCTTCAGCGCGGCGTCCATGTCCAGTCCATCATCAGGTTTGATCTGGATGGTAATCTCACGGGAAATCTGGCTCTGCCAGCCGGCTGCCGTGGCGCGTACCATGCTGACGGCGCCGAGCGTGAGACAGGCGAGGAAGGCCATGATGGCGATCACGACCATCAGCGCGTTGCCCTGGATATTGGCGGGAGGCAGGATCGAGGCGGTGGGGCGGACACGCATCTCCGCACGCCGCCGTGACGTATCCTGGCGCCCGGTGTTCGCTGTGTCCTCTTCGGGAAGTTCGGACCTTCCCATCCGGCCTGCCTCATTCATAGATGTCGAGCCGTCCTTCGGTCAGGATCATGCGTCGTGCATCGACCTGATCCATCAGCGCCAGATCGTGCGTGGCGATAACGACGGCCGTGCCCAATCGGTTCAACTCCAGAAACAGGCTCAGCAGGCGGCGGGCCATCGGCGGATCGACATTGCCCGTCGGTTCGTCAGCCAGCAATATCTCCGGACGGTCCATCAGGGCACGCGCAATCGCCGCGCGCTGCTTTTCCCCGCCGGACAGGATTGCCGGCAAAACGTTGATCCGCTCGCCGAGTCCAACCCATTTCAACAGGTCGATCACATCATTGCGATAGGACGCCTCGTCCTTGCCCCTGACCCGCAAGGGCAGGGCGACGTTTTCATAGGTCGTCAGATGGTCGAGAAGGCGGAAATCCTGAAAGACGATGCCGACGCGGCGGCGCAGCATCGGGAACTCGCCGCGCGGGATCTGCGATAGATCGCGGCCGAACATGCGGATGATGCCGCGTGTCGGATTGAGCGACATGAACAGCAAGCGAAGCAGTGTCGTCTTGCCCGCGCCCGAAGGGCCGGTCAGGAACTGGAAGGATCGTTTGGGAATGTCGAACGTCATGTCCCGGAGGATTTCCGGGCCCATGCCATAACGCAGACCGACATTTTCGAAATGGATCACCGGCGACCTTGTCTTGGCTGTGTGAAGCTGTAGCGGCTATCTCTTAATGCCGCGGGTAAACGAAGGGTAAATCAGGCAGTCAAAAGGGCGATTTTCAGGCCAAATTGGGAAAGTGTTAACCATATCAGTTTACGACCGGGGAGAGTTTGTTTCAATGCCTGACCTTTCAGCTCGGATCAAGCCGATCCGGTGAGGTAGGCGGAGAGGGCCTAATGAGCACCTTCCAGGACCGTCGCAAAGCCCGCGCCGACATGCTGATCGATATTCTCCCGCCCGAGGGCGAGGAGAAAGGCGGCAAGGGAAAGATCATTCGGTTTCCCACGCCATTTCAGAAAACCTCGAATGTTGAGGATGCGCATTTCGTGCCGGTCAATGACCGGGCCCGACGGAGCGGGGCAGCTGATGTCTCGTTGAATGACCGGCGCCCGCGAAAGGCTGTGGTCATGCCACGTGAACCCGCACCCGGCGGACTGCTTGGCACGATCGAACGAAAACTCCTGCGCCTGTCGCCTGATGCCTTCGTTGCCGTGGTTGCAAGCGTGGTCGTCACCGTGTTCACGCTGTTCGGCGGTTTTTCGCTGCTGTCGGGCGGAACAGCGGCCGATCTGGGGCCGGCGATCGATATTACCCATGTGACGATGACCCCGCAGGATGCTAATGGCATGCGGGTACTTCTAATCAACGGGATCGTCGAGAACCGCACGGAAGGTCGCCTCGACATGCCGTCGATACGCGCCGAGCTAATGTCGGGCGAGACCGTTGTTGCGAGCACGCTGATCTCCACCTCCGCATCGCAGATCGGTGGTCGGGAAAGCTACGGCTTTTCTGTCCGTGTACCCCATCCCGGTGGAAAACTTCCCGATCTGAGGCTCTCATTGGCCGAGCGCGGAGTCTGAAAGCTTTCTTTAGCAGTGCCGATTGTGCTATCGCGGCGTCTTTGAAAGACACGCAGGAGAGCCTCATGCCAGTCGTGCGCGGCAAGCAGATCGAACCGCTATTCACCGCCGAGCAGATTGCGGAGCGTAATCACGCCATCGCTGCCGAGATCGCATCCGGTCCGACCAAGGACCTGCTGGTCATCGCCATCCTCAAAGGCTCGTTCATTTTCGCAGCCGACCTGTTGCGTTCGCTGCATGAGACAGGCCTTGCTCCGGAGGTCGAATTCATCACGTTGTCGAGCTACGGCACGGGCACGGTGTCGCAGGGTGTGCGCATCGTCAAGGATATCGACAGCGACGTGCATGACCGCGACGTGCTCCTCATCGACGATATTCTCGAATCTGGCCGCACGCTGAAATTCGCCAAGGAACTGCTTTACGAGCGCGGCGCGCGCAACGTGACGATTGCCGTGCTCTTGGACAAGAGCGTCAAGCGTAAGGAAGAGCTGGAAGCCGATTATGTCGGTTTCGAATGCCCCGACTATTTCGTAGTCGGTTACGGCATGGATGCGGCTTATGCCTTCCGTGAGCTGCCTTTCGTCGGCGTCGTCACCGGCGACGCCTGACGCCGGGCGAGCGCCAGGAAACAGGAAATCGCATCCCGATGGTGGCAAGACGTTAACCATCCGGGCCCTCGGCAGGGGTGTTGTTTACTCCTCGAAAAGGAAAGTCTGGTCATTTGCTCCCGAATTGAAACACAGGGAGCGATGATCGCTATGGCCAGAATCCTGATTACCGAGGACGAGGAATCTCTCCGCCGCTTCGTCGCACGCGCACTGCGTCTCGATGGTCATGAAACCTTCGAAGCTGGCGATGGCGCCGAAGGGCTGGAGCGTCTCGATGAAGGCTCCTACGACCTGCTGCTGTCAGATATCCGGATGCCGGTGATGGACGGCATCGAACTCGCCCACCAGGCATCCGCCCGTTTTCCCGAGATGAAAATCCTGCTGATCACCGGTTATGCAGAACAGCGGGAACGCGCCGATGATCTTGCCTCAAAGATCGTCGATGTGGTGCCGAAGCCGTTCGCGCTACCGGACATCCGCAAGGCGGTGGCAAGGGCGCTGGCTGGCGTGACGTCGCACGCCGCGTGAGATCATCAAGCGTAAGAAAAATCCCCTTACCAACAAAATCTGAGACTTAGCTGTGCTAAAATCTTGATTTTGCAACCTCTCCCACAAGGGGAGAGGTGAAGCGCCGAGGGTGCGGCACCGGTATCTCTCCCCTTGTGGGAGAGAAAACGATTTCAACATCTTAGCTTTAGCTAAGTGTTGGAAATCGCAAGTGAGGGATTAATGCTCTCCTCAGCCTCACCTGATCTCCAGCAACCGCTCCAGGTACTGCCTTTCGGCATCGCCCGACAACGCACCGCCAAGTTTTTCGCGGATCGCATCGAGGATCTCGCGAGCGCGCTGGACGTCGATCTCGTCCGGGACCTTTACCTGATCGCCGAAATCCGGGCCTGACGTGGCACGAGGACGGCCGAGCGGGTCGCGGCCGTTCTCGCCGCCCTGGTTGGCCATGCCTTCGCCCTCGCCGTTCTGCTGGCCCTGTTGCCCTTGCTGGCCCTGCATGGCCTGCATCATCTGCTGCATCATGTTCTGGGCGCCCTGGCGTAGCGCATTGAGCGCATTGCCCTGGCCCTGCACCGCCTGTTCGCCCTGACCCTGGCCCAGCGCCTGTCCGGCATTGCCCATTTCGCGCTCGGCCTGGCCGAACCCTTCCCCCGGCTGCATGCCGAGATCCTTCAGTCCCTGCTGCAGCTCGCCAAGTTTCTTGCCGAGACCTTCCTGCTGGGCGCGCAGGTTTTTTAACGCCTCGCGCAGCTGTTCGGCGGTCATCTGGTCGGTATTCTGCTGACCTTGCTGGCCTTGGCCCTGCTGCCTTTGGCCTTCTTGACCCTGCTGCCCCTGTTGACCTTGTTGTTGACCCTGCTGGCCTTGCTGTGACTGCTGCTGCTCACCTTCGCCCTGCTGGTCGGGATCGCCGCGCTGCATGCGGTCGCGAAGCGCCTGATCCAGCTTGAAGGTCTGGTCCATCAGGCGCTGCTGTTCCTGCATGATCTCGCCGAGCTTGTCGATCTGTTGGCGCATCTGGCTGTTCTGCTGCTGCTGACCCTGCTGGCCGCGCTGCGGGCGGCCTGCCTGCATATTGTTCATCATCCGCTGCAGCTCGTTCAGCATCTGCTGGGCGGCGTCGCGGTTGCCGGATCGGGCCAGATTTTCGATCTGGTCCATCATGTTCTGCAGGTCGCGCTGGCGGATGACATTCTGTGCCTGCATGTTCTGCTGCGCGCGCGGGGCGTTCTGCATGCGCTGGGCCAGCTCGTTCATATATTCCTGCATCGCCTCGCGCATTTCCTGCATCAGGCGGGCGATCTCCTGATCGTTCGCGCCATTCTGCAGGGCTTCCGAAAGATTGCGCTGCGCGTCACGAAGACGGCGTTCCGCCAGCGACAGGTCGCCATCCTCGATACCGAGCGCGATCTCCCAGAGATAGTCCGCGGTTTCCTTCAACTGCTCTTCGTTGCGGGCAAGCTTCATGCGGCCACGGGCGGATTCGATCAGAAGAAAATGGCCGAGATTCGGAATGGTCTCGTCGGGACGGATGGTCAGGGCCTCGTTCAGCGCAATCGCCTTGGACATCTGGCGCGTGTCGAGCGTAAAGACCTGCCGCTGTTCGGCAACGGCTGCAGCCAGAGGCTCGGAGAAGCCGCGGCCGGGCAGGATCATTTCATGGACCGGGCTGCGCCCCGTCTGGCCTGCGCCATCGGTTGCCACCAGCGTCACGCGGACGCGCTTTCCGGCCAGCGGATGTTCGATCAGGCTGCGGCTGGTCAGGCCCTTGATCTCCTGGCCGCGTGCCTGGCGTGGAAGGTCCAGCCGGTATTCGGGCAGGGGATAAAGCGGTATCGCGGCCGAATCCTGCGGACCCGCAGGCTCGATCAGCGCATGGGCTTCGCGAATGCCGTAATCGTCCTTGGCCCGGAAGCCGATTTCCAGCGCCCCGTTGACCGACCGTTTCGGTTGCGCTTCGAAGGCGATTTCCGGTGGGCGGTCGGGAATGACGTTGAAGGTCCAGTTCTGGCCGTTGACTGTCAGGTTGCCACTCTCGCTAACCGCCATGGCATAGGTGCGCGGCGCAAGCGGCTGGCTGCCGTTCACGGAGTCTGCCGGTGGCTGAAGTGCCGGCGTCTGCACGGCTTGTGCCTGAGCGCCATTCTGCGCCTGTTCCGCCGCCTTCTTCGCCGCAGCCTTTGCTTCCTCGGTCTGAAGCGTGACGTCTTGCTTGCTGGCAGTGGTGGTGAATACCACGGCCTCTTCGCCCTCTCCGCCGGTCACCCGGACCGTCAGGGCGGAATTCTGGGGTATCGACACCGTCCCGTTGTTATTCTGCGCCTGCTGTCCGGTCAGGAAGACCGGTGCCCGTCCGGTATAGGGGGGAGGGGTCAGCCACGCGTCGATGCGTAGATCGGGATTGATGCTGGGCGCCGGTGGTGCGGGTACGAAAGCATCGCCCAGGCTGCCGCCGCGGTTGGAATAGGAAAAGGCCAGCGCCACGGTAAAGACCAGTGCAGGGATCGCACGCAGGCCGAAACGGTCGTGTTTGGCGATATCCGGCTGCGGTAGGCCGGCGTCGAGCGCTGCAATCCGCTCGGCCATACGGACCTGGTGCTCTTTCCACAAGGCACGGGAGAAGGGAGTCTCGAAGGCAGGTTCGTCCTCCTGCACACCGACTGGCTGGTGTGGCAGGTTGTTGCGCTCCTCGAGCAGGCGGTCGGCCTCATTCGCACTGGGCCAGCGAATCCGCGCCAGAGGCAGGAGGGTCGCCAAGAGCGCGACGAGGAAACCGGTGAGCAGGATCCAGCGCAACCAATCCGGGGAGAGGCGGAAAATGCCGAACCACGCGGCGGAGAAAAACAGGGCGACAATACCGACTGGCGCAAGCGCCCGTGGCAAAAGGCGTTCGAAAAACAGCACGATGCGCGCGAAGGAACGCTTCAGGGCCACCCTGCGGGCAAGCGCGGGATGGGTCTCGAAAGCACCTTTGCGGGTAAAGCTCATGCGGTCCGTCTCCGATCGTGGCGGCGCAAACAAGCCTCTAAGATAACAATCTTTGTGGCGAAGACGAGGGCAGGCTTGTGCCGGCCCCCGTTTTTTAGGCAGTTTCCCGCAAATGTGAATGTCGCGTCAAATGCAAATCTGGGCGCGCATCCAGCCCTCAGCCCAGCCAGGCGGGGACGGAATCGAGGCCGATAAGCTCGTCATAAGTGCCGCGCGGGCGAATGACGTGGAACTCCGAACCCTTGACCAGAACTTCCGGCACGAGAAGGCGGGAATTGTAGGTTCCGGCCTGTACGGCGCCATAGGCTCCGGCGGATGCGACAGCGATCAGGTCACCCGGCTTCGGTTCCGCCATCTCGCGGTCGAGCGCCAGATAGTCGCCCGTCTCGCAGACCGGGCCGACGATATCGCCGCGGACGCGTGGCGCATCGGCGGCGGGTACGACGACCGGGCGGATCATGTGATAGGCTTCATAGAGCGTCGGGCGGATCAGGTCGTTCATCGCGCCATCGACGATGACAAAAGTCTTCTCGCCGCCATCTTTCACGTAGATGACCTCGGTCACCAGAATGCCGGCATTGCCGACGATCAGGCGGCCGGGCTCGGTGACGATCTTGCAGTTCAGCGACCGCAGCTGGCGCTTTACCGTATCTGCATAGGCATCCGGCAGCGGCGGAGGCGTGTTGTCGTCCTTGTAGGGAATGCCGAGACCGCCGCCGATATCGACGTGGTCAATCGTGTGGCCATCGGAGCGCAGCGTGTCGACCAGTTCGCGCAACAGGCGGAAGGCATGTTCGAACGGCTCCAGCTCGGTGATCTGGCTGCCGATATGCATGTCGATGCCGGTGACGTCGATACCGGCAAGCGTTGCCGCATGCGCATAGACTGCGCGTGCGCGTTCATAAGCGATGCCGAACTTGTTTTCCTTCTTGCCCGTCGAGATCTTGGCATGCGTTCCCGCATCCACATCCGGATTGATGCGGAAGGAGACATGCGCCTTTTTCCCGGCCTTGATGGCGCGCAGGTTCAGGACTTCCAGTTCCGGCTCGGATTCGACGTTGAAGCAGTAGATGCCGGCTTCGAGCGCCAGATCCAGTTCGGCAACCGTCTTACCGACGCCGGAGAACATGATGCGGCTTGCCGGAATGCCAGCGGCCAGTGCGCGGCGCAGTTCACCACCCGAAACGACATCGACGCCGGCGCCAAGGCGGCCGAGCGTCTTCAGAACGGCCTGGTTGGAATTCGCCTTCATGGCGTAGCACACCATGGTGTCGACATCGGAAAACGCCGCGGCAAAGACCTTGTAGTGGCGCTCCAGCGTTGCCGTCGAATAGACGTAGAAAGGCGTTCCGACAGCCCTGGCGATGTCGCGAATGTCGACGTTTTCGGCGTGCAGAACGCCATCGATATACTGGAAATGGTTCACGTCAGCTCTCGGGAATTACAGAAGTCGATCGAGGACGAAAGGCCGCTCGGCCACCGGGTCTTTCTTCTGTTCATTGGATTTGCGGACGTTCTGCTGTTCCACTGGCGTGCTCGGGCGGTCGAGATCGCCCTTGCGGCCACAGCCGGTAACAACAATGCCGGCAAGTCCGAGCACCAGGGCAACGCGGGCGGTATTCATCAGCGACTTCGACATTCTCTTTTTTCTCCGGCACGGTTGAGGAACTTCATAGCGAAGTTCCTCCCGCTTGTGCAGATCATTACGGCATCAATTATCGATCAGTTGCGCGAACGCCAGTAGGCGATCTGCTTCCTCACTTCGGATGGCGCGGTGCCGCCAAAGCTCTGGCGGCTGGCGACAGAGGCATCGACTGTGAGGACGTCAAACACCTTCTCGGTAATCGCCGGGTTGATTGCCCGCAGCTCCTCAAGCGAAAGTTCGGCCAGTTCGCAGCCCTTCTTTTCTGCCAGTGCCACGGCATGGCCTGTGGCGTGATGGGCGTCGCGGAAGGGCAGGCCCGCCTCGCGCACCAGCCAGTCGGCCAGATCGGTCGCGGTCGAATAACCGGAGCCTGCGGCGGCGCGCATGCGGTCGACGCGGATGGTCATGTCGCGCATCATGCCGGTCATGGCGGCAATCGCCAGTTCCAGGTTTTCGGCGGCGTCAAAAACCTGTTCCTTATCTTCCTGCATGTCCTTGGAATAGGCGAGTGGCAGGCCCTTCATGATGGTGAGCAGCGCCACCAGCGAGCCGTTGATGCGACCGGTCTTGGCGCGTACCAGTTCGGCGGCATCCGGGTTCTTCTTCTGCGGCATGATCGACGAGCCGGTGGAGAAAGCATCTGACAGGCGTACGAAGCCGAATTGCGGCGTCGACCAGATGACGATCTCTTCAGCGAGACGCGACAGGTGGACGGCGCAGATCGAGGCGACCGAGAGGAATTCCAGCGCGAAATCGCGGTCGGAGACGGTGTCGATCGAGTTGCGGGTCGGCTCGCGGAAGCCGAGCGCTTTTGCCGTCATGTGGCGGTCGATCGGGAAGCCGGTGCCGGCAAGCGCCGCAGCACCGATCGGGCTTTCGTCCAGATGGTCGATCGCATGGCGGACGCGGGCGCGGTCACGGCCGAACATTTCGACATAGGCCATGCAGTGATGGCCGAAGGTGACCGGCTGGGCGGTCTGCAGATGGGTGAAGCCCGGCATGACGGTGTCCGCATGTTCTTCGGCGCGGTCGAGGAAAGCCGCGATCAGCGATGTCAGCATCTTTTCCGTCTTGGCAAGTTCTTCCTTCACCCAGAGGCGGAAATCGAGCGCCACCTGGTCGTTGCGCGAACGGGCGGTGTGAAGGCGGCCGGCAGCCGGACCGATCAGGGTCGCAAGCCGTGCCTCGATGTTCATGTGAATGTCTTCGAGCTTGCGCGAGAACTCGAACTTTCCGCTCTCGATCTCTGACAGGATCGTGTTCAGACCTTCGACGATCTTGTCTTTATCTTCGCGCGAAATAATGCCTTTTTCGGCCAGCATGGTTGCGTGGGCGATCGAACCCTGGATGTCCTGGGCGTAGAGCTTCTTGTCGAAACCGATCGAGGCATTTATCTCCTCCATGATCGCGTCCGGCCCGGAAGCGAAGCGTCCGCCCCACATCTGATTGGAAGAGGTCGCGTCCTTCGTATCGGCCATGATGCTTTAAGTCCTGGAGTTAAGAAATGGCATCCAAAAGACCGCTTGGTCTCCCGTCCGCCCGATTGATCATGATTGCCGCCGTTCTCGGAATTACCGCCGGCGCCGTGGCGGTATACGTGAGGAGCATGGGGTCTGGCAATGGCATGGACGGCCTGACGACGGCGTCTGCCGGGCAATGTGACGGTGCTGCGGAACTGGCAAAGTCGGTTTCCGCTTTCTCCAAGGGTGAGGTGGCTGCGATGGCGGCGGCCCAGCCGCCGCGTCCGCTGCAACTGGCGTTCAAGGGGCCGGAAGGCAAGGACATGACGACGGCCGATCTGGCCGGCAAGACGGTGCTGCTCAACCTGTGGGCGACATGGTGCGTCCCCTGCCGGGAAGAGATGCCGGCGCTGAACGCCCTGCAGACCTCGATGGGCGGCAATGATTTCGAGGTGGTGGCGGTCAATATCGATACCGGCAGCGACCAGAAGCCGAAGAACTTTTATCAGGACTACAAGATCGACAGACTTGCCTTCTACAGTGACAGCTCGATGGGCGTGTTCAACGCGGTGAAAAAGGAAGGCCTCGCCTTCGGCTTGCCGGCGACGCTTATTCTCGACAAACAAGGCTGCCTGATCGGCGCCATGAATGGCCCGGCTGCGTGGGACAGCGATGATGCGAAAGCGCTGATCACGGCGGCTAAGGGGTCGTAGGCCACACGACATTATTGTCGATAGACGGCAACAGGCTTTTCGATATTCTCTCGAAAGTTGTGATGGTGAACGCAGATGCGCGCTGCCAGGCGTATCGAAGAGGATACACCACTTCGACCGGGCGAAGGCCTCGTCATCCAACCGGAGAGTGAACTATGTGGCCAATTCCATTTAGCATCACGTTTATCTTACGGAAAAACCCGCACGAGCTGGCAGGTAAGCGTGCGGGTGATATTCCGAAAACAAAACAGAGAGGCCAGCGAAAGCTCGCCTCTCACTCCGCAATATAGTCTGTAGTGCGTTTTCTTACAAGCGAGGCAGAGGCGGAGCTTACCGCGTCGGGACCGGAACCTCGCCGCGGTAATCATAGAACCCGCGACCGGATTTGCGGCCGAGCCAGCCGGCTTCGACATATTTCACCAGAAGTGGGCAGGGGCGGTATTTGCTGTCCGCCAGGCCGTCGTAAAGAACCTGCATGATAGACAGGCAGGTATCCAGACCGATGAAATCGGCAAGCTGCAACGGGCCCATCGGATGGTTGGCGCCAAGCTTCATGGCCGTGTCGATCGCGTCCACCGAGCCGACGCCTTCGTAAAGCGTATAGATCGCTTCGTTGATCATCGGCAGAAGGATACGGTTGACGATGAAGGCCGGGAAATCCTCGGAGACCGTGACGGTCTTGTCCAGCGAGGCGACATATTCCTTGGCGGCCCTGAAGGTCGGCTCGTCGGTTGCAATGCCGCGCACCAGTTCGACCAGCTTCATCACCGGCACCGGGTTCATGAAGTGAATGCCCATGAACCGTTCCGGCCGGTCGGTCGCGGATGCGAGCCGGGTGATGGAGAGCGACGAGGTGTTGGTGGCGAGCAGTGCCTCGGGCTTCAGAACCGGGCAGACATGCGCGTAGATCTTGCGCTTGACGCTTTCGTCTTCGGTTGCTGCCTCGATAACGATGTCCATCGGTGCAAGATCGTTGACATCGGCAGAGCCGGAGATTTTAGAGAGAGCCGCATTGCGCTGTTCGTCGGTAATCTTCTCGCTCGAGACAAGCCGAGCGAGCGTGCCGTTGATCGTTGCAAGTGCCGCCTGAACACGGTCGGGATCAAGATCGTAGATCTGCACCTTGTAACCAGCGAGGGAGGAAACATGCGCAATGCCGCAGCCCATCTGACCTGCGCCGATGATGCCGATATTCTGAAAGGCCATAACGCTACTCCGTCCCTTGGGCTTGGGCACACTTGTCGCGTGCGCTTTTTATCTGAAAAAATGCTTATTTAAAAAATGCCGGGCCACATGTCGCGGTCCGGCATTTTTCTATTCGCCTGGCCATCATTTTGCCAGCTTTTTTCGCCGTGGCGAAGAAGGCGTTCTCCTCAGAGAGCCTTTTCAAGCTTTGGCAGGATGTCGAAGAGATCGCCGACGAGGCCGTAGTCCGCGACCTGGAAGATCGGCGCTTCCTCGTCCTTGTTGATGGCGACGATAACCTTGGAGTCCTTCATGCCGGCCAGATGCTGGATCGCACCGGAAATGCCGACCGCGATATAGAGATCGGGAGCGACAACCTTGCCGGTCTGGCCGACCTGCCAGTCGTTGGGGGCATAACCGGCGTCGACGGCCGCGCGCGATGCGCCGACGGCAGCACCGAGCTTGTCGGCAACGGGAAGAATGACCTCTTCGAACTTTTCCGAAGAGCCGAGCGCGCGGCCACCGGAGATGATGA
>JAEXYH010000024.1 GCA_023451735.1 Pseudomonadota bacterium | reverse complement strand
TCCTTCGGCGCATTGAAGAAGGAGAGATCGATCCGAGCTTCATCATCACGCATCGCGCGAAGCTCGAAGATGGTCCGGGCCTTTACGAGACTTTCCGTGACAAGAAAGATGGATGCATCAAGGTCGTACTAACCGCGTGAGGACATTGTCCAATGCGGTCGCCGCGCATTGCGATTGCTGGCAGAAAGGCTTTGTTGGCTACCCTTCTTGCCCGCGTAGAGGGCGCGGTCATTTCTGAGTACTTGGTGATCGTGCAGACTGAGGCGCCTAACACCGCGACTCACCAGTTCCGGATCCGCAGATAGGATTGTTTTGATATTCATCGCGGTCGCGATCGATCAGCGGTCTACGCATTTCCTATCCATCCGTTAAGAAACCAAATGTCCTTCGTTTCTTTCATTGCAAGTTCGTGCCTTAATCGGCGATGGACAAAAATCCGACGACCGAAGAAACGCTCAATGAGAACGCCATTTCCGACGCGGCCGTACGCGAGAGCGAAGCGCGACATCGGCTCCTGATCGATACCTGGGCGCAGGCCGTTTGGGAGACTGATGGCGCCGGGGTCGTTGTCGCCGACAGCCCGAGTTGGCGCGCCTATACCGGTCAATCTTTGGAGGAGTGGCTTGGTTATGGTTGGTTGAACGCGATCCATCCTGATGACCGGGGGTATGCCGAGCGCCAATGGAGAGATGCCGTGCTCGCGCGCAGGGTGGTTAACGCCGAGTTCCGTCTCCGTGCTCCGGATGGAGGCTGGCGTTGGACAAACGTGTTAGCGACACCGCTCCTTGACATTGAAGGAAAGATCGAGAAGTGGCTCGGATTGAATATCGATATCGACGCTCGAAAGCTGGCGGAGGCATCTCTGCGTGAGAGCGAAGGTCGTTACCGCAGCCTCTTCGAGTCCATGGATGAAGCGTACGCAGTGGTTGAGGTCCTCAGAGGCCGTGACGGGCGCTGGGCGGACTTCCGGTTCCTCGAAGTCAATCAGGCGTTTCTCAAGCATACTACAATGCCTTGGCCAGTGGGCAAGACAGCGACCGAACTACTGGGCTCGCCAACCCCCGCTGGACTGAACTGTATGGCCAGGCGTTGGATACCGGGCAGCCACTTCGGGTAGAAGAGACCGAACCCACGCTCGACCTCACTTTCGATCTAAACATATTCTCACTCGATCCGGACCTAAATCGTGTCGCTGTCCTGTTCACTGACATCACTGATCGTAAAAAATCCGAGATCACGTTGCGGGAAAACGAAGAACGGCTGAGCCTTGCCATCGAAGTCGGACGATTTGCCACCTGGGACTGGGATCTGCGCAGCGGGAAGGTGTCTTGGAACGAGCGGCACTTCATCTTGCAAGGTTATAAGGTCGGCGAAGTCACTCCGAGCTTCGAAGCCTGGCTCGCGCGCGTGCATCCCGACGATCGCGCTGAAACTCTTGCTCTTATTGCTGCGGCCCGCGAGGCGCAGACCATCTACGTTCACGACTTTCGCACTCTACAGTCCGACGGGACTAGCCGTTGGGTCACGGCGCGCGGCCGTTTTTTCTATGATGACCGCCACGGTCCTTATCGCATGATTGGGGTGATGGAGGACGTGACCGGCCACAAGCTGGCCGAAGCTTTCGCGCGGGAAGACGAGGTGCGTCAGAAGTTTCTGCTGAGATTCAGCGACGCTCTCCGACCGCTGGCACAGGCCGCCGAGATTATAGACACGGCAAGTCGGCTCCTTGCCGAACACGTCGGCGCAAGCCGCGCCATGTACAGCGAGTTCGAGGGAGAAGGTGCGACCCGAATGGCTTACACTCGCGGTCAATACACAAGAGAAGGCAAGCCGTTCCCGAAATCAGTCGCGTATGATGCCTATATTGGAGGAGAGATAGGGCGCATCCTTGGCTCCGGCGGAGAACTCGTGGTCGAGGACGCGGCGCATGACATGCGTTTTGATCCCGAGATCCGTGAGGCGTGGGTTGCCGCCGGGCTCCACTCGATGGTGGCCGTGGGCTTGGTGAAGGACAGGCGCGAAGTCGCTCATTTTGGCTTCCATCATGGTAAAGCCCGTGCTTGGAATTCAGCCGAAGTTAGCCTGGTTCGCGAAGTCGCCGAACGCACCTGGGATGCCGTGGAACGGGCCCGAGCGGAAGCGGGACTACGTGAAAGTGAAGAGCGGTTCCAGCAATTTGCGCTCGCGTCGGCCGCCGGATTGTGGATTCGGAATGCTGACACTCTCGACATGGAATTGTGAGTCCATCGATCGAAACGATCTACGGCGTAAAGTCCGAAGCCATTCTCGGGGACGTGAAGAAGTGGACAGCTCTCATTTTGCCCGAGGATCGCGCTGTGGCTTTGGAGCATATCGAATCCGCGCGGCAAGGCGGCACCGTCCAACATGAGTTTCGCATTCAACGTCGGTCCGATCATGCTTTTCGATGGGTTCGCAATACCGACTTCCCGCTGCGGGACGACGGGCACATCCCCCGGATCGGGGGCATCGCCGAGGACGTCACCGAGACGAAATTGGCGATTGAACATCAAGGCGTTCTGCTGGCCGAACTCCAGCACCGCGTTCGGAATATCATGGCCATGATCAGATCTATGGGGCTGAGAACGGCCGAGGGCGCGGCCGACGTCGCAGATTATCGCTCGCTTCTGGAGGGGCGCTTGATGGCACTTGCACGAGTACAGGTGCTGCTCGCTCGAGAGGCGAACGCGGGCGGGTGGCTCCGGGACATCATCGAGAGCGAAGTTAGTGCGCAGGCCCACCAAGGCGATCAGTTCGAACTCGATGGCCCGGACATACGCCTTTCGCCCAAGGCGATAGAAGTTCTGACGCTCGCGTTCCACGAACTTGCGACAAACGCGCTGAAATACGGTGCTTTCTCGGCGGCTGATGGGCGGCTTCGGGTTTCTTGGAAAACGTTCGAAAAGTGCGGGCACCCTTGGCTCGCCCTCGACTGGAAGGAGGAAGGAGCGCCGGTTAACCTGCCGCCGACTCGTCGCGGGTTCGGTCGCGACCTGATCGAAGGTCGCATCCCGTACGAGCTTGGCGGCATGGGGACGGTCACCATCGGCCCGAGCGGCGCACATTGCAGATTGGAGTTTCCATTACGGGATGGCGAAAGCATTCTTGAGACCGACGCCCCTACGCCGACCAAACTGTTCGGAGGAAGCCTTGACATGAGCGATGCTCCTGATCTGACCGGCCGCCGCGTTCTCGTCGTCGAGGACGACTATTACTTGGCGGGGGACACCGCAGCGGCGCTGCGCGGCGCCGGTGCCGAAGTGTTGGGGCCGTGCGCGACCGAGGAGGGGACCTTCGAGCTCTTAAGCCGTTCCGCGCCAACGCACGCGGTTCTAGATCTCAATTTGGGCGGCGGCGGACCACGGTTCGACATCGCGCTTGAACTGACGGCGAGAGGCGTGCCGTTTCTGTTTCTGACGGGATACGATCCCGATGCTATACCGGAAAAGCTGGAAGACGTAGTGAGGTTGCAGAAGCCCGTGCCGTTCCGGGCTATTGTCGAGGCCGTCCACCAGCTCTGAGAACGAGGGCGGTCGGCTTTGCCGTGCGGCGGCCAGAGGCGAGTTCCTTTAGCATTCGGCGCATCCTAACCGAAAGGCGTCCATCTCGGTTTGCGGGATGAGGCCTCACAACGATAAAGGTACATCACGACTGCGCACCTTACGGAGTGGAGTGGGGACAAACGAAGAGGTGGTATGAATCCCAAGCACGGTCACATCCAAAAGGAAGATCGCCGGAGCTTCAGACGCCCAAAATTATTGTTGGCCGCACGCCTCGCTCTTCCAGGCAATCGGCAACGCGCGTTTGCACCGTCGTCAATCCGTTGCGCTCAAGCCACCGCAATCCGATCGCAAGCTGGCGAAGATCGTGCCTGTCGCCCGATCCGATCGGTGTCGCTCTCGCCCTCCGCAAGACGTCGGCCGCATGCGTCCGCAACGACGAGATCGTTCGATCCGAGGTCATGAAACTACCCTTCCTGGGTTGATGCGCTTTAATGAGATGCGGAGAAAGACGCTTTTTCATCGAGTGCGCGGATAGCAGCTTTCAGCTTCCGCGTTCCGGCAAGATCAATCTTATGCTTCCGTGCGACCTTAGCGATTGCCGTTGTCTGACGATTGAGAGCCGCTGCGGCGCGCGCAATCGAAGCCCCTTTTGAGGCCATCTTTTTGAGACGCGCGATATCTGCGTCGGTCCACGTCCGGTTCGTAACGTGCGGCATGGGTTTGCCTCCCACCCTCAAGTTAGAGAAGATAAGGGAGCCTGTCTGAACGGTACCCGGCATTTAGTATATTCATCCTGCGATTTCAGTTGAGCGCCAGCACCGGGAGTCGCCAAGATGACATTCAGTGCGCTGCAAAAACGAAAGACGAGACGATCGAAGGCAATGCGCGGTGGCGTCCACGAGGGTTTCGCGAGGCTCGCATACCAGGTCGGAATTTCAGGCGTCGTCACTTTTGCGCCGAGGAAGGCTGCGGCGAAGCACACCCCAAGAGCAATGGCCAAGGCGGCAAACGAGTTGGCACTGAAACTCATTGGTACTCCCGAATTCGCCTGCAGACCGATGGTGTGAATATGGATACGCGGCGTCGCGGCCCGATGTCCAGACGATTGCAAATGCGGGACGGATACGGCGCATCAGCCCCGCAAAGCGTTAGGCGGCTTGCGTGTTCACCGCCGCCGCTGCCAGCTTGGACAGCGCATTCGCTCTGAACTGGGATCCAGCGCGCGATCTTCGTCAGCGGGCTGCTCTTCGTTGCGACCGTTCAATTCGATCCGATGTCCATTTCTAGGCGCTCTCGGCATATTCAGTCCTGTGTTGCACGGCTTCGTAACAGCGCAAAGCGGGGCGCCGTTCCCGCTTCCGGACCGCTACTCAAAGGGCCTTCCGGCAAACACCAACGATGGGCTAGACGTGAAACAGGAGCGGAAGGCTGATCGTCGAAACGACCACTGCGACGATCCCAAGTACAAGCTCACCGTTCGGTGGCTCCTGCGGCCCTTTTCGCAGATTCGGCTTGGTCTTAAACACGGGAGCTCCGGCATCCAGCAGTCAACTATCGAAAACGCTCTGCTCCTACGCTCGGTTCCGATGCGGTATTTCGCGCATCGGCCATCAGGCAGTAATTTACAGCGGCGCACTCTTCACCGCGTTCCTTATCACTGCCGACTGTGGCCCAGGGAGACAATCAAACGCTCGGAAGCTCACCCAACTGCTCGTCCAGAACCGCGCGCACTTTCTCTGCGAGGTCCTGGATTGCATAGGGTTTCGAGATCAGATGCGTTCCTGCATCGAGGACGCCGTTGTGAACGATCGCATTTCGCGTATAGCCGGTCGTGAACAGGACTTTGATGCCCGGAAGAAGACGCCTAACCACCTTCGCAAGCTCACCACCCGTCATTCCCGGCATCACGACATCCGTGAAGAGGAGGGCGGGCTGGGCGCCGTTCTCGATCAGCCGTATGGCGGCCGGGCCGTCCTCGGCTGAGATGACCGAGTAGCCGAGATCGCGCAACGTCTCGACCGACACGGACCGCACGCGTTCCTCATCCTCCACCACCAGGACAAGCTCGCGCTCACTACCTGCATTCAAAGGAGAAGCAGTGACGTCGGTCTCCGCCGCGACCTCACCGTAGAAGCGCGGCAGATAGATCTTGACGGTCGTTCCCACTTTCAATTCGGAGTATATCTTGACGTGTCCGCCGGACTGTCGAACGAAGCCGTAGACCTGGCTGAGACCCAAGCCGGTGCCTTTTCCGACCTCTTTCGTGCTGTAAAACGGGTCGAATGCCTTGCCGAGGATTTCTGCGTCCATGCCACTGCCGGTGTCGGTTACGGCAATGAGAATGAACTGCCCGGGCTCGATGGAATACTGGCGAGCATAGTTCGCATCCACCGATGCATTCATCGTCTCGATGGTGAGCTTCCCACCGGACGGCATCGCGTCCCGCGCATTGACCGCAAGGTTCAGTACCGCGCTCTCGAGCTGGGCAGGATCGGCCTTCACATTCCACAGACCGGCGGCAAGAACCGTTTCTACTTTAACCGTTTCGCCAAGCGATCGATCTAGCAATTCGCTCATCCCGGCGATCATGCGGTTCACGGCCAGAACTTCAGGCGCCAATGGTTGCTGCCGGGAAAAGGCCAATAGGCGCTGTGTCAGGGTCGCGGCGCGGTTTGCGCCATCGAGAGCCCCGTCAATGAACCGGTCGATGTCGATGTCGCCCTTCGACAGCTTCCGACGCGCAAGATTCAGTCCGCCGATGACAACGGCCAGCATGTTGTTGAAATCGTGAGCTATGCCACCGGTCAGTTGGCCGACGGCCTCCATCTTTTGGGCTTGCCGCAATTGCTCTTCAGTCTTGGATCGCTCAGCAATTTTCCGCCGCCACGCGTTCTTCAAGCTCTGCGTTGAGAGCCTGCAGGGCGGCCTCGGCTCTCTTACGATCCGCCAGTTCTCTTTCGACTTCGGACAAAAGCCTTGCATTGTCGACGGCCGTGGCGGCATGCCCCGCGATTCCGAGCAGGGCGGTTTCGTGCTCGACCTGGAAACGCCCGACTTCCTTGTGGCCGAAGAAGAGTCCGCCGAGGACCTCGCCGCTCCTGGAAATGACTGGCACCGCAAGATAAGAGCGAACGGGGAGATGTCCTTCCGGCATTCCCTTGCGCGGTTCGTTGTGGCCGTATCGCGCGTCGGCGGTAATGTCGTCCGAGCGGACCACTCCCGTGCCCGTGAAGGTCGGCGCAAAGACTGCCGTGTTGCGCGGCATTGGGAAGTTTCCGAATGCCGAGCGGGACGCCGGAGAGGGCGTAAAGCATGTAGCTTTCGCCCTCCGCGTTCAGGACGTTGTAAAAGAACGCTCCGAACTCCGCGCCGCTCAGTTCGACGCCGGCGTCGGTGACGGTCTGGACGATAACTTCCAGATTGCGCTCTCGCGCCACTGCCGCCCCGGTATCGTTCAGGATCCTGAGATGTCGTTCGGATTTTTTGAGATCGGTGATGTCGATGACCGTGCCGACGAACCGAACCGCATTGTGATTGGCGAAGATCGTGTCGCCTGTCGCCGAAATCCAGCGTTCGACACCGTCCTGAAGGCCGATCGTCCGAAATTCCGTTCGATACGACACCGGGTGATCAGGGTCCAATGCAGCGGTGACTGCCACATGTACCCGTTCGCGATCATCACGATGGATTCCCGGAAGGAATGCTCCGTCGTACGAAACGTCTGCACCGGGAGGCAGGCCGAACAACGCCTTGCAACGCGCATCCCAGCGAAGGACATCGGAGACGGGGTCGTAGTCCCACGTCCCAATCCCGGCCGCGTTATTTGCCAACGTGAGGCGCTCGGCGGCTTCACGTGCCGCCCCTTCGGATCGCACCCGCTCGATATGAGCCCAGGATCGTTCCGTCACCTCCGCAAGAAGCGCGAGCTCCACGTCGGTCCAATTGTGGGCGCCGCGATGGTGGATCGCCATAAGGGCGGAAAGGCGCCCCTCCCTCCGATAGGGCATGCAGATGGTCGCGCCGATCCCGATGCTTTGAAACGCCTGCGCTTTTTCGGGATCGAGCTCGACGAGGTTGTCATTGACGATCAACGGTCGGCCCTGGCCCAGTTCGGCGACCGCCTTCTTGCCGAAATCCGCGAGCTTGTAACGACCGAGAATGTGCAACGCGCCCGGGGACGCCCAATCGCCGCGAATGGTGAACCCGTCCTCGTCATCGTCCATATCGGCATAGGCGCAATTGGACACGCCAAGATGCTGGCCAAGCATCGATGTCGTGACGGACATGACCTCTTCGGCTGTCCGGCAGTTCGCCGTCGCGCGCCCGAGGCGATCGAGGAAGACAAGGCGGATTTCGTTTTCCCGAACAGAAAGCTCTGCGCGCCGCCGTTCAACCGCGGTTCTCGTGCGCTCAGCCACCTCATGGATCAGGTCCAGTTCAGCATCGGACCAATCGCGAGGCTCGGCGTGGTTGAGGTAGAGAAGAGCGACGACGCCGCCCGTCTCGATAACAGGCATGTTGACGAACGCCCGCGCGGAAATCGCCGCCAGCGCCTTGGCCTGTTCACCGATGCGAGGATCGCGCGCCGCATCGGAAATGACGACGGTCGTTCCGCGTTTAAGGTCTTCAATGTAGTTGCCGTAATCACGGAAATGCAGGACTCCTGCGAGAGTCTTCACCCCCGGTGCATTCCAGTCGCGGCTGATCGTGATCGTTTCGGCGACGGGATCGATCGTCCCATAGCCTGCACGACTGACGTCGAGTTCGCGCCCGAGGATTTCGGCGGCTGCATAAGCTAGGTCGTCGGGGTCCGCAATCTGACGAATTCGGTCCCCAAGAGCAGCCAATACGGCGTTACGAGAATTCGCCGACATTGACGGGCTCATTCCATTCGGTACTAGGCAGGGTACAGACCCCTGCGATGTGTTTCAGACGGACGTAGCAGCACAGGTATAAAACTGCCCTTTAACTTTCGTACGGTCTTTCGGTTCCACCTGGCACGCAATGTTCCAAGGCATGGAACCCTCTAATAATTTGCCCGTTTCTCCCGACCTGTCTATTTGATCTGTTTCATGGAATGAACTTTGAGCCAAATCGTCTCCCAGGTCGATCTTACCAATTGCGACCGTGAACCCATTCATTTGCTTGGCGCCATCCAACCTATCGGTTTTCTGCTCGCCGCATCTAACGACTGGATCATCGCTAGAGCATCCGCCAACGTCGCGGACTTCATCGGCCACACGCACACCGATCTCGTCGGCGTCCCCCTGGCCGAGATTTTTCCCGCGTCGGTGATTCACGATCTACGCAACCGGATGACGACATTGCGAGGGCCGAACGCGGTTGAGCGCTTGTTTCATTGTCCGATTGTAAAAGGCGCGTCCGAGTTCGACATCTCGCTGCATATGTCGTTCGGGCAGATCATCATCGAGGCACAGCCTTCCGATGGCCCTGCCGGTGACACGACGTCGACGGTGACCTCGATGGTTTCGCGCCTTGATGGAGCGCCGGACATTCCATCATTCTACCGGGAGGCCGCCCGTCAGGTCAGGGCGTATCTCGGCTACGACCGCGTGATGATCTACAAGTTCGATCGCGGAGGGTCGGGCGAGGTCGTTGGCGAAGCCACGCGAACCGGGATTGGTACCTTCAAAGGCCTGCGTTATCCGGCCAGCGACATTCCCGTGCAGGCGAGAGAGCTTTACAAGCGCAATCTTTTGCGCGTCATCTCCGATGTGAACGCAGAGCCTGTGCTGGTTCTCCCCGAAAGGGACGAAGACGGTCGCCCCCTCGACCTGTCGATGTCGGTCCTTCGGTCCGTTTCGCCGATCCACATCGAATATCTCAAGAACATGGGGGTCGGCGCATCGCTGTCGATCTCGATCATCGTTGAAGGCGAACTCTGGGGTCTCGTTGCCTGCCACCACTATGCGGCCATGTGTCCGCCTTTGCAGAAGCGCTCGGTCGCGCAGCTCTTCACTCAGATGTTCTCGCTTCGATTGGAAAGCCGTGAACGTCAGGCGGCGATGCAATACGAAGCACGGGCGCGCGATATCTCGGATCAACTACTAAGCGCCGTTGCCTCCGACGAAACACTGTTGAAGGATCCCGATTGGCTCGCGGACATCCTGACCCATGCGATTCCGGCGGACGGCGTCGGCGTCTGGCTCAACGGCAATTATGCCTTTTCCGGAACGACGCCGCCGACGGATGCGTTCCGCCGCATCATCCGCGCCCTGAATGGCATGGCCGCCGGAAAGATTTTCGCGACGGACCACATTGCCTCGATCGTCGAAGGAGCAGGGGCGTACGCCTCGCAAGCGGCGGGACTGCTCGCGATTCCGATCTCGCGATCGCCACGCGACTACGTCGTTCTTTTTCGCCCAGAGATCGTCAAATCCGTGCGTTGGGCGGGAGATCCACATAAGCCCGTCGAATACGGCCCCAATGGGCCGCGCTTGAC
Organism: Pseudomonadota bacterium; assembly: GCA_023451735.1. GTDB lineage: Bacteria > Pseudomonadota > Alphaproteobacteria > Rhizobiales > Rhizobiaceae > Neorhizobium. The sequence goes on along the minus strand of JAEXYH010000024.1, from coordinate 2,657 downwards.
ACCTCGTGAGAGCTTCGAGGAATGGAAGGAACTCGTACAGGGGCGTTCAGAGCCTTTCACGAGCTCGCAGATAAGGGTGGCGGAGACGTTGCGCGCAACGCTGATCGAGGTCGTGCTTCGGCTCGCGGACGAGGCGGCCGCCGAGCGGCATCAGGCCAATGCTCGCCAGGAAGTGCTCATTGCCGAACTCAACCATCGCGTCCGCAACATTCTCGGTGTCATCAGGGGCCTGATCCGGCAATCCCAGCCGGACGAGCCCGGCGTAAAGGAGTTCGTCCGGGTCGTGGACGGTCGCATCCACGCGCTGGCTCGCGCCCACAATCAGATCACCGACGATCATTGGGGACCGGCACCCCTCGAAGCCCTCATTGCGGCCGAGGCGGCAGCATTCGCCAGTCGGCCGTCCTCCATCAAGGCCCACGGCCCCGCGCTGCTGCTCAACCCAGCGGCCTATTCGACAATGGCGCTCGTTCTCCACGAGCTGGTCACCAATTCCATCAAGTATGGAAGCCTGTCCCAGCCAAGCGGCGAGGTTCAGATCGAATGGCATCGCAACAATAGCCGCGACCTCGTGTTCAACTGGGAAGATGTCAAAGGCCCCGTCGTGAAACCACCGACGCGCAAGGGGTTCGGAACGACGATCATCGAGCGGTCAGTACCGTATGACCTTGGCGGCACTGCGCAAGCGCGCTACGAGCCGGAAGGCGCGCGCTTTCAGTTTGTTATTCCCGCACGGCACGTGGTGGACGCCAAGGCCAATGCCGGGCCTACCTTCAATCTTATGAGCCGCCTCCACGACAAACGAGGCCTTCACCAGAAACTTCCGCCGCCCGGTATCTTGATCGACAAAACGGTTCTCCTGGTCGAGGACAGCCTCATCATCGCGCTCGATGTCGAGGATATCTCGGCACGATTGGGCGCGAAAGAAGTCCAGACCTACGCGACAGTGCAGGGCGCGTTGGATGCGATCGACAGGGAAAAGCCTTCGGTCGCGGTGCTCGACATCAACCTTGGCGACGCGAACAGCTTCCCGGTTGCGGATCGCTTGGCGCAACTGGGTGTGCCATTCTTCTTTGCCAGCGGTTACGGCGAGCAGGCGCAAATGCCTTCGGACCACCGTTCGCGGAAGATCGTGCAGAAGCCGTATACGGTCGAAAATCTGGCGCGCGCTTTTGCAAGCGTTTTCGGCATCGAAAATGAAGGCCGTAGCACGTAGTCGAGCGCTTTTTATTGACCGCGTGCCCGGATCATTTGCGGGGGCAGTCACGCACCGTCGAGGACTCCCGCGACCCGCAAATCTGCCCGGACTTGCTTCACGCCTCGAAATGCCAAGCCGAGATCGAGAGCTTTCCGTTTCACGCTCGAAGACGGACGCCTGAGTGCCGCGGTCGCACGAACCAGCGACGCGCCGAAGCCGCCAGTTCGCGCAGTCGTGTCTTGTCCTGGTCGGTCCAGAGCTTGTTCGCATACCTTGGCATGGCTTCCTCGAGTTACGTTCGGGCACCAACGTCGGATGGGAAGTAAATGTTCAACCGATCGGACGGATCTTACCGAAACCGCGAACCGCTCTCGTCGTTCTTCGCGGCAGAGAGGCCCGATGACGAACGAGACGGATCGAAAGAAGGCGCGCAAGCTGATGACACGCGCGGAATTGATGCCCCCGGAGACGAGCGCGATGCAACGTTCCGGGAGGCAGAAACCTTGGCGCGGGCGAGAACGTCATCGAAGGGACACCTTCCGCAACGTGAATTTTCATCCTGACAACCAAACCCGTCACAGCATATTGGAGCCTGTTCAAGGCACGCTGTTTCGCACGGTTCGGGTTGCCAAGGAGTACGGTGATGGCGACGGTTCACCGAGATTTCACCCCCAACATCATCGCCCAGTCTCCTGAGCGCACGTCAAAGGAAAGGGATCGCCGGAATATGCCAGCAATCCCCGTGGGCGAGATCAATATGATCAGAGAGGCTTCTTCAGCGTATCGGCGGTCTTGTCCACGACGTCCTTCGCTGCGTTCTTGGCGTCGCCCACAGCTTTTTGTGCGTCGCCCTTGGCTTCCTGTGCGACACCCTCGGCCTTGAGCTTGTCGGAGCCGGTGACTTCACCGATGCCCTGCTTGGCCTTGCCGACCGCCTCGTTCGCCATTCCTTTGATCTTGTCCGTCGTACCGCTCATGACTTTTCCAATCCTCATAAAAACAACGAGGCAAGAACTCGTCCGGGGCTCCGCCGGTTCCGATGCACACGAATTATTGCCGCCACCGCCGTTATTTCAACCGGCGCATTCGCGCAAACTGCGACCACCACTACCGGTGCTGCTCCGGCCGAGGCCAAGTATTCGACGGTCTCGAAGGACGAGATGTTCTCTTCGAAGCTCAAGGGCCTGAACATCACCAATCAGGAGAATTCAACCGTCGGCGAAATCACCGATATCGCAATCAAGAACGATAAGATCGATGCTTTCATCCTGTCGGTCGGTGGCTTCCTCGGCATGGGCGAGCGCTACGTTGCCGTGTCGCCGAACTCGGTCGCCATCACCCACGATACCGCCAACGACAAATGGGTGGCCAAGATGAACACCACCAAGGACGCGCTGAAGGCCGCGCCGGAATTCAAATATCCGAAGTAAGCCACCTGATGGTCGTGAGTGGAGGCCCC
>JAEXYH010000086.1 GCA_023451735.1 Pseudomonadota bacterium | reverse complement strand
ACGGGGCCCCCCCCCCACGGCGTTGATTACTTCTTGGAGAGGTTTTTCTGCTGTGCCTTGGTCAGGTAGTCAGCCCATTCGTCAGCCAGTTCCTTGGCCGAAATGTCGCCGAGCAGAGCCTGCTGCGAGGTTTTGATCGCCAGCGAATCCTTGAAGAAGGCGAACTCTTCGAGGAAGGTCGGCATCACGGTCGGAACGGTGTCCTTGTCGGCCAGTTCCTCGAACCAGCCCTTGAACTGGTCACCGGCGTAGAACGGATCCTTTTCGGCCGCCGTATAGGCCGGCAGCGCGCCGATCTTCTTATTCCACTCGATATTGCCTTCCGGGCTCTGCAGCGTTTCGATCAGCTTCCAGGACAGGTCCTTGTTTTCGCTCTTGGCGAACATCGACCAGCCGGCATAACCGATGGTTGGGAACGACTTCCCAGCCGGCCCCTTCGGCAGCGGCGCAACCCCAAAATCCTCGGGCTTCATACGCTCTGCCACGGCAATCAGCGCATCGGGGTCCTGATCGAGGAAAGCGCAGGTGCCGGAATAGAAACCGGCGACAACCTCGTTAAAGCCCCAGTTGACGCTGTCTTTCGGCGCTAGACCCTTCTTGTAGAGATCGACCATCCACTCGATACCCTTTGCCCAGCCTTCGCTGTTCATGGTCGAGGTGCCGTCCTCCGTAAAGTACTTGTTGTCCCCGGCCATCGAGGCGGCAAAGATCATCCAGCCGTTCAGGCCGCCCGGTCCTCCGCGCATGCAGTAACCGTATTTGCCCGGCAGCTTGGAAACGGCTTCCGAAGCCTTGACGAAATCGTCCATGGTCTTCGGCGGCTCGGTAACACCAGCTTCGCTCAACAGCTTCTTGTTGTAGAACATCGCGCGCAGATAGAAGCCGTAGGGCAGCATATAGGCGGTGTCCTTGACGTCGCGGCCAAGCTCGAGCGCGCGCGGTGTCAGTTCCTTGGTGTGCTGCCATTTCTCCAGATAGGGCTCGAGGCTCTCAAGCATGCCATTGTTGCCGTAGAGCGAAAGCCAGGTATCCGGCATTTCCATCACGTCAGGCGTATCGCCCGCCGAAACCATGGTCGCGAATTTCTGGAACGCTTCGTTCCAGGGCAGCGAGATGATCTCCACCTTGGTGCCCGGATTGGCGGCTTCGAATTTGTCGACCAGCGATTTGAGGGTCTGCGTTCGCTCCGGGCTGGTGATAACCTCGACCAGTTTCAGTGTTGTATCGGCCAATGCGCTGCCTGCCATCAGAGTGGCGAATACTGCAGCCGTTATGATTGTTTTCATTGTCCTGCTCCCAGTTGTTTTTGGTTGATGCGCTATGAGGCGACGGCAATCGCCTCCTGAAGATCGCTCCACAATGCCTCGGTTCCCTCGAGGCCGACATGGAGGCGTACGGACCGCGCATGGATGCCGAATGTATGCGCGGAATTCGGCTGGGCCTTCTGCTGCAGCACCACTTCGCCCGGAACGATCAGGCTTTCGTGGCCGCCCCAGCTGACGCCGAGCTTGAACAGTTTCAGATGATCGGCAAAGGCGCGAATATCGACGCCCTCCTTGAAGATGAAGGAAAACAGGCCCGACGTGCCGTGAAGTCCAGCAGGCAGCCGGTTCGCCAGTCCCGGATGGCATACGGTTTCAACCACATCGAGTTCCTGCAGGCGACAGGCGATTGTGAGCGCCGCGTCCTGATGCGCTTTCATGCGCAAGGGCAGCGTGCGCATGCCCCGGATCAGCAGCCAGGCATCGAAAGGCGAAAGCTTGCCGCCGAGATAGGGATAGGCCTCCGCCTTCACCCGCGCGATCATCTCCTTCGAGCCGGCAACGACACCGGCGACGACATCGCTATGGCCGCCGAGATATTTGGAGGCGGAATGGATGACGAGATCCACTCCGAGTGTTATCGGGCGTTGGAAGACCGGACTTGCCCAGCTGTTGTCGATCATCGAGACGGCGCCATGCTTTTTCGCCAGCGCCGCCAGCGCACCGACGTCATGCGCTTCCATCACCCAGCTTGTCGGGCTTTCCAGATAAAGCACTTTTGCGCCCGGCAGCGCCTTGGCGACCGCCTCCTCATCGCGACCATCAACATATGTGACCTCGACCTTCATGCGCTTCAGAAGCGTGCCGAACAGGCGGAAGGCGTCGGGATAAACATGCTTGACCGCGACGATGCGGTCACCCGGCTCGACAAAGCTAAGCACGGAAGCCGAAATTGCAGACATGCCGCTGGCAAAACCGAGCGCATCTTCCGCGCCTTCGAGCTTGGCCAGCATTTCCTCGAACATGCGCACTGTCGGATTGAGGCCGCGCGTATAGATCGGCCGCACCTTTTCACCACGATAGGAGGCGATCATCTCATCGTAGTCGGAGAAGGTGAACAGAGAGGTCTGAAAGATCGGCGGCACGACCGCATCCGCGAAATTGCCGTCGTCATGAGCGGTGATAAGCGAAGCGAGTTGCGACATGTCTGGCATTTCGTTCATTTCGACATTTCCTTGATGTCTTCCTCGACGACTGCGAGGATTTTTAACGTCTCGCACCGCGCGCCCTCGGGGTCCCGGGCAGCGATGGCGTCAAAAAGCGTGCGATGAAACGGAAAGGAACGCCGGGCGAAATCCTTGCGGTCGAAGGGCGAGGCCCAGAAATGCTCGAAGCTTTCACGCATCTGTTCTAGGATTTGGCGGAACAACGGATTGTGCGTGGCGTCGTAGACAGCCAGGTGAAAAGCGAGATCTTCCGGACCTGACGAGCCTTTTTCGAGATGAACGGTTTCCATCTGCACCAGCTTCGTCTCGATAATCGCCAGATCATCTTCCGTGCGCATGCGGGCGGCGACCATTCCCGCCTCGCATTCAATACCGCGACGAACTTCGAGCGTCTGCAACAGCACGTCGCGCAGGCGTGTCGTGTCGAGCGACAGTGGCATATGCACGGTATCGGGTGAGATCTGCCGCAGAAGATAGGTGCCACTGCCCTTTCGCGTCTCGATGACACCAAGCGCCTGAAAATGCCGGATCGCCTCCCGGATCGTAGAACGGCCGACGGCAAGCGTTGCCATCAGCTCCCGCTCCGCCGGCAACCGATCCCCGGCCTTCAATTTCGCGCTGGCGACGAATTGCGCGAGTGCCGCAGTAACCTGCTTGGCACGATCCATTGTCGGCAGTGGCTGGAGTGAAGCAGGCAGCTCTAACTTCATCACGTCTCCCGCAAAGCCAGAATTGGTCTGACATCATAGCAAACCACGGACATAGCGGTCTGTCAATTCTCCGCTCTCACTCACGCTTCGGTGTCGAATGATCATTCGCCCAAACCTAAAATCAGGAGCTGTTCGTGTCTTTCCGGGATAATAACGACATCACGGCTCAAGCGGATTTTTCGGCGGCGGGCTTCGCCATTACGGTTGCGAACCACGCCGATATTCCGGTCATTGCGGCCTTCGGAGCCGGCCATCAAAGCATTATGGAGTAAGCGCGCTGGCGCCTGCTCGCGCACCGGGCGAAGTGGCGGGATGGCACAAAGCGTTAGGTGCACCGACAAACGACTTCGGGAGCACTGTCAGCATCATCGGGCTAGAAGCATATCAGCGGCGCCTGCTGGATCCTGCCTCGCTTCGGCAATCACGTTTCTAGCGGACGGTCTTTCGCCACACCGGATATGCCTTGAACATCGTGAACTGATTGTCCTTCCGTTCGTGGCGTTCTTTGGTCAGGCGTTCGACGATAGCTTCCGCCATTTCCTCGATCGGCTGGCGGAACGTGGTGATCGAATACCCTTCCCAGCTGGCCTGCTCGATATCATCGAAGCCGATCACGCAGAGATCTTCGGGCACGTTCAGCCGGAAATCCTTGCGGGCAATATCGAGAAAACCGCAGGCGAGAAGATCGGTGACGCAAAAAACCGCGTCCGGTCGCTGCGCTCCGGGCAATAACCGCCGTGCAGCCTCGGCACCGCTCCGGTAGCTGGTCGGACCTGCCTTTATCAACTGAGGCAGCTCAAACCCCGCCCTCACCACCGCATCTCGAAAGAGTTCCTCGCGTGCCAGCAGGCTGGGAGATCCGTTGGTGGACGACACGATTGCGAAAGACTTGCAGCCCGCACGCTCCAGCATGTGCCAGGCATCGTTCATCGCACTCTCGTGATCGAGGCTGATATGATCCGCCTCCTCGATCTGTCCGGCACGGTTGATGAGAATGACATGCTGTCCGCTCTCGATACAGGTGCGTACCAACGAGACCGGCGGCGCACCTGAAAGAACGATCGTCGCCGAGGCGCGGTAGTTGAGTGTCTGATGCAACGCCGCCCGGATATCGGCTTCCTCACCGGCCGTATTGATGACCATCGCCGCCCGTCCTGCGGCCTGGATACGCCGGGTAATGGCCTCAAGCAGAGCCGATTGATAGGGCGCATGCAGATCACCGCCGAGAATGCAGATCGGCCGGCTTTTCTCCTGCGAAAGGCCGCGCGCCAGATGGTTGACGTGGTAATTCAGCTCTTCGGCTGCCGCCAGAACCTTGCGCCGGGTTTCCTCCGAAACGCTCGCGCCTTCCGTGAAGGTACGAGACACCGCCGAGCGGGAAACACCCGCTCTTCGCGCCACCTCGATGGCGCTCGCAAAGCTCTGTGGCGGCCGGTTCGTCATGCAACAGCCTTTTTCTTCCCCGCTTCGATGAGACCGACCATGCCTGCTGCCTGTTCCGCCGCGCGGATCAGCTGCGGCTTTGGCGTCTCATGCCATTCATCGGGATGAAGTTCCCTTTTCATACGCACATGAGCGATGGCGGCAGCCAATGTCGGATAGATTTCCGGCATTTCCAGATGCAGGAAAAGCGAAACCAGTACAACCGAACGGCTTCTGCCCGCACGGCAATTGACGAGCACGTTGCCCCTGTCGCGATTTGGATAGGACGCACGCTCGGGAAACTGCTGATCCAGTGCACCGCGCAGCAGATAGTAACCTGAAAGCAGCATCGTGTCCGAATTGCCCGTATCGTCGACAAGTCCGAGCTTGTAGTAACGTAGCAGACCCGGACCGGACGTAAGGGTTCCATCGGCTGCCGGCTTACTTCCGGTCACGAAATTGACGTCGAAGTTGATCGCGCAGTTGACGATGATCTTGATGTCATGTGCCGCAAGCAGCGCAGGATCGCAAACGGCTTCCCGCCCACCGATATAAAGATCGACATCCCAACCCGGCAGGCTCTTTTCGATCAGGCTGAGAGGCGGACGGTCGTAACGGGGAGAAGAACTCATGCTGCCTCTCCCTGGCATTCCGTCGCAGCTATCGCAATACGCATCGCCTTTGAAAAATCGGCTGCAATGCCCGGAGCAGCGGCGAAAATCTCACCGCCTGTCAGCAGCTCAGCCTGCTCGGCCGGATAAGATCCCGTTACGCCGCCTGCCTCGCGCACCATCAGCAAGCCGGCCAGGCAATCCCATGCATTCATGTAGTATTCGGCGTAACCATCGGTTCTACCTTCCGCCACCCAGGCGATTGCGAGTGCGCCGGAGGCGCCACGGCGAATATTGGCTCCCTGCTCGAGCACACGCTGCTGCGCCGCCAGATACTGCGTGTTTTCGACACGCGGAGACCAGCCGATTTCGACGGAAGCATTGGCGATGGCATCGGTTGCGGCAGCGGTGAGCGGAACTCCGTTCTTGGTCGCACCTTGGCCTTTGCGGGAAAAATAGAATTCATTCGAGGCCGGATTGAAGATTGCCCCCATCAGCGTATCGCCCTTTTCGCAAAAGGCGATCGAGATGCAGAAATGCGGAATGCCGCGTGCGAAATTCGCGGTGCCGTCGATGGGATCGATCACCCAGAGCCTCTCCGCCAGGCTCCCTCCGGCTTCTTCGCCGAGAACTCCGTCGGAAGGGAATGTCTCCGAAATGACGGCGCGAACGTGGTTCTCCACCGCCTCATCGGATTCCGTCAGGAAATCCTGTCGCCCCTTGAGGGTAAAGTCGCCCGGCTTGCGCGAGGCAAAGGCTTCGAGAGCGAGGGCTCCGGCAGATGCGGCAACGTCCCGCAACACGGCTTCACGGTGGTTCAGTTCATCGGCAGTCAGCATGGTGTCTTTCGAAGGGATGTCGGCGGGCCTTGCATGCGCAAGCCCCGCTTTGGTTGGTTTGGATTATTCGGCGCTTATTTCTTGTAATTCAAGGACCAGAGATCCTGCCAGTCCTGACGGGCTTCCCAGTCGACCTTGCCGGTGGAAGCGTCATAGGACAGAAGCTGGTCGCGTACCTTGCCGACACCGGACGGCTCGTTATCGGGAAGGCCGATTGTCGTGTTGGTTGACATCTTGCCGTCCTTGGCCTGCGGAGCAATGCCTTCCGCCGTCATCATGTAGCGGATGAAGAGCTTTGCAGCATTCGGGCTTTTGGTCCCGGACGCAATGAGACCAAGCGAAGGATAGGTCCAGCCGGAAAATGGCGACAGGCCGGCGCAGAGGCCAAGCTTCATGCCATTTTCGTTTTCGCGATATTTTGCGGTGCTGACCAGGCCGACAAAGCTGTCCTTTGTATCCGGGGCACCGATGGATTCGGCAGCCGCACCGTCGGAATCGGTGAGCAACGGGCTATTGGCAGCCAGAGCCTTGACCCAGGCGGCAGTGGCACTCGCCTCGTCGGTTTTCAACGGCTTGCCGTAATGAGCCTGATAGGCATCGGCAACGGCCTTGTCGGCATGCGAAGCCAACTGGTTGAACCAATCGGTATAGGACGGCTTGCCGATCGGGTCCTGCATGGCGACCTTGCCCTTCCACTCGGTCTCCGTCAGCTGCCAGATGTTGTTGACCGGGCAGCTCTCATGCAGGGCAGTATTATAGGTCCAGACATTCGGGGCGAGAACGATCGTCAGCGGATCCTGGTAGAGGGCTGGGATATCCTTGGCGAGGTCGGTTGGCAGCCAGCTTTTTGCATAGCCCTTGGCAACCACCTGCGACAGAGCCGCCGGCGCATCGGCCAGAATGACGACGTCAGCCTTGACATTGTTGGCTTGCGCTTCGCGGATGACGATTTCGAGTGTCTCAGGCGCACCGGATTTCACGCCAGTGGCTTTTACGCCGTATTTATCCGAAAAGGCCTTTGCCTGTTCGACGATCTTGCCGGTGGAGTCATAAACGGTGATCGGCGCTTCCTTTTTGGCAGCTTCGATCATGGCGTTGAGGTCGAATGCCTCTTCGGCGGCAGCGCCGCTGGCACCGGCAAGGATGGCAGCAGATATCATCAATGAAGAAATCAGAGTGCGGGAATGTCTCATCGGTATTCCTTTGAGTGATTTGAACGGAGATGTTTTCGTGACTTTATGCAGGTAGAAGCGCCGGCCGCTCAGTGCCGGCAGGCTGTACCGCGCTCGCGGCGCGGATTTCGGTGGTCTCGATGCGCCGGCGAGCGGCATCGAACCGGTGCAGACCTTCGGGCCGCGCGAAACAGGAAACCATGTCCCCCAGCTTGACGGTGGGCCGGCTATGGGTGGCGTGAAACAGCCGCTCCGCGCCGAGTGACAATTCGACGATCCAGCTGCCGCCTGTCGGCATGATGCTTTCAAGCCGCAATGCTCCAAGCGGCACCGCGTTGTCGCAAGCGGAAAGTGCAATTTCCTCCGGCCGGATACCGACCGATGCCGCATCCGCCAGATCCAGTTTCGAACCGAGCCTTGCGGCAAGACCGCCGATAACCGGATTGCCATCCAATGCGATCATGTTGATCGGTGGATTACCGATAAACTCGGCGACGAACCGATTGACCGGCCGCGAATAGATGTCGTCCGCAGCGCCGACCTGCTGCAGACGGCCGCCGTTCATGACCGCAATCGTCGTTGCCAGTGTCATTGCCTCCCATTGGTCATGGGTGACGAACACGATAGTCGTGCGGAACTCCTCATGCAGGCGGCGCAGTTCGGCCCGCATTTCCAGCCTCAGGGCCGCATCGAGATTGGACAGCGGCTCATCGAGAAGGAGAATATCCGGATTGACCGCCAGCATGCGGGCGAGCGCTACGCGCTGCTGCTGCCCGCCCGACAACTGTGCAGGGTAGCGCGCGGCGTAGTCGCGGATACGCAGCTTCTCCATCACGTCATTGACCTTCGCGCGACGTTCCGCTTCCGGCAGTTTGCGCAGCCGCAGGCCGAAATCGATGTTGCGCTCTACCGTCATGTGCGGCCAGAGCGCATAGCTCTGGAAAACGAGGCCGAGACGTCGCTGCTCAGGTGGCACGAATGCCGCGGCGGAAAGACTGTCGACGACGCGCCCGCCTATCGCGATTTCCCCGCCGCTCAGATGTTCGAGGCCTGCGATCATCCGCAATGTCGTCGTCTTGCCGCAACCGGAAGGTCCCAGCAGACACATGAACTCGCCGTCCGAGATTGTCAGGCTCAGGTCCTCGACGGCGGGATTGCCATGGCCTGCGTAATTCTTGGCGACATTGGTCAGGGTGATATCGGGCATGTCAGCTCTCCAGTCCCTTGGCGATACCGTTGCCGGTGAGACGGTTGATGAGAATGGTGCCGAAGAGTGCGAGAAGCGCGATCATCAGCACGACGGCATTGGCTGCCTGGGTGTAGTTGTAATCGACGAGACGCAGTGAATAGGTGGTCAGCACGTCGGTTGCGGGCACGGCGAGGATGATGAAGAGGCTCACGCCCTTGATGCCCGAAATGAAAGGCAGGAGGATCGCACTGGCGAGCGCCCGCTTCTGGATCGGCATCACGATGCTTGTCATGCGCCGCCACCAGCCGGCTCCGGCGATACGCGCCGCCTCCTCGGGCTCCTTGCCGAGCTGCGCCATCGCCGCGATGCCGGAACGCGACGCAAACGGCATCTGATCGGCAATCAGTGCAAGGATGAGGATGATCGATGTCCCGTACAGTGCCGGGATCGGGCCGCGCGGGACGGCAAACAACGTCAGGGTTGCAGCGGCAAAGGCGATACCAGGCACCAGATAGGGCATGAAGGTAATCTGACGGAGGAAGTTGCCGAGCGCGGCGAAGCGGCTGCGAATGACCACATAACCGACAAGCAGACCGAGAATGCCGGAAGCCAGCGAGGCAGCGCCGATGATGATGAGCGTGTTGAGACCCGCATTCCAGAATTCCGGCGTCAGCAGGATGCCGTTGCGCAGGGCAACCGTGCCGAGATCGGAACCGATCCAGTAGTCGAAGGTGAAGTTTTCCGGCGTGAAACGCCCGGGCACCCGCATGATCGTGGACAGGAACAGGGTCAGGAGTGGGATCACCACGCCGATGGCAAAGAAAGCGAGCGCAAAACCCGTGGCCGGCATCTGCCAGCGACCGAGCGACCGGCGACGATCCATGGCGCCCTTGCCACCGACGATGGCGAACCGCCGCGCCTCGCGCATCATCCGCGTGTCGATGTAAAGCGTGAGAACACCGATCAGCATGATGACGGCTGCCATGACCGCGGCCATGCCGGTCTGGCGTGTGGAGATCGCGCGATAGAGCGAAGTGGAAAGCGTATCGAAACCGACCGGCAAGCCGAGGACATAGGGCACGGCGAATTCACCGATGCAGTCGGCCAGGATCAGAAGGCAGCAGGAGAGTAGCGCCGGCCGCATCAGCGGCAGCACGATCTGGAAGGCGACACGGCGTCGGCTGGCGCCGAGGATCCGGGCGGAATCCTCCAGCTGCGCGTCGAACCGCTGCAGGGCGCTCCCGAGGATGAGGATCACGAAGGGCGCGTAATGCAGCGACAGGATGATGATCATCGGCAGGCGGCCGTAAGCTAGCCAGTCGGGCGTTGCAAAACCGAGATTTTCAAGCCAGCCCGGCTGCCCGCCGACCGTGCGGTTCTTGAAGATCGTCGTCCAGGCGAGCGCCAGTGTCCAGGTCGGCAGCATGAAGGGAACGATCAGGGCCGTCGCAAACCAGCCGCGACCCGGAAGTTCGGTACGGTTGATAAGCCACGCCAGAAGCCCTCCGACGGACATCGAAAGCATGATCGCGCCCACGGCTATCGACGCCGTATTGAGCAGCGGCTGCCACAGGAGAATGCCGGACATGCGGGAAGCAAAGGCGCGCGTAAGATAATAAGCCGTCCAGGCACCTTCCGGCGCCCGGGTTCGCGCAGCATCGCCAATTTGAACGATGGCGACATTGACGAGAATGGAGATAACCGGCGCCAGGATGAGAAGCGCGAAAAGTGCGGCCAGAACCAGACCGATCGCGATGACCGGATCGCTGGAAGCGACGGCGAGCTGATGACGCAGCCTGCGCAGGAACGGAGTTGGGGCCCCTCGCTCTGTTCCCTCAGAATCCGTTATCTTGCCGATCATCGCCATCGCGGCCGCCTCTATTCATTCGCGGCAAGCCATAGACGGCGCACATGACATCCGGATGACGTTTTGCACATATGTGCATTTCACAGAGTTGCTCTGGAAAGCAATTTTCAACTTTATATTCTACCTTGTGCACATACGTTCAAAAACTCACGCATGATCTTCCGGAGTCAGAACATCCCATGATTGAGCCTGAGATCCTGATCCAGTCGCGAAGCGTCCTGTTCAACTCCGAACCGCCCGCGTTTCGACTGGCGCATCTCCGACGGGCCTGCTCGTGACGAAGACCCTGAGGTTCCATTGAAATCTGCCGGGCCTCACGCGCTATCCGGCGCCTTATCCGGGGAACGATCGTGGCTGCCCGAAGTTGGATTAGCCTTGCCAAAGGAAAGGCCTCTCATGACCAGTGTCACTCCACCTGTCCCTTACTCTCCCGAACTTGAAACCATTCAGCCGAATGAACGGGAGGTGGAAGCCGGTCTCAATGACGCGTTCGACACTATCCTCAGACGCACCGCCAAGGATTACGGTCACACGGTAAGGCCGGTGCATGCGAAGGCTCACGCCATACTGACAGGGACGATGAAAGTTCGCGCCGACATTCCGTCCGAACTCGCCCAAGGCCTGTTCTCCTCGACCGGCGATTATCCGGTTTATATCCGCATCTCCACCAATGCGGGCGATATCCTGCCTGATGCAATTTCGTTACCGCGCGGTCTGGCCATGAAGGTGCTCGACGTAAAGGGAGCACGCCTGCCTGACGCCGAGGGCACCACCCAGGACTTCATCATGATCAATGGCCCGGTTTTCCAGTCAAAGACCGCCAAGCAGTTTCTCGGGAACCTGAAGATTTTGGCAAAGACTACGGACCGCATGGAAGGAACGAAGAAGGTCTTGTCGAGCGTACTGCAGACGGTCAACACCGGGCTGGCGGCAGTGGGAGTGGCAAGCCCGAAGATTCAGTCGCTCGGTGGAGCGCCGAATGTCGATCCGCTCGGCGAGACCTATTTCAGCGTCACGCCATTCCGTTACGGGGATTATGTCGCAAAATTCAGATTGAAGCCGGTATCGCGGGATCTGATCGCACTCAGCGGCCATAAAATAGATGTCAGCGTTCGTGAGAATGCCATTCGGGAGACGGTCCAGGGTGAGATGCAGACGATCGATGGCGTCTGGGAATTCCAGGTGCAGCTCTGTCGCGATCTCGACAAACAGCCGATCGAGGATCCGACCGTCGAATGGAGCGAGGATGAGGCGCCTTTCGTAACCGTGGCAACAGTCACGGCCGGGCCTCAGGACAGCTGGAGCGAGGATAAGGTTCGCGAGGTCGATGAAGGGATGCGATTCAGCGTCTGGACGGGCCTCTCCGCCCATCGTCCTCTTGGCAACATCAACCGGTCACGTAAATCGGCCTACCGGCATTCATCCGATTTTCGGCAACCCGTGATGTAATCCTGATGTGCGGGCTGGCGCCTGACCGGATGGTACCGCTCATCAGCGATTTCGAAGATCGCAAGCATCGGGAACTCGCCGACTTGATCGTTCCCCATCATCTGCCGCGCGGCCCGATCGGCACCTACTACGCCCAATGCAATGCCCTCAACTCCGTTGATCATCATGACCGGATGTCGAAGACACCGGCGTCAAAAACTATTCCGGTTTGCATCCGCGCGATTGAGGGGCCGGTCATTAGACCAGCCCTCTTGCTTCCCGAGTGAAAAATGCTGGAATCTGATATTGGAAAGGAAGGCCACGGTGAACAGTACCAGCAGTCTCAACCGCGAAAATCGCTCTCTTTCGCATCGGCAGGGTCGTAGTTCAAATCGAAATCCTTGCCGGATTTCTTGCCGGGGGGATCACGATGGACGGTCGCATCCTCCGAACCGGTCACGACCGTCGGCTTGGCGCTGTGAACACCGCTCGCCTTGCGATCAGCCTGGGAAGGCGCGTATTGCCCTTTGGCGTCTTTCTCCGGATTGTTCATGATCGTCTCCTCTGTCTCTAAACCCAACAAAGGGGTAGAGAGCTGGTTCCTGCTCGACGCCAATAAAACCGTCGGCGAAATATTTCCGTTCGAACGCCGGCGCCGGTGGACAGCGAACTGGCTGTGTCCAGCCGAAACGGGCAATAGTTGCCAACGGTTGGTCTGTCGGAATGCACAAGCCCACTGGCTGCAATCGTCAAGGTGGTTGCGATGGAACAACGTGAGTGCTCATCAGTTTGCAAGACGAAGGAGAAGTCATGCCCTATCTTGCAAACCGCCAGCCCACCCCCATACCGCCCCGGAAGACCGGGAAGACCACGAAAAAAGGAATAACGCTGGCGATTGCGCTATTCGCCTGCGGCGCCTTGGTGTTCTACTGTGTCTCAACAATGGTCGCGTAAATGAATTTTGCGCCTTTGGGGATTCTTTGGCACAAGCCGCAATGCCGCTAGCCAAAACTGCATCCCCCTCCGCCATTTATCCTGAAGGCTCTGTCCAATAAAAGTGCCAAGCCTGTTTCCCTGACGCAGCCCATCTCATGTTTTTTTTTCAAGAGGCTGCCGAATGGCGCTGGCCCGCGGCGAAACAGAGGGGCGACTGCCATCTGCCAGACCTGATGGTTGCTGCAATGCAAGCGCAAGCACTCCTCCCTCCCGGCGCCATTTCGCAACCGGCAGGGAGGACTTCTGTAATCTCGAATATTGAACCATGCCGCCCCTCGCACTGCCGCCCCTCGAGCCATGCGGCCAACCCGCGCCGTATGGCATTCCGCCAAAGGGTCACATCCTGCAAGGACAGGTCAGGCCGGAAGCGCTCCGGATTTCTTCGCAACCCAGGTCGCGACATAGTCCATAAGGCCGGGTGACAGGCAGTCATAGGGCTCCAACCCCAGTTCCTTGAGCCGAGCCCTGATCGCGTCCATACGCTCAGGATTAACCCCGGATTCGATGATCGACGATACGAAAGCTGCAAACCCCGGAGGCGCCCAACCGCTTTCCTGAAAACGCTCCGGATGGATGAAATCCAGTCCCTTGAATGCGTGATCCCGTTCGACCGGCCCGTACATATGCACGCCGCATTGTTTGCAGGCATGCCTCTGGATGAGCGCGCTCGGATCGACCACGGCGAGCTTATCGCCGTTTTCGAGCACCGTGACCTTGTCGTGAGGCACAACGGCAACGATCGAAAAATCTGCGCCTTTAGGCTTCCAGCATTTGGTGCAACCACAAGCGTGGTTATGTGCCACCTGCCCCTCGATCTTTACCTTCACCGGCCTGTCGGTGCATTCACACACCAATGTCCCGCCGGAAAAACCGGCGCCGGCCGGCTTTACGCCACCATCCACCGCAGGATGGATGCGAACTTGAACTGCACTGTCCATTGCAAGTCTCCTCCTCTGTTTGAACATTCATACTGATCGCAAGCTTCTGCCACACGCTCCGTCGCCTACCCCGGCTACAGGCAGTTAGTAGACCACCACGCCGCGAATGCTTTCGCCCTTGTGCATCAGCTCGAAGCCCTTGTTGATGTCTTCGAGCGGCATGGTGTGGGTGATCATCGGGTCGATCTGGATCTTGCCTTCCATGTACCAGTCGA
>JAEXYH010000004.1 GCA_023451735.1 Pseudomonadota bacterium | reverse complement strand
CCCGCGGGGGCCGGTGAACTGCGGCCGGCGTCTTCTATTCATGAAATGGAGATGCGCTCCGATGGTTTCCAAAAACCTTGTGGAATTGCGCGGCCTGAAGGTCGCTTTCGACGGTGTTCAGGTTCTGCACGGCATCGATCTGGATGTGGCGCGCGGCGAGGCGATCGGCCTTGTCGGTGAATCTGGCTGCGGCAAGTCGGTGACATGGCTTGCGGCGCTCGGCCTTCTGCCCGGCAAGGCGACGGTCTCCGGTTCCGTCCGCGTCGACGGTCAGGAACTCATCGGTGGTCCGCGTACGGTTCTCGAAGGCGTTCGCGGCAAGCGGATCGCGATGATTTTTCAGGATCCGTCAAGCTCGCTCAATCCGGTGCTTCGCGTCGGCCGCCAGATTACCGAAGCGCTCGCCATCCATCGTGGTCTTTTCGGTGATGCAGCCAAGGCTGAAGCGCTCAGGCTGCTCGACATGGTCGGCATTCCCGATGCACGCCGCCGTTTCGATCTCTTCCCGCATGAGTTTTCCGGCGGTCAGTGCCAGCGTCTGATGATCGCCATGGCGCTTGCCGGCGAGCCTGATCTTCTGGTTGCCGATGAGCCAACGACCGCTCTCGATGCGACGATCCAGGCCCAGATTCTCGATCTCATGATCGAGCTGCGTGCTGAAACCGGCATGGCGACGATCTTCATCAGCCACGATCTCGGCGCCGTCTCCCAGGTCTGCGAGCGCGCCTGCGTCATGTATGCCGGCCGCATCGTCGAGCAAGGCACGATCGAGGCTCTGTTCGATAATCCGCGCCATCCCTATACGCGCGGTTTGTTCGACGCCATTCCGAGGCTCGATGGTCCGCGCGAGCGTCTGATCCCCATTCAGGGCACCGTTCCGCATCCGCGCGACCTGCCGGAAGGCTGTGCCTTCTCGCCGCGCTGTTTAAAGGCCGCCGTCGACTGTCGCAGCCGCAGGCCGGATCTCGATCCGCTGGCGGATGGCCGGCTGCTCGCCTGTCACCACCCCGTCGGGCAGGCTTTGGCCGATACGTGCCGCAACATCGAAACGCGTGTTATGGAGACCGTATCGTGACTGCCCCTCTGATCGAAGCGAGAGATCTGGTCAGGACCTACGAGGTTCGCCAGGGCATATTCGGCAAGGTGACGCCGGTGCGTGCCGTCGATGGTATCGACCTGAAGGTGATGCCGGGGGAAACGCTCGGCGTGGTCGGCGAATCCGGCTCGGGAAAATCGACGCTCGGGCGCATGCTGCTCGGCATCGATCCCCCGCAGGAAGGACAGACCTTCTTTGATGGCGAAGCGATGCCGAAGCTCGGCACGCCGGAATGGCGGGCCTTGCGGGCGAAGATGCAGCTCGTCTATCAGGACCCGCTCGCAGCGCTCGACCGTCGCTTGACGATCGCCGAGCAGATTGCAGAGCCGCTTGCCATCCACAAGCTGGTGCCGAAGGAACATCGCGCCACCCGCGTGGCGGAACTGATGACGGCGGTTGGCTTACGGCCCGATCAGGCAGACCGTTACCCGCACGAGCTTTCCGGTGGCCAGCGCCAGCGTGTCGTCATCGCCCGCGCGCTCGCCTCGCGGCCAAAACTTCTCGTCTGCGACGAGCCGGTTTCGGCACTCGACGTGTCGATCCAGGCGCAGGTGGTCAACATGCTGCGCGATCTGCAGGAAAAGAACCGCATCGCCATGGTGTTCATCAGCCATGATCTGAAGGTGGTGCGCAATATCGCCGACCGGGTGGCGGTCATGTATCTCGGCCGCATCGTCGAGGAAGCGTCGTCCGACGTCATTTTCGCCACGCCGTTGCATCCATATACAAAGGCACTTGTCTCCAGCGTTCCGGTGCCCGGCAAGCCACTCAAGGGCCGCATGATCCTGCAGGGCGAACCGCCGAATCCTGCGAACCGCCCCTCCGGCTGTGCCTTCCATCCTCGCTGTCCGCTGGCGACCGATATCTGCCGCACAAGCGTGCCGCCGCTGCGTCAGGTCGCCGATGGTCGCACCGCCGCCTGCCATCTGGTCACCAGTGCCGACCAGCCTGTTGCTGCATAAGGAGCGAGAAAGATGCTTCGTTTCGTATCTACCCGCATCCTGCGGGCACTCATCACCATTCTGGCTGTGCTGACCTTTGCCTTCGTCGTGCTGCGCATGTCGGGCGATCCGGCGCAGGTCATGCTCGGCCCCGACGTGCCGCAGGAATCCGTCGATGCCTTCCGCAAGGCCTGGGGTCTCGATCAGCCGCTCTGGATCCAGTATCTCTCCTACATCAAGGCGATCTTTACCGGCGATTTCGGTGTTTCCATGCGCGACAAGGCATCTGCCATGCAGCTCGTCATCGAACGCATTCCGGCGACACTGCAGCTCACCATTCCGGCGCTGTTCCTGAAGGTGGTGATCGGCATTCCGGCCGGTGTTTACGCAGCACTTCATCGCCAGAGCGCCGTCGACCGCGGCGTCATTCTCGCGGCGATCTTCGGCTTCACCATTCCGTCCTTCGTCATGGGTCTGCTTCTGGTGCTGATCTTTTCGATCACGCTCGGCCTGCTTCCCTCTGGCGGGCAGGATACATGGCAGCACGGCATCCTGCCGACGCTGACGATGAGCATCGGCGGGATCGGCATTCTCGCCCGTTTTTCGCGCAGTGCGATGATCGAGGTGATGGGCCAGCCCTATATCCGTACGGCCTCTGCCAAGGGCATGCCGTGGCAGGATGTCGTCTGGCGCCATGCGCTTCCGAATGCCGCCGTGCCGATCGTCACCATTGTCGGATTCATGGTCGGTTCATTGATTGCCGGCGCGGTCGTGGTGGAATCGATCTTCTCGTGGCCCGGGATCGGCCGTCTTCTGGTCGTATCGGTCACCAACCGTGATCTCGCGGTCGTCCAGTGCATCCTCCTGATGATTGCGGCCACCATGGTCGTGTCGAACCTGATCGTCGACCTGCTCTACGGTTGGCTCGATCCGCGGCTTCGTGCCCAGAGCGCCCACTAAGGAGAGACGGACATGACAATCGTTGATACATCCCGTCAGCCCGCGACCGAGATGTCTTTCTTCACCCGCTTCATCAAGCAGGTGCGCAAGGTGCCTTTCTCCGTCGGCTTCGGTATCGCCTGGCTTGCCGCCATGGTGTTCGTCGCCTTCTTTGCTGACCTGATCCGTCCCTATGGCATCACGGCGATGGACCTGCGCGCCCGCCTGGCGCTGCCCGGCAACCCGGCCCATCTTCTTGGAACCGACGAACTCGGCCGCGACGTGCTTTCGCGTCTTCTCCAGTCGATCCGCGTCTCGCTCGCGATCGCCTTCGGCGCGACGATCATCTCGGCGGTCGTCGGCACGACGCTCGGTTTCCTGGCGGCGAAATTCCGCGGTGCGGTGGAGCATTTCGTTCTGGTTCTGGCGGATTTTCAGGCGGCACTGCCCTTCCTCATCATGTCGCTGGCGGTGCTTGCCTTCTTCGGTTCGTCCATGCCGCTCCTGATCGGCCTGATGGGTTTTTACGGCTGGGAGCGGTATGCCCGTATCGCCCGAGGACTGGCGATTTCGGCAAGCGCGCAAGGTTATGCGGCGGCCGTCGTGCAGCTCGGTGCGACCCCGACGCGGGTCTACATGAAGCATATCCTGCCGAATGTCGCCTCGACGCTGATCGTCTCGATGACGCTCACCTTCCCGGAAATCATCCTGATGGAAAGCGGTCTTTCCTTCCTCGGGCTCGGCGTGCAGCCGCCGGAAACCAGCCTCGGCAACATGGTGGGCTTCGGCCGCGAATACCTGACCCGCGCGCCGTGGATCATGCTCGCCCCCGCCTTTGTCATCATGATGACGACGCTGTCGATCTCGCTTGTCGGCGACTGGCTGCGCGACAAGCTCGACCCGACGCTTCGTTAATCCAATCCATTTCATCCAAGGAATTTCACATGAGCAAAACCAAGATCACCGGCCACCGCGGCGCCCGCAATATCTGGCCGGAAAACTCGCTGACCGGCTTTCGCAACGTGCTGGCGCTCGGCGTCGATGCGATCGAATTCGACGTGCATCTGACCGATGCCGGCGAACTGGTCGTCATCCATGATGCAACGTTGGAGCGTACCACGGACAAGGCTGGTCTCGTGCGCCACCTGACGCCGCAGTCGCGGACAGAGGCACATCTCGAAGGCACGGCGGATTGCGTGCCGAGCCTTGCCGAAGTGCTTGCCATTCTGGTCGATGCCGGCGAGCGGCAGCTGCATGTCGAGATCAAGTCAGATGAGGCGAAAAAGCCCTATCCCGGCATCACCGAGAAGGTCGTGGCCGAGATCGAGCGCTTCGGCCTCGCACACCGTTGCCACCTGACATCGTTCGACGTTTCCGTATTGGAAGAATGCCGCCGGGTGGCACCGAAGGTCGAGCGTCTCGTGTCGGTGAATGCCGAGTGGGCGGCAAAGCAGGGTGGGCTTGCGGCCTTCATCGACCATGTCGAGGGTCTCGTCGATATCGTAGCGATCCATCATGAACTGATGGCTGCCGAGTGGGAGCTTATCACATCAAAACTGCCGCTTGACCGTCTCTGCGTCTGGACGCTGAATGAGGAGGCGCTGATCCGGCCATGGCTGGAGCGCGGCATCGGCCACCTGACCTCCGACAGTCCCGATCTTGCGCTCAGCCTGCGCGAAGAAATCCAATCGCAATCCGAACCTGCCTGAAGAGGAACTTGATCATGGGCAATATCATCGGCACGGGCTTCAATGCCGGCTCCCTGAATGGAGAACTGGCCAGCCTTGAACAGGAACTGCGCATCCTTGCCGATATCGGCGTCGATACGGTTGAGCTGGGCCTCACCAGCCTCGATCTGATCGCTGGCGGTCGCATCATCGAGGAACGCGCCGAGCGGCTTGTCGCGATCACCAAGCAGTTCAATTTCCGCTACACGGTCCACGGCCTGGTTTCCTCCAACTTCATGGATCCGGACACCTGCCGTTACCAGATCGACGCCGCCAAAGCGCTGGCGCAGGTCTGCGACCGGATCGGTGCCCGCATCCTCGTGCAGCACGGCGGCAATCTTCGCGCCGACCAGCTGGCCGAACGCGCCGATGCGGACAGACGCGAGCGCGAAGCGCTGTTCGAGCTTGCCGAATTCTGCAAGCCCTATGGCGTGCGCATCGCGTTTGAAAACATCTTCACCACCGAGCTTGGCCAGTATCGCCAGACGCCGACGCAGGTTGCCGAGACCGTCAGGGCGGTCAATCATCCGAACCTCGTGGCGCTGATCGACTTCAGCCACGCCTATCTCGAAGCCACTTATCGCGGCCTGAATTTCCGCGAAGAACTGCGCGCCATGGCGCCGGTTGCCGGCCATCTGCATGTGCATGACTCGTTCGGCCGCCCGCAGGCTTTCTACAAGCCGTATCACGTGCAGGAAAACACCGCGCTTGGTATCGGCGATCTGCATATGCCGCTCGGCTGGGGCGATATCGACTGGGAGGATATCTTTTCCGAGCTGACCTTCCTGCCGGGTACCGTGCTGATGATGGAAATCGGCCGCCGTTACCACGCAGAACAGCCTGCCAGCCTTGAGCGCGCCAAGCATCTGATGGCCCTGAACGCCAATAAGGCGGCAATTGCAGCCGAGTGATGTGAGATCATGGCCTTCCTTCCATGAAGGAAGGCCATTTTCGAATGAGAGTCTCCGCGTCACGATCCCGAAAGGGCATGCTGGAACAAATTGCGGCGCACTCTATGGGATCAGGCGGATTTCGCCGGTTGTGCGCGTTCTACGATGCTTGCCAGATGATGCGCCAATCGAACCCCCAATGCGACGGCAGGGAATGTCGGATTGGCCTGCCCGGACGTCGGGAATACCGAGCTTCCTGCGACGAAGAGGTTATCGACATCAAAGGTGCGGCAGTTGGCATCGACGACACCATCTCGACGATTATTGCCCATTCGTGTCAGTCCGATCTGATGATAGCCGTCATGAGATTGCGATATCACCATTTCCTCCAGATCACCCTCCAGAAAGCGCAGGGAGCCGAGGCCGGTTTTTCGTAGCCACTCATCGAAACTGTGATGGACGCGCAGCACGGACTGAAAATCTTCCGGGCAGTAGCTGAATTCGGTGCTTATCCCGAGTTGGTGGTCCTGATCGGGATCATTGATGAGGTGTACGCGGCTCGATCTCCTTGGCGCCTGCTCGGCATGATAGCGAAGATCATATTCGTTATGAGCATCGCGCACCTGGAGATGCGGCAGCCCGTAACGGTACCTGTCATGTGCAACTTTGGAGAGCGATGCCAAGCCGTTGATGGGATGCCGCATCAGGAACATTCCGTGGGTAATGCAGTCCTGTCGGGAGGCGCTGCGCTGTCCTTTGAGGACTTCCCTAAGAAAGACAGCCGAGGCCAACGCCTGACGTGGGGGCAGTTTGCCGACATCCGAGTTATGCGGCCACATGACCGTATTCAACAGTTCCAGATTTCGTTGCGTTTGCGCAGATGGCTGCAGACGTCTGCGAATGAAGCGGCCATCCTGTTGCCGCTTGAAAAAAAACTGTTCAGCGGCCGCGTCTGATTGAAACCGTATCTGTGCGATTTGGCCGGTCAAATGCCCCATATAATATCGTCCGAGAGGGCCTTCCTCTCCGGCAAAAAGGTCGGGAAACTGCGCCTGGAGGTTCAGCAGGATACGCGAATTCTCGCGGCCTCCACATGCGAGGATGAAGTGGTTTGCGTGGACCGTACCCAAGTGCCTGTCGCATCGGATGGTCGCTGAGGCGGCCTTGCTTGTTGTGCTGTCGAAATTCAACTTGATCAATTGGGCATCGAGAAGGATGTGCAGCGATTTCGAAGAAAGCAGTGCGGCCCGGTTTGCCGTGGCGGTGTTGCGAGGAAAAGCCCAGCTTTCCACCGATTCAACGAATACCCCGTTTGACATGGATCCATTGTGCGGGCGAGGGGCCTTCATCAACTGCGCTGCCTCGGCGTAGAAGGGCTCAAGTTCGTCATGGCCGATAGGCCAGCGGGCCTCTTCGCCAAGATAATCGCGGTGTTCAAAATCGATATCGTCGAGTTCGACGCATCGCCCTCCCCATCGGCTGGACGTTCCACCCAGGCCGAATGCCAGCGTATCGTGGTCGGGCGCGTGAGGGACGGCGTCATCCAGCCGCACACCTTCCTGCCTCTTTGGCGATGTCGCGTTCCTAGCCCCGCGTTCGAGCAGGATTGTTCGAATACCGTATCTGCTCAATGTGAGGGCGATACAGACACCGACAGGCCCGGCTCCGACAACGCACACATCGAAATGACTATTCAGGATATCGCGGCTGGACAGCATGAAGATATACTCCCATCACTGGTCGGACACGTTGATAAGGCACATCAATGATGTGCCCCATGGCCGATATCGCCTTGTTACATGGTTGAAGGCGTGCCGCGACGCCTTGCTGTTCTCATCGGATTACCCCAGAGGAAGCATCCGGCCTGCGTTAACAGAACAGATGCGTCCATGTGTTTGCGGTAAGCGATCAATGCGTACGAAAGCTAGGCTAGGAACTTGCTTTAATGTACTCTTTTCGAGTTTAAGGCACGTCTACTCGAGTAGATGATGAAGTGATGGTGGCGGAAAGGCAAGATTAATCGAGATACTTCTTCAATTTTATTTTACTACGAAGAAGCTGTGCGGTTTGCACTACAAAGGCAGGATTATATGCTTCTATCGCTGCGATGCCTCTCGTTGAGGCAGCGTTGGGTTGGTTTTGTCTGCGAAGGCGTTTGAAAAATAGAGGAGCATCAATGTCTAGCATCGATGTAACCATAAGAAACGCTTGCGGAATATTTGCAGTGCGAACATGAAGTACGGGCCGGAACTGCCTATGTTTCCCGCATGCTTGGCAGCTTTGGCCGGTCCTTGTCGGGCAGCTGAGTATTTCTGGTCGAGCAGCAGCACATGCATGGAAAGGCAGCTGCAGGTTCAACGGACCGGGGAGGTCTCAGGGCCGGCTTGATCGAGCTTCGTCTGGCAGAGCTTGGCCACCGCGGGGTCAAAGGCGAGTGGAACTGGGCGCCTCCGCATGACATCGACGAAACCACTTTCAGAGGTATCGATCCGTATATCCTCGACCTCCAGGCCATTTGCCGGCAGTGATATCCTGATCGAGTCTTCGGCTTTGCGAGTGACTTGGGATAGACAGCGGAAGCAATCCACCAGCCGCAAATCCTGATAACGGAAAGTACGCCAGCTCTGTAATTTCGTCGGGTCCATTCCCATATTGACTTTCGAAAACCGATTCCGGTTTTCGGGTTGATGCGTTAACTTGAGCGTCGCGCAGGCGATGCCTCAGGGGTATGCTGCAGGTTATCCCGGGGAGTTTTCCCGGCTTGTTTTCAGGGGTTTCGCCATGGATCTCGAAAAAGTTCTGCGGTCGGTCGTCGCTGTCCGCGCCTCCATTCCGGAGAATGCCTTCACCGCCGGCACGCTTGGCACGCGCCGCGAGGGAAGCGGCGTCGTGATCCGCGAAAATGGTTTGGTACTGACGATCGGTTATCTTATTACGGAAGCCACCGAGGTCTGGCTGACATGCCACGATGGACGTGTCGTACCAGCTTATGTCACGGCCTATGACCAGGAAAGCGGTTTCGGTCTTGTCCAGGCGCTTGCGCCGCTCGATCTTCCGGCGCTCCCGATCGGCAATTCGGATGAAGCCTCGGTCGAGGACGCCATCGTTTTCGCCGATGGTGAGGGCCAATATGTTCGCGGCCATATCGTCGCGAAACAGGAATTCGCAGGTTATTGGGAATATCTGCTCGAAGAGGCGATCTTCATCACTCCTGCACATCCATCCTGGGGCGGGGCCGCGCTGATCGATCGTGATGGCAGGCTCGTCGGTCTCGGTTCACTCAGGCTGCAGATGAGCAAAGGCGGTGAAATTGCCGACATCAACATGGCCGTACCGATCAACCTGCTGAAACCTATCCTTGACGAAGTCCTGAGCCAGGGCATGTTCAACAAGCCGCCGCGCCCGTGGCTTGGAGCATATTCGGCCGAGACAAATGGCGAAGTCGTGGTCATGAGCGTCACGGAAAACGGACCGGCGGCAAACGCAGGTTTGCGAAGCGGCGATGTCATTTCCGAAATCCGCGACGGTGAAGTCGATGGGTTGGCAGACTTCTATCGGAAGGTCTGGGATAGCGGTTCGCCGGGGGCGGAAATTCCCATGCGGATATTGCGTGACGGGCGAGAGGCCTGGCTCAGGGTCAAGTCCGCCGACAGAAACGACTTTCTGATCAAGCCGTCGCTGCAATAATCGCCTAGCGTATCAGAATGGCCCTGAAATCGTTGACATTCGTTCCGGTCGGGCCGGTTTCGAATAGATCCCCGATTGCCGCGAAGCCGGAATAGCTGTCGTTGCGCTCGAGCAGAGCGCGGCCGTCGAGGCCGTCATGCAACAGCCGTTGCGCTGTCGTGCCGTCGACGAACGCGCCTGCATTATCTTGCGAACCATCGATCCCGTCGGTATCGGCGGCAAGTGCCACGATCTTCGTACCACCTATTGCCAGGGCGAAGGACAGGGCGAACTCTCCGTTGCGCCCGCCTTTGCCGCCCTTGGAGCGGAGTGTAACGGTGGTTTCCCCGCCGGAAAGGAGCACTGTCGGCTTGGTGAAAGGTCGATCCTTCAGCGCGACTTCCCGGGCGATGGCGGCATGCACGAGCGCGACGTCACGTGCCTCACCCTCGACGGAGTCAGACAGGATATGCGCTTCGACTCCATGGCTGCGCGCAAGATCGGCCGCGGCTGCCAGTGAAACGCCAGCGGACGCGATGATGTGATGTTCGTTCCGTGCGAAGCAAGGATCTTCCGGCCGTGGTGCATCGGCAGCCGGTGAATTCAGATGCTTGGTGATCCCTGCGGGCAGATCCATCCTATATTGCTCGATGATTGCGAGCGCCTCCTGGCGCGTGCTGCCATCGGGCACGGTCGGACCAGAGGCGACGAAGGCGGGATTGTCGCCGGGTATGTCCGATACTATCAGGCTGACCACACGCGCTTTCGTTGCGGCGGCGAGCCTCCCGCCCTTGATCGTCGATACATGCTTGCGCACCACGTTCATGGCCGAAATGGGCGCGCCGGATGCGAGGAGCGCCTCGTTGAGGGCTATTTCGTCCTGAAGGGTCAGGCCCTCCGGAGGCGATGGCAGCAAAGCAGAGCCACCGCCGCAGATAAGCGCTATGACCAGATCGTTTTCCGAGAGGCCCGATACGGCCTCTTTCAGCCGGCGGCTTGCAGCAAGGCCGGCTTCATCCGGTACGGGATGAGCGGCTTCTATAATCTCTATCAATCTGGTTTCGCAGCCATAGCCGTATCGAGTCACAACGATGCCGCTCAGAGCCGGTCCATTCCACACGGTCTCCAGTGCCGCGGCCATCTGTGCTGCTCCCTTGCCGGCACCGATCACGACCGTGCGGCCGTTCGCGGGCGGTTGCGGCAAGTGCTTGCGGATTCCGTTGAGAGGATCCGCAGCCTTTACCGCGGAATCGAAGAGCATCTGCAGCAGCTGGCGTTCACCGGTCATGTCATCTCCTCATCCTGGTGACCTGTTCTGACCATGCCGCTCGGCTTGCGTCAATCACAGGTTTGCCCAACGGCCCTCAATTAGCCGGGGTATTGTCTCTTGAGAAAACGGGCGATCCCGGGCTTGCCCACCTTGATAAATATGGCAGCAACCCCTTTCAGTGCCGGATTACCACGCACCGGCGAGCGGATTTCCGACAAGCGGAATGGTCCTCGTCGTTCCGAGTTTTTCCTGAACGGAAATGGATGCGGGAATCTGCCTCGGCGATTTGCGAAACCACTTTGCGGCGACCGTAGCAAGGTCTCCGATCATCGCGTGCTTGCGCCAATCCGCGAAACGGCGGGCGGTTGCTTCAGGCTCTGATCGATAGAAAAAATCGCCGGACCGTTCGAGGTCGTTGATCGATGCCGCCATCTCGGAAATGGGGCGTTGGAACATTTTGGAGGGGACGGAAAGGTCTTTTGCACTTTCCGGAAATGCCGGGGCCATGAAGTCTATCGCCCAGCCATCCGCTTCGACCCAGCAATGGAAGTTCTCTCCGGCACCGGTTACGAAGCCGTCCTCGCGGTGATCGGCAAAAAGGATGACGGTGCCATCGAGATTATAGGCCGCCAGGCCACCCTTTGGTGTCGCATCAAGCTTATAGTGCTGTTTGAGGATGAAGGCGCCGAATGTGCTGAAATACATGGCTGCCGTTGCAGGGTCGGCATTCTCATTGACCAGAAGGCTGTTGATGACCTTGTAAATCCGGTGATAGTCGCTTTGCTTGATCAACATGTCCGCCTGCCCTTCAAATCTTGTAATTCGGGGCACCATTAGCGCATCGTTCCGACAATCGGAATCTGTTTTCGGCGGGATCGGTCCGCAGTGTTGCTGCTTCCATCCAGCAGCGAGCATCTTTGCGCCAAAAAAATGGAGCCGCGTTGGTTGCAACGCGGCTCCATCGAATATCAGCTGTCAGTGATCCGCTTACAGCGGGTTGACGTTTTCAGCCTTAGACTTGCCGGTCTTGCGATCCTGGCCCAGTTCGTAGCTGACCTTCTGGCCGTCACGCAGAGCGGCACCGTAGGCGACCGCCGAAATGTGCACGAACACGTCCGCGCCGCCATTTTCAGGCGTGATAAAGCCGAAGCCCTTGTCTTGGTTGAAGAATTTTACAGTGCCGGTCGCCATCAGAGTTCCCTGTTCAATTGAGGCATTTGCCCCACAAATTCATATGACGATGCAGAAGTGCTCCGTCATACAGATACCACGCCGCAAGACGCTTGATCGTTACATATCCCGAATTTGGGGCTCAGGTAAACCTTATCCAAGCAACCTCTAGCAAAATCCGTTCAGCTTCAGGATTTTATGGGCCTCGATGGAGGCCCGGAGCAGGTCCTCGGAGTTACGATTGCCCTGGTTTGCATCCGGATGATGCATCTTGAGCCGCTCTTTATACCGGCTCCTGATTTCATCCGGCGTCGCATCCGGCGAAAGCCCGAGCGTCTCGAACGCCTTGGCTTCGAGAACCTTGAGCTTTCTCGACTGCAAGGCTCTTTTTTCAAGCAGTCGCTGAGCCGCGGACTTGCGGGCATTGATCGACTTCGCGGAGCCGGACCGCGACGTGGATGGAAGCGGGGCTTCCTTTGCCTCGGTGAAGGCCGTGCCCGAAGTCACGCGTTTTCCGGTCGCCGCTTCCTTCTGATAGCGGGCGACTTCCGGGCTCGAGAGGGCCGTCGAGTAGTTATAACCCTTGTTGTATTCCTTCACATGCTCAAGACAGAAGGAAAGATACAGTCCGTCCGCCGCGCCGCCGACAGGCGCGCGATGCGGAGCAACCTTGTCACAACCGTCCCATTGACACTTTGGGCCAACAGGTTCGGCCGGTTTGGCTACCCGTTTCTTGGTGGACTTCAGGCTTACGAAAATTTTGGAATCAGACGTCATGGCCCGTATATGACGTCAACGCGTCGGCATGGCAAGAATGGTCTAACATGCCGACGTCGCTGATCCACCATGAGTATCTCCCGTAGCGCGAGCTGGTTCGGTGCAATCAACTTGCGGGCGTGGGCTCGCCGATGGAGAGCATCAGCCGGTTGGCCCAGTTGAAGAAGGCGGCGCCATGAACGACGTCGGAAATCTCCTCGTTTGACAGGCCAGCATCCCGGAGACGTTTCGCATGTTCCGCGCCGAAGGCAGGTGGCGTGGCGCTAAGGGCGACGGAGGCCGAGACGATCGCATTCCAGCGTTCGCCAAGATCCGCGGTGACGCCTTCGTCCAGAAGCTTCTGCACATCGGCTTCGCGCTTGGAATATTGCGAGGCGAAGCGAGAATGCACCGAGGCGCAGAGGATACAGCCGTTGAGCCTCGACGCAGCGGTGGCGGCCAGTTCCCGCTCCGCACGCGGCAGGCCGTCCTTGGTGTTGTAGAAGATATCGTTGTCCGTCTTGGTGCGGGCCTCCAGAATATCAGGATCGCGGACCAGAAGCGCGAAATAGGGAGACTTTGCTCGGGCCTTGTCCACCAAGGCTTCATAGTGCCGGTCGGTGAGCTCGACTTCCGCCAGGGGCTGCAGCCATGCGGTCCAGCCGATCTTGTCCTGGGTAAAAACAACAGGCGGGTTTTCGACGGCGGGTTCGATAACGGTATCAGTCATGAGGATATTCTCCGTTAGGCCGCGGCCAGGACCCGAAGGCCGGCGACGACGCGGATCTGGAACGCAAGGAAGGAAGCGAGCTGGGAGAGAGTGACGACGCCCGTCGTGCTCCATCCGGCCGAAAGCAGCTTCTGCAGCTCAGCAGGGCTGGCGTCGCGGGGGTGATAGGTCAGGAGATGGGCGTGTTCCAACGCTACGGCGAGCCGGTCCCCGAAGATTGCGCGGTCCGCGGCACCAATATCGAGGACAGGGCCGTCGGTATTTTCGTCGCTCAACGGGCCGGCGGGATAATGGCCATAGGGGCCTTTGGCCGCTTGAAGCTCGGCCAACGCTTTTGTCGTTGCCAGAATGACCGCTCCGTTTTCGAGGCCAGCCAGCTTGCTGCCGTAAAATTCTGCGGTGCTCCGGTCTCCATGCAATGCGGCGATGAAGGCCGCGATGGCAAAACGTTCAACGAGCGACACCTGGCTTGCATCGACGGGTTCGAAAAGAGCCGTCCAGCTTTTCTGTGCGTGCTCCTTCGTGATCGGTCGCCGGCTGCGCAGCACATCAGAGGACGAGCCAGGCGTGATCCCCACCAGATGGTCGATAACGTCGATTGTATCGGTCATGAATGTCTCTTTCGATTATCGGCAATTGCTTGAGCTACAAATTACTGGGCGGCGACGAGCTGCGGCGCTGAAGCGCGTGCCCAGCCGAGGGCGGGAGCGACTTCCGCAGCGATCAGTTCGATCGAGCGCAGTATTTCGGCATGGGGCGGGTCGATGGAATGGACCTGGAAGACGATGTCGGTCGCACGTGCGAGCGCGCTGTCCTTCTTCAGCGATGCAATCACATCGTCCGGTGTACCGACATGGCTGTCCAGCGCCGTGATCAGGTCTTCGAGCTTGTCTCCCTGGATCCGGTGACCGGCAGCGGCAAAACGGTTGGCAACACGGCGAAGGCCGGTTTCGGCGAAGGCGAGCGCCCGCTTGCGATCGTCTGCGACAAACAGGCTGCGCGAACCGAGAATACGCGGCGCGCGTCCCTCCGGCAGGCCGGCCAGATAGGCGTCGATGATCGGGTTCTGGATCTCGTCCAGCGTCGCATCGGGATTTTCAGCCGTGCGGGGCTGGGTTCTCGACAGCATCAGGCCGTCGCCGCTGAGGCCCGCAAGACGGGCACCGTTGGCGGAGAAGGTGGCAAGCCACACCCGGTCGAGCAGATGCGGCGCATCAGGATAAAGGCGGTTGCCGCCGTGCAAAACCTTTCCGGCCCAGGCGTCGCGAACCACAGTCAGGTTTTCGGCATAGACCTCGCCGCGCCGATCGGACTCTATACCGAAAGCCTCGAAGGATTCTTTCGTGCCGCCGGTGCCGAAACCGACTTCCAGCCGCCCGCCGGAAAGAAGATCGAGCACGGCCGTGTCTTCAGCCACGCGTAGCGCATTCTCCATCGGCAGCGTGATGACGCCGGTGCCGAGACGGATGGTCGATGTGCGGGCGGCGACATGCGAGAGAAAGACCGTGGGCGAGGGAAGCCCGCCTTCCTCCGCATGAAAATGGTGCTGCGCGATCCAGGCGCTGTCGAAACCGTTTTCCTCGGCATGGATGATCTGTTCCGCCGCCAGACGATAACGTTCGCCGGCGGGAACGTCGTCCAGGAGACGCGTGAAAAAGCCGAGGCGTTTGGGAGCAATCTTGTTGGTCATGACAAAGGTCCTGCTTCTATGGGCTGCCGTGCTATTTCGGCATGCGGAAATTTCTGTCCCGGAATGGCCTCGATGAGTTCGCGCGTATAGGCGGTCGAGGCGGAAGAGAAGACCTCGTCGACCGTGCCGTAATCGACCTGCCTGCCATTGTGCAGGACGGAAACCGTGTCCGCGATCTGTCGCACGACCGCGAGGTCATGGGAGACGAAGACATAGGTTAGGCCGAGATCCCGCTGCAGTTCAGCCAGCAGTTCGAGGATCTGCGCCTGTACCGTCACGTCGAGCGCGGAAACGGCTTCGTCAAGCACCACGACTTCAGGCTCCAGCACCAGTGCGCGGGCGATCGCCACACGCTGGCGCTGGCCACCGGAAAGCGCATGCGGCAGGCGGGAAAGGACCGTGGCGGGCAAGCCGACGCGCTCGATAATGGCGCGCACGCGGGCTTCACGCTCCGTGCGCGGCAGTGGATCGAAGTTGAGCAGAGGTTCCTCGACGATCGCCTGCACCGTCTGGCGCGGATCGAGCGAGGCCCATGGGTTCTGGTAGACGAGCTGCACCTTGCGCCGGAACTGTCTCAGGTCCTCAGCACGAAGACTTGCAACATCAAGATCGCCGATACGGATCTCGCCGGATGTGGGTTTCTGGAAACCGGCGATCGAACGGATCGTGGTGGTCTTGCCCGAGCCGCTTTCGCCGACCACCGCATGGGTGGTGCCGCGTGCGACGTGGAAGGAAATATTGTCGACGGCGCGAAAGTTCCGGCCGGTCGGCAGGGAAAAATCCTGAACCAGATTGGTGATGGTCAAAGCGGCGGGACGGCCCGGCTCTACTGGCGGCCGCGGTTTGGCGACGGCGAGCGATGGTGCGTCGGACAGGAGCTTGCGAGTGTAGGCGCTTTGCGGCAAGGCCAGCACATCCGCAGTTTTCCCCTGCTCCTGAATACGCCCGCCCTGCAGCACGATGATCCGATCCGAACGATCCGCGGCAACGCCGAGATCGTGGGTGACGAGCAGGACGGAGGTGCCGTACTCACGGCGCAGGTCGTCGATCAGGTCGAGGATACGGCGCTGTACAGTTACATCGAGCGCGGATGTCGGCTCGTCGGCGATGATCAGCGCCGGGCGCAGGGCGATGGCAATGGCGATCAGCACGCGCTGCTTCATGCCGCCGGAAAGTTCGTGCGGATATTGGCGTGCCCGCAGCTCCGGCTCCGAGAGGCCGACATTGGTCAGAAGCTCGATGACCTTGCGATCGGCGTTGCGACGATCGAGTCGCCCGTGAATTTCAAGGATCTCGCGCACCTGTGCGCCGATGGTCAGAACCGGGTTGAGCGAACTGCCGGGGTCCTGCGGCACGAGGCTGACGACGGCGCCGCGGATCGAGCGCAGGCGCCGGGCACTCCAGCGGCTGATCTCCTCGCCGTTGAGGTGGATTGAACCACTCTCGATGCGGCCGTTCCCCGCGAGCAGGCCGATGACCGCCTGTGCGGTGGAGGTCTTGCCGGACCCGCTTTCTCCGACCAGCGCCACGACTTCGCCGGGCTCTACGGTGAAGGACACGCCGTGGACAACCGTCGAGCGCTCATCGCCGTGGCTATAGGAGATGTCCAGATCGCGAACATCGAGAACGGGATTTGCGGAAATGCTCATCGGGCGCTCCTTCCGATCGATTGACTGATGCGGTTGGCCGACAGCACGACGGCAACGACGATCAGGCCCGGGGCGGCGGTCAGCCACCAGGCCGTTGCGAGATAGTTGCGGCCTTCGGCGATCAGCAGGCCCCATTCCGGCGTTGGTGGCGGTGCGCCATAGCCGAGGAAGCCGAGGGTCGAGATCTGCAGGATCGCCCAGCCGAACTGGACGGCGGTATAGGCGACGACCGAGGTCAGCGAATTGGGCAGGATATGCCGCCACAGAACTTTGCCGAACGTGCCGCCGCTGCCGAAGGCGGCCTCGACGAATTCGGCATTGCGCACCCGCACGACTTCCGACCGCATTAGGCGGGCGAAACCGGCGATTGCCGTTGCACCGACTGCGATTGCCGCATTCAGCGTACCGAAGCCGAGCAGGATGATGATGCTGAGCGAAAGCAACAGGGTGGGGATGGATAGAAGCACATCGACCAGCCGCATCAGAATTTCGTCGACACGTCCGCGAACCGAACCGGCGATCAGGCCGATACCGCTGCCGACGACAAGCCCGACGCCGACGGCGGCGACCGCACCCGACAGCGAATGAACGGCGCCGTAGACGATACGGGCAAAAAGGTCGCGTCCGAGCGAGTCCGTACCGAGAAGATGCAGCGCGGATGGTGCCTTGAGCTGTCCGCCCGGTACACCCTGCAGCGGATCATAGCTGGTGAAGACCCATGGAACGGTCGCCCAGAGAAGCACGAGGGCAAGCACCAGCCAGGCAAGGGCAAGACCGTAGGGGAAGTTGCGCAATGCACGCAGAACATCGCCACGACTGCCGGAGCGGTTCGAGGTTTTGGCCGAGGGGCTGGCGGTGGTCGTCGTGAGGTGAGCAAAAGTGTCGAGGCTGGTCATGCTGCAGCTCCGTGTCCGTTCCTGAGGCGCGGGTCGAGCAGCGGATAGGCAAGATCGACGGCCAGATTGATGGTGACGAAGGCGGCGGCGGAGATCACGACGACCGCCTGAAGCACCGAGAGATCCTGATTGCCGACAGCCTTTTCAGTGAGACCGCCGATGCCGTTGAGGCCGAAGACGGTTTCGGTGACGACTGCGCCGGCGATCAGTTCACCGAACAGCACGCCGGCGATCGTCAGCGTCGGGAGGATTGCGTTGCGGGCCACATGCCGCCAGAGCAGCCGCGTTTCGCTGGCGCCCTTGGCGCGGGCGACGGCAACGAAGGGGCGGGTGCGGATTTCGTCGATATTGCGGATGAGGATTTGCGCCAGTGGTGCGGCGATCGGAACGGCAAGCGTTGCGACCGGCAGGATGAGGCTTTCCCACGGGCCGGGATTGATGACCGACACCAGCCGGAAGCGGAAGGAAAAGATCTGGATCAACATGATCGCCAACCAGAAGACCGGCACCGAAATGAACAGCGACGGCAGCGACTGGATGGCGTTTCTGAGCCACGCGAAAGGCGCCATCGAGGAGAGAAAGGCGATGAAGACGGCAAGCAGGGTGGCTGCAAGGAAACCGAGGCCGGCAAGCTTCAGTGTCGGCGGCAGATTGGTGGCAAGCTGCGCCGAGACCGGCACGCCGGCCTGCAGCGAATAACCGAAATCGCCTCTCAGGAAATTGACCAGCGTGTTTCCGTATTGCACGACGATGTTGGAATCCACCGCATAGGCGTCGCGGATTTCTGCGACCTGATCGGCGCTCAGGCCGAATTCGGGATTAAGGAACTTGATCAGCACCGCATCGCCGGGCATGGCCTGTAGCAGGATGAAGGACAGCGTGAAGGCGGCCCAGAGAACGAGCAGTGCCTGGCCGATCCGTCCAACGACATATCGCGTCATTTCATTTCTCCAAGGAAGGGCGGATGGCAGTCCGGGGACTGCCATCCTTTCGGCTTGGGAGGCCTGTTGATTGTCGAACGCTGCTATTTGTCGAGCCAGGTGCTGTAGAATGACGGACGACCGACCGCCTCGAAGGCGACGCCCTTGACGTAGGGCGCACCGGCAAAGGCTTGCGGCTCTTCGAAGATCGGGACGGCATAGGCCTGATCGAGAACGTAAGCCTGCGCATCTGCCACCGCCTTCAAGCGCTTTTCGCGATCCGGCTGCGAGGCGATCTCGTTGAGAATGGCATTCAGCTTGTCGTCGGAGAAGGATTTCACCTTGTCGCTGACGCCGCCCTTCTGCACCAGGACGTTGCGGTTGGTCGGGTAATACTGGCTCTTGATCACGTCGGGATCGGCGCGGCCGACCATGGCGACGGCAACCGGGGTCTTCAGCGGGTCAAGCTCGTCGACCACCTTGCTGCCGGCGTCGCCGGCCAGCACGTTCAGCTTCACACCGAGCTTCGACCACTGTTGCGCGATCAGCTGCAGTACCGCGCGGCTCTGCGGCTGCGGCAGCGATTCATAGGAAGTCAGAACGAGCTTCTGGCCATCCTTGGCGCGGATGCCATCGGCACCGAGCTTGAAGCCGGCCTCGTCGAGCAGGGCTTCTGCCTTTTCCGGGTCATAACCGAGCTTGTCTTCCTGCGGCACATAGCCGATGGCGGTCGATGCGATAATCGAGGTGGCCTTCGGATAGTTCTTCGAGAAGATCGTCGACAGGATCTCGTCGCGATTGACCGCAAGCGACAGCGCCTTGCGGACCTTGAGGTCGGAAACGAGCGGATTGTCCGGACGGAAGACGATGGAGTTGTTCACTCCGCGCGTGCTGGGCGCGTAGATGGTGAAGCTCTGGGCTTCCACCTGACCTTCGTCATAGGCCTGGATCTGGCGAATGAAGTCCGCCTGACCGGCGAGAAGCGCGCCGATGCGCACACTGTCTTCGGCGGTGATGATGTAGTTGATTTCGTCGAGATAGGCGCGGCCCTGATGCTCGAGCTTGGCCGGTCCCCAGTTATAGTCCTCGCGAACCTTCAGATCGAGCGACTTGCCGATCGTCTCCGCATCCACCACGAAGGGGCCGGAACCGATGATCTTGGTCGCATCGCCGAGTTGCTCGAAGGGCAGCGCGAGCGTCGACAGCGAGACGAGGCCGGAACCGATCACCGACGTGCCCTGCAGGAAGCCTGGCGAAGGCT
Source organism: Pseudomonadota bacterium (assembly GCA_023451735.1). Classification (GTDB taxonomy): domain Bacteria; phylum Pseudomonadota; class Alphaproteobacteria; order Rhizobiales; family Rhizobiaceae; genus Neorhizobium. The sequence goes on along the minus strand of JAEXYH010000004.1, from coordinate 82,439 downwards.
TCTTGAAATAGAATTTCACGGTCTGCGGATCGATGACCTCGCTGCGCTCGTAATTGTTGACCACCTCGGAAACCGGTTGTTTCAATTCCTTGTTGCCGAGGCCGAACGTGTCGAAATTCTTTGCAACGGCTGCGGCATCAACGGGTGTCCCGTCCGAGAAGGTGACGCCGGGACGCAGCTTGAACGTATATTCGGTGGCATTGTCGTTGATCGTCCAGGATTCCGCCAGCCAGGGCTCTATCTCCAGTGTCTTGGGGTTCTGGTAGGTCAGCTTGTCGGTGATCTGGTTGAGGATGCCGCCATTCGGGTAAAAGCCGCCCGCCGGTGGGTAGAGATTGGTATGGGCCTGCTGCTCAAGATAGACGAGCGTGCCACCCTTGACGGGCTGGTCTGCCGCGAGGCTTGCCGTTGCAAAAGTGGTAGCAGCCAGCAATCCAAGGCTGAGAGAAAGTCGTGTCCGATAGCGCGTCATGGGTCCGGTCTCGCGGTTGTCGATAACCATGAGCCTATCCACTCGTGTCAGATTTCCATGGATTTGCTATTCTATTTTGAAGCCAAGCGCGGAAGTTTCTTTGCTGGCCGAACGCTCTTGGAACAATCGCATTCCGGTCGTGCAGAATAGCGTTCTCTCAAGTCAGCCCGATGCCGGCCGGAAATCCGCCGTGACGACATGACGGTTTCCGGGATACGTCATCCGCACCCAGGTCACGGCTCCCGATGCGTTCCAGGTGCGCCGCTCGATGACGAGGCAGGCATCTTTCGGGGTGAGCTTGAGGATCTTGTGCTCCTTCCGGTCCGCAGGCACGGCCTGTATGCGGTGCTGGGCCGTGATCCACGGGATTTGAGAAGAGAGCCATGGGCCGGGCGCCACCGAGATGAAATCGATTTCGAGTGCTGCTGGGACAGTGACAAGATTGATCACCCGTTCCTCCAGACAAAAGGGCTGGCCGGCGGCGAGATGCAGGCAGGTGACGAAGAGGACGTCGCCGGGCGTACCTTCGGGAAACCAGGCCAGCTCTTCACCGATTGGCTTGCGGCGGGTGATCGACAGCCGCTGATAGGAATAGTCGAGGTTCAGGGAGCGCACCTCGTCGGCGATATCATGGATCTCCAACACGGCTGATTGCGCCTTGGGGTGGGCAACGAAGCTTCCGCCTTTCTTGCGGCGCTCGATCAGGCCTGCCTGCGCCAACTGGCCCATGACCTTGTTCACCGTCATCCGGGAGACGTCGTAATGCGTCGCAAGATCCACCTCGAAAGGGATCCGATGGCCGGGCGGCCATGTGCCGGAAACGATCTTTTCCTCGATATCCGCCAGGATTTTGCGGTGAAGGGTCAGGTTGGTGGAAATGCTGATGGTCTCCGTTCGGGGCGGCGTCGACGCAGGTCTACACTGCGGGTTCGTCCCGTCAATCGTGGTTCAACCGCGAAGCAGGGCCTGCATGGTCGCTGCAAAACGTTTGCGGATCTGGTCTCGGGCAATGTGGCGGCCGTTCGTCACCTGCTTGCTGCCTGCGGCCCAGACGGTATCGACCGCGACATCGCCGCCGAAAATCCAGTTATCGAGAAGGCTGTCTTCCGAGAGATAGGAAGCATTGCTGGTGTCCAGGGCAAGGATATCGGCCGGTGCGCCGACGACGAGCCCCGCCTTCGTCGCAAGAGCCTGCGCCCCGCCCTCGATGGCCGCGTCGAAAAGGCGGCGGCCGGTCGAGCCGTTCGGGGCGGCGATGACATTGCGGGCGCGATGAGCGAGGCGCTGCGAATATTCGAGCTGGCGCAGTTCGCCCGCCAGTGAAATCTGCACGTTGGAGTCTGATCCGACGCCGAGACGGCCACCTCTCGCAACAAACTCAGCGGCGGCGAAGGTGCCGTCACCCAGATTGGCCTCGGTGATCGGGCAGAGACCTGCGACAGCGCCGCTTGTCGCCATATCCGCCACTTCCTTCTCCGTCAGGTGGGTTGCGTGGATCAGGCACCAGCGATCATCCACCGGCGCGTTATCCAGCAACCATTCGACGGGGCGTGCGCCGGACCAGACGATGCAGTCCTCCACTTCCTTGGTCTGCTCGGCAACGTGGATATGGACCGGGCCACCTTCGGCCAGTGGCAGGATGGCGGCCAGTTCGTCGGGTGTCACGGCGCGCAGGCTGTGCGGCGCGATACCGAGCTGCATGCCGCGAAGCGAGGGCTGCATTTTCCGGCAGGCATCCATCAGCCGGCCAAAACTCTCGATCGAATTGATGAAGCGGCGCTGGCCATCGGTCGGTGGCTGCCCGCCAAAGCCTGAATGCGCGTAGAAGACCGGCAGCAGCGTCAGGCCGATGCCGGTTTCTGCGCTCGCCGCGCCAATCCGTTCGGCATGTTCGGCGATATTGGCATAAGGCGAGCCGTCACGATCGTGATGCAGATAGTGGAACTCACCGACACGGCAGAAACCGGCTTCGAGCATTTCCATATAGAGCTGCGCTGCAACCGCCTCGATCTGTTCCGGCGTCATCTGCAGGGCAAAACGATACATCAACATGCGCCAGCTCCAGAAACTGTCGTCTGTCGGTCCGCGAAGTTCGGCAAGGCCCGACATGGCGCGCTGGAATGCGTGGCTGTGAAGATTGCTCATGGCCGGGACGAGGGCCGAATGGCGCTCATCGCCGGGTTCGGCAGTTACCCCGATGTCAATGCCGGAGATAACCCCGTCAACGATCGTCAGGCGCAGATTGGAAACCCATCCCTGGGGCAGAAGGGCCGATACAGCATGAAGCGTCGAAGCAGCCGAATGGGTCATGGTTTCCGGTCCGTCGTTGGATTGTCTGATCGCGGGTGTATCGTCGGGTGAAAGAACATGCTTGCCAAGATGGCTATTATGTATATACATGTTTGGTCATAATGAAAGGCGCAATCAATGTGCGGGAACGAAAACTTGAGCAGTGTTTCTTCCAGTCATTCCGAGTTTCACGAGGGGGTCACCGTATGGGCAAATGCGCGCTTGGCGACCCTTGCCGAGCGTGCTCAGGGGCTTGACGTCATTGAAAATGGTGCGATCGCTGCGAGGAATGGGCGGATCGTCTTCGTCGGCGCGGAGGCTGATCTTCCGACGGCTTTGAAGAACAGTGCCTTGATCATCGATTGTGAGGCGCGCTGGATCACGCCGGGTTTGATCGATTGCCACACGCATATCGTCTTTGGCGGCGATCGGGCGATGGAATTCGAAATGCGGCTCGAGGGCGCGACCTATGAGGAAGTGGCGCGTGCGGGCGGCGGCATCGTTTCCTCCGTCAAGGCGACCAATGCGCTGTCTGTCGACGGACTGGTCGAGGCGGCCCTGCCTCGCGTCGGTGCCCTGCTTGCCGAAGGTGTCTCGACGCTTGAGATCAAGTCCGGTTACGGGCTTTCGATCGAAGGCGAGCTCAACATGTTGCGTGCCGCGCGTGCGCTTGAAAAGGTCCGGCCGGTCCGCGTCGTGACCTCATATCTTGCCGCTCATGCAACACCCGTCGAATACAAGGGCCGCAACGGCGATTACATCACCGAGATCGTACTGCCTGGCATGGGCAGAGCCCATGCGGAAGGCCTGATCGATGCCGTCGACGGGTTTTGCGAGGGCATCGCCTTTTCGGTCGATGAGATGCGGCGTGTCTTCGACCATGCCGGATCGCTGGGGCTTCCTGTAAAGCTTCATGCCGAACAGTTGTCGAACCTCGGCGGTGCAAAAATGGCGGCGTCCTATGGTGCGCTGTCTGCCGACCATCTGGAATATCTCGATGCCGAGGGCGTGACGTCCATGGCCGAGGCCGGCACAGTGGCCGTCATCCTGCCCGGCGCCTTTTACGCCATCAACGAAACGCGGAAGCCGCCGATTCAAGCGCTGCGCGATGCCGGCGTGAAAATAGCGATCGCCACCGATTGCAATCCCGGTACCTCGCCGCTGACCTCGCTGCTTCTGACGATGAACATGTCGGCGACCCTGTTTCGTCTGACGGTGGACGAATGCATTGCCGGTGCCACCCGCGAGGCGGCCCGTGCGCTCGGCCTTCTCGGTGAAACCGGAACGCTGGAAGTCGGCAAGTCCGCCGACTTTGCTATCTGGAATATCCAGCGCCCCGCGGAACTCGTCTACCGCATCGGCTTCAACCCTCTCCATTCCCGTATATTCAAGGGCCAGCAGGTAACCGCATGACGATCACACTTCATCCGGGCAGCGTCCCGCTTGCCGATCTCGCCAATATCTACTGGAACAACGAGGCAGCGGTTCTCGACCGCTCCTTCGATGGTGGCATCGAAAAAGCCGCCCGCCGCATTGCTGAAATCGCTGCCGGCAATGCGCCGGTCTACGGCATCAATACCGGCTTCGGCAAACTCGCCTCGATCAAGATCGACAGTGCGGATCTTGCCACCCTGCAGCGCAATCTCATCCTTTCCCATTGCTGCGGGATCGGAGCTCCTCTGCCGGAAAATGTCGTGCGGTTGATCATGGCCTTGAAGCTGATCTCGCTCGGCCGGGGTGCTTCGGGCGTGCGGCTGGAGCTGATCCGGTTGATCGAGGAAATGCTGGAAAAAGGGGTTATACCCGTCATTCCCGAAAAGGGCTCCGTCGGCGCTTCGGGTGACCTTGCGCCGCTGGCCCATATGGCAGCGGCGATGATGGGCGAGGGCGAGGCGTTTTTCGCCGGTGAACGGATGTCTTCTGCCGATGCTCTGGCGAAGTCGGGACTGACGCCCGTCGTGCTGGCCGCGAAGGAAGGGCTGGCGCTGATCAACGGCACCCAGACATCAACCGCGCTGGCGCTTGCCGGTCTGTTCCGCGCCCATCGCGCCGCCCAGACGGCGCTTGTCACCGGCGCATTGTCCACCGATGCTGCAATGGGCTCATCTGCGCCGTTCCACCCGGACATCCACACCTTGCGCGGCCACAAGGGGCAGATCGATGCCGGTGCGGCACTGCGCAATCTGCTCGAAGGGTCTGAAATCCGGGCCAGCCATATCGAAGGCGACGAGCGCGTGCAGGATCCCTATTGCATCCGCTGCCAGCCGCAGGTGGATGGCGCCTGCCTCGATATCCTGCGTCAGGTGGCGCGCACGCTGGAAATCGAAGCCAATGCCGTAACCGACAACCCGCTGGTTCTGTCGGATAACTCGGTTGTTTCCGGCGGCAATTTCCACGCGGAACCTGTCGCCTTTGCTGCTGATCAGACGGCGCTCGCCATCTGCGAGATCGGTGCGATCGCCCAGCGCCGTGTCGCGCTGCTGGTCGATCCGGCGCTGTCCTATGGCCTGCCAGCCTTTCTGTCGAAAAAGCCGGGCCTGAATTCCGGTCTGATGATCGCCGAAGTCACATCCGCTGCGTTAATGAGCGAAAACAAGCAGATGTCCCATCCGGCCTCGGTGGATTCGACCCCGACCTCCGCCAACCAGGAGGACCATGTGTCGATGGCCTGCCACGGCGCGCGTCGCCTGCTGGCGATGACGGAAAACCTGTTCGGCATTCTTGGTATCGAGGCGCTTGCGGCCGTACAGGGCGTAGAACTGCGTGGTCCGTTGAAGACCAGCCCGGAGCTGGAGAAAGCCGCTGCCGTGCTTCGCGCTGCCGTGCCGTCGCTCGAAGATGACCGGTACATGGCGCCGGATCTTGCTGCCGCAAGTGCACTTGTCGCAACCGGCGCGCTCGCCTCTGCCATCTCTCCCGGCATCCTGCCGATGCTCGACATCTGATTGCAAAAGAACAACGGGAACAGAAGTCATGACCAATCCGCGCCACAACATCCGCGACGTCCGATCCCCCCGGGGAAATGAACTCAATGCCAAGAGCTGGATGACCGAAGCGCCGCTTCGCATGCTGATGAACAATCTCGATCCGGACGTGGCCGAGAACCCGCATGAACTGGTCGTTTATGGCGGCATCGGCCGCGCAGCCCGCACCTGGGATGATTTCGACAAGATCGCGGCCACGCTGAAGACGCTGACCGAGGAAGAAACCCTGCTTGTCCAGTCCGGCAAGCCGGTCGGCGTATTCCGCACCCACAAGGATGCGCCACGCGTGCTGATCGCCAATTCCAACCTCGTGCCGCATTGGGCGACCTGGGACCATTTCAACGAACTGGATAGAAAGGGACTGGCCATGTACGGCCAGATGACGGCCGGTTCGTGGATCTATATCGGCACACAGGGCATAGTGCAGGGCACCTACGAGACTTTTGTCGAGGCCGGTCGGCAACATTATGACGGCAGCCTCGAGGGCAAGTGGATCCTGACCGGCGGCCTCGGCGGCATGGGCGGCGCCCAGCCGCTTGCGGCCGTCATGGCCGGGGCTTGCTGCCTTGCTGTCGAATGCGACGAGACACGCATCGATTTTCGCCTGCGCACACGTTATGTCGATGCCAAGGCAAAAACGCTGGATGAGGCATTGGCCCTGATCGACCAGTGGACCAGGGCCGGCGAAGCCAAGTCTGTCGGCCTTCTCGGCAATGCCGCCGAAATTTTTCCGCAACTGGTCAAGCGCATGCGGGCAGGCGGTCCGCGTCCTGACATCGTTACTGACCAGACCTCGGCGCATGACCCGCGCAACGGCTATCTGCCGATCGGCTGGACGGTCGAGGAGGCCAAGGCCAAGCGAGAGAGCGATCCGAAATCCGTGGAAGTTGCCGCCCGTGCTTCGATGAAACAGCATGTCGAAGCCATGGTCGCCTTCTGGGATGCCGGCGTGCCGACGCTCGATTACGGCAACAACATCCGTCAGGTCGCCAAGGATGAAGGTCTCGAAAATGCCTTCGCTTTCCCGGGCTTTGTGCCGGCCTATATCCGCCCGCTTTTCTGCCGCGGAATAGGCCCGTTCCGCTGGGCGGCGCTGTCCGGCGATCCGGAGGATATCTACAAGACCGATGCCAAGGTGAAGGAACTACTGCCGGACAACAAGCACCTGCACAACTGGTTGGACATGGCAAAGGAGCGTATCGCCTTCCAGGGCTTGCCGGCACGTATCTGCTGGGTAGGTCTCGGCGATCGCCACAAGCTCGGGCTGGCCTTCAATGAAATGGTCAGGAGCGGCGAGCTTTCTGCTCCAATCGTCATCGGCCGCGATCATCTTGATTCCGGCTCGGTCGCCTCGCCCAACCGCGAAACGGAAGCGATGAAGGATGGATCGGATGCCGTTTCCGACTGGCCACTGCTGAACGCGCTTTTGAACACAGCATCGGGCGCGACCTGGGTGTCGCTGCATCATGGCGGCGGGGTCGGAATGGGATATTCGCAGCATTCCGGCATGGTGATCTGCGCCGATGGTTCAGAAGATGCAGATCGCCGGCTGGAGCGCGTGTTGTGGAACGATCCGGCAACCGGGGTCATGCGCCATGCCGATGCGGGTTATGAGATCGCCGTGGAATGCGCGACCGAAAAAGGGCTTCGTCTGCCGGGCATTCTTGGAAACTGAAGGCTATCGCAGAGATAGGTATGCAGATTCTTCGCTCCGCCGATTACCGGCATATGCCCTGGAAGAATGGCAAGGGGGAAACGGTTGAGATTGCCGTTTTTCCGCCTTCCGCTTCCGTCGATGATTTCGGTTGGCGCATCAGCATGGCGCCAGTCGTGACGAATGGCCCGTTTTCCACTTTCGATGGGATCGACCGGACACTCAGTATTCTGACCGGAGAGGGCATGATGCTCTCAGTGGAAGGTATGGTACCGGTATTGCTTGGTGGCAGTTCAGCGCCGTTTCCGTTTCCGGGCGATGCGAAGACCGAAGCCGTGCTTCAACAGGGGCCGATTACCGATCTCAATGTCATGACCCGGCGCGGGCATTTTTCGCACCGAGTAACACGGCGGGTAGAGGCCGGCGAGATCAGGTTCCTGACGGATGCAGCACTGGTGATCGTCGTTGTGACGGGCCACGCGAAAATCGCACAGGTCGAGCTTGATCCGCTCGATGCCATGATCCTGGAAAATGCGACGGATTGCGGTGGGCTGAGAATTGAAACTCTGGAGCCTTATTTCGTCATTGAGATCGTCGCTTTGGCGAATGACTGATGTCTTCGGTCCGGGCATGCCCTGGCTTTATCTACAACACGAACGGGATTTTCCGGCGTTCCATACCCGGCAAGCCGGGAATGCGGCGCTCGCGAAATGGCCGCACCCTGTGAGTTTCAATGCTCGCGCTGACATCTTTCTCGGGGCCGTCAGTAGACATCCCGCAGATACCGCTTGTCTCGCTTCAGGCCAGCCAGATAATCCTCCGCCTTTTCCGGCGTTGTGCCGCCGTGTTCGGCGATGATCTCGCCGAGAGCGGCATCGACATCGCGGGCCATGCGGCTTGCATCGCCGCAGACATAAAAGGATGCGCCGTCCTGCAGCCAGGAAAACAGCGCCTTGCCGTTTTCCTTCATGCGGGTCTGAACGTAGATCTTTGCTTCCTGATCGCGTGAGAAGGCGAGGTCGAGGCGGGTGAGCAGGCCGTCTCGGCTCATGGTAGAAAGCTCGTCCTCGTAGATGAAATCGCTGTCACGGCGCTGGTCGCCGAAGAATAGCCAGTTGCGGCCCTTCGCGCCGCGGGCGCGCCGTTCCTGAAGGAAGGCGCGGAATGGGGCGATGCCAGTGCCGGGCCCGACCATGATCATCGGCGCATCGTCATTTCCCGGTACGCGAAAAGCCTTGTTTGGCGAGACGAAGATGCCGGCCGCGGCACGCTCGACCACACGGTCCGCCATATAGGTCGAGCAGACGCCGCCGCGATCGCGATTGGCTGACTGATAACGGACGCTGGCGACTGTCAGGTGGACACGACCTTCGGCTTCCTTAGGGCTGGACGAGATCGAATAGGCACGGTGCTGGAGCGGCTTCAGGAAGCTGATGAATTCAGCTGCGCTCAGGCTGCCTTCGGGAATGAGCGAGATCAGATCCAAGCTGTCCTTGCTCCACAGGAAGGCATCAAGCGCTTCCTTGTCGCCATTGCGAACGACATGGCTCAGCTCCTCATGAGCGGCACGGCGCTCGACTTCGGCGATGAGATCGCGCGAAGGTGTCGAGATTTCGTATTGCGTCGAAAGCAGCGTGCCAAGCGATGCCCCGCCGACCTCCGTTTCGCTCGAGGCGCCAAGCCTTGCGATCAAGAGGTCGACCAGCGCCGGATCGTTGACCGGCATGACGCCGAGTGCATCACCGGCTTCATAGGCAAGGCCACTGTCGCCGAGATCGAATTCGAAGTGACGGATTTCCTTGGATGAGGCCGGGCCGGACAGACGGCGGTTGACCGCCATTGTCGAGGCGTAAGGGTTCTTGCGGCCCCAACCGGTTGCTTCGCGCGACAGGCTTGGCGCCACGGCAATGGCGGCAGCCGCAACGGGTATTTCGGCGGTAAGCGGCAGGGTTTCGCCGAGCCACGCGGCAGCGGCATCTTCGAAATCGATATCGCAATCGAGCCGGGCAGTGATGCGGGTCGCGCCCAACTGTTCCAGACGTGTATCGATCAGTTTTCCGGCCTGGCAGAAGCCGTCATAGCCGGTATCGCCCAGTGCCAAGACCGCGAATTTCAAATTTTCGAGACGCGGTGCAGTCTCGGCCGACAGTGCGTCCCAGAAAAGCTGGGCATTGTCCGGCATTTCGCCCTCGCCATAGGTTGAGGTGACGATCACCACATGGCGCATGGTTGCGAGTGCGCTCATGTCGATATCGTCAAGGCCGCACACTTCCGGAGCCATGCCGAGGGCTTTGGCGGAAGCGGCCGCATCCATCGCCAGATTTTCGGAATTGCCGGTCTGGGTGCCGTAGAGAATGTGGATCGTCTGTGCTGCGTTCGCGGCGGGGGCGCTGGCGATGCTTTCCCCGGCGATGAGGCGCGAGTTCAGCCCGGCCATGAAGCCGGACAGCCAGGCGCGTTGGTCGCTGTTGAAAGGAGCTTCCTCGGGGATATGCGGGATCATCATTATCCGGGTCTCACGATCTGGCTGTTGCCAGGCTGCCGACAGCCTTTCGGGCAAAAAGCTCCTCAAAGCTCGGGATGCGGCCGATCCGGTCGCGGTTGCTTTGCATCTGCTGGATGATCCAGCCATAGGTGCCAGGGCTGTCGATCGACAGCGTGTTGCGGCCGGCAAGCGCCTGGCGATAGTCCGACAGGCGCTTTTCGGAGACGAGAACAGCAAGATCCTGATCGTCGTAATCGGCGATTGCTTCGCGGGCGTAGCGGGAAAGCTTTTGCATCAGCGCAAAATCTTCCGTCAGGATCAGGTTGCGCACCGCCCTTTCCACTGCCGGTTCGGATGGTCCTAGCGCGTTCGGCACGCGTGCCATGGCAAGCGACTGGGCCATGGAGAGTAGCGTGTAGTTGTTCAGCAGCGCGAACATGTCCTGCGTGTCCGTCTCGCCGTGGCCGGGCGCCTTGCCGTTGAGGATCGGTTTGCGGTCGCGATAGGCAAGCTTGAACTTGCGGACCTGATAGCCGGCAAGTGCCGTAGACAGTTCCTCGATCAGATCCTTGCGGCTCTTCGCCTTCAGGATGGCATCGCTATCCTGATAGAGAAGCAGCGCACGCGGCAGGCAGTAGATGAAATTCGACCGCTCGCTTTCAAAGTTTTCGAGCAGCCAGCGCGCCTTTTCCGATCCGGTGGCTTCCACATGCCATTCCAGCATCATTCGGATCGCATCGGCATGGAAAGCAACATAAGGGTCGGTCGGATCGGCGATCGAGCCGATCAGGATCGAGTCATGGCTCATCTTCTTCGGCAGATCGCGATAGGGATCATACTGATAGAAGAAGCCGCCGCTCATGCCGTTGCCCACACCCTTGCCGAAGGAGCCGAGATTGAGCACGGCGCCGTTGGTCATGTATTCGCAGCAGAAATCGCCGACGCCTTCGACAACGGCGGTGGAGCCGGAATTGCGTACGGCAAAACGGTCGCCGGCCTGGCCTTCGACAAACAGGCGGCCACCGGTCGCGCCGAACAGGGCGAAATTGCCGATCAGCACGTTGCCGCCCGCCTCGTGCGAACCGCCGCCCGGCGAGCGGACGGAAATGGTACCGCCATTGGCGCTCTTGCCGACGCCGTCGTTGCAGGTGCCGGTATGGGTGAGCATCATGCCGTCATTGCAGAAGGCGCCGTAGGACTGGCCGGCCGAGCCGGATGTCGCGATCTTCACCGAGCCGGCGTCAAGGAAACGGCGGCCGCGCTTGTCCTGCCGCACGGCCGGGAGGTGGCGCGTCTCAGCTTCCGTCAGTTCGTGGTTCAGCATCCGCTCGATATCGACCGCGAGCTGTCCGCCGACGCTCTTGTTGCAGTTGTTAAGATGCTGGTTGCCGCCGAGCTCGACCACCGGCAGTCCGCCGTCGATCAGTGCCGAGCGCACCATCTCGATAAAGGCGTCATCGACCGCATAGTCCTTTTCCATATAGACCGGGTCGGTGATCTTCACCTCCTCGACCACCTGCAGCATCGCACGGAGGTCAAGCTGTCCGACACTGGACGGATGATCGAGGAGGTGAAGAATATCGCTGCGGCCACGTGCCTCGCGAAGAGACCTGAAGCCGAGCGACGCAAGGATTTCGCGCGTCTCATGCGCGATGTTTAGGAGGTATTGCGCCAATGCCCGCGGATCGCCGTCAAAAACTTCGGCATTGGTGGTGAGGCCAGCCGGGCATTTGATGTTGCAGTTCTTCGCCATGACGCATTTCAGCATCATCAGTGCCGTCGTGCCGAATTCGAAACTGTCGCCGCCAAGAAGCGCCGATTTGACCACGTCGCTCGCCGTCTGGTGCGCGCCCGAGCAACGCAGCAGAACCTTCTGGCGCAGCCCGTTGGCGCAAAGCGCCTGATGCACTTCGGCAATGCCGATTTCGGCGGCACGGCCGGTATATTTGAGGCTGGTGACGGCTGCAGCTCCCGTGCCGCCGGTATTGCCGGCGACGTTGATGATATCCGCACCCGCCTTGGCGACGCCGACCGCGATCGTGCCGATCCCCTCGGACGAGACTAGCTTGACGACGACGCGCACACGCGCCGCCTTGCAGTCGTGGATAAGCTGAGCCAGATCCTCGATCGAGTAGGTATCATGGTGCGGGGGTGGGGATACGAGTTCAACACCCGGCGTGCCGCCACGGGCAGCCGCGATCTCGACCGTCACCTTGGCGGCTGGCAACTGGCCACCTTCGCCGGGCTTGGCGCCCTGTCCGATCTTGATTTCCAGCTCTTCCAGCATCGGATCGGCGAGGTAGCCTGCCCAGATGCCGAAACGACCCGACGCGAACTGCTTGATGCGCGAGGCGCGGATCGTGCCGTAACGCGAGATGTGTTCGCCGCCTTCGCCGGAATTCGACATGCCGCCGACCATGTTGGTGCCATGGGCGACCGCCTCGTGGGCACTGGATACAAGCGCGCCGTGGCTCATGGCGCCGGAGGCGAGAAGCGGGGTGATTTCGCTTGCCGGCTGCACCTCGTCCAGAGCAATGCCGGCCGCCGCCGTATCGAGAAGCCGCAGATAGGTCAGTGCCTGACCTGCCGCGTGGACGGAAAGCGCTCCACCTTCAAGCCAATGGCCGAGAATGTCAGCGCCGAAGCGGACGACAAGCGACTGCCCGAGCGCGGCAAGCCGGGCAAGATCACCGCCCTGCGGGCCGGTGAGAGACAGGCGGAAAACGTCGTCGGGCAAGGCTTCGCAGGTCAGCCCGCGCACGAGAAAGCTGTTATTGCCCTTGCGGGAGAACCGCTTCATCTCCTTGCGGAAATCGTCCGGAGAGGTGGCGTAGGTGACATCTGCCGGGAAGGCCAGAACGTCACGAAGGGCCGCTGGCCGACGCGCGCGTTCCTCCGTCATCATCCGCGCGAAGGCACGGTAGCCGGGCGTGATGGTGAAACGGTCGATCGCTTCCGATGACAGCCGATCGTAACTTGTATTCGTATAGGCTGCGTCATCGATGCCGAAGGCGTCATCGAGACGATTGAGAGTGAGCAGGCGCAGGAAGGGATCTTCCTCGCCATCAGGCTCCGCGAAGGAGGGCTTTTCCTCCGTCATGTCGACGAAACCGCGCACGGCCGTGGTGCCGAAGGAATGGCCGGCGCCTTCCGCGCGTTCCTTGAACAGACCGAGCAGCGGGATGTCGTCTTCGCCCTTAACTGTAAGCGCCTTGGCATGCCAGTCGGCAACGGCCTGGGCGATGACCTTGAAATCGACCCCGCCAACCGGCGTCTTCACATTGGGGAAATAACGCTTCAGCACCGGATCGCTGGTGTCGAGGAAATTCGGCTCGAAGAATTCGCCGGAAACATAGCTTTCGGCGGTGCACAAGCCCACCTTGCCCATGGTCTTCATCAGCGACTTCTCGGCCGCCTTGGCAAAGCGCTTGAAGGCCTTGTCGGCTTCCGCCGCGAACTTCTCCTCGGCGCGGAACTGCACGCCGAGCGGATAGACCGCCGACGCCCCGAAACCGAGGGCGGTTGCGACGTGATGAGACGATGAGATCTGGCCGCTTTCGACCACCAGCGAAACGCGCAGACGTGCACCTTCCTCAATCAGTTTCTGGTTGATCGCCGAGACGACGAGGATCATCGGCAGGGCCGCGCGGTCACGCGCCACATGCCGGTCGGTGATGACGGCGATGCCGCCGTCTTCGCGGGCGAAAGCTGCGACTGCCTTGCACAGTCCGTCAATGCCGGCCTCGAGAGCCTGCGCATTGGTTTCGGCGTCGTCAATGACCGGTGTGTAGAGCATCTCGAAGCGACGAAGCGGCGTTTCCGTCTGTTCGCGTAACTTCAGCATGTCGAGATGGGTGAGGATCGGCGAGGGCACGACGATCTGCCGTGCCGCCTTGGCGCCGATATTCGGCTTGGCGCCGAGCGCGATACGCAAGGTCATCCCGTCGGCCTCTCGAATGCTGTCCAGCGGCGGGTTGGTGACCTGGGCGAAGCGCTGCGAGAAATACTTTGCGACGCCGCCTTCCTGGTCAGACAGCGCATTGATGGCATTGCCGTAACCCATGGCAGAGATCTTTTCCGCGCCGGTCGCCAGCATCGGGTCCATCAGGAACTTGAAGCTTTCCTGGTTGTGCGAATAGGCGACGTAACGCTGGTGGCGTCCCAGATCGCCATTGTAACGCAGTGGTGAACCCTGAGCTTCAGCCTGGATCTCAGGCAGATCAACGAGGCGTACACGCGCGTCGGCCAGAAGATCGCAATAGGGCCGGCGGGCGGCCAGCATCTCGAGAGCTTCGCCCGTACCATAGCTGCGCTTCTCAACATGGTCGTAAACCAGCATGCCGCCGGCTTCGATGCGGCCGCGATGGCGCACTGTCTCCGGCGGGAAAGCGATCTGGCCGGCTTCCGACATGACGCAGAGATATTCGTCCGTCTCTACGGTGCGCAATGGGCGCAGGCCGAGACGATCCAGCCTTGCGCCGATGACGTCGCCGTTGCCGAAGATCAATGCCGCCGGGCCGTCATTCTTCTCCTCATAAAGAGAGAAATATTCGAGCATGGCGACAACATCAGTGGACAATGTCTCGTCGTTTTCCCATGCCGGCGGCATCATCGAGACAACGGCAGTCACGAGATCCAGGCCGTCTTCCAAAACACGGGACTGAAGCGTCTGGTCGAGGCGGCAGCTGTCCGACTGCCCCTTCGGGCGAATGATCGCAGCGTTCTTGGCCGCCGCAATTGCCGCTTCCGACAGGCGGTTCTTGCGGTCGGTGTTCAGCTCGCCATTATGGGCCATCTGCCGGAACGGCTGAGCCATCGACGGATGCGGGTCCGTGTTTGTAGAAAACCGCGTGTGGAAATACATGGTATGGATCGTGTGATCCGGGTCTACCAGATCGCGGAAATAGGGAATGACCTCGTTGGAGTTGAGGCGCCCCTTCAGAACCTGCGTGCGGGCGCTGAGCGAGATAGGATAAAGGCCGGCGAGTTCGGCGCGCGTATAGGCTTGCGCCTCGATCGCCAGCAGCGCCTTGTGGATGCGGAAGTCGAATTCGACTGGCAAGGCGGCTTCGTTGTGACAGCCGAAGACCCATTGGCGGATCGTCAGCTGATGACGAATGGCGGCGGGGCGGATCGCATCATTGTCCACCGGCACGTCACGCCTTAGAAGAATTTCAAAACCCTGCTCCGCGAGCGCCGTCTCGACCACACGCTCTGCTTCCTCGTGGGATGAGGGGTCGGCCGGCAGGAAGAAATTGCCGACACCGAAGCGGCGCGGCTGGAGATCGGGGCGTTCGGTCAGCTTGCGGAAGAAACCCAGAGATAGGTCCACCGAAATGCCGGCTCCGTCGCCGACACCTTCTGCAGACATGCCGCCGCGATGGGGGACGGCGCAAAGAGCCTCGTGACCCTTCAGCAATATGTCATGGGTCTGGACGCCGCTCTTTCGCGTTATGAAACCGACGCCACAGCTGCTTTTTTCCTCTGCGGGATCATACAGACCGAAGCGCTTATCACTAGCTTCCATGTTCAGACTCCTGCAGAAAATAAGTCAACTTTGCTGACCTATAAAATGTGATTTAGCGAGTCAAGTTTAATCGTTTTTGCGGTGCACAACGAAAGCTCGGGCGTTCGTCATGGATAGGTGCGCCGGTCGATTGGCAACGTCAGCTCGCTTCCGCCGATTCATTCCGATGATCGTATGCTTCTTCCGAGGCTTGCCTTGAGAGACCATTGCGTTAGATGGGAGCCGCAACCGAAGGAGCACTGACATGAACGAGACGATGGAGATCGACAATCGCGGTGACTTCGGTCTCTGGGCGATAGAGGTCGCAAAGCAGGTTGTCGCCGACCAGGGTTTCGAACTCGCACGCGCCGCCCGCGATGGGAATGACGAAGACGTTCGAGCCGCCGGAAACGCGCTCGGCCAAGCCATCACCAATGCGCTGATGGAAGTCTATGACGGCCTTACGGAAGGCATCGAAGAAGAATAGCCGAGCAGATATAATCCTGCGGGCTATAAGGAGACGCGGCTACCGTGTCTCCTCGTTGCGTTTTGATCGAAACGGTCAGAAGTTTATCGTGAAGCCCGCACGGAAAGTCCGTTCCGGTGCGGGAACTCCGACTGTGCTCAGCGCATCGACATAATAACGGTCCGTGACGTTATCGACGGCGAAATCGAGCGTCGCATTTTCATTGACCTTGTAGCTGCCATAGAGGTCGACAAGCGTATAGGTCTCCCATTTGGACGGCATGATGCCGCCGATACCGAGAGCTGTATTCATTGTGTTGCCACCCCACCCGGTACCCTCGATATAACGGCTTCCACTCCGGCGACGCGTAGGCGCTGAATTCTTCGCGAGATCCCTGGCGCGGCAACCGCATGCGGCGGCTATCATAGGTCACGCCATCGAGCAGACCAGCATCCTCGCGGGTAAATGCGCCGCCATATTCAAGCACAAAATCGCCGAAGTCCGTGAGGAAACGCGAGGTGTTCGAGGCGGTGAAGCCCCATCGCTGCGATCCGGTAGAAGGCGGGCGTGAGGGTTTCGGTCGTCGAATTGTAGTTTGTCGAGTTGGCACGGCTATCAACCTTCGACAGGAAATGTCCGATCTTCAGATCGACCAAGTCATTGTCGGAAGGATTGTAACGATATCGCGCGGTATAGGTGTCGAGGTCGATAGAGCTCAGAATATTCTAAAAAATCAAGTTTACTATTTGATTTCCTTTCATTGTGTCGCCGGCGGCGGTGTTCTTCCATCCTCCGCGGGGCGGCGTTGCTGTCCATAGATACCTCGCCGGCGTCATGTTTCGGCAACATTGTCGACGGCCTAAGCGACGGTTTTCAACGCACCCATTGCATGCCGTCGATCTGGATGTCCTGACCGGTCATGAAATTGGGTTCTGCGGTTGCCAGAAATGTCACCACGCTCGCCACATCCTGTGGAGTACCGACGCGGCCGAGGGAAATGCCGGCGGCCAGATCTGTCTCGCGCGCGTCGATCATGGCGTTGGAGCGCTCGGTCTTGATTACGCCGGGGCAGACGGCGTTGACGACGATATCGGGTGCAAGCTCTTTCGCCAGCGCTTTCGTCATGCCGATGATGCCAGCCTTGGCGGCCGTGTAGGAGAACTTGCTGACCGCGCTGGTGACGCCGCCGGTATGGGCGTTCATCGACGACATGTTGATGATCCGCCCGCCGCCATTGCGGCGCATCACTGGCACGGTCGGCTGGATATAGTTGAACGCACCCTTGAGGTTGATGGCGATCGTGTCGTCGAATTCCTGTTCGGAAATCTCCTCGATACCCTTCGACATCGAGCGACCGGCATTGTTGAAAAGGACGTCGATCCGGCCCCATTCACGATCGATCTCGGCGATGATTTTGGCTGCGCGGGCGTGATCGCCGACATCGGCCACGAAGGTCAGCGCTTTCCGGCCGAGTTCGCGGATCTCTGCTGCCGTGCGAGCAAGATCGTCCTCGATCAGATCGACCAGAACGATATCGAAGCCGTGACGCGCGAGATCGAGTGCGCAGCCGCGGCCGATGCCGCGGCCACCACCGGTGACGATCGCGACTTTCGCTTGTCCATCAGACACCGGCATCCTCCTTCACGAAACGGGCGATATCCGCATGGGTGGCGAACCAGACATCGTCATGGGACTGGATATGGCGGATCAGCTCTTCGAGAATGAAGATGCGCGACCGGTAACCCGAAACATGCGGATGCATGGTCAGCAGGAAGAGGCCGCCTTCCTGATAGGCGCGGTCGAACTCACGCTTGAAGATGTCGAGCACATCGGTCGGCGGCGTATAGGGCCTGAGCGCCGTGAAGCGGTTCATGTTGAAATAGACCGCGTCGTCGCGGATCCATTCGACCGGCAACTCGACCATGCCGGTTGCCTCGCCTTCCTCGATCAGTTCGTAAGGGTCGTCGTCCGCCATCAGCGAGGAATCGTAGATCAGGCCAAGTTCGCGCTCGATCTCCAGCGTGACTGACGAAAAATCCCAGGAGGGCGTACGCATGCCAGCGGGGCGGATGCCGGTGATTTTTTCCAGCGTGTCGGCGGCGCGGAAATGCAGTTCGCGCTCCTTTTCCGGTGGGACCTTGGTGTTCACTTCATGGATCCAGCCGTGCAGGCCGATCTCGTGGCCTTCGGCAATCACGCGGCGCTGTTCGTCGGGATAAAGCAGGGCGGTGACGGCGGGCACAAAGAAGGTAGCGGGAACCGAGGCGGCGGAGAGCGTTTCGAGAATGCGCGGCACGCCTTTGCGGTTGCCGTATTGGCCCTGCGACATGCGGCCGATGGATTCGCCGCCGTCGCGCAACTCGTTGGTCTCGTGGTCGCTATCGAAGGAAAGCGCCACGGCGCAGCGCGCGCCGCCCTTCCAGGCCTTTGGCTTCAGCGATCGGCCGGCGCGGACCTTTTCAACCTTGCCGCGCCAGATCGATTCATCCCATTCCCATGGTTCCATATGTCTGATCCTCCAATGATCATTATGCCGCGGTCGGCAAAACGGGAACGGCTGCCAGCAGCCGCTTCGTGTAGTCGTGTTGCGGGTTGTCGTAGATCGCTGCCGCGCCGCCTTCCTCGACGATCCGGCCGCGATACATGATAGCCACGCGGTCGCAGAGGTGCCGGACGACCGAGAGGTCATGGCTGATGAATATCAGCGACAGGTCGAGTTCTGAGCGAAGGCGGATCAGCAGGTTGATGATCTGCGCCTGGATCGACACATCGAGCGAGGCTACCGGTTCGTCGCAGACGACGACATCCGGCTGCATGGCGAGTGCCCGCGCAATCGCGATGCGCTGCCGCTGCCCGCCGGAAAACTGGTGCGGGAAGCGATTGGCGAAGGACGGATCGAGCCCGACCGCCGACAGCCATTGAGCGACATATTCAGCTGCCTTGGCACGTGAGACGAGTTTGTGTGCCAGTGGGCCTTCCGCAACAATGTCACCGACGCGCATGCGGCTGTTCAGCGAAGCGAAGGGATCCTGAAAGATGGTCTGCACGCGGGTGGTAACTTTGCGCGGGCTGCGGCCACCGCTCATTACCGGCTTGCCGGCCAGACGGACTGTGCCGGATGTCGGCACGGTGATGCCGGCCGCCATGCGCCCAAGCGTTGACTTGCCGGAACCGGATTCACCGACAAGGCCAAGCACTTCGCCTCGTTTCAGGGTGATCGAAACACCATCCACGGCCTGCACGACGGAGAGAGGCTGGGCAATGCCGGAGCGGATCGCCAGGTTCCTGAACAGTCCGGCCGGTTTCTCGAAGCGTTTGACGGCTGTATCGATCACCAGGTAAGGGCTGCCGAGTGGTGGGAGGTCGCTTGTGGCGGTCTTGCGGGTTGGCGGGGCGGCATCGGAAATGCCGCTGCCACGCAGCAGAAGCTCGCCCGGGTTTGCGCGGGACGGCAGAGCATCGAGCAGGGCCTTGGTATAGTCGTGCTGCGGTTTGGTCAGCACGCCGAGTGCCGGGCCGATCTCGACGATCTTGCCGAAGCGCATGACGGCCACCCGGTCGGCGATCGACGATACGGTCGCCAGATCATGGCTGATCCAGATCAGCGCCGTGCCGAGTTCGGCCACCAGTTCCTTCATCTCGGCAAGAATTTCCGCCTGGATCGACACGTCGAGCGCGGTCGTCGGCTCGTCGCAGATGATCAGTTTCGGCCGATGGAGAAGCGCGATCGCGATCGCCACGCGTTGGCGCATGCCGCCGGAAAACTGATGCGGGAAGAAATCGACCTTGCGCTCGGGCTCGGTGATGCGGACCTGCGCCAGTGCCTTGATCGCCCTTTCGCGTGCTTCTGCCGCGCTGATGTTCTCATGTGCTTCGAGCGCAAGCTTGATCTGAGTGCCGATGCTCAGCACCGGGTTGAGCGTCATCATCGGGTCCTGAAAAACCATGGAAATGGTCTTGCCGCGGATGGCCCGCAATTCGTGCGGCTGGAGGCCGATGAGTTCGCGGCCTTCGAGCTTGATCGAGCCTTTGACGATCCGGCCCGGTTCATCGATCAGGCCGATGATGGAAAAACCGGTGATCGATTTTCCCGAACCGGATTCGCCGACAAGGCCCAAGACCTCGCCAGGGGCCAGCGAGAAGGAGACGCCGTCTACGGCCTTGACCTCGCCCCTTCTGCTCGGGAACCAGGTGCGCAGATCGGAGACTTCAAGAAGGGGTGCGGTCATCGGCGAAGCCTCGGGTTGAGCTGGTCGCGGATCTGGTCACCGACGAGATTGAGCGAAACGATGAACAGGATCAGCGCTACGCCAGGATAGATCGAGATCCAGTAGCGGCCGGAGAGGAGGTACTGGAAGCCGTTGGCAATCAGCATGCCGAGTGACGGTTCGGTGGGCGGCAGTCCGACGCCGAGGAAGGAGAGCGTTGCTTCCAAGGAGATGGCGCTTGCGACCTGAACGGTTGCGACGACGATCAGCGGCGGCAGGGAATTGGGCAGGATGTGCCGCAGCACGACACGCAACGGAGAAAGCGGGATGGAGAGCGCGGCCTCGACATAATCCTTCTGTCGTTCGGCCGATGCCGCGCCATGGGCGGTGCGGGCGAAATAGGCGTATTGCGCGAAGATAAGCGCCAGGATTAGTTGGTAGCGTCCCTGACCGAGAACGGCGGCGATGACGAAGGCCAGCAGGATCGCCGGAAACGAGAGCTGCAGGTCGACGACCCGCATGACCAGGCTTTCGAAACGCCCGCCGATATAGGCAGCCGCGCAACCGACAACCGCGCCGATGACCAGCGCGATGCCGCCTGCGATCACGCCCATCTGCAGCGAGATGCGCAGGCCATAGATAATGGCCGAGAGGAGGTCGCGTCCCTGTGAATCCGTACCGAGCCAATGGGTATATCCGCCGGTGCCGACATAACCCGGCGGCCTTCGCGCATCACGCAGCACGAGATGGGCAAGATCGTAAGGGTTCTGCGGGGTTACCAGCGGGGCGATGAGCGCGATGAAGACGATCAGGCCGACAACGATGGCGGCGCCGGCGGCGACCTTGTTGCGGCGGAATTCTTGGAGAAACCGGAAAAACGGCGTGTCGCGCATCAGGCTCTTCCCTTCCGCAGGCGCGGGTCGAGCAGCGCATAGGTGAGGTCGACCACGAGATTGATGACGATGAACAGCATGGCGACCAGCATGAGATAGGCAACCATGACGGGACGATCGAGCGAGGTGATGCTGTCGATGATGAGCTTGCCTAGACCGGGCCAGGAAAAGATCGTTTCGGTGACAACCGCGAAGGCGAGTGTGGAGCCGAGTTCCAGGCCGAAGACGGTGACGAGCGGAATGGAAATCAGTCTCAATACATGCCGGCTAAGGATGGTGAATTCCGAAATGCCGGCGGCGCGGGCGAATTTGACGGTGTCGCTGAGCATCAGTTCGCGGGTGCCGGCACGTGCCAGCCGGATCATCAGTGAGAACTTGAAGAGCGCGAGGTTCAAGGCCGGCAGGATCATGTGTGACAGCCCATTGGCCGTGAGGAAGCTGAAGTCGACGCCGAACAGGCTCACGGTGTCGCCACGGCCACCAGCCGGCATGCAGCCGCATTGCACGGCAAACAGCATGATCAGCATCAGGCCGAACCAGAATGTCGGCACGGAAAAGCCGAGAATGGACAGCGCCATGATGGCACGCGATACCGGGCTGTGCGGACGGTAACCGGCATACATGCCGATCGGAATGCCGACCAGACTGGCAAAAAGCACCGCAGCCAGTGTCAGTTCCAGGGTTGCAGGCAGGCGGGAGAGGATCAACTCGCTGACCGGCATGTTATAAACGAAGGAGCGGCCGAAATCGCCTTCGAACACCCGGCCGAGAAAGCCAAAATATTGCTGCCAAAGCGGCAGATCCAATCCGTATTGCGCGATGACGGCGGCTCGGATGTCTTGTGTCGCATCCGGCGAGATCAACACGTCGATCGGGTTTCCCACGGCATAAACGCCGCAGAAAACCAGCGCCGACATGACCAGCACGACGATCGCCGCCTGCCACAGTCTTTGCAAGATGAAGCCCAACATCTGTTCCCGTTCTCCCGTCTTCTGCGGGTTCAAAATACAGCGCGCATTCGCGCGCCGTTGATGGTGGCGTTCAGTGCCAGTCTTTTTCCAGAAGCTCGCGGGTCTCGGAAACCGCGACCTCCCAGATGGCCAGCATGTCCTCGTCCGGGCGCTGATAGAGGCCGTGATAATTGCCGTCGCCGAGAAGCGTGCGTTTGCGCTGCGTATCGACCCGCGCAAGCGCTGCGAAATCGATCCGCGGCTTCTGCGTCGATGGCTGGCGGGGATCTCCCGTACGTGTCCACGGGAAATTTTCCATCCAGGATGCATGCGAGGCGGCCGGATCGGTTTCGAGGACTTTCGCCATCGTCTTGGGTGCGCGCCACCAGTCGTGGAATTTCACCGATGCGTCGGGGTGATCGTTCAGCCATTCGGATATTACCGTCATTGCCGGCGTGTTGCCGCCATGGCCGTTGACGACAAGGATGCGACGGAAACCGGAGCGATAGATGCTGTCGAGAAGGTCACGGATCACGCCGATATAGGTTGCGAGCGACAGGGTAAGCGTGCCGGGAAAACTCGCGAAGGATGAGGCGAGGCCATAGGGCAGGGCAGGGAAGACCGGGACGCCCAGCGGTTCGGCTGCATCGATGGAGACTTTTTCTGCCAGGATCATGTCGGTTGCGAGGCTCAGATAGGCGTGCTGCTCGACGCTTCCGATCGGCAAGATGCAGCGATCGTCGCTGGCTGTTCGCGTCTCCACCTGCATCCAGTTCATGTCCGCGATCTTCACTTATCTCATCTCCATTCTCCGTTCGGGCCGGCATGCGCAAAGAAATTGCAGAACAGGGCCGAAACGCACAAAAAATATGCTTTTGAACGCGATGTTGCGCCAAATGCAAAGTTCCATACGGGACTAAAAAAAGAAATTGACAGCCAATTAATGCAGCGTCAAGTTCCATACGGGACTAATTTGAAAATGGATGGGAAACGAGACGTGCGTGAAACGGATGAGAAGGCGCTGGATAATCTGCTGCGGGAAGGCGGTCTGGTGGCCGCCGGAAATCGCCGCGTGGAAGATCTCGTTGCCGTCAAGCTTTGGCAAAATCCATGCTGGCTGTCGTTCCGCATCAACATCCTGGCACTGCAGTTCAACGAGCCGATCTATCGCCGCTTCGAGAAGGAATACGGGCTCCCTCGTCCCGAATTCGTCGTGCTCTATTCGCTCGGCCTATCGGACGGTCTGACGGCCAGCGCCATCTGCAGCTCTTCCGGTTTCCCAAAGAATACGATCAGCCGCGCAATTCAAAAACTGATCGACAAGAAGATCATCCGCCGCGAAGTCGATCAGGCGGACTTGAGAAGCTTCGTTCTCTACATCACGGACGAAGGCAGACGCATCGTCGATCAGGCCATGCAGCCGATGGTGGAGCGGGAAAAGGCCATGGCCTCCGCGCTGACGCCAGCCGAACAGCTGATGCTGTCGGAACTGCTCGCCAAGATTGTCGTGGATTCACCGAACTGGCCATTAATCACAAATATTGAGGAGAACGAAGAATGACGATTTCCAAGACATTTCGCACAGTTGCGCTTGCGGCGACGCTGCTCGGCGGCGTTTCGGGCGCGGCTTTGGCGGCCGATCTCACGATCGGCGTGCGTGCCGGCCCGCTGTCCATCGATCCGGATTTCACCGCTGCCGGCACCCATGCCGAGGCGATGAAACACATCTACGATTCGCTCATCAAGTCCGGCAACAATCTCGAACTGGAGCCGGGTCTCGCTACCTCCTGGACTGCGGTCGACGACACGACCTGGGAATTCAAGCTGCGCGAAGGCGTAAAATTCCATGACGGTTCCGACTTCACCGCCGAGGACGTAAAGTTCTCGATTGAGCGCATTCCAAAGGTTGCCGGTCCCAACCCGACGACAATTTATGTCCGCCGCGTGAAAAGCACGGAGATCGTTGATGCCCATACAATCCGGGTGAAGACCGACGGTCCTGCTCCGAACCTGCCGAACGATTTCATCCGTCTCTTCGTCGTTTCGCATGTCGCAGCCAAAGATTATTCCGACAGCGCCGAGAAGGCTGCTGAAGGGTTTAATTCCGGCAATGCCGCGATCGGTACCGGACCCTACAAGTTCGTTTCCTGGACGCCGAAAGAACAGCTCGTGCTGCAAAGCTTCGACGGTTACTGGGGCGGCAAGGAGCCCTGGGACAAGGTTACCCGCAAGGAAATCCCCAACGATGCAGCCCGCGTTGCCCAGCTGAAGGCTGGCCAGGTGGACCTGATTGCCCGCATTCCCGCATCCGACGTGCCGACGCTTGAAACCGACAGCAAGCTCAGCATCGTGCGCCAGGACAGTGTCTACCTGTTCAACATCGCGTTTGATTTTCGCGAAAAGCCGCCGCAGGTGACGGCGAAGGATGGCTCGCCGCTGCCGAAGAACCCCTTCCTCGATCCGAAGGTCCGCGAAGCCTTCGATCTTGCCATCGATCGCGAAACGATCACCGAAATCGCCATGGAAGGCATGGGCACGGTGCAGTCACAGCTCGTGACGCCGAACATTTTCGGTTACAACCCGGATGTGAAGGCGCCGGCATCGGATGTCGACAAGGCAAAGGCGCTGCTCGCCGAAGCCGGTTATCCGGATGGCTTCAAGGTCGTCTTCACCTTCACCAACGACCGCCTGCCGGGTGACAAGGATACCGGCACGACGATCGCCCAGATGCTGACTGCGATCGGCATCGACGTGGAAGCGAATGCACAGCCGGGTGCCGTCTATTTCCCGGCCAATACCCGCGGCGATTATTCGCTGACCATGTCGGGATGGGGTACGTTGACCGGTGAGGCGAACTACACCCTGTCCTCGCTCGTCCATACCAACGATCCGGCAAAAAAGCTCGGTGCCTTCAATATCCGCGCTTATTCCAATCCGACGATGGACAAGCTGATCGAGGATGCCGGTGTCGAGATGGATGCCAAAAAGCGTGAGCAGTTCCTGAAGGATGCGAACGCGCTGGTCGCCAGCGATCGTCCCAACCTGTCGATCGCTTCGATCGTGTCGGCCTGGGGCATGAAAAAGACTATAACGATCACGCCGCGCTCGGATGAGGATACGCTTGCGATGAACATTCGTCCTGCGCAATAACACATATCATAACACGACAATTGGCCGGGCAATTTTGCCCGGCCTTTTTGCAGGTAGAAGGCAGAACAGATGAACAGGATTGCACTCGCCATTCATGGTGGTTGCGGCGTCATGGCGAAGCTCGATCTGAGCGAAGAAGAATGGTCGGCCGCCCGCGCAGATCTTCACCGCTCGTTGCAGGCCGGCTGGGCGGTGTTGAGCGCTGGCGGCTCTGCACTCGACGCCGTTCAGGCGTCCGTGGTCGTGATGGAGGACAGCGCGCATTTCAATGCCGGTTATGGGGCGGCGCTGAATGCCGATGGGGAGCATGAACTGGACGCCTCGATTATGGACGGCCGGACCTTGGAGGCCGGCGCCGTGACGCTGGTCAGGCGCATCCGTAACCCGATCAGGGCTGCGCGCCGCGTGATGGAAAAGGGCGAGGCCGTGCTTCTCGGAGGAGCAGCCGCTGACGAGTTCGCGCGGGCTGAAGGTCTCGACGTCGTTGAACCCAGCTATTTCACCACAGAACGACGCGTGAAGGCGCTGGCTGCGATGAAGGCCCATGCTGCCGCCGGAACAGCGGTCAAGGCAAGCGAGGCCGAGAAGCATGGCACGGTCGGGGCCGTCGCACTCGACCGCGCGGGCCATCTGGCCGCTGCAACATCCACGGGCGGTTACAACAACAAGCCGGCTGGCCGCATCGGCGACACGCCGATCGTCGGTGCCGGCACCTATGCACGCGACGGGATCTGTGCCGTTTCCGGTACGGGCAAGGGGGAGTTTTTTATTCGCCATGCCGTTGGCCACGAGGTGGCGAGCCGGATGAATTATCTCGGCGAAGATCTGGAAAGAGCTGCGGCCAAGGTCATCATGGAGGAACTCAAGCCCCATAATATCGGCGCCGGGCTGGTTGCAGTCGCTGCGGATGGCTCGATTGCTGCGCCCTACAATACAGATGGAATGTTCCGTGGCTGGGTGACGCCGGAGGGACGTTTTTTCGTCGCGACCCATCGCGAGGTTTTCGAGACATCTTGAGCCCGATCGAGTGTCCGAATTCTTGAAGATATTCAAGTCGAATGCCCTGAATTTGAAACGGGCAGAGGCAACCGATTGTTGAAGGTTTCGTTTCGGTCCTGTATCGGTCATCGGTAAGCCGGCAATCGTGCCGGTAAACCGGACCTTCACACATCGATGCTGACGAAAAAAGGAAAATACGGGCTAAAGGCACTTGTGCACCTGGCGCAGATCGAACCCGGTAAAACCGCCTTCGTGAGCGACATTGCGGAGCAGAACAATATTTCCAAGAAGTTTCTCGACGCTATTCTTCTGGAATTGCGCAAGGGCGGAATTCTGCGCTCCAAGAAGGGGCCGGGCGGCGGTTACGCCCTGTCGAAGCCGGCATCGGAGATTTCCATTGGCCATGCTGTCAGGATACTCGACGGCCCGCTTGCGCCGATCCGCTGTGCCAGCAAGACGGCTTTCGAGGCCTGCGATGATTGCGATCATCCGGAAGACTGTCAGGTACGCCATTCGATGATGGAGGTCCGCGACGCCATTTCCGCGGTGCTCGACAACATGACGCTTGAGCAGATGGTGGCGAAACGGTCTTCTGTCGAGAACGAAATCGCCGTGCGGTAGAGCGTGTGGCGGCTCTTGCGCCGCGGGGCTCTGCCGGAGTTCGATATCGAGCTGTAACATGCCGCTTTGTGTGCCGGTGCCTCGCCAGTCGCATCGAAACGGTCTAAGAGGCCTTTTTTGACCGAAGCGATGGAACGAGACTTATGAACACGCCCTGGAAAAAACCGGTTGTCGTATCCGTTGGAGAACCGCCGGAAGAGACAACAATCGAGACGACGCAAGCCGCTGCCTGGGCGATGATCGAGGATTGGCCAACCGAAGACGGCACCTTTCTGGACAAGGCGCTTGAAATCTGTGCCGCAGTCGATGCGGGCAGGAAAAAGCCGGAAGATGCCCGGCAGGCCTTCGTTGATGCAGCCCGCGAGGCGGGCATTCTGATCCAGGCGTAACTCGAGCAACGGGCCGTCGTCGCTCTGGCGCCATCCGAGACGGGGAAGTCTTCGTTTCTCGCCTTTACGCCTTGTCTAGCGCCTGAACGAGGTCGGCAATCAGGTCGTCCGGATGTTCGATGCCGATTGACAGCCGGATCGTCGAATCCAGCACGCCGATGCGCTGGCGCACATCTGCCGGCACGCCCGAATGTGTCATCGTGGCTGGGTGCGAGCCGAGAGATTCCGTTCCTCCGAGACTGACGGCGAGCTTGACGATCTGCAGGGCGTTCAGAAACCTGAACGCGGCCGGCTGCCCGCCTTCTATATCGAATGAGAAGGTCGACCCGGCGCCGCTGCATTGCGCCTCAAACACCCGCCCAACAGCCGATTCCGGATCGGCAAAATCAAGATAGTGAAGCTTCGCGACCTTCGGGTGACTTTTTAGAAAATCGGCGATTGCCTTCGCATTGCTGTTGGCGCGCTCCATCCTGATCTGGAGTGTTTCGAGAGAGCGGCCGAGCATCCAGCATGAATGCGGATCGAGTTGCGTTCCGATCGATCCCCTGAGCGATCGTATCTGGCTGATGACGGCCTTGCTGCCGAGAGCGGCCCCCGCGATCAGATCCGAATGGCCGCCCACATACTTTGTGAGGGAATAGAGCGAGATATCGGCGCCATACTCTAGCGGCCGTTGAAAGACAGGCCCGAGCAAGGTGTTGTCGCAGGCGACGATGGGTCGGTGTCCCTGTTGTTCACCGATCCTGTCGGCAATCCGCCCGACCAAGGCGATATCCACAAGCCCGTTGGTCGGGTTGGCGGGGGTTTCGATAAGGATCACCGAGACGCGTCCTTTTTGCATCGCGTCTTCTGCGGCGGCACTCATCGAGCTTTCATCCACCCCATCGGCAAAACCGACAGCGGCGACGCCGAGGTTCGAAAACGTCCTGGAAAGCAGCGTTTCCGTTCCGCCGTATAGTGGCTGGGAGTGAAGGATCACGTCGCCCGGACGCACGAAGGCGAGCAAGGTCGTCGAGATGGCCGCCATGCCGGAGGCAAAGACCGCACCGCTTTCCGCGCCCTCATAGATCGCCAGCCGGTCCTCGACGATCTCGCTGTTGGGATGATTGAAGCGAGAATAGACCAGCCCAGCCCCGCGCCCCTCCGGCGGCACTTTGCGGCCGGAGACGTAATCGAAGAAATCACGGCCGTCCTCAGCCGATTTGAACACGAAGGTGGATGTGAGGAATACCGGCGGCTTGACCGCCCCTTCGGAAAGGTCCGGATCGTAACCATAATTCAGCATCTGCGTTTCCGGATGCAGTGCATGGTTGCCGATGCTGGTTTTCGACGGATGCGGTGAGGTCATGGTGGTCTCCTGACGCGGCTTGGAATGGCGAATGCCGCCTGACTGTGTCTTTAAATCTGGTGCGGTTCGACACGGTTGGAAGATGACGATGTCCGCATCTTTTGCGAAACCACCCCATTCGAGGTTGCGACCTACCAGTAGGGGCGTTTCGGCCTTTGTCCGAGACGCGAAACAGCTCGACCACTTTGTTTCAACGCAATGCCGGGACGTAAAACCGGTGACCGCTTTTGCCGGAATTGCTCTCGGCACCCCTGCCAAACCGGTCGCGGTTCGGCAGGACTCATGCACGTCCTTCGCTGAGTTTGACCAGTTCAGGCTCGCTTGGCGCCGGAGGAGACGATGTCGAGATAGACGGCGATGACCAGAATGATGCCCTTGATGATCTGCTGCCAGAACGTGTCGACACCCATCATCGACATGCCGTTGTCGAGACTTGCCATGATGAGAGCGCCGACCAGCGCGCCGATGACGGAGCCGACGCCGCCGCGCATCGACGTGCCGCCGATGAAGCAGGATGCGATTGCATCGAGTTCGCCACCGAAACCGGCCGACGGCGTGCCCGCGGCAAGTCTCGCCGTCGTGGTGATGCCGGCAAGCGCTGCCATCAGGCCCATAAGGCCGAACACCGCCATCTTGACCAGATTGACGTTGACGCCGGAGAGACGGGTGGCCTCCGAATTGGAGCCGACGGCATAGATGTAGCGGCCGAACACCGTTCCCTTGGCGATGATGGTGAAGATGCCCAGCACGAAAAGTAGCATCAGGACGGGGACGGGGATGCCCTGATAGGAGTTCAGCACCAGCACGAAACCCAGGATGAACAGGCCGATGATGACGAGCCTGACCGCCTCCATGACCGGGGTTGGCACCCGCAGGTTATGCTGGAGGCGCTTGCGGCGTGTCCTGAATGCCATGAAGAACAGAACGAGGAAGAGCAGGATGGCGCATCCGTTGCCGAGCCAGCCGGGCAGATAGCCCTGGCCGATATAACGCAGGCTGGGGGAAACGGGGGCGATGGTGATGCCGCCGGTAAGGCCCAGCACGGCGCCTCGGAAGGCAAGCTGCCCGCCGAGCGTGACGATGAAGGAGGGGATGCCGAGATAAGAGGTCATCCAGCCGTTCATCAGGCCGAGCGCGGCACCCGCAAGTAGGACGAAAGACACGGTGCCTGCGAGCGGCCAGCCATAGACCGCATCAAGGATCGCCGCGATGCCACCGAGAAGACCGAGAAGCGAACCGACCGACAGGTCGATTTCACCCGCGACGATGACGAAGACCATCGCGGCGGCGAGAATGCCGGTGATTGCCATCTGGCGCAGCAGATTGGAGAAGTTGCGAGCCGTCAGAAAGCCGGAAACACCTGTATCGGCATTATAGGTCAGATAGCCGAACAGCGCCCAGATCAGGGCGACCACGATCAGTAGGGCTACGATCTTGTTTTCGGAAAGGAATTTTCGAAGATTTATATTCGTCATGTTAAAGCGCCTTCTACAGCCGTGGCCGTGTGTTTCAGGCCATCTGCCTGGATTGGCCCAAAGCCGCAGCCAGCACATGTTCTTGGGTCAGGTTGTCATTGACGAAATCGCCGCGCAGCCGTCCTTCCCCGATAACAAGGACACGATCGGAGATCCCCAGCACTTCGGTCAGTTCGGACGACACCATCAGCACCGCCACGCCGGCCTTGGCGAGCGCGAATATCAGCTTGTAGATTTCATATTTCGCGCCGACATCGACCCCGCGGGTCGGTTCGTCGAGAATAAGGATTCGCGGCTCGGGCAGCATCATCTTGGAGAGCACCGCCTTCTGCTGATTGCCTCCGGAGAGCGATGCAATAGGCAGCATCGGATCGGCCGTCTTGATCTTCAGGCGCAGGATCTCGGCTTGAATCTGCGCAAGCTCCTCATGCTCGTCGACCAGGCCGAAAGTCGCGAAACGGTTGAGCACCGAGATCGTCATGTTGTGCCCGACGCCGATGATCGGCAGGATGCCGCTTCGTTTACGGTCTTCCGGCACCATGCAGATGCCGGCTTTGACGGCATCGCGCGGCGATCGGATCGTGATCTCCTTGCTGTCAAGACGAACGCTTCCCTTGTGGGTGCCGGGATATGCTCCGAACAGGGTCGAGACCAGCTCGGTTCGGCCTGCTCCGACAAGACCTGCAATCCCGAGGATTTCGCCCTTGCGGATCTGGAAGGACACATCGTCGACGACCTTGCGATTGGGATTGGTGACATCCCAGCAGGAAATGTTGCGCGCCTCGAGAACGACCTCGCCGATCGCGTGGTCTTCCTTCGGATAGAGATTTTTCATCTCGCGGCCAACCATCATCGTGACGATATTGGCGGTCGTCAACTCGCTCATCGGGCGGGTGGCAATATGGGTGCCGTCGCGGATAACCGTGACGGTATCCGAGATCTCGGCTACTTCCTCGAGCTTGTGGGAAATGTAGACGCAGGCAAGGCCCTCGGCCTTGAGGCTTTTCACGAGATCGAGCAGCGTACGGATCTCGGTTGCCGTCAGCGCCGATGTCGGCTCGTCGAGGATCAGCAGCTTGGCATTCTTGTTCAATGCCTTGGCGATTTCGATAAGCTGCTGTTTGCCGCCGGAATAATTGAGGACGGGAAGCGCGGGATTGATGTCATGGACATTCAGCTTGGCGAGCAGCTCCTGCGCTCTTGCGTTCATTGCATCGTAGTCGAGAAAGCCGTGATTACTGATTTCGGAGCCCAGGAAGATGTTTTCCGCCACCGAGAGGTGTGGAACCATCATCAGCTCCTGGTGAATGATGGCGATGCCCGCCTTTTCCGTCTCGCGGATGGAGCTCGCCTTCAACTCCCGACCTTCCCAGAGGATTTCACCCTCCCAGGTGCCGTAAGGATAGACAGCCGAAAGGACCTTCATCAGGGTCGACTTTCCGGCACCGTTCTCGCCGCACAGACCGACGCATTCGCCGGCGCGGACCTGCAGATGGATTCCCTCCAGGGCTTTCACGCCGGAAAAGCTCTTGGAGATATTCTTCATTTCGAGAAGATATTCGCTCATCGACCCTCGCAATCTGGTTGAAGACCCCGGGGTCGGGTAACGGCCCCGGGGTCGTTCGCCTTCATCACTTCAGGCCGATCTGCTCCTTGGTGTAGAAGCCATCCTTGACGTAGATATCGATGTTTTCTTTGGTCACTGCAGTCGGCGTCAGCAACAGGGTGTCCACGTCCTTGGTCCCGTTGTTGATCTTCGATGTGAAGGCCGGTGTTTCGCCCTTGACCATCTGGACCGTCAGTTTGGCGGCCTCGGAAGCGATCAGCTTCAGCGGTTTGTAAACGGTGACGGTCTGGGTTCCGTCGAGCAGGCGCTTGACGGCAGCAAGGTCGGAATCCTGGCCAGAGACGGCGGTTTTACCAGCGAGACCCTGGGCGGCGAGTGCCTGGATCGCACCACCAGCGGTGCCGTCATTGGAGGCGACCACGGCGTCGATCTTGTTGTCGGCAGCCGTCAGCGCGTTTTCCATGATCGAGAGCGCTTCGGTCGGGCTCCATTCCTTGACCCATTGCGAACCGACGATCTTCACCTTGCCGGAATCGACCGCGGCCTTCAGTGCCTTTTCCTGGCCGGCACGCAGATATTTTGCGTTGTTATCGGTCGGGGAACCGCCGAGCAGGTAATAATTGCCTTCCGGCTTTACCTTCAGCACGTTCTCGGCCTGCATGAAACCGACGCGCTCGTTGTCGAACGAGATGTAGGCGTCGACATCGGCGTTGAGGATCAGGCGGTCATAGGAGAGAACCTTGATGCCGGATGCCTTGGCGTCTGCGACAACCGCGTCGAAGACCTTGGAATTCATCGGCACGATGACGATCGCATCGACGCCCTGGGCGATCAGGTTTTCGACCTGCTTGACCTGCTTTTCCTCATTGCCGTCGGCAGACTGGACGCTGACCTTGGCGCCGAGGCTTTCTGCAGCCTGGATGAAATAGTCGCGGTCACGCACCCAGCGCTCGACGCGCAGGTCGTCGATCGAGAAGCCGATGACCGGGTTGTCCGGCGAGGCGACTGCCGTTCCGGTGGCCGCAACCATGCCTGCCGCGATACCGAATGCTGCCGTCGTGAACAAAAGAAATTTCTTCATGAACTTACCTCCTCTTTGATGCGGCCAAGACCGGCACGCTCCCAACGCCCATGCTCCCCGAGCATGCAGCCCCCAGATCTGCGCAAATGCCGATCTGCGGTCATTGCCTCCTCACGTGGCTTACCGCCACCGACGTAACTTTCCCGCGAAGACGGGGCTGTCACCTCCTCTTAAGTGTATTTGATACGGCGGTTCAGGCGGGTTGCAAAGCGGATATGATGCACGTACCTCAAGTGCGACAATTTGTCGCACTTGAGGTACGGAAACGGTTCTCCCGCATGGCTTTTGCCATGTTCGCGCATCTATCGCGTTCTACCTCGAAACGCTCGTTTTTGTCCCTCAGCGAACGAAATTGTTTCTCTGATACTCCCTTGGACTGCACCCCAATTCGCGCTTGAAGACGGTGTGCATATACTGGCTGTTGGTGAAGCCGCTGAGCTCGGCGACCCGATCGAGAGGTAGGCTTTCGTCGGCGAGCATCTCCTGGGCAAGATGCAGACGATAGGCGAGCATGTCGTCATGGACCGTGTAACCGAAGGCACGGCGGAAATGGGTTTCGAGCGTCGTGCGGGAGACACCGACATAGGCGGCGACCTGAGCGACCTTGATGCCTTGTCCGGCGAACTGGCGGATGTAATGCCGTGCCCGCATCACGTAGGGGTCGTAGACCGGCTGGTAACGGGAGGACGTCTGGGCATTCAGGCCTTGGGGCGGAACGATCACTCTGCTTTCCTCGATGCTCGCGCCGATCAGGCGGCGATGCAGCATCGCGGCAGCCGTCCTCCCCATGCTGCGGGTTCCCTGCCGCACGGAGCTGATCGGTATGCGGGTCAGCATGCGCAACAACGGATCGTCGTCGATACCGACGATCGAGACCTCTTCGGGAACGGCGATATCGGCAAGGATGCAGGCCTGCAGGATGTGGCGGGCGCGCGAATCCGTAACTGCGATCACGCCGATCGGCTTTGGCAGGCTTTTCAGCCACGCGATCACGTCGGCAAGGATATCGTCCCAGTCCAGCCCGAACGTGCCTTGTCCCTTGAAGATCTCCGGTTTGGCGCGATCCCGCGCACAGAGCTTGAGATAGGCTTTCTCCCGCTCCTCGGACCATCGGTAGGAACGGGTTTCCGGTAGGCCATAAAAGGCAAAGCGCGGCAGGCCCATGTCGACGAGATGGGTATAGGCTTCAGTCACCAGCTTTTCGTTATCGGTCGCCACATAGGGAACGTTGCGGGGATAATCGGCATCCCGATGATAGGACCCGCCGACACCGATCACCGGGATCGACACTTCCGACAGTGCCCTGACGAAATCGGGATCGTCGAAATCCGCAATAATGCCGTTTCCCGACCAGTCCGAAATCCCCGCGACGCTGTCGCGAAAATCCTCATGCAGCAGCATGTCCCAGACGGCGCGCGTCGATTTCACGTAATCGCAGACGCCGGCGATGATCTCCCGCCCGTAACTCCCGCGTGCCTTGAACAGCAGCGCGACCTGATAGCCATTGCGTTTCTTCGCGGTCATCTTCTCCTCCATCAGACCCCGATTCAGCAGCGCTACCAACTTGGCGGCGTTTGCAAGAAAAACCTTCGCATTCATCAAGACTGTTAAAAATTATAACGGGGGGTGCAAATCCGCATGGTCTAGGCTTCCTGCATGAGCCGGGTGTGGAGCTGCGGCTCGGAGGGATCTGGCGTTATCGGCCAGGCATATTGGAGGAAATTGTCATGAAATCATTTTGCCTCGGGGCCGCAACGGTCCTGGGATTGACATTGGCTGGCTCGGCTCTGGCCGATGACGTCCGCATGCTGGCGATCGAGCCGAATGTTCCTGAAGGTCGGCAGTATTATCTCGACGTCGCCAAGGCGTATGAGGCGGCAAACCCGGGCACGAAGGTGCAGTTCGACTTCCTCGACGACACGTCGTTCAAATCCAAGCTGCCGACGCTTCTACAGTCGTCCGCCCGCCCGGACGCCTTCTTTACCTGGACCGGCGGCGTGTTTGCAGAACAGGCCAAAGCCGGCGTGCTGAAGGATATTTCGACCGATTTCACCGATGCCGACCGCAAAAATTATTCGCCATCGGGCATCCAGGCAATGAGTCATGACGGAAAGCTCTACGGGGTGCCGATGTATGCCGCGAGCGTCGTGCTCTGGTATAACAAGGCGCTCGTCGAAAAGGCCGGGATCGATCCCAAGGCGATCAAGAACTGGGAAGACCTGCTTGCCGCCTCCAAGACGATCCAGGGCGCCGGCATCGTACCGATCGTGATGGGCGGCAAGGACAAGTGGCCGATCGCTCTCTTCTACGGCCAGCTTGCTGCCCGTATCGCCGGAACGGATGGCGTCGCAGCCGCCGACAAGGGCGAAAACGAAGGCTTCAACAATCCGGCCTTCATTCAGGCTGGCGAGGCGCTGAAGCAACTGGCCGATCTCAAGCCGTTCCAGCCGGGCTACATGGATACCACTCAGCCCAAGGCCGCCGGCCTGTTCGGTGACGGCAAGGGAGCTTTCTATCTGGCCGGTAACTTCCTGGTCGGTGCGCAGGCGCAGAACTCGGCCTCGGGCAAGGGGCTTGGGGACGATCTCGATTTCATCACCTTCCCGGCGATCGAAGGCGGGAAGGGTGACCCGGCCGACACGTTCGGCGGCGTCAACGGCTGGCTTGTCACCAAGGATGCGGGCAAATCGACGGTCGATTTCCTGAAGTTCCTCACCAACAACAAGAACCAGACGGAAGGTGGTCGCCTGAAGATCTGGCTGCCGATCGGCACGGATGCCCAGTCCGGCATTGCCGACCCGCGCCTGCGCCGGATCGCCGAGGATCTTTCCAAGGCTCCGCATCACCAGCTCTATCTCGACCAGATGCTCGGCGCGAGCGTCGGTGCGGCCTTGAACGATGCCGCAGCACAGATCGTGACCGGCGATATCTCGCCGGAAGAAGCCGCAGCCCTCGTGGAAGAAGCGCGCGAGATGCGCTGAACCCTCGCATGATGTGGGCGTGGCGATGAGTTCGCCACGCCTCACGCAACACCGGACATATCGAGGAATGACATGACGACCATGACCGGCTCACGCCCGATGCTGAGCCCGGCGGCGCGCATTGCGCGCATGCACAAGCAGGGGAAGCTTACCGCCCTCCTTCTGTTCCTGCCGCCGGCCTTGGTGCTGTTTACCCTTTTCGTCATCTGGCCGATATTCAACGCTGCCAATCTGAGTTTCTTTAAGTGGAGCGGTTACGGCGCGATCGACAATTTCGTCGGCACCCAGAACTATCAGCGGCTTGCCAACCACTCCGTCTTTCATCAGTCGCTGTGGAACTCGGTGAAACTCATTCTCGCGTCGCTGTTCATCCAGATTCCGCTGGCGCTGACGCTGGCCCTTCTCATCTACAAGAAGACCTCGGCCAACACGGCTTTCCGGTTGATCTTCTTTGCACCCTATATCCTCGCCGAAATCGCCTCCGGCGTGATCTGGAGTTTTATCTTCGACGGCGATTTCGGGGTTTCGGGCCAGATCGCCGCCGCATTGGGCATCGACCCGTTCTACATCCTCGCCGACCGGCAATTCGCCTTCCTGGCCATCATCACCGTCGTGGTGTGGAAATATTTCGGCTACCACATGATGATCTTCATCGCGGCACTTCAGGCTGTGCCTGAAGATCTGCTCGAAGCTGCCGAAATCGACGGCGCGGGCCGTTGGCAGAAAGTCTTTTACGTCAAGCTGCCGCTGATTATGCACGCGATCAAGCTTTCCGCATTCTTTGCGATCGTCGGTGCGCTGCAGGTCTTTGACATCATCATCCCGCTCACAAACGGTGGTCCGTCGAATTCCACCCATTCGATCGTCAGCTACCTCTACACCTATGGACTTGCGCAGCTGAATGTCGGTTATGGTGCAGCCGTCGGTGTCGTCCTGTTCATTCTCTGCATGGTGACCGCCTTCAGTTATCGGCGCCTCGCCATGGGTAAAGGAGGCGCGCTATGAACCGCCCCGGCTTCTTCCTCGCGCTTGTCCGCGCAGCTGTGTTGTCTATCGTGGCAGCGCTGGTCATAGTGCCGCTTATCGCAACCTTTCTCGGCGGTTTTAAATCCGTCGGTGAATTGCGGGCTTCGCCCTTCGGCCTGCCGCCCGTCTGGCGCGTCGAGACCTATACCGAAATCCTCGGCGGTCCGGTGTTCTGGGGGTATATCCAGAACTCGCTGATCATCTCGTTCTCGGCGGTGTTCCTCACCCTGATGCTGGCCTCGATGGCGGCCTATATCTTCGCGCAGATCCGCTTTTTCGGCTCGAAATATATACAGGCCTATCTGTTGCTCGGGCTGATGTTCCCGTTTGCAACGGCGATCGTGCCGCTGTTCCTGCAAATCCGCGATTTCGGGCTGCTGGACAATCCGCTCGGCGTGATCCTTCCCCAGACGGCCTTCTCCATGGCCTTTGCAATCGTGCTTCTGCGCAGCTTCTTCCAGCAATTGCCGAAAGAACTGTTCGAGGCCGCCTATGTGGATGGCTGCGGCTATATCGGTTTCTTCTTCCGCTTCACCCTGCCGCTGTCGACGCCGATCCTTGCCACTGTCGGCACCTTCGTCTTCGTCCAGAGCTGGAACAACTATCTCCTGCCTCTGGTCGTGATCAACGACAGCGCGGGCTACACCTGGCCGCTTGGCATCATGCGCTACCGCGGCGAATTCATGGTCGAGTGGAACCGTATTCTCGCCTTCGTGTCGCTAACCATCCTGCCGGCGCTGATCTTCTTCACCTTCACCCAGAAATACATCGTGGCCGGTCTCACCCGCGGCTCCGTGAAAGGCTAACTCATGACAGAGACAATGATCCGCAATCCGATCCTGCCGGGCTTTAATGCCGACCCTTCGATCTGCCGTGTCGGCGACGACTATTACATCGCCGTCTCGACTTTCGAATGGTATCCCGGCGTGCAGATCCACCATTCGCGCGATCTGGTGAACTGGCGTCTCGTCACCCGTCCACTCAACCGTGCCTCGCAGCTTGATATGCGCGGCGATCCCGACAGTTGCGGTATCTGGGCGCCATGCCTGACTTATTCGGATGGCCTGTTCTGGCTTGTTTACACGGACGTGAAGCGTAAGAGCGGCTCGTTCAAGGACGCTCATAACTACATGGTCACCGCACCGTCGATCGAAGGTCCGTGGTCCGATCCGGTCTATATGAACTCCTCCGGCTTCGACCCGTCGCTCTTCCATGACGAAGATGGCCGCAAATACCATGTGAACCTGCTCTGGGATCACCGCGGACGCCCGTCCCGCTTCGGCGGCATCGTGCTGCAGGAATATGATCCGATAGAGGAAAAGCTGGCCGGGCCGATCTCCAACATCTTCAAGGGATCGTCGCTCGGCCTTTCCGAGGGGCCGCATCTCTACAAGCGCGACGGCTGGTATTATCTCATCGTTGCCGAAGGCGGTACGGGCTACAGCCATGCCGTCACGATGGCGCGCTCGCGCAATCTGACCGGCCCCTATGAGCTACATCCCGACACCCATGTGATCACCTCGCGCTTCCACCCGGATGCCACACTGCAGCGTGGCGGGCACGGCGATTTCGTCGAGACGCCGGATGGCGGCACCTACATGGTGCATCTGTGCAGCCGACCGCTGCCCGGCCTCTACCGCTCGGTTCTGGGCCGCGAGACATCCATCCAGAAATGCGTGTGGGGCGATGACGGCTGGCTGCGTTTGGAAGGCGAAAAATTCGTACCGCAGGACGAGGTTCCTGCCCCGAACCTGCCTGCGCATCCGTTCCCGGCGGAACCGGAGCGCTACGAGTTCAACCCGGACAAAGGACTGCCGCTGGCCTTCCAGTGGCTGCGGTCACCTTATCCCGAACGGCTATTCTCGCTGACGGAACGACCCGGCCACTTGCGCCTTTTCGGACGCGAGTCGGTCGGCTCGTGGTTCGAACAGTCGCTTGTCGCACGACGCCAGACCGATTTCGATTACGATGCCGAAACGGAAGTCGACTGCGATCCGACCTCGCATCTGCAGATGGCCGGACTGATCGCCTACTACAATCGTTTCGCCTACCACTATCTCTGCGTCAGCCAGGATGAGAAGGCCGGGCGTTCGCTACAGATCTTCTACTGTAACGGCCAGTGGCCGAACGGCATGACCATGCTCGGCCTCGATAATTCGGTGTCGATACCTGATGGCCCGGTTCGCCTGCGGGTCGAGGTGCGCGGTGCGGCCCTGCGCTTCTTCTATATGAAGGATGGCGCCTGGACGCGGATCGGGCCGGTTCTCGACAATTCCGTCCTGTCCGACGAAAGCGGCGAAGGGGAGCAGAGCAAGATCACCGGCTCCTTCGTCGGCATCGGCAATTTCACCGGCGCTTTTGTCGGCATGGCGGCCCATGACCTGGGCGGTCTGGCAATGCCGGCCGATTTTTCGCATTTCACCTACAAGAACCTTCCCAAGGAATGATCCGATGGCCGTTGTCGAATATCGAAATATCAAGAAAGACTTCGGGTCGGTCACCGTCATTCCCGATGCCTCGCTGCATATTCCGGACGGATCCTTCACCGTCTTTGTTGGCCCGTCGGGCTGCGGAAAGTCTACCTTGCTGCGCCTTACGGCAGGACTGGAAGATGCGACCGACGGAAAGATCTTCATCGATGCGCGTGATGTGACCGAGGAACGTCCGACGGAACGCGGCATCGCCATGGTCTTTCAGTCCTATGCGCTTTATCCGCATATGGATGTGGGAGAGAATATCGGCTTTGCACTGAAGATGGCGAAGGTGCCGAAGGCGGAGATCAAGGCGAAGGTTGAAGCCGCCGCCGATGTGCTGCAACTGACGCCGCTCCTGAAACGCAAGCCGGCGGAGCTTTCCGGCGGCCAGCGGCAGCGTGTTGCGATTGGCCGCGCCATCGTACGCCAGCCAAAGGTCTTCCTCTTCGACGAACCGTTATCCAACCTCGATGCGGCATTGCGCACGCAGATGCGGGTGGAGTTGGCGCAACTGCACAAGCGTCTCGGTGCGACGATGATCTATGTGACGCATGACCAGGTGGAGGCGATGACACTCGCCGACCAGATCGTCGTGCTCAACAAGGGCTTGATCGAGCAGGTCGGCGCACCGATCGATCTTTATAACGAGCCGCAGACCCTGTTCGTCGCCGGCTTTATCGGTTCGCCGAAGATGAACTTCTTCACCGGACCTCTGGCAGCAGCCGCCGGCGCGCATACGCTTGGCGTCAGGCCGGAGCATCTGGAGGTCGATCGGAAAGGCGGGCTTCTTTCGGGTGCCGTGCAGTTTTCCGAACGACTGGGCAGCGACACGTTCCTGCATGTTGCAGTCGAAGGCGTCGGCATCGTCATCGCCCGTGCGGTTGGCGACGCTGTCTATGCGTCAGGAGAAACTGTCTGGCTTTCCTATACGCCCGAAATGACGCATCGTTTCGACGAAGCCGGCAAACGGCTTTGAGAGCCGGCTACCTGCGCGCCGATCAGGCGCGCAGGGCGGTTGCCGGTGACTGACGGTAGGCTAGGAGTGCCGGTACGGCCGCAAGGAGGGCGGCAAAGCCGAGGAAGACTAGTGCCAGACGCATGTCTTCGCGCGTAAAACCGACAGGAAGGATGACGCCGCTCTTGGCCGTAAAGAGCTGTGCGCCGATCTGGGCGGCTCCAAGGCCGAGCAGGAAGCCGATGCCGATGCCGAGCGCGACGAGCAGGAAAAGTTCCAGCCAGACGATGGTGAATACGGAAACACGCGGAGCACCGAAGGCTCGCAGCGCGCCAATCTGGCGCCGCCTCTGACCGACATGGATGACCGTAACCAGCACGAGTGCGGCCGCAACAAGCCCCTGAGAGCCGGCAGCAACCGCGCTCAGCACCATCTTGGCGTCACCCAGCGTGGCATACAGTCGGGTGAGTACCTCGCCGGGGAAGACACCAAGCGTGCTGCCGGTGCGATATTCCTGCCTCAGCCGATAGGCATCGGCAATCGTTTTAGGCTTGACGAGAATGGCGGGCAGGCCGGGTGTGGAAGCGCCGAAGTTTTCAACGATCGGCGCGTCTGGATCGATACTGCCGTGGTGGTCTTCTTCGATATGAGCGGAGGAAGCGGCTCCAAGGGCAAAGGCGGGCCGAGGAGGCTGCGGGGAAGGCGTCTCGGTTACAGGCGTGGCGTGTGCCGCCGCCTCGCTCTCGACATGGGTTTCGTCGGCATGATGATGTTCTTCGCTTTCATGGGCGTGGTCGTGCTCATCTCCGTCATGATGCTCACCGTCATACGTAACCTCGTCACCATCGTTATGTCCATGCTCCTCGCCGAGACCATGGACATGCCAGACGGCCTGGATCGGAACCAGAATGGCGCGGTCCCAGGGCGTGCCGGTCGGCTGCAGCTTGCCGGTGACCTTGTAGGCAGGGCCGGCATGGGTGTGGCCGCCCGTTTCGGCCGTGCCATGCATCGGCTTGATCTCCGCGCCGAGCGGCAGGTTGACGGCAGCACCGAGAACCGCTTCGCCCTCCAGCGCGAACATCTTGCCTTCGGCAAAGCCTGTCGTGGTGTTGGCGACCAGTTTTGTGGTGGTGCCGATGATTGGATAACCGGCAAAGCTGTCGCCGAAGCCAACCGGGGCTGCCCAATCGACGCGCGGATCGGCGGAAAGCTTGGTCAAGACAGAACCATCGACCAGAGGCAGGGGGGCGGCCTGCAGGAAGATGGAGGAGAGGACGAGCTGTGTCTCGCTGCCGGCGGCACCGACAACCAGATCGAACTTGTCTGCGGCGCGGGCACTGCCAAGACGTAGCGAACGTTCCTGCAGCGTGACCGCCACGCCGAGTGCGGTTGCGAGCGCCACCAGAAGCACCACGACGGCACCGCCGAGCCAGAGACGGCGCAGATCTGCGAGAATGAAGCCGATCATGCCGCGATGTCCTTGGTGCCCGTATCACCGCTGATCCGACCGCTTCTCAGCGACAGACGGCGGTCGAGCCGTTCGATGAGGCGAGGGTCATGGGTGGCGACGATCAGCGTGCTGCCCGCATCCGCCGCGACAGAAAGAAGAAGGTCACCGACCGCTTCGCCGCTTTCGAGATCGAGGCTCGCCGTCGGCTCATCGGCGATAATGACGCCGGGCTGGCGCAGGAGCGCGCGGGCGATCGCGACGCGCTGCATCTCGCCGCGCGACATGGTTTCGACATGCTGCTCCGGGCGCTTCAGGCCGACCGTCGACAGCAGCGTCCGGGCGCGCTGGACGAGATCGGCATTGGCGATACGGGAAAGCCGGGCGGGAAGGAGAATATTGTCCAGCGCCGAAATGCCCGGAAACAGATGAAAATCCTGCATGACAAGGCCGATATTGGCGGCTCGCCAGCGGTCTCTCCGGCCTTCGGAAAAGTCCGCGATGTTATCAGCTTCCCAGAGAACGCGACCGCTTCGCACCCGCTCCAGCCCGGCAATGATGTTGATGAGCGTGCTCTTGCCCGAGCCCGAGCCCCCCGTCAAAGCCACATGGCTTCCGGCCGCGATTTCGAGGTTGTCGATGGCGAGCACCGGTGTTGCCAGACCGGGAAAGGAGACGGCAAGATTTTCGATTTTCAGCGGAAGCATGTTTTTAAACCGTTGCGTACTCTGCCTGGCGGATGCGCAGCAGGCTGACAAAGCCGGTCTCTGAATCCGTCCACGAGCCCATTTCCAGCTTGCCGCGCACTTCGATCGTCTGGCTGGGCTGGGTGAAGGTCTGCTTCTCGTCGAGATAGACGACGACGATATTGTCTGGCCAGTCGCTGTCCGTCGAGCAGAAAGGGCAGATCGACATCGGAATTTCGGTCAGCACGAAGAACTGCGCTTCGGCCTTCAGCGGCGGCGCCATGAAGCCGCGCATGGCGACATCCTTGCCGTTCAGTTGCTTGACCTTGTCCGAGAATTCCAGCCCGAGAACGCTGACCTTGCCGTAAAGCTCGTCGAAGGTGATGTCGCTATTGGCTTCGGCGCGGCGGGCAGTCGCCAACAGGGGCAGGCCGGACATGAGGCCGAGTGTTATGGTGAGCGCCTGGCGGCGATTGAAACGGGCCGGATGAAGCTTCTTCATGACCCTTCTCCTTCCTTTTAAACATTCGCTCATCGTCACGCCGAAAGGCGGACAACGCAAGATCGGTGGGAAACCGAGATCAATTGCTCCCGAAACAGGGTAAGGGCACGCCGGTGTGGCGTGCCCTCATATGCGTTCAAGTCTTAGTTGGTCTGCTTTGCGCCAAGGGCGAAAGCTTCGGCGAGAGCCTTGTAGACGTCGCTCTGTTCCATGTAGCCACGGAAACCTTCGGCGCCGGGGCCCTCGGCCTGCAGGACGATATCGTCAACGGCGTGAACGCCGCTATCCGCGCTCTTCGGGATGATGCCGGTTACGAGAACCGCGCCGGGGACATCCTTGTAGGCTTCGTTGGCGACATATTCCTTCTTTTCGTTCTGGATTGCCGGAACGAACGGAGCGTCAAGCTTCGGGCGGAAGGTTTCGTAGTGGTCCGGGCCGTTGTTGGCGTTGAGGAACAGGCGACGCGACACGTCGACCTTGTCCGGATAACCGTCGCCGTCCTTGTCTTCGTAGTTCGGGAAGCCGGCTTCGGCATAGGTGCCGACCTTTTCGCGCATCTCGGTGCCCGGCTTTTCGTCATCGACGGTGCCGATGATGGAAACGCCGTGCGTGTGGTCGCCGGTGACGACGATCAGCGTGTCGGGGTTCTTGGCAGCGAATTCGCGGGCAACGCCGATGGCCTTGTCGAATTCGATCGTGTCGATGACGGCGCGATCCCAGTCGAGCGGGTGGGACATCTTATCGACGTTGGCGGCTTCAACCATCAGGAAGAAACCTTCCGGGTTCTTAGACAGGTTGTCGAGCGCGACCTTGGTCATTTCGACGAGGCCCGGCTGTTCCGGGAATTTACCGACGGTGCCCTTCTTCAGGAACTCGCGATCAAGCGTGGTATCCATGTTGCCGGTGTGGAACAGGCCGAGGATCTTGCCGGTGTTGGTGCCGGCAGCCGTTGCGAGTTCCGTCTTGCTGGTTGCCAGCGTGTAACCGGCTTCCTTGAACAGTGCGATGTAATCCTTGTCGTCCTTGCGCTTCGAGCCGGCAGTTGCCTGCGGCAGGAAGTACGCGGAACCGCCGCCGAGAACCACTTCCGGCTTTACATCGAACAGCATGCCGTTGATTTCGGCCTTGTCGCCGCGCTTGCGGGTATGGGCGACGACGGCTGCCGGCGTTGCGTCCTGCAGTTCGGCAGTGGAGATGATGCCGATCGACTTCTTGGTCTGGCGGCGCAGCGCTTCAGCGATGTTTTCGACCTTCGGGTCGTCCATCGAGGCAGGCGTACGGTCGGCATAAACGCCAATGGCGTTCACGGCGGTCTTGTGACCGGTCATGTAGGCCGACATGGTGTTGGCGCTATCGGTGGCGACGGCGTCGGTGGCCGAAGTGCCGATGAAGGCTGCCGGCGGAACCTCGTCCATGTTCAGGCGGCCATTGGCCTTGCCCTCGGTCATGCCCTTGGACATGATGCGGGCTGCGGTGCGGTGAGCAACTGACAGACCGTCGGCGATCAGGAAAATGACGTTCTTGGCCTTGGCCTGTTCCGGCGTGCCGTAAACGGTCCAGGTGGTGGCCTTGGTTTCGCTGCCGGCGGCAACTTCAACCTTGTAGTCGCCAGCCTCGGCGAGCGTTACGCCGCGCAGGATGACTGCCGAACCAAGAACCTTGTCCTTGTTCTTTTCTTCGGCGACGAACTCGACTTCCTTGCCGAACGTTGCCTTATAATCCTGGCCGTTGACGGTGATCTTGACGTCTTCAGGCTTTACGACAGAATCGAATTCGACTTTGAAATCAAACGGCGAACCGGTCAGGATCGTCGCGCGATCGAGCGGGTAGATTTCGGCGGCCTGGGCGGCGCCGGCAAGAATGGTCGTGGCGACCAAGGCGGAAAAAAGAGTGCGCATATTCCCCTCACAGACATGTGAAAAAACGACATCTCCTCCTAGTCCCGCCATATGACAGTTGCATGACTTGGGGGCCGGAATGATGGATCCGAAGCGGATGGGCATAGGGCTAGCGCAGCATCTCCCGTCAGGAAGGTAACCGGGTGTGTATCCGGGTCTGATCGAGGGCCAGGATATCCGGCCTGTCTTAGGACCGGTGGCCAATCTGGGCGGAGATTTCGCCGCTGATGGAATTCAGCAGGCCGATGTAACGCTCGAAATCGCGGTTGTTGACGATGGATGTCAGCGTGGAAAGGCTTATGGCCGCGGTGATCTTGCCCTTGTGGTCGAAGATCGGCACGGCGGTGC
The DNA here is from genome assembly GCA_023451735.1 of Pseudomonadota bacterium. Taxonomy (GTDB): domain Bacteria; phylum Pseudomonadota; class Alphaproteobacteria; order Rhizobiales; family Rhizobiaceae; genus Neorhizobium. Next base: position 37,585 of record JAEXYH010000004.1, on the reverse strand, counting down.
AGCGTACGCCCTTTACATGTTCCTGGTCGTCGATCGCATAACCCTGTTCAAGAACCTTCGTGAGCTCTTCTTCAAAGGCCTGCTCACTGGTGATCGAGCGCGACGTCATCGCGTCGAAAGAATAGCCTTGAAGGATCCGCTTTCTGGTCTTCTCATCCTGATAAGCGACGAGCACTTTACCCATGGCAGTGCAGTGCAGCGGCAATCTTCGGCCGATCCGCGAATAGGTAATGATGGCCGCCTGACCTTCCACCTTGTCGATATAGACACCATGTCCGCCATCGAGAATGCCGAGATGGGTCGTCTGACCGGTCTGGGCCGAAAGGTCGACGAGAAAGCGGTTGCAGACCGTGCGGATGTCGATCGAGCTGATGACGAAATTGCCCCGCTCGACCAGTTTCATTCCAAGGCGATAACGCCCGTTGTCTTCGTTCTGGTCGATGTAACCGCGGGCCTGCAAGGTTTTTAGGAGCGCGTGCAGCGTGCTCTTGTTCAATCCGGTCCGGGCACTGATATCGGTGATCTTGATCTCTTTGTTCTGATCGTCGAACAGGTCGAGAATCTGAAGTGCTCTGTCTACGGACTGAATGGTTGGCATACTTACCCGATTGGATGAGGGCAACCCGACGGATCGCGGCTTGCCTGAAGAATGAACGGGCGATTTCTAACATACTTTTCCCTGTCTGACATGTACGCGACTTGTCGCGCAGGCCGTATGGGTGCCGTGGCGACAAGCATATGGCGGAAGGCGCCGGGGGACAGCGCCTTCCGCCAGGTTCTTCAGGCGATGACCGTGCTGATGAGGAGGATTACTGCAAGACCAACGACAGAGACCAGCGTGCTGAGGACCGTCCAGGTCAGGAAGGTCTCCTTCATGCTGAGTCCGAAGAACTCTTTGAACATCCAGAAGCCCGCATCGTTGACATGTGATGCGATGGCGCTCCCGGCCCCTGTAGCCAGTGTCACCAGGGCAAGGTTCGCCGGATTGTCGGCGAGAACGGGAATGACGAGGCCAGCCGTCGATATGGCCGCGACCGTGGCCGAGCCGAGCGAGATGCGCAGGATGGCTGCAACACCCCAGGCTAGCACAATCGGCGAGGCGGCGCTGCCGGCGAACAGGGTCGCGATATATGCACCGACACCGCCGTCGATGAGAACCTGCTTGAATGCACCACCGCCACCGATGATCAGAAGCATCATGCCGATATGCGAAACTGCCGATCCGCAGGAGCTCATCAGGTCTCGCATGGGTATGTTGCGTTTGAGGCCCATCGTGTAGAGCGCGACGAGGATCGAGATCAGCATGGCAGACGATGCGTCGCCGACAAGCCGGATCAGTGCGAAGGCGTTATTGTCGGCAAGCGCCATCTCCGTCTGAATGATCGTCACGATGGTGGCGATCGACATCAGGATGACCGGCAGCATGGCAGTCAGGACGCTGACGCCGAAGCCGGGCATCTCGTCATCACCGAAGGTCTTCTGACTACCGATGGAAGACAGGTCGCCGACGCGGTTATATGCACTTGGCACGATCTTTCTGGCGATCTTGTTGTAGAAGGTTCCGCCGACAATGACGGTCGGGATGGCGATGATGATGCCATAGAGCAGCACCATGCCGATATTGGCGCCATATTCACCCGCAATCACCGTCGGGCCGGGATGCGGCGGCAGGAAGGCATGGGTTGCGAGAAGTGCCGCCACCATCGGCACGCCGAGGCGCAGTGCCGAAATTTTCATCTGGCTGGCCATGGTGAAGATGATCGGAATCAGCAGAACGAGGCCGACTTCGAAGAACAGCGCGATACCGATGATGAAGGATGCGATGACCACGGCCCATTCGACATTCTTGGTGCCGAAGCGATCGATCAGGGTCATGGCGATGCGCTGTGCGCCACCGGCGTCGGCAATCAGCCGGCCGAGCATGGCGCCGATGCCGAAGATGAGCGCAATATGGCCCAGCGTTCCCCCGATGCCGCCCTCGATCGATTTGACGATCTTCGGAAAGGGGATGCCGAGCGCAACGGCAACCCCGAAGGATACGATGATGAGTGACACGAAGGTGTTGAGCTTCAACTTCGTGATGAGAAAGAGGAGGACGATGACCCCCGCGAGGATAACGAATAATGGCATGTGTGTTTCCTTCCCAAAACACCGCTTTTGCGGGTTACGTGCAGACACACGATTCCCGTGCCGCCAATCGCCTTGGCAGCCGATGATGTGTGTTTGCTTGTGGTGAATAGGCGGCCAACTCCCCCGGCCGCCCTGGATTACCCTACCGGCTTGCCTGTTCCGCGTTCAGCGCGGCTTGACCGGCGGCGAGCACCTTGAGGATCTTGTCCGTATCGTAGACGCAGCCACCCCAGGTGCCGCCGCTTGCCGCCTGCAGGGCGGCCCACAGGCGGGTGTCGTCAGGCAGTGCCGGTGCCGGCTTCAGATCCGGATGAACCTCGCGTTCGGCGAGCACCTTGGCGCCTTCTTCCGGCGTTAGCGGATTGTCCTCTGTACCAAGGAAATTGAGCGATCCCTCAAGCTTGATGGTGTCGACGATCATCTCGACAATGTCACCATCGCGGAGTTTGGCGATCGGCCCGCCGGCCAGCGCTTCGGGTCCGATATGGCCGACACAGGCACCGGTCGAGACGCCGGAGAAACGCGCATCCGTCAGGAGCGAGACATGCTTGCCGTAGGACAGATGCTTCAGCGACGAGGTCAGCTGGTAAGTTTCCTCCATGCCCGTGCCCGAAGGGCCGCCGCCCATGACGACCATGATGTCGCCTGCCTGGATGCCGCCAGCCTTGATGGTGCGAATGCCGTCGCGTTCGGACGTGAAGACCTTGACCTTGCCAGTATGGCGGTAGACACCGTCTGCTCCGACGACACTCGGATCGATCGCGGTCGACTTGATGACCGAACCCTCCGGGGCGATGTTGCCGACCGGGAACGTGATGGTGGAGGTCAGCCCCCGTTCGGCGGCCTGAGCCGGGCTCATGATCACTTCTTCGGGGCGGATGCCATCCTGCTCGAGGAGAATTGCCTTGAAACGTTCGCGACGTTCCGAGCCCTCCCACCGGTCAAGGTTTTCCTTCACGGTTTCGCCGGTCACAGTCAGAGCATCCTCGTGCAGCAGGCCGAGTGCCCTCAGGTGAAGCATGACTTCCGGCACACCGCCGGCGAGGAACGCCCGGACCGTCGGATGCGGGACGGGCCCGTTCGGCAACACGCTGACAAGACGCGGGACGCGACGGTTGATCTCCGTCCAGTCCTGTACGCTCGGCAGGCGACAGTCAGCGGCATGCGCGATTGCGGGCAGATGAAGAAGCAGGTTGGTCGAACCACCAAAAGCGGCGTGAACCATCATCGCATTCTCGATCGCCTTGTCGGTCAGGATGTCCTTCGTTGTTATACCGCGTTCATGCAGCGTGAGGGCTGCGCGGGCCGACTGACGGGCGATTTCCAGCCAGACCGGCTGACCGGATGGCGACAGCGCCGAATGCGGAAGCGCGAGGCCAAGACCTTCAGCGACCACCTGCGAGGTTCCGGCCGTGCCAAGAAACTGGCAGCCGCCGCCCGGTGAGGCGCACGCCTTGCAGCCGAGCTGAGAGGCTTCTTCCAGGCTCAGTTCATGATTGGCGAAACGTGCGCCGATCGTCTGCACCTTGCCGGCATCATCCCCCTTCGTGGCCGGGAGAGTGGCGCCGCCCGGCACCAGGACCGTGGCAATATCGTGCATGGAGGCGAGCGCCATCATCATCGCCGGCAATCCCTTGTCGCAGGTCGCGATGCCGACGACGGCCTTACGCGTCGGCAAGGAACGGATCAGCCGCCGCATGACGATGGCCGAGTCGTTGCGATAGGGAAGCGAGTCGAACATTCCGGTCGTGCCCTGCGAACGCCCGTCGCATGGATCGCTGACATAGGCGGCATAGGGTACGCCGCCCGTCCTGGCGACTTCCTCGGCCGCCGCCTTCACCTGGTCGCCGATCTCGTAATGGCCGGTATGCATCCCGAGCGCGATCGGCCTGCCTTCTGCATCCCGCAGGCCACCGGTTGTCGCGAGAATGAAGATCTCGCGACCGAGCAGTTTGGCTGGATCCCAGCCCATGCCGGCATTCAGCGTCATGCCGAAAATATCACCGCTTGGCCGGTTGATCAGCATGTCGCCGGTCAGAGGAAGGGCACCGGTCGGGCCGGGCGACTTCGTCCTGATGTCATAGATGTCATATTGCGTATCTTCGTGGATCATACCTTCGGACATGAGTTTTCCTCCGCTCGTCATTGATGATCTTGTCGGGATAGGTTCAGATGATGCCTGCATCGGTAAGCACACGGCTGACCACTGCGGTCTTCTCGTCGTTGAGCGGCGCGGCCGGTGGCAACGAGTAGGAGGAAATCTCCAGCCCGCAGGCTTTCATGGCTTCCTTCACAACGCCGACGAAGGGCACGTCGATCTTGTAGATCCGCGGCAGCTTCAAGATGGTGCGGTGAAGCGCTGCGGCTGTTGCAAGATCGCCTTGCATGACGGCGCGATAAATACCGATCGAAACGTCCGGTGCAAAGTTTGCGCTGGCTGAGATGGCACCGTCGCCGCCAAGAAGCAGCGTATTCAGCAAATGGTCGTCATAACCGCAGAAAACACTGAAATCCGGATGAGCGCCCTTCACGACATCGACCATGTCCCGCAAGTGGGCGACTGAATCGATTGTGTCCTTCAGGCCGACGATATTGGGATGAACATCGACCAGCCGCTTAACGAAAGCCGGGTGCAGGTCCTGGCCGGTAAGCGCCGGAAAGTTATAGAGAAGTACGGGCAGCTCGACGGATTTCGCGATCGTAGAGAAATAGCCGAACAGGTTTTCTTCCGTGACCTTCCAGTAGTAGGGGTTGATGGCCACAACACCGCTCGCGCCGATCGACTGTGCATGCTGGCTGAGCGCGACCGCTTCGCGGGTATTGGTGCTGCCGGTTCCGATCAGGACAGGGACACGGCCCGCCGTGTGGCGGACGACGAACTCGGCCACCGCCAGACGTTCCTCGTGCGACATCTGCGAGAATTCCCCACCAGTTCCCATGAAGAACATGCCATCGACGCCTGCGCCGACGAGATGGTCGATGACCGTGGCCATGCCGGCCGCATCGAACACTCCTGCATCGGTGAAAATGGTTGGGACGGGTGGAATGATACCGGAAAATCTCATCAAATTAGACATCAACAAACCTCCTTTTAGGCAGGTCGATACCGGCACATGCGGAGCGGCCGCCTGTTAGAAAACCTTCATTTGTTCAGCATTATAGAACTACGTTCTGAACTGTATCGACCGTAGCCGATGCCTGGGCATTCGGCATTGCCAAACGCCATTCCGAGGCGCTATGTCGCATTGAAGTAGACCGCAGAGAGAAAACCTGCTCCGGCCGGGACCCGGAAACAATTGAGCGTGGTCCTTTTTGCTCGCGATATCGCCAGGCCTTTCCGTAGCCTGTGAAACTGCTCACGATTTCAATCGTCCGGCTTGCGGCAACCGGGCCGATCCCGTAGCCCTTCTGTTTTAGGCAGGATCGATCCGGAGAGCGGCATGAGCAACGACACCACCAGCTATTCGATGCCGGGAGCCTGCTTTTTCGACCTAGTTCCAGCAGGAGGCGGTGAACCCTATCGCATTTTTCTTTTCATCCCCGCTGGAGAACCTCCTGAACAGGGATGGCCGTTCCTTCTTATGACGGATGGCAATGCGACCTTCCCTTTCGCAGTCGCAAGCCTCGTGACGCAGGCACCCTATCCGGCAGGTACGAATGTCGGCTGGGGTGTCGTTGCGGCGATCGGCTATCCGGGTGAGGAACCCTATAATGCGATGCGGCGAGCCTGGGACCTCGGGCCGCCTCCGGCCAAATCCTATCCACCCTATTTTGAAGGTGGCCCTCCGGTCAGGATAGGAGGAACCGGTGAGCTGCTGAGTTTTATCGAGAGCGAGCTGCTTCCCAAAATTGAGGATATGGTGCGGCTTGACCCGGCGCGCCGATCACTGTTCGGGCACTCATTCGGCGGTCTCTTCACGCTTTTTGCTTTGTTCGAGCGACCGAGCCTTTTTGCCAACTGGATTGCTGCGAGCCCGACGATCTATTGGGAGGGCTGCGAAATTCTCAAAAACGAAGCGCGGCGTCGAACTGCTGCGGGCCATATGCCGTTTCTACATTTGTCTGCTGGCGGGTACGAAGGTGATGAACTTGCACCGTTCCAGTACCGGAATGAAGATGCAGCGACACGCATGGAAAAGAAGATAACCGAGAGAACTGTTTCGCTGGCAAGGGAAATGGCGAAGCGCCTCAACGGATCTGCGGACGGAATCCGCGCGGAATTCGAAGTTTTTGCCGGTGAGACGCATATGTCGGTGCTCGGGCCAGCCGTGAACCGGGCGGTCAGTGTCGCATTCGCGGTAAACAACTGATCCCGGCGCTCAAGCACCGCCACCAACAAGCTCACATCATTGATGATACCGGAACAAGGCTTTCGAGAAAGCGGTATCGCCATACAGGCGAAGCGGTGCCTCCCGTCACCATCGTTCCGGCCGCAATGTGTCGCGTGTTTCCCTAGAGGACCAAACTCGCGCCGGTGATTTTCCTTGACAGTTTGTTGGCGTTGATAAAGTGGTTTTTGTCGACAAAGTCAATTTTGTTCTTAAGGAGGATGAGATGAAAATTGATGTCCAGGCCGGCACGAATGTCCCTGCCGCCATTCTTTTGAATTCGCTGGATAATGTGGCGGTGGCGCGGCGCGAGATCGCTAAGGGGGAAGCGGCGGGTGTCGGCGGGGTCGTGGCTGGGGCGGTCATCCCGCGAGGCCACAAGATTGCGATCCGGCCGATTGCCAAGGGTGAGGCGGCAACGAAATATGGGCAGACGATCGGTATCGCCAGCTGCGATATCGCTCCCGGAGATCACGTTCATCTGCAGAATATCGCCATGCAGGACAGCGACGTGACCCATCATTTCTCGTCGCATGTACCGGTGGTCGATTTCGTACCGGAAGCCGAGCGCCGAAACTTCGAAGGTTATCTGCGGCCGGACGGCCAGGTCGGCACGCGCAACTATATCGGCATCATCTCGTCGGTGAACTGTTCCGCCACCGTGTCCCACGCAATCGCCGATCATTTCAACCGTGGCGGCGGGCTGAAGGGTTACGACAATATCGACGGCGTTGTTGCATTGACGCACGGGCAGGGGTGCGCGATCAGCACCGGCACGGAGGGTTATGAATATCTGACCCGGACGTTGAGCGGTTATGCGCGCAATCCGAATTTCGCCGGCATTCTGATGATCGGGCTTGGTTGCGAATCCAACCAGATCTCGCTGATTCAGGATAAATACGGGCTGGAAGAAAGCCAGTTTCTGCGGACGATGACTATCCAGCAACTCGGCGGCACCCGCAAGACGGTCGAGGTCGCCTCCGCCATCATCGTCGAAATGCTCGACGCGTTAAAAGGGCTGGAGCGAACAACCCAACCGCTTTCCAAGCTGAAACTCGCGCTGCAATGCGGCGGTTCGGACGGGTATTCCGGCATTTCGGCCAATCCCGCCCTCGGCCATGCATCCGATCTTCTGGTCAAGCACGGTGGCACGGCAGTGCTGAGCGAGACGCCGGAAATCTATGGTGCGGAACATCTGCTGACGATGCGGGCGGCGAAGCCCGAAGTGGCACAGAAGCTGATGGACCGCATCTCGTGGTGGAACGAGTACACGGCCCGCCACGGCGCCGAACTCAACAACAATCCGTCGCATGGCAACAAGGCCGGCGGGCTTACGACGATCCTGGAAAAATCTCTCGGCGCCGTCGCCAAGGGCGGCTCCATGCCGATGCAGGCGGTTTACGAATATGCAGAGATTATCGACCAAACCGGTTTTGTCTTCATGGATACGCCTGGTTATGACCCGGTTGCGGTCACCGGCCAGATTGCCGGCGGCTGCAATATGCTGATCTTCACCACGGGCCGAGGTTCCGTCTCCGGTTTCAAGCCGGTGCCGACGATCAAGGTGGCAACCAATACGGAAATGTTCGAACACATGAACGAGGACATGGACGTCAATTGCGGCGATATCGTCAATGGGCGCGAGAGCATTGAAGAGGCCGGTGAGCGCATTTTCGAGACGCTGATCGCAGTCGCATCGGGGCAACGCACGCTCAGCGAGATCTATGATTATGGCAATAACGAATTCGTGCCATGGCAGCTCGGCGCAATTACCTGAAGCCGGAAACATCGGAGAGGAATTTGGAGCGACATCCGGCCTACAGACGCATAGCCGAACTTCTCGAAGAGGCAATCCGTGACGAACGGATCGCCAACGGTGCGATCATCAAGACTGCTGAAGTCGCCAAGATCTTCGGGTCTAGCCGCTCTCCGGTTAAGCAGGCTTTCGAAATTCTGGAGGCGCAAGGCAGCGTGCGCCCCCATGACGGGCAGGGGTTTGTCGTCGGTAACGACGGCGAGCCTTTCCGTTTCACGCTGAGCGCCGATCACCTCGTGCTTTGCGATGGCGATGTGGGGGCTAGCCAGAATGCCCATGACGAAATCTATTTCAGGATCGAGCGCGAACTGATCCTGAATTCGATGTCCGGACACCTGCGTGTCAACGAGTTGGCGCTTGCCCGGCATTTTGGTATCGGCCGGACGGTGGCGCGCGATCTCCTCTTTCGTGCCAACAAGCTCGGCATCGTGGCGCGGGGAAACGGCGGCCACTGGCATATCGTCGGGCTGGATGTGGAGCGCTGCCGCAATCTCTACGATTTACGCCGGCTTCTCGAGCCTGTCGCTCTCCACGCCGCCGCTTCTCTTATTCCGCGGGATGAACTTGAAGCCATGTTGGGCCGTCTTGCTGAGGCAATAGCAGTCTCGCCCGCCCTCGATATCGCCGATCTCGACGGGTTGGAGAACGACCTCCATCAAAGATGTCTCGGATATTGCCCCAATCGGGAAATCATCGAGGCGCTTTCCCGTGCGGCGCCAACCTATATCTGCGGCAAATATCTGCAGGTCACGTTATCGGACAATCCGACGATCGAGACCTTCATGCATGACCACAGGGAGATCATCTCCTTCATGCTTGAAGGGCGGAGCGGCGATGCAGCAGAACGGCTTCGTGAACATCTCGAGCTCTCTTGTGACCAGATCGTTGAGCGACTGACGAAATATCTCGAGACAAATACAACGCGGGATGTCGAATATATCTGGTGAGCCAGTGATGCAGACGCTGCTTTCTTGCTAAACTCCAACCCGCATTCTCGATCACGCAGTTAAGTCCGCTGCACGCAAATGGTGACGCGTGCATTGTGTGGTTCCAACTGACGCCAGTAGCCTTGCCAGTGATATCCGTTGGCTTGGCGATAGAGCGCCGGCCTTTCACGGCTTGCGAGGGGTGTCGACAATCGGCGCCATCACGCGGTCGCATTCAAATGCGCTCGAATGCGCTTGCCTCACAAGGTTCAAGGAACTTATCTTCTCGACACACTAGACGGCAGACCGAAGCTGCCCGCCGAGCCCAGCCAAGGAAGCTTCATCCGCTCAACCGCCAGCCTCTCTTCGCAGGATCACGCCCGCATGAATTCCAATCTTGTCGTCAATGCCGATCGGATCGCGGCAGATATCGGCGCTCTCGCCAATCTCACCGAACCCGACAGGCCCTGGACCCGCCGTGCATTCACGCCGATGTTTCTCAAGGGACGTGCTTATGTGCAAAAGGCTTTTCGAGATGCGGGCCTTGAGACACATATCGACGCTGCGGGCAATCTAATTGGCAGGCGAAAGGGAAAGGCGGACAGTGGTACGCTCATGCTCGGATCTCATACGGATACGGTGCCGAACGGAGGCCGTTTCGATGGCATTGCCGGCGTGATCGCAGCATTGGAGGTGGCGCGGGCGCTGAGCGATACCGGGATCGAGTTGGAGCATGACCTGGAAATCGTGGACTTTCTCGCTGAGGAAGTCTCGATTTTCGGCGTATCCTGCATCGGCAGCCGGGGCATGACGGGTGTCCGTCCGAACGAGTGGCTTGAACGCATGGCCGATACCGACGGGAGACGTATTGATCTTGCCGAAGGGATCCGGGAGGTTGGCGGTGACCCGACGCAGGCCGGCGGGCGCGACGATATCAAGGCTTTTCTGGAATTGCATATCGAGCAGGGCACGGTGCTTGAGCGGAAAGGTATCGATATCGGCATAGTCGGTGCGATCACTGGAATTTCCCGGTTCGAAATACTTGTCGAAGGCCGTGCCGACCATGCAGGCACGACGCCGATGAATGCGCGCTACGACGCACTAGGTGCGGCATCCTGCCTGGTGCTCGGGATCGAGCGCATCGCCAAGGAACTCGCTCTCGGATCGAACTATTTTGCGGGCACTGTGGGTGAGTTTTCGATGGAGCCGAATGCAGCCAATGTCATTCCGTCTCATGTGCGGATGCTGATCGATGCCCGAGCTGTCGACCCTGCCGTTATGGAAGAATTCGTGGCCGCACTGTCTGCGCTTTGCAGCCAGACGGCTGCCAAACGCAGCGTGACGATTGCGGAGCCTCGGCGGGTTTCCAATGTTGCTCCGACGCCGATGTCCGAGATGGTGACCGATCTTCTGGCATCAAGCGCCGCGCGGATCGGTGCCACCAGCCGGCCGATGGTCTCCGGCGCCGGTCATGATGCGGCCTTCCTCGCCAATGTGGCGCCGGCTGCGATGATCTTCATCGCCAGCAAGGACGGGCGTAGCCATACCGCAGAAGAGTGGTCGGAAAATGATGCGATCACGTTGGGTGCGGCAGTGCTTTACCAGGCAATTCTGGATCTGGATAAAAAATAGGGAGAGACGCATGGGGCGCATACTGACGGAAAGGGATGTCGAAGCGGCTGTTCGCGGAGGTTCCGTATATGCGGCCGGCGGTGGCGGCTGGTCCGATCATGGTCGCATGCTGGGTTACGCTGCCGTCAGCATCGGCAGGCCGGAACTGATCACGATCGACGAGCTCGATGACGATGACTGGGTTGCGACAGCAGCTGCCATCGGAGCGCCCGCCTCGACTACGGCCTGGGAGATGCAGGGCGTCGATTACGTAAAAGCTGTGCGGCTTCTGCAGGATGCGCTTGGTGAAAAGGTTTCGGCCCTGATGATCGGTCAGAACGGCAAGTCCTCGACGCTGAACGGCTGGCTGCCTGCTGCGATTCTCGGCACCAAGGTGCTGGATGCGGTGGGCGACGTTCGTGCGCACCCGACCGGAGACATGGGTTCGATCGGCATGGCCAATTCGCCGGATGAGATGATCCAGACTGCAGTCGGCGGCAACCGCGCCGAGAACCGTTATATTGAGCTTGTCGTTCGCGGTGCGACAGCCAAGGTCTCGCCGGTCATACGCACGGCCTCCGATATGTCAGGCGGCTTCATCGCTTCCTGCCGCAATCCGTTGCGGGCTTCCTATGTTCGAAGCAATGCGGCGCTCGGTGGTATCAGCCTGGCGCTGACGCTCGGGGAAGCCATTATTAAGGCGGACGCCAAGGGTGGACGCGCGATCATCGACGCGATCGTGAAGACGACCGGCGGTACTATCATCGCTGAGGGGGAGGTGACCGCCAAGTCGGTTGTCTACACCAGGGAAGCCTTTGACGTGGGCACGATTACGGTCGGCCGCGGAGACAAGGCGGTGACGTTGCATGTGATGAACGAATATATGGCAGTGGATGACGCTGGCGGAAGCCGGCTTGCCACCTTCCCGGACATCATTTCGACCCTTTCGCCGGAGGGGGAGCCGATGAGCGTCGGGCAGCTGGAAGTCGGCATGTCCGTTTTCCTCTTGCATGTTCCAAAGACGATCATTCCGTTGTCGTCGAGCGTCAAGGATCCGTCGGTCTATCCGATCGTCGAGAAGGCACTCGGGATCAGCATCGCCGACTACGCTCTAGGCTGAGTTAGCATTTCTCCACGCACCCTTCAGGCCCCACAAGCGGGGCGAGGGGATCTGCCGTGCCTCTACGCTGGCGAGGGGCGAAAACCTCGGTACGCTCGAGAAGGTGCCGGCAGGCGGACAGGGGCCGTCCCAGACAGAAGATCGATGAGGAGAACGCCATGCCAAAGCCCAATCCGCGCCATCCGAAATTCCCGATTCCCGACGGCAACGAATTGCGCGCCAAGGGGTGGCGACAGGAGGCGTTGCTGCGCCTTCTCGAAAACGTTCTTTCCGTTGGCGAAGATCCGGACAATCTCATCGTCTATGCGGCGCTTGGCAAGGCAGCGCGCAACTGGGCGGCCCATGATGCGATTGTCAAAGCTCTGAAGCAGATGGATGAGGACCAGACGCTGATCATCCAGTCCGGCAAGCCGGTTGGGCTCTTGAAAACACATGTCAAAGCGCCGCTGGTGATCATGGCGAACTGCAACATTGTCGGCCAATGGGCCAAGGCCGAATATTTCTACGAATTGCAGGAAAAGGGGCTGATCTGCTGGGGCGGCCTGACGGCCGGCGCCTGGCAGTATATCGGCAGTCAGGGCGTTATTCAGGGCACTTACGAGATCTTCATGCGGATCGCGGAAAAACGCTTTAGCGGGACACTGGCCGGCCGGTTCGTACTGACTGCGGGTCTCGGTGGAATGGGCGGTGCGCAGCCGCTCGCCGGCCGCATGGCAGGGGCGGCGATCCTTGTGGTCGATATCGATCCGGATCGGGTTGCCAAGCGAAAGGCTATCGGTTTTCTCGATGAGGTCGCGCCTGACCTTGATACGGCGCTGAAGATGACCGACCTGGCGGTGAAGGAAAAGCGCGCCGTCTCGATCGGCCTCGTCGGCAATGCCGCGGACATCTATCCGCAGATCGTCAAGCGTGGCATCGTGCCGGACATCGTTTCCGATCAGACCTCGGCACATGATCTGGTCTATGGTTATGTACCGAAAGGCATGAGCCTGGAAGAAGTGCGCCGGCTTCGCAAGGAAGGGCAGGGGCAGCTGATGGCGGCCAGCCGCGGCTCGATCGTCGATCATGTTCGCGCCATGCTGACCTTGCAGGAGAGGGGCGCGGAAGTGTTCGACAATGGCAATCTCATCCGCACCCAGGCCAGAGAGGGCGGTGTCGAGAACGCCTTCGATATCCCGATCTTTACCGAAGCCTATCTGAGGCCGCTGTTCAGCCGCGCGATCGGCCCTTTCCGCTGGATGGCGTTGTCCGGTGAGGAAAGCGATATCGCCCGTATCGACGATCTCGTTCTGGAACTTTTTCCGGACAACTACATCGTCACCAACTGGATCAAGCTGGCGCGGGAGAACGTGCCCTTCGAAGGCCTTCCGGCGCGGATTGCCTGGCTCGGCCATGGTGAACGCACAAAACTGGCTCTTGCCGTCAACGAACTGGTGGCGGGAGGCGAGCTGAAAGGACCGATTGCCTTTTCGCGCGACCATCTCGATGCCGGAGCAATGGCACATCCGAACATTATGACCGAGCATATGAGGGATGGATCGGACGCGATTGCCGACTGGCCACTGATCAACGCCATGACGCTTTGTTCGTCCATGGCGGATCTTGTCGTCATCCATTCGGGCGGCGGCGGTTATGCCGGCTACATGACGAGCGCCGGCGTGACGATCGTGGCCGATGGCACCGAAGCGGCTGCAGAGCGGCTCGACATGGCGATTACCAACGACACATCGCTCGGCATCATTCGTTATGCCGATGCGGGTTACGAGGACGCGCTCGATGCTGCCGAGCGGGGCGATGTTCCGCATATACGGCTGGGCTGAACGCCCAGCCGTATCGAATGCGATCAGGCTTTCTTGAATGCCGAATAGGCGACGGCCATCTTGGCCGCGAGCGTGGCGTTGTTCTTGACCAGCTCGATATTGGCCTTCAGGCTTTCGCCCTTGGACAGCTCGTTGATGCGCGCGAGCAGGAAGGGGGTCAGTTCCTTGCGGCCGATGCCGCGTTCATCTGCCTCGCGAACCGCATCCTCAATCGTTCCGTCAATGAATTCCGGCGTCAGCGCAGCGGCTTCCGGGATCGGATTGGCGATCAGAAGACCGGTGCCGGTTCCGAGCTGGTGATGTAGCCACATGGCCTTGGCGATCTCGGCAGCGGTGTCCAGCTTGTGATCGGCTTTGTAGCCGCTCTTGCGCGTGAAGAAGGCGGGGAAGTCGTCGGTTCCGTAGGCGATTACGGGGACGCGCTGGGTTTCAAGATATTCGAGCGTCTTGGCGATATCGAGAATGGACTTGACGCCTGCGCAGACGACGGCGGTCCTGGTGCGGCCGAGTTCGGTCAGGTCGGCTGAAATGTCGAAGGTCTGCTCGGCGCCGCGATGAACACCGCCGACGCCACCGGTGGCAAAAATCTCGATACCTGCAAGATCCGCAAGCAGCATCGTCGCCGATACGGTAGTGCCAGCGGTCTGCTTGCGGACCATCGCGACGGCGAGGTCACGGCCGGAAGCCTTCACGACATCCTTGGCCTGGGCAAGTTTTTCGAGTTCATCGGCGTCGATGCCGGCGCGCAATTCGCCGTTGATGACGGCGATCGTCGCCGGCACGGCCCCGTTGGCGCGCACGACATCTTCGACAGCCTTGGCCGTTTCGAGATTGGCCGGATAGGGCATGCCATGGGTGATGATGGTGGATTCGAGCGCTACGACCGGGCCGCCCTTGGCGATTGCGTCGGCGACTTCCTTGTTGAGCGTCGGCTTCAGGAGCTGCATGTCGTCTTGTCCTTTCAATTCGCGAGCCGGTGCCGGTTGGCCTCGATAAGCTCGGCAGACAGGTCGGGATGTACACTTGCGGTACATTCGGTGGTGAGTGTGGCGGCAAGGGCGCCCGTGCGGGCCGCATCGAAAATCTCGTCGCCCTCAAGCAACCGGTGGAGCGTTGCGGCAATCATCGCGTCGCCAGCGCCGGTCATATCGACGGGAGCGGCTTTTACGGCCTTGATGAATTCTATCGTCTCTGATCCGGCAACGGCCATGCCTTGAGCGCCGGAACTGACGACCGCCATGCCGGCGCCTGCCTGCTGCAGCGTCAATGCGGCCTGTTTCGCGCCGTCAGCGGTGTGCGCATTCGTCTGGCCGAGAATGGCGTTCGCTTCGTCGATATTCATGAACAGAAGATCTATCCCGTTCAGATTTTTTGGCAGGCGCGTTACCTTATGCGTGGATACGGCATCGATCGCTAGCCGGCAGGTGGCATTTCTGCTCCGGTCGATCAGAGCAGACAGCGCTTCCGCCGGCAGATTGCAGTCTGCGAACACCCAGCTTGAGGCGGCGAGATGCGGCCATGCGCGTTCGATATGATCCGGCTGGAACAGATCAAATATGTTCATGTCTGCGATGCCGAGGACGAGGTCGCCGGCTGCGTCGAGGATCGCGGCATATTCTGCCGTCGGGCGCTCGTTGGTCGTCACGACCTGACTGACGTCGATCCCTATCTCGCGCATGTATTTCAGAAGAGCCTGTCCGCCGTCATCGTCGCCGACGATGGAAATGAAACCGGTGGAGGAGCCAAGCCTTGCAAGATTTTCCGCAACATTGCGGGCAACGCCCCCGAGGCTGCGGGTGCTTTCGACGGGATTGGATGTCTCCAGCACGATCTTGGCGCACGCGTGATATTTGCGGTCCAGCACCGCTCCGCCGATGCAGAACGCCCGTGCTTCGGACGAGAGGACATAACCTCTGCCGAGAATATGCCCCTTGTTCATCAGCTGAACGATATGAGCAGCCACTGTGGACCGTGCGAGCCCAAGGGCAGTTGCGATTTCCTGCTGACCTACGAAAGGGTTCTCGCGGATCAAGGCCAGAACGGCGCTTTCCTGCGGTGCAAGCGGTTGGGTCATTGCATGGGCTCCTTACGAAACCCATGCAAACAATTGACTATGATGTCAACTATTGTTTGTCGATGTCTACTTGGTATGCGGCTTTTCGACGTGGCCGCCGAAGGATTTGCGCATCAGCGAGAGCATCTTGTTGGCGTATTCGGCGTTGCCCTGGGAGTCGAAACGGCTGAAGACTGCAGCAGACAGAACCGGCACGGGCACGCCCATGTCGATCGCGGCCTTCATCGTCCAGCGACCCTCGCCTGAATCCGATACACGTCCGCCGAAACTGCTCAGCGATGGGTCGGCTTTCAAAGCGTCAGCCGTAATGTCGAGCAGCCAGGAACCAACAACGCTGCCGTGGCGCCAGACTTCGCTGATGGCCTCGATATCCATGTCGAACTGATAATACTGCTTGTCCGGAAGGGGTGTTGTTTCCGCGTCGGCTTCGCGATGGGCGCGGCCGGCATTCGCCTGTTTCAGCACGTTGAAACCTTCAGCATAGGCCTGCATCATACCGTATTCGATGCCGTTATGGACCATCTTGACGAAGTGGCCGGCACCGCTCGGACCGCAATGCAGGTAACCGCGTTCGGCGGGACGAAGGGAAGGATCGAGATCTGCCCCCGGCGCAAGCGTTGCGAAGATCGGGTCGAGATGTTTGACGGCTTCATCAGGGCCGCCGATCATCAGGCAAAAGCCGCGATCAAGGCCCCAGACGCCGCCGCTCGTGCCGACATCGACATAGGAAATGCCCTTGTCGGCAAGCTTGGCGCTCTGGTCCACCGCATCGCGATAGTTGGAATTGCCGCCGTCGATGATGATGTCGCCGGGCTGCATGAAAGCCGCCAGCTTGTCGACGATGCCGGGGGTGATCGCAGCCGGCAGCATGATCCAGACGGCGCGGGGTGGCGTCAGTTTTTCAAGGAACTGTTCGATGGACGAGATGC
Organism: Pseudomonadota bacterium; assembly: GCA_023451735.1. Taxonomy (GTDB): domain Bacteria; phylum Pseudomonadota; class Alphaproteobacteria; order Rhizobiales; family Rhizobiaceae; genus Neorhizobium. The sequence goes on along the minus strand of JAEXYH010000004.1, from coordinate 20,831 downwards.
CGATGGCTCCCTCGCCAACGAGCGCCTCAACGGCGGCCGGGTTAACGTCATAAGCGACGCATTCATGGCCCGCACGCATCAGGCGTCGTGCCATGTTGCCGCCCATGCGGCCCAGTCCCATCATTCCGATCTGCATGTGTAAGCCTCTCGATGCAGGTTTAGAATCGTCAGGAAACTAGGACTATGTGTCGCATGCCTCAAGCTCTTTAAATCGATTTATTTTTGGCAACGGTCACGTCTCCGGCATGACGCGGAAATGTAACAGGCGATCCTTACGGGTTGGCAAGCCTCCCGCCGGTCTGAGCCTTTGCAACACCGGTCGTCGTCGGGAAGCTGATCGGCAATCCGCGCAATGTGCGGACGGCGAGAAAGGCAAAACACTCGGCTTCGACGGCATCGCCACGCCAGCCGAATGTGTCGGCGGAGACAGCCTGAACGCTGGCCCGGCTTTCAATCATCGACATGATGGTGGGGTTTCGCCGCCCGCCGCCGCTGACAATCAGGCGCCTGGGCCTGTTCGGCAGAAGATCGAGCGCTTTGCCAACGGCAGACGCGGTGAAGGCGGAAAGCGTGGCCGCGCCATCGGCGGCATTCAACCCTTCTGCCATTGCGGAGGTAAAATCAAACCGGTCCAGAGATTTCGGGTAGGGTGCGGTCAGGTACCTGTGTTGCAGAAGCCGTTCAAGTCGTGCTTCATCCACTTTTCCCGAGGCGCCGAGTTTACCGTCTTTGTCCATCTCACCAAGATCAAGCCCCTTGATGAAATCATTGAGTGGTGCATTGGCCGGCCCGGTGTCGAAGGCGATGACCAGATCTTTTCCGTCCCACCACGTAATATTGCCGACGCCGCCGAGATTGAGGATGGCGCTGTCGCCGCTCTGATCCACGCCGCGCAAGAGTGCAGTGTGGTAGATGGCCGCCAGCGGAGCGCCTTGCCCACCGGCCCGAACATCGGCGGTGCGGAAATCATAGACGACTTTGGTTCCGAGAATGGTGGCCATCAGCTGCCCGTCGCCGAGCTGGCGTGTATCGCCCAAGCGCTCTTTGGTAGGGGCGCGATGCAGCACGGTCTGCCCGTGGAAACCGATGACGCCGATCTCGTTCATGGATAGTCCGGCGCTTTCGACAAGTCTTAGCACTGCAGCAGATTGGGCGCGGGTCAGCGCCTGCTCCGCTTCCTTGAAAATGACGGGTTCCGGGCCTTCGAAATTCCAGTTCCGTGCTTGGCGAAGAGTCTCCTCCAGCACCAAGCGGGTCTCTTCAGCATAGGGAGCAAGCGTATAGGCACCGAAGGTTTCGACACTTTCTCCGTCCGTCTTGATCAGTGCGACGTCGATATTGCCATCGAGTACCGTCCCGGTCATCAGTCCGACCGCCCAGATAGGCTTCATTGCTTGTCTCCAACCTCAGATTGACCGAATCAGATCATCTTATAGTGCCTATGCCTTCAAGAGGGCTGCAACTACGGCAGGCCCGTTCACCAGTTCCTTGTGCGAGGAAGCCCTGACTCCTTGTGGGGGCGAGCAATCTCCCGATGGGAGAAATTCCTTGACGCGAATCACTCATGCGAGCACTTTGTAACGGCTGGGTGCGGCTGATTTGAATTTTAGCGTAACCGCGAGATTTGGGTGTAGTTTTGATGCGCCGGCGTATCAGGACGTCGGATCGTTGTGCGTCCGCATTGATCAAGACGCTGGATCTCGATCACGAGGCAGCATCAGGGAGATTTTGGTAATGGCCGGATCGGCTGAGAAAATGAGAGCGCCCAAAGGCGAAATCACACGGGACACGCGGCAGCTTGCCGATGAAGCCATTGCCAGTGATGCGCGCGCGCTTTCCGAGCAGCTCAAGGCAATGCGCGAGCGCCTTTTCCCGCCGCTTGCAAGCAAGACATTGCGTAGTTTCTCTTCCGGTGAAGCTGCCAAGCTTATCGGTGTTTCCGACGGCTACCTGCGCCAGCTGTCGTTGGCCGGCGAAGGTCCGCAGCCTGAGACCGGTGCAGGTGGACGCCGCTTCTACTCCCTCTCCGATATCAATGCGCTGCGCAGCCATCTTGCGGAACAGGCCACGGCGAAGGGGAATATCGGCAAGGCACAATCCTACCTGCCACGCCGGGACGCGGCACGGAACGAGCATCTTCAGGTCATATCGGTCACGAACTTCAAGGGCGGATCAGGCAAGACCACGTCCGCTGCCCATCTGGCTCAGTATCTGGCGCTGACGGGACATCGGGTACTTGCGATCGATCTTGATCCCCAGGCTTCACTTTCGGCTCTGTTCGGCTATCAGCCGGAACTCGATCTCACCGGCAATGACACGCTTTATGGTGCCATCCGTTACGACGATGAGCAGCGCTCACTCTCCGAAGTCATTCGCGGAACCTATTTTCCAGGCCTCGATCTCGTTCCCGGCAATATCGAGCTGCAGGAATTCGAGCATGTAACACCTCAGGCGCTGGCAAACCGACAGAGCGGCAAGGATAGCGGCCCGCTTTTCTTCGCGCGCATCCAGGCTGTTTTGGCGACGGTAGAGCAGGATTACGACGTCGTCGTGATCGACTGCCCGCCACAACTTGGTTACCTGACCCTGTCGGCTCTCTGTGCGTCCACCTCGGTGGTCGTGACCGTGCATCCGCAAATGCTGGATGTCGCGTCGATGAATCAGTTCCTTTTCATGACATCCGATCTTCTGTCCGTGGTTCGCGAGGCGGGAGGCACGCTCAATTTCGACTTTCTGCGGTATTTGGTTACCCGCTTTGAGCCGAATGACGGGCCGCAGGCGCAGATCGTCGGTTTTATGCGCTCGCTGTTCGGCGATCGGGTTCTGACAGCGCCCATGCTTAAATCCACGGCTGTCTCCGACGCCGGCCTGACGAAGCAGACCTTGTACGAGGTCGGACGCGAGAACTTTACACGCTCAACCTATGACCGCGCAGTCGAGGCGATGAATGCCGTCAACAGCGAGGTGGAGGCTCTGATCCACGCGGCCTGGGGCCGGTAGGACAGAAGGAAAGGTTTTACATCATGGCAGGTAGCCGAAAAAACGAGTTGAGAGCGCTGTTCGGAGGCGGGCTTGCACCCGGCGTCGCTCCTGCGCCGGAGGCGCAATCGGTACCGAAGCCGGAAACTGAAATGCCGACTTCCACTGCAAATCCGGCAGCACGTAGCGCTGCCGGCGCGGTAAAAGCCATGGGCCTTTCGCTCAATGCCATGACCCGGGACGCCGAAGAGGCACGCCTCTTGCGACAAGCGCTGAGCGAAGGCGAGCGGGTCGTCGCGATCCAGCCGGACAAGATCGATTCGTCCTTCGTCGAAGATCGGCTGCGGCTGGACGATCAGGACGACGAGGACCTATCAACACTCATCGACAGCATGCGCGAAAGCGGCCAGCAGGTGCCGGTGCTTTTGCGTAATCATCCGGACAAGCCGGGCCGCTACCAGACGGCTTATGGCCATCGCCGCATTCGGGCCGCCTCGCGTCTCGGGATCGAGGTGAAGGCCATTATCCGGTCGTTGTCTGATGACGAGCTGGTTTTGGCGCAAGGCAAAGAAAACGCTGAACGCCGTAATCTCTCGTTCATCGAGAGGGCGGTTTTTGCCAGGAATCTTCTCGCCGGTGGGTTTGAACGCAAGGTGATCGGTGAAGCACTCTCAGTTCAGAAGAGTGAGTTGTCGCGGCTGCTGCAGGTCGTCGAGGCCGTGCCGGATGCGCTCATTCGGGCGATTGGCGCGGCGCCGAAGGCTGGGCGTGATCGGTGGATGAAGCTGGGTGAACTGCTGATGTCGGAGGCAGCTCGGGCGGCTGCCATGGCTGAGGTGGCCGGTGCCGCATTCCAGGCGTCCGCAAGCGATGAGCGATTCCAGCTTGTATTCAATCAGCTTTCGAAGCCGGAAAAGTCTCAGCCCTCAGAGCCGACGCAGTTTAAGGACAGCAAAGGGAAGGTGTTCGCGCAACTCCATACCGACGGCAGAAGAAGCCGGATCGAATTCTTGCCGGGGATCGATCGCCGGTTCGTTGACGAGGCCATGAAGGCTCTCGTGCAGCAATATAACGCGTTTCTCTCCAGTTCGACCTCGAAGGGATGAGGCAGGGAAAAGCCGGTTTATGCAAGTTAATCTTGTTCCTGACGGAAACGCCGGTGAAAAGACCGGCAACTGCCTATCTGTTTAATCATCCGGAATTTGCATCATGAACCCAAGCCCTCTGATCAAAGGTTTTTATGATGAGCGCACCGGGAGCATTCAGTATGTCGTAAGCGATCCGGAGACGAAACACTGCGCAATCATCGATCCGGTTCTCGATTACGACGAGAAGTCGGGCAGCACGAAAACGTCCAGCGCAGATGCAATTCTCTCTTATATCGAGAGCGAGCGGCTTGCGTTGCAGTGGATCCTCGATACGCATCCGCATGCCGACCATTTTTCTGCGGCGAGCTATCTGAAGTCAAAGACGGGAGTTCCAACGGCGATCGGCGCGAAAGTGGTCGATATCCAGAAGCTCTGGCAGAAGATCTACAACATGCCGGAGATGAAGACGGATGGGTCCCAATGGGATCGTCTCTTCGCCGATGGCGAAAGCTTTCGGATCGGCAACATGATCTGCAGGGTCATTCATTCTCCGGGACATACCCTGGCATCGATCACTTACGTGGTCGGCGATGCTGCGTTTATCCATGATACATTGTTCATGCCGGACAGCGGCAGCGCCCGTGCAGATTTTCCCGGCGGTAGTGCCGAGAGCTTATGGTCGTCGATCGAGGCAATCCTCGCTCTTCCAGATGATACGCGGTTGTTCACCGGGCATGACTACCGTCCCGATGGTCGTGAAGCCGTCTGGGAAAGCACGGTCAGGCAGCAGAAAGCAGAAAATCTGCATGTCGGGCAAGGACGGGAGGCTTTTATTCGCCGGCGCAAAGAACGGGATGCCACATTGCCCTTTCCGCGCCTGATGCTGCATGCCTTGCAGATCAACCTGAATGCGGGACGCATGCCCGTCCCGGAAGCCAACGGGACGAGTTATCTCAAGATCCCTCTTGATGCCTTTGCCGTTCAGGCGTGGTAAGCGTGCCATCTGCATTATCGGGCAATCGAGCACGGAAGAAGCGTAACGATTATTCTATCGCAATCGGCAGATCGTGATCCCAGCGGGGAGCGGGAGAAAATTTGCCGGCCAGAAAGTCGATAAACGCCCGCACTTTCGCCGGTGGTCGGCGGTTGCTTGCATAGATAGCGAACACACCCGGCAGTTCCATAAGCTGTTGATCGAGTGGAACCGGTACCAACCTGCCGGCACGGATTTCGTCACCGACCAGAAAGGTCGGCTGGTAAATGATCCCCTGGCTTGCCAAAGCGGCCGCGACAAGAGCATCACCGTTATTGGCATGGAGATTTCCAGTCACCGGGACGATGATGGAGCCGTCAAGGCCAAACCGCCATCGATCAGGACCAACCGAACTCGATAAGGTGTATCCGAGGCAGTTGTGCGACCCAAGGTCTGAAATGGATGTGGGGATCGAGTGCTTTGCAAGATATGAGGGGGAGGCGGCCACGAGCATGCGGCAGCGCGCAATCCTTCGCGCCATCAGCGTTTGGTCTTCAATCTTGCCGATACGGATGGCGACGTCCCATCCCTCCTCCACAAGATCGACGGTACGATCGCTCAAACCGAGATCGACGCTCAAGGCCGGATGCAGGTCGGACAGTTCAGCAAAAAGCGGGACGATTTCCCTGACACCGAAAGAAACCGGTGCATTGACACGAAGCGTTCCGCCAACCTCCATCCGCTCGGCGGCGGCCATTGCATCGGCTTCCGAGAGTTCGGAAAGAATGCGCTCGACGCTTTCCAGGTAACGGCGGCCCGCTTCGTTGAGCGTGATTTTGCGCGTGGTGCGATGCACAAGCTTCACGCCAAGCCGGCCTTCAAGCGCGCCTATATGTTTGGTCGCCATGGTCTGCGACATGCCAAGCGCACGCGCGGCCCCGGACAGGCTTCCGGTAGTGGCAACCTTGGAGAAAACCTCCATTCCGGCGATACGATCCAGCATGGCTATTTCACTCTGTCAGTGTGATCTGTAATTCCTAAAAGCTCAATTATCATGCTCGTGGGGTGAATGCATAGTGAGGCCGATGACGGCTTCATTTCGTCGGTTTGATAATGTTGGGAAGACGACCGTGCTCGTAGACGGCAAATGGACAGCTGACTGGCAACCGGTGCAGGCAAAGGATGCCAAGGGCGGCTTCGTGCGCCAGACATCCAGTTTTAGGAACTGGATCACGCCCGATGGGGCTGCCGGTCCGACAGGAGCAGGTGGATTCGCGGCTGAAGCCGATCGTTACCACCTCTACGTCGCACTGATCTGCCCCTGGGCTTCGCGAACATTGATTGGCCGAAAGCTGAAGAAGCTGGACGATCTTGTTTCCGTCTCCGTGGTGGAGCCGGCGCTGACGAAAGAGGGCTGGCGGTTCGGTACCTATCCGGGTGCGAATGAAGACGTCGTCAACGGCGCCCGTTACATGCATGAACTCTACACCCGGGTCGATCCGCATATCACCGGCCGCGCCACCGTTCCTGTCCTATGGGACAAAAAGACCGGCACGATCGTCAACAACGAATCTGCCGATATCCTTCGCATGTTCAACAGTGGCTTTGGCTCCCTCGCAGACGAAAGCGTCGACCTTTATCCCGAAACTCTCCGGGTCGAGATCGACGCTCTCAATGAGCGCATTTATCCGCGCCTCAACAACGGTGTCTATCGCACGGGCTTTGCCACGACACAGGAAGCCTATGAAGAGGCTTTTCATGATGTATTCGGGATGCTCGACGAACTGGAAGGCTTGCTGAAGGCCAAGACGTTCCTTGTCAGCGAGCATCTGACGGAAGCCGACATTCGCCTTTTCGTAACGCTGGTCCGTTTCGATGCGGCCTATCACGGCCTGTTCAAATGCAATCTGCGTCGGATTTCGGATTACACCAATCTTAGCCTCTATCTGCGCCGAATGCTGTCCACGCCGGGCATCGCAGAGACAGTCAGTATCGATCACATCAAGCGCGGCTATTACTCGATCGAAAGCCTCAACCCGACAGGGATCATTCCTGTTGGCCCGGCTCTGGAGTTCGGGGATCTGCTGTCTCCCCCCGGCTTTGGCCACGATCTAAGCGAGAGCAGAAGGCCGCCCACGGCATTTCTCCCGCCATCAGGCGAACATCAGGATTGATACGCATGCTGACACAAATCCTTCTCACCACCGTCCTTTTGCCGCTTGTTCTTGGTGTGGTCATTGCTCTGGCCGGCAAAGGGACGAACACTGCAGGCATTCTGCTGACCGCGCTGCTGATACCCGTCGCAGGTGCCCTGGCGAGCGTATCGATCGAAGGCTTTCCGCCGTTCCCGCCGATTGCCGCGAAACAGAAGTTGCCATTGCTGCTCATCATCGGCGGCGTTATTTTCGCTATCCTCGGCGTTCTGTTGCAGCAGTTTGCAAACCGCTGGATCATCGCGCTGGTCGGCGTCGTATCGCTGGCCGCACCCGCCTGGTGGCTGGGGCGAAACGTCCTCGCCGCCAACGCCACCAAAGCAACTACCCTTGCCGTAGTGCTCGCCGTTATCGCAATTGAGATCGCGACCGTGGCAGGCCAGCGCGCTCAAAAAACATCATCGGCAGCCCTACCTGCCGCGCTGCTTGCCACTGCCATTGGAACTGCTCTGACTGCGATCATGGGCGGTTATATCGGCATGGCGCAGATGAACGGTGCGCTTGCTGCGTTGTTCGGTGGCTGGCTGCTGGTTCGCTACATTGCCTATATCCGTGGCGATGACACCGCTTTCGATCTTAAGGGCTTTGCGGCGCTTTCCTTCATCTGGACGGCTGCGATGGGTATCACGATGACCGTATTGCTCTCGCCGAGCGCATCGCCTGCTGCCCTCATTCTGTCGGTTCTGCCGGTCGCTGTCTTCGCAGTTCTCAGCTGGTGCAAGATCGGGTTCATGGCTTTGTCCCGTTTTCTGCGTCCCCTGATAATCGGAGCGCTGACGGCGGTTCCGGCGATCGTGGCCATCGTTATCGCTGTCCTGGCGAACGGTTAAATATCACCAATCCGGCTTGCCGGGCACAATCGCCCATCACGGGCATCTCAAAAGGAGAAACCATGAAACGCCTGATTTTCGCTACTGCCATCGCCGGTATGTTCATGACCGGTGCTGCATTTGCGGCTGACAGCTACGAAATCGATCCGACGCATGCATGGGTCGGCTTCAAGACCAGCCATGCAGGCTGGGCCAAGGCCCATGGCGCGTTCAAGGCTGTGTCCGGTACCATCTCCTTCGATAAGGACGATGTCACGAAGAGCACGGTGGAAATTGCACTCGAAGCAGCAAGCATCGACACCAACGATGAAAAGCGCAATACCCACCTGAAAAGCCCGGACTTCCTGAATGCAGAAGAATTCCCGCAGATCACTTTCAAGAGCACTTCGATCGAAAAGACCGGCGACAAGACCGCCAAGGTAACCGGCGATCTGACCCTGCTCGGCACCTCCAAGCCGGTCGTTCTCGATGTCACGTGGAATGCGGAATCCCCGCTGCCATGGGATGCAAACACGATCAAGACCGGCTTTTCCGCAACCGGTTCGTTCAACGGCGTTGACTTCGGCATCGCCAAGATGGCCGACTTCGGCATCGGCCCGGATATCGCGCTCGACATCGACGTCGAAGCGGTCAAGAAGTGAAAACCAGCAGACGCCGGTGAGATGAAAGACGACGCGATCGGACGGATGTCCGGTCGCTTTTTGCCGAAACAGATACGCCCGTGCTCCGAGAGAGCTATCCTTGCTTTGAAACCGTGATTTCTGCCGTTGCTGGTGGCGGAAGCACAGGACGGCGCATTGATTTCGCCTCATCGTGATCGGTACACACTTCACTCTCCCAGAGTGCTATGGCAGTTTCCCGCGCTACAGGGGACGGAAACGCCATGAAGCAAGATATCGCGCTGCAACTCATCAATGTCGGTCGCTCATTCGGGGCTACACCTGCGGTCAGCGGCATATCAATCGACGTCGCCAGGGGTGAGGTCGTGTCACTTGTCGGTCATTCCGGCTGCGGCAAGTCTACTTTGTTGCGAATCATCGCAGGGGTTGAGACCGTCGATTCTGGCCGCGTTTTTCTTGATGGTCGCGAGGTTGATGGCGCACATTTCGTCGAGCCGGAGATGCGCGGTGTTGGATTCGTCTTCCAGGATTACGCACTTTTCCCCCATCTTAGCGTCCGCGATAACATCCTTTTTGGCCTGAAACGGCATCCAAGGGCGGACACCCTGTCCAATGCCGAAGACGTTATCCGCCGTGTCGGCATAGAGCATCTTCTTGAGCGCTTTCCACATACGTTGTCAGGCGGAGAGCAACAGCGTGTGGCGCTTGCACGGGCGCTCGCGCCGAGACCCGGCATCGTTCTCATGGACGAACCCTTCTCCAATCTGGATCAGGGGCTGCGCGGACAGGTACGTGCCGAGACGCTGTCACTTCTGAAATCGCTCGATACCACCGTCATCATGGTCACTCATGACCCACAGGAAGCTTTGTCCGCGGGCGATCGTGTGGTGCTGATGCGCGCGGGCGAGATCGTTCAGGCTGGATCTGGCTATGATCTCTACGATCGTCCAGCGAGCGCTTATGCGGCAGACTTCTTTTGCAGTTCCAACAAGGTTCCGGGCATCTGCAAGGGTGACCATGTCGAGACCGCAATTGGCCGCTTTCCGCGATACGGCGGGAGTGGTGATGAAGGCCCAGCCATGCTCCACATCCGGCCGCAGGCGATCTCGGTCTCCCTCGATGAGGGTAATATCGCCGCATGCGTCCGGGAACGGATCTTTCACGGTGAAACAGAGCAAATTCTGCTGCAGGTGGAAGGGCTGGAAACGCCGCTGAGGGCGATGGCTTTGGACCGTCTGCCCGAGGGAACCGAAAAGGTACGGATTTCGATCGCGCCGGAGCGAGTTCTTTTCTTTTAATGCACCCTATGGATGCATTCTGCTTCTTTGTCTTGATAAATTCCGCGTGATGAGTATTTCGGGTTGCGATTTTAAACTTGACTTATCAAGTCAAGAACTGCTCGAAGCATGGCGTGTCCGTTCCAAAGGGGGAGTACCATGAACTCGCACGCTTTCCTCACTTCCGCACTGTTGGCTACCTCGATGTTTGTGGCTCCGTCGCTCGCGTCGGCTGCCGAGATCAATGTCTATACGACACGCGAGCCGGCGCTGATCGCTCCGCTTCTGGAAGCCTATACCAAGTCGACCGGTACGAAGGTCAACACGGTATTCCTGAAGGATGGCCTGGCCGAACGTGTTGCCTCTGAAGGGGCAAGTTCGCCGGCTGACATCTTGATGGCGGTCGATGCGGGTAATCTTGTCGATCTTGCCGAAAAAGGCGTGACCCAGCCGATCGAATCTTCGGTGCTGAACGATGCAGTTCCGGCCGAGCTGCGGGACGGCAAGGGACATTGGTTCGGCCTCTCCTATCGTGCCCGCGTGCTTTACGCGGCCAAGGATCTCGACCTTGCTGCCTTCAACTACGAGGATCTCGCCGATCCGAAGTGGAAGGGTAAGGTTTGCATCCGGTCTGGCCAGCACCCCTACAATACCGCGCTGTTTGCCGATTACATCGCTCATTACGGTGCCGAGGAAACCGAAAAGTGGCTGACCGGCGTGAAGGCCAATCTGGCGCGCAAGGCTGCAGGCGGTGACCGCGATGCGGCCAAGGATATTCTCGGTGGCATTTGCGATATCGGTATCGCCAACTCCTACTATGTCGGCCTGATGAAGTCCGGCAAGGGTGGCGAGGAACAGGTCAAGTGGGCCGAGGCCATCAAAGTGGTTCTGCCGACCTTCAAGGATGGCGGCACGCAGGTGAACATCAGCGGTGCAGCCGTTGCCAAGAATTCGCCGAACAAGGCCGAAGCCGTGAAATTCCTGGAATATCTCGTCTCCGACGAAGCCCAGAAGATCTATGCCGAAGCCAACTACGAATACCCGGTCAAGGCCGGCGTTGCCGCCGATCCGATCATCGCCTCTTTCGGTGAACTGAAGATCGACAACAAGCCGCTTTCCGAAATCGTCAGCCATCGCAAGCAGGCGAGCGAACTGGTCGACAAGGTTAGCTTCGACAATTAATCAATGCCGAAGGCGCTTCGACAACCGAGGCGCCTTCCATCCGTCATCTCATGGATATGCCTATGCCTGCCAGCAAATCGGTCGCCGGCCCATCGGTCGTCAGTCATGCTGGTCGTTCCGGCAGAAACTGGCTGGTCCTTTCCGCCATTGCCGCGCTGATCGTCGTTTTACCTGTGGCAGGTCTGGCTCTGGAGGCGCTGAAGGGTTCCACCGGCCTCTGGGCGCATCTTTTTTCCAGCATCCTTCCGGTTTCATTGCGCGACACAGTCATTCTGCTGGTCGGCGTAGGCATCGTCACGGCGATGCTCGGCACCACCACTGCCTGGCTGGTGACCGCCTATGACTTTCCAGGACGGCGCCTGCTCGAATGGGCTCTGCTGCTGCCGCTTGCCGTGCCGACCTATATTATTGCCTATGCCTATCTCGACATCCTGCACCCGATCGGCTCGGTGCAGGGGGCGATCCGATGGGTATTGGGTTATGAAAGCCCTCGACAATTCCGGCTGCCGGATATCCGCTCGATGACAGGCTGCATCCTGCTGCTCGGCTTCGTGCTATACCCCTATGTCTACATTCCCACACGGGCGATGTTCCTCACTCAATCGGGCAATCTTGTCGATGCCGCCCGCACGCTCGGCATTTCCCGTCGCGCGGTGTTCTGGCGTGTCGCGCTGCCGTTGGCGCGGCCTGCTGTGGCTGTCGGCATTGCTCTTGCGCTGATGGAAACGCTGAACGATGTCGGCGCTGCCGAGTTTCTCGGTGTTCGCACCATGACCGTGTCAATCTACACGACATGGATCACCCGCACCGATCTGCCGGGCGCCTCGCAGATTGCGCTGGCCTTGCTGTTGATCGTGGTTGCGCTTGTGGCGGTCGAGCGCTGGGCGCGGCGAAAACAGCGTTACGCGACGGATGCCCGCCGCGGCCGTGGGTTTACGCCGCAAGAGGTAAACCCGGCGAAGGGCCTGTTCTTCCTGTTTCTGGGGTCTGTTCCTATTCTGCTCGGCTTTGTTGCTCCAGCCATCTATCTGAGCACCGAAGCGTGGAAACGCTACCAGTTTGCCGGCCTCTCGCCACGCCTTCTCAACGAGGCGATCAGCACGGTCACTATCGCGACATTGGCGACTGTCGTCACCGTTTCGCTCGGGCTCGTCGTCGCCTACGTCACCCGGCTACGTCCCGGCAAGACATCGGCCATGTTGCTTCGACTGTCGACCGTGGGTTATGCGGCGCCCGGTACCGTTGTGGCCATCGGTGTGCTGATCGTGCTTGCCGGCTTCGATCGCTTTATCGACCGTACCGCGCTTGACTGGTTCGGTATCTCGACCGGGCTCCTGTTCATGGGATCGGGTGCGGCCGTGGTCTACGCATTGACCGTGCGCTTCCTGGCAATTTCTGCGGGAGGTATTGAAGCCGGGCTGTCACGCATTCCCATGTCGCTCGATCATGCATCGCGCACGCTCGGGCAATCTCCCTCCGGCACATTCCGGCATGTGCATCTGCCGCTGTCCAAGGCCGCGATCTCGGCGGCAGCCCTGCTGGTTTTCGTCGATTGCATCAAGGAATTGCCGGCGACACTTCTCCTGCGCCCGCTGAACGTCGAAACCTTCGCCACGCATCTCTACGGCGAGGCGGCTCGCGGGACCTATGAGGAGGCGTCGATCGCGGCGCTTGCCATCGTCGCGATCAGTGTTCTTCCCGTTATCCTGCTTTCGAGAATTGGGACTGCGGGGCGAAGTGTGGCGGCTGACAGGTAGAGCGCTATCCGAGTGACGTGCCGATCGTTGCCGTATAGACGGCGTAGAGCGATTTGGTCGCGGTGATGAACAGGCGGTTGCGCCTCGGACCGCCGAAGGTGACGTTCGCGACCGTTTGCGGGATCAGGATCTTGCCGAGCAGTTTTCCCTCAGGCCCGAAGCAATGCACGCCATCGCCGGCGCTGGTCCAGATGTTGCCGTAGACATCGACACGAAAGCCGTCCGGTAGGCCGGCATCGATGGTGCAATGTTCCCGGCTGTTTGTAAGCGTGCGCCCATCGACCACGTCGAAGGCACGGATATGGCGGGGCCGGCTGGGATCGTGGCTGGAAGAAGAGTCCGCCACATAGAGGATGCTTTCATCCGGTGAGAAGGCTAGGCCATTCGGTTGGCCGAAGTCGGTGACGACGGCATCCAGCGTGCCGGTTTTCGGATCGAGCCGATAGACGTTGCGGGTTTCCTGTTCCGGATCGGCGCGATAACCCTCGTAGTTGGACATGATGCCGTAGGTCGGGTCGGTGAACCAGACGCTGCCATCGGAACGCACCACGACGTCATTGGGCGAGTTCAGCCGTTTGCCCTGATAGCTGTCGGCAAGGACGGTGATCGAGCCGTCGATTTCGGATCGGGTGACGCGGCGGGTGCCGTGTTCGCAGGTTACCAACCGGCCCTGCCGGTCTCTGGTGTTGCCGTTGGAGAAGTTGGACGGGCTACGGAAGGTCGAAACACCGCCGCCCTCGACCCAGCGCAGCATGCGTTCGTTGGGATTGTCGCTCCAGATCAGGCATCCCTGATCGGCAAACCACACCGGTCCTTCCGCCCAGCGGCATTCGGAATAAAGCTCGTCCAGCGGAGAGGACGGGACGATCAGAAACCGGAAGCGGTCATCATGGATTTCGTAGATGGATGAGGTCTGTGACATGGCATTGCATCCGATTGATGTTGTTTTGGCTATCTGCGGCTAGCGAAGCGATTGCCGGCCGCCGGCAAGCAGAATGACGACGATGATGATGAGCCCTGTGAGAATGAGGCGGAAACCGGCACCGAAGCCGTAGGTGTTGAGCATCGAGACCACCAGAAACATGAAAAGCGAGGCGCCCCATATGCCGGGTATGTTGGAATTGCCGCCGGCAACCGCTGTTCCGCCGATCACCACGACAGCGATCGACATCAGCAGGTATTCGGACCCCATGTTGAGCGCCGCGCCGCCGGAAAAGCTCGCCAGCAGATAACCGCAGACCGAGGCCAGAACGGCGCAAAGCATATAGGTGACGAGCCGCGTGCCATCGACCGGGATACCGGCCATGCGGGCAGCAAACGTGCTCTGGCCGATTGCTGAAATCCAGCGTCCGTAGATGGATTTTTCAAGAAGAACCCAGGCGACCACCGAGAGGGTCAGCGCCACCAGTGCGACATTGGGGATGCCGAACAGGCCCGATGTCGCAAAACTCGCCAGTGTTTCAGGAGGTTTGATGCGCAGGCCGCGATTGCTCCAGATAGCCACCGACTGGACGATGAAGCTCATCGACAGGGTCGCGATGATAGGCGGAATGCGCAGTGCCTTGATCAATACATAGTTGCCGAGCCCGATGATAAGCCCAATGCCGATCGAGGCGAGTAGCCCGACGACGATCATGCCGTCCTGCACGTCCATCAGTTTCAGGGCAAGGGTTCCCGACAGGGTCATGGTCGCAGGTACCGAAAGATCGATATTGCCCGGCCCGAGCGTGATGACGAACATCTGGCCGATACCGACGACGACCGAAAACGCAGCAAAGGTGAGAGCGGCCTGCGACAGGCCGAAGGAACTGGCGCCGCCGGTGAAGAGTACCGTGACGATCCACACGATGATCGTTGCGGCGAAAGACCAGATCCACGGTTTGGCCATGAGAAAACGATGCAGTGTCATTGGCTCTTCTCCCGCTTTTCGAGACGGTTGAGGGCAAGGCGCAGGGCCAGAACGACAATCAGGATCGCGCCTTGGGCACCGATCTGCCAATCGGGCGAAATGCGCATGAAGGACAGGAAGGAACCGGCAAGCGTAAGCGTCAATGCGCCGATGACAGCCCCGATTGGTGAAACCTTGCCGCCGACGAATTGTCCGCCGCCGAGAATGACACCGGCGATCGACAGAAGCGTGTAGCGAAGCGCGATATTGGCATCGGCGGATGTCGTGAGGCCAACCAGGGCTATTCCGGCAAGGATCGCGAATAACCCGGCAAGTGCGTAGGTGGCCGCCCTGATGCCGACCACCGACCAGCCGGCCCGCTCTACCGAGCGATCATTGCCGCCGACGCCGCGCATCAGCACGCCGAAGGAGGAGCGCATGAC
Source organism: Pseudomonadota bacterium (assembly GCA_023451735.1). Lineage (GTDB taxonomy): Bacteria > Pseudomonadota > Alphaproteobacteria > Rhizobiales > Rhizobiaceae > Neorhizobium. Next base: position 5,581 of record JAEXYH010000004.1, on the reverse strand, counting down.
GATGTAATGGGTGACGGTGGCGATGAGGATGCTGGCGATGATCGCGACCGGCAAAAGCGGCGGTTTAGCCGTCATCACCCATCGTGCCCATGTCGGTGCGGTACCGCCTGGGGAGGGGAGGATCAGGACGGCGAGGCCACCCCAGACGAAACTCATGCCGAGTGTTACCACGATCGAGGGTAGGCCGCGGATGTGGATGACGACGCCGATGAGGGCGTAGGCTGCAATAGCACCCAGTAAAATCAGGATGCCGAGCGCTGGTGACGTCTGAAGAAAGGTCGCGGCGACGCAGGCGCAGAAGCTGACGAAGGTACCCATCGACAGATCGAGGTCGTTGACCGACATGATCAGCATCTGGGCGATAGTTGCCAGTGCGATGGGAACCGCGAGGTTGAACAGAAGGTTCAGGCCGGTATAGCTCATGGCGCGTGGCTGCATATAGAAAACGGCGGCAAGTAGCAGCACCAGCGAAGCGGCGGGGATGATCAGGCGGATTGTGCCGGAGGAGAGTTTCATGCGGAGTCTCCTTCGTGGAAAGAGGCTGCCAGCACGTTCTTTTCGGTAATCTCTTCACCGACGAGTTCGGCCGCAATCGCACCATCCCGGAAAACATAAACCCGGTCGCAGAGGCGGATTTCATCCATTTCCGTCGAGTACCAGATGAAGGTCCGGCCATTCGCCGCTTCCGAACGGAGGATTCCATAGACTTCCTGCTTGGTGCCGATATCGACGCCGCGCATCGGGTCGTCCATCAGCACCGTGCTTGCCGTGGTTGCCAGTGCGCGGGCGAAAAGCACCTTCTGCTGGTTGCCACCGGAGAGCGACAGGATGCGGTTGCCCATGTCGGGCGTGCGGATTTCAATCCGCTGTTTCCACCCGGCACCAAGCGTTTCCTCCCGCGCCCGGTCGACCATGCGGTTGGTCGAAAGCTGGCCGAGCGAGGCGATCGACAGGTTTTTCAGGATGCTCCACAGCGGGAACGTGCCGTTCAGGCTGCGGTCGCCGGCAACAAAGGCGATCTCCCGCCTTTTCGTCGGCCACCAGTTGCTGTTGCGATCGAGATAGAGGTCGAGCAGGGCTTCGGTCTGGCCGTGGCCACCGAGGCCAGCAAGGCCGATCATCTCTCCACGCCATGCCCGAAACGCAAGCCCATGGCCGCGGCGCGGCGGCATGGACAGAGCCGGTTCGCCCGTCCTCACAGTTGCTGCGCGTGAAAATTCCTGCTCGCGCACGACATTGCCCATCGCTTCGACGAGGCTGCGTGTGGTGAATTCCGATGCCGCCCGGTCAGCCACCACGCGGCCGTCCTTCATCACGACAATACGGTCGGAGGTGGAGAGGATTTCGCCGAGAATGTGCGAGATCAGCAGAACCGAACCGCCCTCACGCACGAATTTACGGATATAGGCCATCAGCTGCGCAGCAAGCCCGGCGTCGAGCGAGGATGTCGGTTCGTCGAGGATGACGAGCTTGGGTCTTTGATTAAGGCCGGCAAAGCTGATGGCGATCTCGACCATCTGCCGCTCGGCGATCGACAAATCGTCGACGGTCAGATCGCAATCGATCGAATGACCGGGGAAAATGTCGCGAAGCTGCGATTCGACCAGTGAAAGCGCACGGCCGCGCCAGTTCCACCCCTTGAGCTCCGCATGCATGATGCGGGCGTTTTCACCAACCGTCAGATTGGGGCAGAGGGACAATTCCTGGAAAACGCAGCGCACGCCGTTAGCGCGGGCGGCGGATATTCCGTGGCTCTCGTTGCCGCTGTAGCTGAGCGAACCGTCATGCGGGCTCAAGCCCCCATTGATGACATTGACGATGGTGGACTTGCCGGCGCCATTGTGACCAACCAATCCGATACATTCTCCGGCATGGATCACGAGGTCGGCGCCGTCGAGCGCCTTCACGGCCCCGAACGTCACCTTGATGCCGCGCGCGGCCACAACCTCTTCTCGTTTCAAGGTTTCCGTCATGCAATCGCTATTGTTCTGTAATGGCAAAGGTCATGCCGGGACGCAGCGGAAAAGGCCGCGCCCCGGGCACGCGGGAGGCGACGCTACTTCGCGTCGATCACCTTCTGGGCGTCTTCGAGCGAATATTCGACATTCGCCACCCCACCCTTCTGGGTGTTTTTCAGGCTGTCTTCCAGGCTTGCCTGATCGATGCTGAGGAACGGCACGACAAGGTCCTTCTTAACCTCCTTGCCGTCGAGGATCTGCTGCGCCACCCAGAAGGCGAGCGTCGAGACGCCGGGAGCGATGGAGACCGACATGGTCTCGTAACCGTCCTTATCCTTCTGCTGTTTCCACCAGACGAGTTCGTCCTCGCGGTTACCCATGACGATGGTCGGTGTCGGGCGCTTGGCAGCTGCAAAGGCCTGCGCCGCACCGTAACCGTCACCACCCTGGGTGACGACGGCCGCCACTTCCGGCAGGCTCGGCAAGATTCCAGCGACGGCGCGCTGGGCAACGTCCTGAGCCCAATCGCCGTTCACCGAACCGACGATCTTGAACTGCGGGTTCTTGGCGACGCCGGCTGCGATACCCGCATGGATCTCGTCATCAACCGAAACGCCGGCCAGACCGCGGATCTCGAGCAGGTTGCCGCCCTTGGGCAGCTTCTTGGCGAGGTAATCGACCTGGCTTTCGCCCATCTTCTTGAAATCGACGGCGATGCGCCAGGCGCAAGGTTCGGTGACGATACCGTCGAAGGATACGACGGTGATGCCGGCATCACAGGCTTCCTTGATTGCACCGTTGAGCGCGGTCGGCGAAGCAGCGTTGATAACGATCGCATCATAACCCTGCAGGATCATGTTCTGGATCTGTGCGGCCTGTTCGGTCGCCTGGTTTTCAGCAGTGGTGAACGGGTCAGCGGCTGCGACGACGCCCTTCGACACGGCTTCCTTGGTGATCTTGTCCCAACTCGTCAGCATTGCCTGGCGCCAGGAATTTCCGGCGTAGTTGTTAGACAAAGCGATTTTCTTCGAAGACGTATCGGCGAGCGCTGACCCACATAGGCACGCGACTGCGACGGATGCCGCCAGCATCGTTCTGATAGTCATGATTTCCTCCCAAAAGCTCCCTGCATATCGTCCGGGCCGCTCCTCAACGGTTGTTCCGGAGATAATGATTGCCCTGAGCCCCTTTTGCTCAGTAGATCGAGAATGGAGGAGATTTTTGACAAAGTACAGGCGCATCCAAGCACGCTTTCTGCGGGCTTTCGCGCAATATCTGCGGGTTCCCGCAAGACTTGAAGGTAAAGCTGACGCTTAATTAGCCTTAGGACTCGGAGGAGGTCCGCACATGCTCAATACGGCGCGCAATTCGCTGTTCGACCGCTATCTCGGGATCTCCCGGCTGCTGGCGGGCCAGCTCGATTTCGATTCGATCATCAAGGCGGTGGCCGAAGAGATCAGCCATATCATTCCGCACGACCATCTCGACGTCTGTATCAAGATGCTGGATGGCAAATATCATATTGCCTATGAGAGCGGACTTGATACGGCCTGGAGCCAGCATCCGCCGGCGCTGCTGACCGGTAGCCCTATCCGCACCCTGCTTTCAGGCGAGGTGGATTTCCTGCTTTCGGCCGACGCCTGCACCGACCCGCGTTTCCATTTCGAAGGTGCGTTTTCGAGCCCGATCATCGAGCTCTCCCTGCGCAGCCGCTTGCATGTCCCGCTCAAAGTTCAGGGCGACGTGATCGGCGCACTGAGCTGCTCCAGCCAGCAGCATGACCTCTATACGCAGGAAGACGTCGAAAACGCCCGTGCAGTGGCCGATCTTCTGGCGCCCTATTTCTTCGCGTTGCGCGCGGCAGAGCAGGCGAAGCGCTCCGCCGTCATCGAAACGCAAGCCCGCGCCCGGGAAGAGGGCCTGCGCTCCGGTGCTCTGAAGTTGACCGAGGCATTGGAAGCTGAACGCCAGCGGATCGGCATGGACCTGCACGATCAGACGCTTGCCGATCTGACGCGGCTGACGCGTCGCATGGAGCGTTTGACGGCTATGCCCGTCGTGTCCGGCGAAGCACTGGAGCCGCTCTGTCGGTCGATGCAGCAATGCATGCACGACCTTCGTCAGATCATCGAGGAAGCCAAGCCCACCGTGCTGCAGCTTTTCGGCGTCGCCGAGGCAATAGAAAACCATCTGGAACGGTCAGTCCGGGAAAGCGGACAGCCGATCGAATGGACGATGATCGACGATAGCGGCGACAGCCTGCGTGATCTCAACCCTACTGTGGCGGTGGCGCTGTTTCGCATCGTTCAGGAAGCGGTGAATAATGCGATTCGCCATGGGCAATCCGACAACATCATGGTGCGAATTACCAAAATCGGCCATTTACTCTGCATCGAGGTGGAGGACGACGGGCGCGGTCTTGCCGACCTGAAGGAAATGGCCGGGCATGGCATAGACAATATGAAAACCCGTGCGAGGCTGATTGCCGCGCGGTTCGAGATCGGCCGCAATCCGGCCCATGGCGGGGAGGGGAGGGGGACGCGCATGAGGCTGACCCTTTCGACCGATCGCGCGGTATCGGCGGAGGTCCGATGATGGATGTCCTGATTGTCGAGGACGATGCCCTTCACCGTACGTTTCTCAACGAGGCGGTCCGCGCAGCTTTGCCCGAATGCGGATTGGTGATCGAGGCGGAAAATGGGTTGAAAGGCGAAGCGCAGGCGCGAGCATCACGGGTCGAGCATGTCGTCATGGATTTGCAGATGAACGAGCGTAACGGGATCGAGGCGGCGCGCACGATCTGGCGCGAGCGTCCGGATACCAAAATCCTCTTCTGGTCGAACTATTCCGACGAAGCCTATGTGCGCGGCGTGGCACGGATCGTTCCGGAGGGAGCGACCTATGGTTATGTACTGAAGTCAGCCTCTGAAGAACGGTTGAAACTTGCGCTGCGTAGCGTCTTCGTTGAATCCCAGTGCGTGATCGACCGTGAGGTACGCGGTATTCAGCAGAAGAGTTTTGGCAATTCGCTCGGCCTGACTGACGCGGAATATGAAATTCTTGTCGATGTGGCATTGGGGCTGACGGACAAGGCGATCGCCCAGCGCAAGCACCTTTCGCTCCGCAGCGTGCAGAACCGGTTGCAGCAGCTTTACGAAAAGCTCGATGTTTATGAGACACCGGGGCAGGGTAGCGAAGGCTGGTTCAATCTTCGCACGAGAGCGGTAGCGGTCGCTCTTTCCCGCAAGGTCCTGAATGCGAGTGCGATCGAGCGCGCTGAGCGGGACCTCAGGCAATCCGCAGGTATTTAGACCGCCGGATCTTGGGCGCTCCAGGGATGTAGGTCTTCATCCTTGTTATTGCCGGGCTTGGGCGGCGTCAAAATACGGGATTTGAGTTCGCGTCGTGACAGAATTCAAATAAATTCTTTAATTTCAACAACTTATCAAATTTTTGCAGATTTATGAAATTAGCCTGTTGACGTTTTTGGGTGTGTGGATTTATAACCCGCTCACTGACGAGGGCGGCGGCGCTGCTAGCGACGATGTTCTTCGTTCTGATGAAAACCATGACAGATTGGCTGATGCTGATTGGGACCGGGCTCCGGTTAGGTCTCTGGGTTT